>NZ_JBEFZI010000002.1:0-697646 GCF_040195695.1 Paenibacillus wuxiensis | reverse complement strand
AGTGAAGCAGAATTATTTGACGAAGCCGAAAAAAACGAGGCATTCAATTTGACAGAGGAAAAGAAAAAGCTGCTCGATAAATACAAGCCGGACGTGCTATTTTTGAATGAAAGCATGTTTGAGGCCTTCGCTCAAGAAGGAAAGTTGTATGACATTGAGCCGGCTATTAGCCAGGATCAATATAAGCTGGACGGATTCATGCCTGGACTTATTGATAGGCTGCGGGCAAAAGGGAACGGAAAGCTATACGGGCTTACTCCATCCTTTGAGACAAACGTCATCTATTATAATCGAAATTTGTTCAAGAAGTATCAAATTGAGCCGCCAAACGGGAAAATGACGTGGAAGGAGCTTCTTGATCTGGCAGAGAGATTTGCGAGCGTTGAATCAGGAAAGAAGCAAGTGTTTGGTTTGTATCAAACGAAAGGGCCAGCAAGTTTGATGTATGATATCGCTGCTGCATCGGCACTTAAGCTAGTTGACGCGAAATCAGGCAAGCTGTTGATCGATTCGGATGGTTGGAAAGAAGCGATGAAGATGACGGCAGATGCAGTCCGCAATCATGCGGCTTATGCTCCTCCGCCAATGAAGGAAGGCGAACAGCTTGATGGATACGATGACGCCGACTATGAGAAACATAGAGACTATTTGAAGCAGTACAGCCGATCTAACGAGATGTTCTACATGGGTCATGCAGCCATGACGATTCAAGCGCCGTGGTTTGCTTCCTTCTTGCGGGATATTCCATACTACTCGAAGACACCGGAGATCGACTGGGGCATTGCGGCCGCGCCTGTTAATCCTGCTAAGCCCGATGAATCGGCTTACGTGAAATTGTCGGAGATCTATGCCATATCTGCAGATTCTCCGAACAAGCGGGCGGCTTGGGAATTCGTCAAGTTCGTGAACGGGCCGGAAATGGCACAGGTTGCTGGGAAGGCAATGAACGATACGCTCCCCACGCGGTCAGACTATTTCAAGGATTTTAGAGGGCGGGAAACGGATGCGTTCTATCTGTTAAAGCCAATGCAAGTCAGTGGAGTGTCTGATAAAAAGAGTATTCCGGCGGGATTCCATTCCGAATTTGATGCTTTACTGTCGGATGCATTGAATTCTGTGATTGAAAAAGAGAAAACACTGGATGAGGCGGTTGCTGAACTTCAAATCAAGGGGCAAGAGATATTGGATAGGTCGCGGGATACCAAGCAGTAAAAGTAAGTGTTCAGAAGAAGATCGAGAGCAGGGACGAAATGTTCCCGCACTCGGTCTTTTTTGTGCTACAATTTTTATATAAAAAAATTTTTTGTCAATGTCACATTTTTGGCTTTTCGATTGTTAGATATGGTGAAGAGCACTTTTCGTATGATAAGAAAACTCAAATGAGGAGTTGTAAATACGTGACAAAGAGAGAACGAATACAAGAGCTCGATGCTTATCGGGCACTTGCTATCATGGCGGTGCTGGCGATCCATGCGACATCGGAAGCGCTGGCAGCGACAATCGGCAGTCGGGCATACCCGCTTTACTTATTGATAAATACCTTTAGTAAATTTGCCGTACCCGTTTTTATTTTTTTAAGTGGGTTCGTATTGTTTTATAATTATGCGGACAAGCCGTTAAGCGGAGGAACGATACGACAGTTTTACCGGAAACGATTACTGTACATATTAGTACCATACCTTGTTTTTTCCGCCTTCTATTATTTATTGAAGCTCTATCGCAGCGACATGTTATTCGATCTATCGTGGGCGGTGGCATATGACTTTATAAAAGCTCTGTTCGGCGGCAGGGCGTATACGCACCTCTATTACATAATTATTATGGTTCAGTTTTATATATTGTTTCCGTTATTGCTGGCTGTATTCCAAAAGATGCGTCGGACTGTGCCGCTCATGTTCCTGGCAGCTGCACTGCTCCAATGGGGATTTATCATTGTTAATAAGTATGGTTGGCAAATCCCAAGAGGGAATCTGGCAATCTCCTATCTGTCATACTTCATATTCGGGGCATGGATCGCTATGCATTACGAATCGATCCGGAATTGGCTTGTTCACTTGTCGAAGGGATATAAGCAAATCGCAGGCTGGGTCGTCTTATGGAGTGTGTGGATTGGGCTTGGAATCTATCATGCATACATGTTTTATCGCGCGAATGTTGGCAAGATATTCGTCAACACCTTGTGGTATGAGCTCGTTTGGTATATTCATTCCTTATTGTCGTGCATCATTTTGATCCAAATCTCATTTGTTCTATTTTACCGTTGTGGAAGAAAAGTATCTTCCTGGGTGACTTCCATCGGAGCATGCTCATTCGGCATATATTTGCTGCATCCGTTCCTGCTCTTTATTTATCGGAAAATAGGGATTAAGGGAAATATGCTCGAGTATGCACTGTATATTGCAGGCGGCTGGATATTTGCCTTCATTGGTTCTTGGTTCATCGTATATATGATTTCGCGTGTTACTTCATGGTCATGGATTGCATTCGGCATTGTTCCGGTTCAGGACAAGGACAGCAAAAGCCGTATTGTGGACAAACCGCATCACGAAGCGAATGTACGCAATTTATCGGAATAACGGAAAGAAGGATGGGCTTCATCATGAAGTCCATCCTTCTTTGTAGTGGGCACGTTATGCCGATGTGCGACTTCTGGTTCGTGCCTTGTGCATGAATAAGCATTGAAGCAAGAATCCAGCGACGAGAACCATTCCTGCGAGATAGGGGAGATTGGCAGGATCCGCATTCCGCTCAAGCAAGGCACCGAAGGTCATTGTACCGACAGATCCCGCCAAATAGTTCATCGAGCTAAGCAGTGCGATAGAGATTGTCGCATGGCTTGGGCTGATCTCGACAAGTGTTTTTTGCTGGGCAGCTATGGATGCCCAACCCGCCGCACCCCACAGTATGAGCAAGAATGCGAGACTTGCTGCGTTTTGATGAACACTACCCATGAGCATCATGGACAACATGAGCACAATGATGAGAATAAGCATAATCGTTCGCGGACGCTTATATCGATCCATGATTGAGCCAATCAAGAAGCTTCCGGCGATTCCGCCCACCCCCCACATCCAAATGAACCAAATGGATTGCTCATATTCGAATGCGGCGATGATTCGATCCAAATACGTATATAATCCTAGGCTGCAAAAGCTTAAAATCGCCGTCACAAGCATTACGAGCGTGATTTGCTTATTTTTGAACAGCGACAATCTATCGCTCAACGTCGGCAAGCTATTGCTCTGAATTGTAGGAAACTGACTCGCTAGTGCCATTATGCCCAAGAGACCGACAATTACAATAAACCACATTGTCAATCGCCAATTATACAAGGAAGAGATATAAATCCCTAATGGCACGCCGATAACGGTTCCAGCACTCATACCGAACAAGATTAAACTTAAGGCTCGGCCCCGCTGCCCTTCAGGAGCAAGATGAACGGCCGCAGAGGACGCCAATGGCGAATATAACCCCGCTCCGATTCCAGCTATTCCCCTAGATATTAGCAATACGCCAAAATGATGCGTAATCGCAGTCATGATATTGGCCAATGTAAAGAGCGATAATGCAGCAAGTAAAATATGTTTCGTATTCGCTCGACTTAAGATAGCTGCAAAGAATGGAGCTGCGATGGCATAGCATAGAGTGAACGTACTGACCGATTGTCCTGCTGCACCAATAGAAATGTTGAAGTCTCCTGCGATAAGGGGGAGTATTCCGGCCATCACATAGGCATCAGCACCTAAGGCGAACATGCCGAATAGTAGAAGAGTAATGTTTCTCAAGATGATCACCAACCTTATGATAATATGCATGAAACACATGGATCGCTGTAAGAGCAAGCATCTGTTCTGAATGTATTGTATCGAGTATACTTATATTAGTGAAATTAATGTTTGGCATGAAAGGTATGAGGATAACTCATGACATTGGCGCGCTATGAAGTGTTCATGAAGGTAGTGGAGCAGGGGAATTTCACAAAGGCTGCTGAGCAGTTGAATATGACTCAGTCTGCGGTTAGCCATGCGATTGCGAGTTTGGAGAAGGAGCTTGGTCATGCGCTGCTGAATCGAGGCAAGCAAGCTAAGATTAGTACGACGGTGTTAGCAGATCGTATTATTCCGCATATGATGCAAATTTTGCGCAGTGAAGCAATTATTCGCGAGGAAGTATCGCTAGAGAACAACCAGCTTGAAGGTTTGCTTAGAATCGGTGCATTTACAAGTGCAGCGTCACAATTGCTGCCACCGATGATTGCACGAATCAAAAAACATCATCCGCGTGTGAAAGTGATTTTATTTGAGGGAACGTATGAAGAAGTTCAAGAATGGATTCGAAAGGGAACTGTGGATATTGGATTTATGATGAATGCGGGACAGAACCAAGATCTGCATCAAGTATTCATTCATGAAGATGAGCTTGTCATCGGTATGTCGCCGAAGCACCCACTTGCACAGCTGGACACAATCGATATCTCGCAGCTTGAGGGTGTCGATTTCATCATGCCTCTGGCGTCCTATCATTCACAGGTGATGGAGTGTCTGTCCAATCATGGGGTGACGCCAAATGTGCTGATGGAAGTCCTGCATTGTAACACGATTATGAATATGGTATCCCAAGAGATCGGTGTTACCATTGGGCCAAAGCTGTTGTTTCAGTCCAATGAGCAAATGGCGATCAGACCATTGAAGCAGGCGACAAGTCGTCCCATCAGTCTGGTCTATCGAACGGTGAGTCCTACGATTGAAGCCTTTCTAACAAGTAATCAGCTGCGTTCCTGAGAGTGTTCTAATCAGCCAAACGGGTGAACGGAATATGAATAATCCGTGGTCTTAATATCGGATCTACATCTGAATTCGGTCGGATGCTAAAGTGTCAGTAAACAAAAAAACTCCCGTGAATGGCTGCATTCGCGGGAGTTCCTATCATATTTACACATGACTGTCCACTGCTAATTGAGATGTCCGTCATGCAAGCATTTGTGTTAGCTAATGGAGGCTTCGTAGATGGAATGAATAGAGCGGGACAGAGTCTCATCGAATTCTTCAGCCGTCTGCTGCGCTGATAATCCTACCGACAAGGCGCGTGAGAAGCTGGCAATGAGTCCATGATTGCGTGCCAGTCTTTCATTTGCTTCATCTTGATCGTATCCGCCTGACAAGGCTACAACGCGGAGCACATGCGGATCTTCAATCAGTTCACGATAGAAATTATCGACAGTAGGGATGGACAGCTTCAGCATGACTCTTACGTCCTCGCCAAGCGCATTCAATTGCTTCAGAAGCTCATCCTTCAATAGTTGTTCCGATTGCTGCTTGTCCTTGCTGTAGATGTCGACTTCAGGTTCAATAATTGGGACAAGACCCATAGACCAAATCTGCATGCCGACTTCGAATTGCTGTTCGACTACTTTACGTATTCCTTCTGCGTTCGCTTCCTTAATGACTGAGCGCATCTTCGTGCCGAAAATATGCTTCTCGACTGCACGCTTCAGTAGGTCGTTCAGATCAGGCATAGGCTTCATCAGTTGAACACCCTGTTCAAGATCAGCCAATCCTTTGTCCACCTTCAAAAAAGGTACGATGCCTTTCTTTTCCCACAAATAATCTGCGGTAAACTGTCCATCGATCGTCCGATCCATCGTATTCTCAAATAAGATGGCCCCCAATATGTACTTCGAATCAAATGCTGAGCTCGTAATTATGCGTGTGCGCATCTCGTGAACCTGCTCGAACATTTCCTCGTCATTGGAGTAACGATCTTCTGTAACCCCATATTGCAGCAGAGCCTTCGGCGTGCTACCGCCACTCTGATCCAATGCTGCAATAAAACCCTCTCCCGTATGAATTCGTTCCACTTGTTCCTTGTTCATTGATGTTTCTCCTTCCTATGTGTGGGATGGATGGCCTCGACACTTCGTATACGCAACGTATCTAAGAATGAGGTCATAATAGAAACAGAACTTGACGCGTTCACATGAGCCTAGGCGTTCAAACCGTATTGAACCAATCTAGAAGCATTCGTTCATCGGTTAGGTTTGCCCATACGTCAGGTAGAGTTTCTTATATTGTACAATAATTAATCGTTCTATGCACCGACATATCACCACCAGTTCATTAGCGCTGCTGCTGCAGTGTGAGCCAATTGGATATGAACATCCTTCAATCCGATAATGAGGAATGGGAGCTGCCGTAAGCAGGTTAGGGGCAGTAGTTGAAGGGACAATATTTCCTTCGTAATCCTTCTTCATACCTCGATAGGATAAAAAGAAGAGGAGCTCATATCCGAATGATATGGGCTCCTCTATTTATTCTTCTGCAAATAATTTTTTTACTTAACAAATGAATGGTAGGAAGTGCTCGTCCAATTCACGATTATTTAATCACACGACGTGCTGTTTTAAAGGTCTTGTCCCATGCGCTGCCTTTAAAGTTGGAAATCGTCACTCCTACACCTTTCTTATACGTGTGGATGACTTTGTTATTGCCCATATATACCGATACGTGATTGATGATGCCATCACGATTCGTGTCAGAGAAGATAAGGTCTCCTGCCTTCAATTGACTCTTCGAGACTTTCGTACCCACTCGCGATTGCTCTCTGGAAGAGCGCGGCAGTTTAATCCCATGCTTTTTGAAAATATATTGCGTAAAGGAAGAGCAATCAAATGCACTTGTTCTTCCTGTTGCTGCGCCGAATACATATGGAGTTCCCATATATTTCTTGCCTGTTTGAATCACTTTATTTGCTACGGAAGTAGAGGAGGCTGCTTCCACCTTCATGACTGCAGCGTCACTAACAATGCTACCCGACAAAGCGAGCGTTGCGCATATTCCGAAACTGAGTAGAGTTTTACCGAATTTTGTTGTCATCATGTTGTTCATGTTGTAATCCTCCTTATGGATAAGCAAATGTGATAACCGCCTAGTTGACTTGCAATCAGCATAGCATATCTTTTTGCGTCCATAATCTTCCTTCGATCCGTGGAGCCCGCACCACTACAATAAAAATTGAACTTTATGATAATCAAATGAGAATCAGATTAAAAATATCATTGATAATGAGAATCAATATCTATATAATGAGAATCGTTATCATAATAGTGATAATTATTCTCATATATAAGTATTAAGGAGGCTTACATAATCAATGAAATTTATCAAATATGGGGTCATCGCACTCATGATCGTCGTGCTTGCAGCTTGCGGGAATGCGAAGGGGGAGTCGAAGGAGGCAGGTTCGGTACCTGCGGCTACGTCGACAACAATTTCGGGTCAAGACCCGTCAAGCCAGGTTGATAAGAAGGCGGGAGAAGACCCTGAAGTGGAGAGGCTCTTGAAGCAATTCGGGACGAAGAAGCCAGAGAAGATTGTGACCTTATCAGTCTCTATTACGGAGATTTTGAACGAAATCGGGGTAACGCCAGCGGGTGTTCCTAAGTCAAGTAATAAACTGCCAGAAGCATTTGATAACATCCCCCGTGTCGGTACTTCACACCAGCCTGATCTCGAGCAAATCGCTAAACTGCAGCCAGATGTAATCGTAAGCCCAATGTCTATTAAAGACAGCATTGAGAAGAAGTTGAAGCCAGCGTCATTGCCTACGGCTTATTTGCCGGCAGATTCCCTAGAACAATTGAAATTATCAACGACTGTATTAGGACGTGTGTTCGGCCGAGAAGACAAGGCAAAGGCCTATCTGGAGAAGATTCAGCAGGAGGAGCAGGCAGTACTCAATTCCGTGAAGGGCAAGCCTGCACCAAAGGTCATGATTCTGTTTGGTTCAGCAGAAACATTGATGCTAATGAATGACAATACATTCGCCGGAAGTATTGCTCGCAATTTGGGGGCTACAAATGTGTTGTCTGACGTAATGAAGAAGTCTGAGGACTATGTACCGCTCAATATGGAGAGTGTAATAGCTGCAAATCCTGATGCCATCTTGCTGGTCGCGCACGGCGATCCGAATGCGGTTGCCAAGAAATTCGAGGATGACGTGAAGAAGAATGGCGCTTGGGAGAAAATGAATGCATTTAAAAATGGAAAAATGAAGGCTCTTGATTCCCAGTTGTACGGTATCGCGTCTATCGTAAAGGCGCCCGCAGCCTATAAAGATATGGCACATATCCTATTTGGTGAATAAGGGGTTCTTACAGAGTGAAGAAGAGTACGTCACGACATAAATATATCCTACTACTTCTAGCTGTTGTTCTGCTTGCCATTCTTACGCTGCTCTCCATTGGGATTGGGAGCGTGCAGTTCAGTATGAAGGAAACGCTAGATGCTGTACTCGGATACGGGAATGATGTCTCCAATACGATATTGTGGGATATTCGCATTCCGAGGGTACTGATGGCGTTGTTTATTGGAGCTAATCTGGCCGCTTCAGGCGCATTAATGCAGGCAGTGGTGCTTAATCCGCTTGCAGATCCTGGACTCACTGGAGTATCGAGCGGTGCGGCAGTAACGGTACTGTTCATTATGCTTGTTATTCCTGGGTATTATTCGATGGTTCCGCTCGCGGCAATTGTGGGGGGCAGTATTGCAGCGCTTATGGTATATGGACTCGCATGGAAGAAGCACTTTGGTTTAACACCTGTACGCATCATTTTGTCTGGGGTAGCTGTTAATGCAGTATTTGGAGGAATGATTGGACTGCTCTCCATCTTGTATAGCGACAGGCTTCCAGCTGCTCTGCAATGGCTGAACGGGAGTTTATCCAGTACAAGTATGGCAGATGTACTCGTCATCCTTCCGTATTCGTTGATAGGATGGGCAGCAGCACTGCTATGTATACGACATGCGAATATTTTGCGATTGGGCGAGCAGGTGGCACACAATTTAGGGCTTAATCTGACTCATATTCGAATTCTACTTTCCTTTGTTGCGGTCTATCTAGCAGCCATATCAGTGTCCACGGTCGGACTTGTTGGGTTCGTAGGTTTGCTTGTGCCGCACATTGCGAGAATACTAATCGGCTCTGACTATCGTTATCGTCTTCCTCTTAGTCTTGTTCTTGGTTCAATGGTGCTCCTCATCGCTGATACCATTGGTCGGACAATCTTCAGTCCTATAGAGATTCCCGCAGGAATTGTCATGGCCATGGTAGGAGGGCCATACTTCTTATATTTGATGCGGAAAGGGGATGCCTGATCGATGCTGCATCTGTCATCACTGAATATTCGTTATGGGAACAAACAGATTGTGCACGACTTCTCGCTTAATGTGAATGAAGGCGAGGTGCTTACGATCATCGGCCCTAACGGATCGGGCAAGTCTACTGTACTGAAGGCAATCACTCGATTAATTCCCTGTGATAGTGGGCGAATTTGTATTGCGAATGAGGAGTTGCAGCAGTTCAGTTCGAAACAGCTGTCGCAGATCATGTGCATGTTGTGCCAATCCAATTCAAGCCCTTCGGATATGACTGTAGAAGAACTGGTTGGATATGGGCGAATGCCCCATAAGAAATGGTTTGAACGGATGAATGATGAGGACAAGGAGATTATCTGCTGGGCAATGGAGCTAACGGGGATGACCTCCTATAAGGAGAGAACGGTTGTATCCTTGTCAGGTGGAGAGGCTCAGCGCGCATGGATTGCAATGGCGCTGGCCCAGCGGCCAAAAGTGCTGTTGTTGGATGAACCAACGACTTTTCTCGATATCGCGCATCAGCTTGAGGTTTTGGAATTGGTTCGCAAACTAAATCGTGATCTGAATCTAACCGTCATTATGGTGCTGCATGACTTGAACCATGCCAGTGCCTACAGTGACCGAGTATGTGTCATCCAGAGCGGGGGAATCCGCATATGTGGAACCCCGGGTACGGTATTTACATCAGAGCTGATTCGCAGTGTATATGGAGTAGATACAGATATTCAGTATTTACCGGATCGAGAACATCCACGAATACATGTGTTGAATAAATGGAATAAGGAAGCGAGGAATGGGAATGAAGCAACAGGATAATGACAAAATGAAACAAAAATATATGAATTTTATTGATAGTGTTCAATCTGTAGTGCTCAGCACAATTGCCGAAGATGGCTCTCCGTTTGGCTCATACGCTCCCTATGTGCGGAAGGATGGCAAGCTGTATATTTATTTGAGTAAAATTGCCCAGCATTATCGGTATCTTGAGCAGAATCCTTGTGTAGATGTTCTCATGATTGAAGATGAGTCCAAGACCGGAAACATGTTCGCTAGACAACGTGCTCGCTTCGCATGTCAAGCGGCGAAGCTGGACAATGAGGCGAATGAGGACATATTTGCTGAGTTTGAAGCGTCGTTTGGATCAAGTCTAATTCAGATGCTAAGAGGACTTGATTTCTCATTGTTTGAACTGACACCTACAGAAGGACGGTATGTTGCTGGGTTTGGCCAAGCCTATGATATCGATTTGGAAGCATTGCGCTTCGATCATGTTGCAAGAGATGGGCATCAACAGTCTGAACCAACAACGTAGGAGGGAGATGAGGGAATGACGTACGATACGGTATCGGTCATATGGGATACGATCCAAGAACGGTTCTATCAGATGGTGCAGGAACTGACTGATGATGAATTGAGTTATGGAGTGGGAAGTGCCACAATTGGCTACATGATCAGACACAATGCAGAGGTGGAATATTTATTCACAGAGTGGTACTTTGGCCAAGAGTTGCCTGCGGATGTGGAAATTCGAACGAGTCGAGGGCCGTCAGGCGATCCGAATCGATATACAAGCATACTTGACATGCTGCAGTTGATTCAACATTCGCAACATCATATTCGTCAAGCGATGTGTACGCTGCCTGAACAAGCATGGCATGTTCCGGTGAAGTCGCCAATGGGAACTATCACACCGCTACAAGCGGTTGGACGCCTGTTGTATCATACCAGTCTTCATGCAGGGCAAATTGCCTTCATACTTAAGCATACCAATCCCGCCTCCATCTCTGCGAGGCAGCAGAGGTCTGCCCCTGCAACTTTACATTGAGCCAACATGTAAGTTAGATTGAGCTACCTTGAAATCAACCTTTTGGTTGATTTCTTTTCTTTGTGTGGAGTAAGATATGTCCCGAGAGGAATGAACTGGAGGATGATGGCAAATGGTAAAGTATCTTGCATGTTCAAAAGTCGATATTTCAAACATTTATGAAGCGTTTACAGTTGGCTTTTCTGATTATATCGTGAATATGGAAATCTCCGAGGAGATGTTCAAGACTCGTTTCTTTGGCGTTGAAGGCAACCAGTTGGAGAATTCCTATATTGCGATGGATGGGGAACGCCCAGTCGGACTGATACTAGGCGGATTGAAGAGATATGAAGGCATACTAACGATGCGCTGTGGAGCACTTGCAATCCATCCTGATTATCGTGGAATCGGAGTGAGCTCAAAATTGTTCGAGCTACACAAGGCTAGAGCAGTGGAGTGCGGTTGTGGGCAGCTGTTCCTTGAAGTCATAGTTGGGAATGACAGGGCGATCCAATTCTATAAAAAGAAAGGCTACTCCAAAGTATACGATCTTAGCTATTTTACCTTGAATCATCCAGCTAGTATGCTGGGCAGAAATGTTGAGGGGCTTGAAATTAAGCCAATTCCGTTCGAATGTTTTGAGCAGCATGTACACAATTGGCGCATCCCGCATATCAATTGGCAGAATGATTTGGATTACATGAGGTTGTCTGACACCAATAATTATGCCGCAGCTTATGAAGGCGATAAGGTCATTGCAAGTTTATGTATGAATGATAGTGGCAAGGTTAGTTTTCTCTACGTAGATGTTGAATATCGAAATCAGGGGATTGCTGCCGATATGCTTATGACCATGATAAGAGAGAAGCAGCCAGAGCGAGTATCGGTTTCTTTTGCGAATAATCATTATCTAGAAGGTTTTGTATCTAAGCATGGATTCAATCGGAATGAGCTCGAGCAATATGAAATGTATTTGCATTTGTAAATAATTTTTCAGTTGTAATCAATGATTCCCCCTCATTTAGGGACTTGGATAGGTGGATAAGCCTACATATGGTCAATGAACTATCAGCATACGTACAGAATATAATGATCACACTATCATGTATGCTGTAAGGATGTGTAGACAATGCCATTCATATTGCGCTTCAGTACAATAACGAGAGGTGCGATTACCTTTACCGGGAACTCACTCGGAATTAGCCGCGCCTCCAGATTTTCAGCTGCTTGTACACCGGGTACGGCTGATGCGATCGGCTCCTTTATTATCAATGATCCGAACTCGGTGTGCGGCACTGTTCCGTCCAGTCCTGCTACTGGCGGGGGAACGACGAATATGTATATGATAAATTTCTCAACAAATTCGCTCGTCCTCCCTCCTGGAAGTACAGTTGTATACGCTGAATTGGTATGGGGCGGGACTTATTTGATCAATACACCGGGCGGCGAGGATTTATCGGCCCGTTTGAATGACCCGGTCAGATTCAGTACACCTGCAGGCATGTTCAATATTCCGCCAGAGACGTTCTTCAATTATGCCGTTAATATTCAAGGAGATTTAGGATATGTGCGTTCTGCCAACGTAACTGCACTTGTAGCAGGGGGCGGTGCCGGCACATACGGGGCTGGAAAAATCGTTGGAACACTGGTTCCGGATCCGAATACGACCAGTTTTGCCGGGTGGACACTTGGGGTTGTATACGTGAATCCTGCATTACCTTTCCGCAGCATGAATTTATATGTCGGGAACGTCCCGATTCAAGCCATATCTCCACCAGTCAATGAAATGATCGGGAATTTCCAAACTCCATCAACAGGCCCTATTACCGGCCGCCTGCTCGTTAGTGCGCAAGAAGGGGATGCGGAGATTACGGGTGATTTCGTACGATTCGGTCCCAATCTGGCCAGCCTTTCTACGATCCCGCAGCCGGCAGGGTTTACGAACAATTTCTTTCAATCACTAATTTACGATGATAACGGGAATATCAACCCGACTGCAACGTTTGGGGATCGCAATCCGATACCTGGGCAGCCGGGATCCAACATCATTGAGGGGAATCGCCAAGGATGGGATATTTCCAACGTAAGCATCTCCAACAGTCTCGTGAACGGGCAAACTTCAGCAGCGATTCAATTCGGAACGAATGGCGACGGATATACTGTCAATCTGCTGGCGATTCAAATTGACAATATTCCGCCGACGCTGCTGCTGGAGAAGACCTCTTTTCCTGATACAGTCACCGTTGGAGAAGAGATCGTATACACCATTGTCGTCAGCAACGATGGAGACTCCCCGCTTGTGAACACTGTACTTACTGACCCGCTACCAGCTGGTGTAACGTTTCAATCGGTTCAAACTACGCAAGGTTCGGCATCGTTTGCTGCTGGAACGGTTACCGTAGATATCGGGACGATCCCGGTTGGTCAAAGTGTTACCGTCAATATTACCGTGCTGGCAACAGCGGCTGGACTCATATCCAATACTGCTTCAGCCCAAGCGAATCAGACCGGCATCATTTCCTCAACCGCAGTCAATACCGTAAATCCTCTGCCGCCTCCAATTCTAGAAATTGAGAAGCTGGACTTTCCCCCAATCGTCGCCGTAAATTCAGAACTCGTTTATATTATATTTGTCTCCAATATTGGAGGGAGCACAGCGACCAATGTTGTTATGAATGATCCGCTACCGGCAGGAACCACCTTTGTATCCGCTGAATCGGATCAAGGGACGATTTCGTTCGATGGCACGACAATTACGAATGACATTGGTTCACTTGCTCCGGGAGAGACTGTGGTCATTTTTATCGTCGTCATCCCAACGGTCACAGGTACAGTCTTGAACACGGCAACGACGTTTTCAGATGAGACTACGCCACAATCCTCTACTACCGAAACTCTAGTTATTGAAGAGCCGATACTTGAGTTAATGATATCGAAATTTGCGGGACCGGATCCTGCAACTGTTGGTGACGAGCTCGTCTATACGATCGTTGTCTCCAACGAGACGACAGAATTATTAACCGGCGTGGAAGTGGTGGATGTGCTGCCGCCTGGTCTCGTCTTCGTTTCTGCTGAAACAACGCAGGGAACTGTAACCGAAGTGGCTGGCACCGTGACAGCATTGATTGGCGACCTTGATCCTGGTCAGTCTGAAATTATCACGATTACGGTTATTCCTACAGCTCCAGGCATCGTAACGAACACAGCAACAGCGTCTTCTGATCAAACGGCACCTGTATCATCCACGATCGATACAACCGTCAACGCGCTTCCTCCTGCTTTTTTAACCATTGAGAAGCTTGGCGAGCCGGATCTCGTAACCCTTGGGAATGAAGTCATCTTTCAAGTGACGGTGTGCAACATGGGAGAAACGGCGGCCACAAATGTGGTTGCGGTGGATACATTGCCTGCAGGCGTTGAAGTCACTGGTATCCAAGTATCTGAAGGCACATTCATGCAGGTTGGGCAAACGATCACAGCATCTTTCGGTGTCATTGCCCCTGGAACGTGCGCTATGATTACGATCGAAGCAATTACGACTATAACAGGAATATTAACGAACACAGCAGTGGTGACCGCTGGTAATGTTGAAGACCCTGAAACAGCAACCGCAAGCATTACGGTATTACAGCCGCTCGCCATTTCGAAGCAAGCATCAAGCAACCCTGTGCTTGTCGGCAGCCTGTTGCAATATACGATCAGTGTTGCAAATCTCGGAGAACTTCCACTGACGAATGTAATTGTACGTGATGTCATTCCTCCTACGGTTGAATTTGTCAGTGTTCAATCTGAAGGAGGCACTTGCTCTGTATCCGGGCAGACCGTTACTTGTCTCTTGGGCACATTGGAGGGTCAACAAGAACAGACGATTATCATTACAGTCATTCCTTTGTTAGAAGGGGTGGTTACCAACACGGCTACCGCTCAGGCGGATAATACGCCTCCTGTTACAGCTACGATTACGACGCTAGTTGTTCGTCCTTTAGAGTGCATTTCTGTCAGCAAACTGTTCGATTGGGTTGTCACTCGGAGTGATTTTATCGTGGAAGAGTCAATACCCGAAAACTGCAGGGCTTTCGTAGAACAAGCAATTGCTGGTGGTCGGCAAGTGCTCGTGAGCTGCAATGCAGTGCCAGCTGCGGGAGAATGCAGCATCACGGTTGTAAAGCGGCTGCCGCTGCCCATTATCGGATCGCAAGCAGCTATTGTACTGACCACGTGCTCTGCAGAAGTAACGATTACGTTAACAGATAGTGGAACAGGAGAAACATGCACGTTTACACTATTAGTCAAGAATAACGAGAAAGTATCACTCTGCTTACCGCTCCCATTAGATGAATCCAACATTATTTCTCAAATATTCGATATCCATTGTGCTGCACGAATTACTGACAGCTTAACGATTGAGTTGCAATTGGATTGGTGTTTGGAGCTTATCGTGAAATTTACAATTCCGCTGATGGTTGAAGCGACATTCTGTCAACCTAGGGCATTAATCCCGATACCGGAGTCATGCAGCATCAGCCTTCCATTGCAATGTCCGACGATTTTTCCATTCGTATAATTTGTCTTGTAATCCATAACAGATTCTGGAATCTATATTGTTGTTGAGAACTCATGCTTGCATGAGTTTTTCTTTTTGTGCGCGGAAGTGGAATCATAAGGCAGACACATATTTGATCGGATTCAGATCAAGGGGATAGCTTGTGATATAATTACTGCTAAATAAGGAAAGCAAGGAGTTGATCGTCATGCAATATCGTCGTCTTGGCAATAGTGGATTGAAGGTGTCTGTGCTTGGGTTAGGAACAAATGCTTTCGGTAAGCGGGCTGACAAGCAGGCTTCGACTCGAATTATTCATCAAGCGCTGGACTATGGCATTAACTTTATTGATACGGCTAATATTTATGCTGGTTCAGAATCAGAACGCATCATCGGTGAGGCGCTGACAGGCAATCGACACAATGTCGTGCTGACAACGAAGGCAGGATTAATTCGAGGACAGGGGCCGAACGAGCGCGGCTCATCTCGCTTTCATTTGCAGCAGGAATTAGACAATAGCTTGAAGCGGCTAAATACCGATTATATTGACCTGTATCAAATACATACATTTGATCCGCATACTCCACTTGAGGAGACGCTGCGGACGCTTGATGATATGATACGTTCAGGCAAGGTGCGGTATATCGGAGCGTCTAATTACGCTGCTTGGGAGCTGATGAAGGCGATTGGCATCAGTGAACGGCTTGGTCTGAATCGTTATGTGTCCATGCAAACCAGCTATTCACTAGCTGATCGAACGCCAGAACTGGAACTGGTTCCGCTATGTCAGGATCAAGGGGTGGGAATCATTCCATATTACCCGCTTGCAGGAGGAATTCTGACAGGGAAATATCGTGTGGGCGATCAGAAGCCAGCTGGCTCACGAGCAGATACGGATCCGAATTTCTACAAATTCTTCAATGAAGAACGGTTTGCGTTAAGTGAACAGGTGAGCGAATTGGCAGCGGATATCGGCTGCCGCCCAAGCTCGTTGTCATTAGCTTGGCTTATGCACCAGCCTTGTGTATCGACAGTCATTGTAGGAGCGACGAAGGTGGAGCAGTTAGAGGATAATATAACGAGTGTCAATGTCGAACTTAATGAAGAACAGTTGAACCGGTTGGATGAAATAAGCCGTCGATATCGTTATGGTGAACCTTTTGCCGTATACCGATTGCCTGAGTAAATGAGAAAGTAAGGAAGCAATAGGCACCGCCTCTAGGTAATAGGGGCGGTTTTTTTGAGTTGAGATTTCGAAATCTTGCGCTCATATTATAAATACGATGTAACTGGAAGGACGGTATGTATAATAGGGGGAGAAATGGCCTGACCTCATAGCGGGTTAATAAACTGTACCTGTTCAATTGTCGTCTTGGTCGGTAAGCTATTATTCAATTGGAACATCTTTCTTGAATTGAACAGTGGAAGGGAGTTGCTGGAATCTGTATGCTTAGACAGAATCCGATCTTGGATCTATCAACTGAGGAACAGTATATGCTAGGCTCATATACGTTAGAGAAAATCAGTCAGTATCTATCATACACCGACGAGGTAGTAGTTGCCCCTGAATTAATCCCGTCAGAAATCGTGCAGTATGCGGAGCAAATTGACTTTGCTGCTCCTGTCAAGCCTCAAACTGCGGTTCAGCATGTTATAGAAGGACTGCGTCGATATCAAGTGCACACAGCACACCCAGGATATTATGGCTTATACAATCCCCGCCCGAACTTTATGGGGATTATGGCAGACACGATAACAGCAGCGTTTAACCCCCAGCTTGCTGCATGGAGTCATGCGCCGCTCGCGGTAGAGATTGAGAATTACGTACTGCGTGAGCTCGCCGTTCAATTTGGTTACCCGCATGATGTTGCTGATGGAACCTTCACGACTGGGGGAGCGGAAGCTAATTTGACGGCTGTCTTAACGGCCCTATCTTATCATTTTCCAAAGTATGCAATAGACGGATTAGCAGCTCTGGAGAAGCGACCCATTCTGTATGCTTCTGAAGAAAGTCATCATTCATTGGTGAAGGCGGCTCGATCCTGTGGGCTTGGAACGAATTCAATTCGCTCCATTCGTACGAACGATTCCTTGCAAATGGATATAGATGCGTTATCAGAACAAATACGTATAGACCGCGCGCAGGGTTTTGCCCCATTTCTTATTATTGCTACAGCGGGAACGACGGGAGCCGGTGCAATTGATCCCTTAATGGACATCGCAGCAATAGCGGAGCATGAACAGATGTGGCTTCATGTGGATGCTGCTTATGGCGGTGCAATCGTATTGGATTCCGAGCTGTCCTCCCATATAGATGGTATCCAGCAAGCAGATTCAATCGCGTTTGATGCTCATAAGTGGCTGTCCGTTCCAATGGGGGCGGGCATGTACTTCACACGTCATTCACATATATTGCATGAAACCTTCCGTATAACGGCAGATTATATGCCGAAGGAGGGTGAGGAGCTGCCTACGATTGATCCATATACGCATTCTATTCAATGGTCACGGAGATTTATAGGATTGAAGCTGTATTTATCCCTGGCTACTGCGGGGTGGGAAGGATATCGAGCTGTCTTGCGACATCAAGTTGAAATGGGCAAGCTATTCCGAGAAGAATTAATGCGATCTGGCTGGACAGTTGCCAATGATACCGTGCTGCCTGTCATTTGCTTTCTTGATCAAGAAGCATGGACACGAAACGACCAGGACTTCGCTCAATTTGTGCATCAACAAGTATTAAGCACAGGGAAAGTGTGGCTATCCGTATTTACCATTCATGGTGTACCAACGCTGCGTGCATGCTTTACCAATTACGATACGAATGTGCAGAATGTGAGTGAACTCATTCATTTATTAAATGAGGCCAGATCCCTATATTACAGTCACCAAGCACATGTGTGATAGATGGTATGGGATAAATTACAATGCAATGGATCATTGCACAATGATAGTGTGTCTACTATAATGTTACCTACAACTTTATAACTGGATGAAGTTTGCGGGAGATAGACGAATCGTCTAGCCGAAGGGGTAAGCTCTCAGGCGCTTAGGCATATCGAACCTTGAGCTCGAATACGTATAAGCAGGACCGTAAATGGACAGGACTCTGGAGAGACTCCATGATTGGGGCACCGAAGGGGCAAGACGAATTTGATTCTCGTGGATTCGTTAAAACTCTCAGGTAAAAGGACAGGGATGCAGAAGCGTAGAAAAATCGTAAGTCATTGGTATGATGATCTTATTTAGGTATGTCACTTACGTCAGGTTGTTTATTCTGCACACATGTCCCCAGGGTCAAATCATTCGATTTGACTCTTTTTATTATTCACAAAGAGGGGAACTGATTTGGCAATGATGGAACAATGGTTAGACAAATTGAACAGCATGGTATGGGGAGCACCGCTTCTTATCTTATTAGTAGGAACGGGAATCTTATTAACGATCCGCTTGGGTGGACTACAGTTGTTCCGCCTGCCGCTCGCCTTGAAGTTAATATTCAAGTCGAAGAACGAGGGAGAAGGAGATGTATCCAGCTTCGGTGCATTAGCTACTGCGCTGGCGGCGACAATTGGAACTGGTAATATCGTGGGGGTTGCTACTGCAATTAAGGTGGGTGGACCCGGTGCGTTATTCTGGATGTGGGTTGCTGCATTCTTCGGTATGGCTACTAAATATGCGGAGGGATTGCTTGCTGTCAAGTATCGCAACATTGATGACAATGGACAAGTGCTAGGTGGCCCAATGTATTATATTGAGAAGGGGCTTGGCATGAAATTCAAGCCGCTTGCTGTATTCTTCGCGATTAGCGGGGTGTTGGTTGCCTTACTTGGAATAGGTACATTTCCGCAAATTAATGCGATCGTCACATCTACAGAAGCAAGCCTTGGAGTGCCTGCAGTAGTCACTGCGGCAATCGTCACTATCGTGACCGCACTTGTTACAATTGGCGGGATTCAGAGTATATCGCATGTGACGACGACAATCGTCCCTGTCATGGCTATTATCTATTTTATCGCAAGCTTTGTGGTGCTTATTGCATTTGCGGATCAGATACCTCACGCACTGTCGTTGATTTTCCATGGCGCGTTCAATGTAACAGCAGCAGGAGGCGGCTTCTTGGGAGCAACGGTTATGATGGCGATCCGCAACGGAATTGCAAGAGGTGTATTCTCCAATGAATCAGGTCTCGGAAGCGCACCGATTGCGGCCGCGGCTGCGAAGGTGAAATGGCCGGCTGAGCAAGGACTCATATCAATGACTGGAACATTCATTGATACGATCATCGTCTGCTCGCTTACAGGATTAACATTGATTGTAACTGGTGTATGGAATGGCCCAATGGAAGGAGCGGCCATGACACAGGCAGCATTTGATGCTGCGCTGCCATACGGTTCCCTCATTCTTATGTTTTGCTTGATTTTATTTGCATTCACGACGATTCTTGGCTGGAACTATTACGGCGAACGGTGCATGGTTTATTTATTCGGTGTCAAATCGATTCTGCCGTACCGCCTTATGTTCATTGCGATCATTGGCTTTGGGGCATTTATCAAGCTGGATATGATATGGAAGCTTGCTGATATTGTAAATGGATTAATGGCGCTGCCGAACTTAGTTGCACTGCTCGGTTTGTCTGGAGTCGTCGTGTCTGAGACTCGTCTATATTGGAAGCATAGGGAATCCGAAAAATAAATAGAAGCAGGAAGCGATTCCTGTTCTTAAGTAAACTGCCAAATGCATGAAAGTGAACATTTGGCAGTTTTTTTGCGTTTAATGAAACCTTTTGCCTATCTTGTGCATCTAATTGACAGTTTGATTCGCGTGTATGGGGTAAAGAAGGGAGTAGAAACGGCTTGCATAGCGATATAGAGACAGAAGTGAGATTGGCTAAGGAAGGTAACAAAGAAGCGTTTATTCGACTCATCAAGCAGCATGAAGCCCAAATGTTCAACATGGCCAGGTCAATCGTCAGAAGGGATGAGGATTGTGCAGATGCGATGCAGGAGACTGTGCTCAAGGCTTATCGCGCACTGACCAACCTAAATCATCATGCCTATTTTAAGACTTGGCTCTTTCGGATATTGATCAATGAATGCAATATGATATTGCGGAAGCAGGCTCGCATCATCATGCTGGCTGAACTCCCAGAAGTTGGTGTAGCCACGGCAGAATACAGTGATCATCTTGATTTGCGTCAGGCGATCTATCGGCTTGAGGAAGTATCTCGCAATATTGTTATTTTGTTTTATTTTCAGGATTTGCCTATGCATCAGATCGCCGAGATGATGGATATGTCCGTGGGTGCGGTGAAGACACGGCTGCATCGGGCACGTCACACGCTCGCAGAATGGCTGGATGATACTGAAGAAAGGAAGATGAACGGATGAAAGACATACAACTGCCTATCGATCAGCGACTGGAACAGCTTAGGGAACCATATATTAGCGAGCTGCCAGAATCCGTTCGCAACCGAATGGATCGGACATACCAGATCATCGACGAGATGCTTCCTGGACGGAAGAGAAGAAGTCGGAAGAACCGCTGGCTGCGCAGAGTGTTGATTTCAACAGCGGGTGTAGCGAGCCTCGGGATAGTCATGATCTTCTCAGGTCTTGCCTCTCCAGCGATCGCACAGACGTTAAAGCAGATTCCGTTCATGAATAGCGTATTCAAACTGGTGGGGGATCTTGGCTTGCAAACTGCTGGAGAGAAGGGGATGGTCACCTCAGTCAATCAGCGCGTAACCCATAAGGGAGTGACGCTCACGATTTCTGAGATGATGTATGATGGCAGCAGGCTATCTCTAGTGCTCAGCAGAGAAGATACGAAAGCGGTGAAGGATTCTTTTTTTCAGTTATGGAACAAGCAGCGCATGCTTAGCAAGCGAGCCAATAATATCGATTTTTATATGGGAGACAAGCAGATAAATACCGGGATGGGGCTGCAGCCGGGTGGGGAGCATGCTCCGCAATCGATAATCGTTACCGCTTTAGATTCTGCTGATCTCGAGCTTCCAGACTCGTTCGAAATGAAGATGGTCGTGTATTTGGCTGATGTGGATGAGAATTACGAGTTCCTCTTCCCGATCAAGAAGGATACGGAGCGAACGATTATCCTAAAGACATCAGAGACCAAATCACATGATTCGATAAATATGTCGATCGATCGAGTCGAAATTACCCCCATCACAACCCGCTTGCTCGTCGGTGTCCACGGGGCAAGCGGAGAAGAAGATTATCGTAATATGCTGGATGCAATACCGGATAGCTATAAAGTTGATGGGTTCCTCAATCTGGAGTTCGATATCGAGGATGAGCAGGGAAATGAACAGAATGCAATTGCTGGGAATGGTTCAGGAGAAGGAAAAGGAATGGTGTTCTCAACCTCTTACGAGCCGTTCAAGGTGAAGCCTAGCTTAATCGTCATTAAGCCGTTTGTTAGAAAAGGCCCGGATAAGAATTATATCCCACAACTGGAGTTCAAGCTGCCCGTTCGATGAAAGGATTGCATTCCTCGATCATTCACGTGTAACATGAATATTGGTGGAATTATGCCATTACATCATGTATTTCAATCGGAGGAGAGTTCACATCATGGAGCGCTTGAATGATTTGGAACCAGGCATTCGAAGCATCGTTAAGGAATTTATTGAAGCAGGACGTCCTTCTGCGAGACAGCAGAGCTATCAGGAGCGCCGTCAAGGTTATGTTCAATCGGTTGTGTTGGCAGGAGAATCGGAGCCTATATGGGAAATCACTGATCATACGATCGATTCCATCCCTTTACGCATTTACCGACCGTCGTATGCGTCTAATCTTCCTGTTATGATCTATTATCATGGCGGATGCTTTATAAGCGGGGATTTCACAACGCATGACCGCCAGTTAAGAGCATTAGCTAACAAGGGGAACTCGATTGTGGTAGCGGTTGATTACCGCTTGGCACCAGAACATGCCTATCCAGCTGCTCATGATGATGCCTATAAGACCGCACAAATTGTGCGTGAGCATGCCGTATCTTGGGGAGGAAATCCGAATGATATTACACTGGCAGGTGATAGTGCGGGCGGACATATTGCGTTAGTAACGTCCTTGCGGCTCAAGGCACAGAAGGAATGGATGCCAACAAGACAAATCTTGATATATCCGATGTTGGACGCAAGTGGTTCAAGCGAGAGTTATCAACGGTACGGAGATGATTACGTGATCACTCGCGATGCACTGCTCAGCGGTTTTGAAGCTTATTTCGGAGACATTCCATCCGAACATCCAGAGGCAAGTCCTATTCAGCGCAGCGACTTGGAAGGATTGCCATACACACATATTCTTCTTGCCGAATTCGATCCTCTTGCAGACGAGGGAGAAATGTTGTATCGACGGCTGCTTGATGCAGGAGTTGGTGCAGAGTGCAGGAAGTACTTCGGTGTCAATCACGGATTTTTCCAACTCGCGGGCATAAGCGGCGCTGCACGGACGGCCATTCAGGACGTTGCCTCTATTATGACGAGGTAACAATAGATACAATCATTTGCTTGAACTAGATTTAGAAGAGTTGAAATAGATTACAGATAGATATAGATATAAAAGAAGAGATAAAAAGGTGAATAGATAAATTCCTAGTTGAATCAGCGGCAGACGGTTCATATCCGGTTACGAGCGTACTGATCTGTCGCTGTACAACTAGGATAATAGAGTTAAGACATACTCAGAAAACCTTTCTTCCATTTTCTGATTTTCGTACGGAATGATGTAAATGGAGCAACCGAATTAATATGTATCCATCGAGCCATCGGCCAATTCTGCTTGTCCCCTGTCCAATTGCGAACCCCTTGTATGAACAACGCCTCATCGTTATAGCTATCAATCCAATTCACCCACAACTGTACGGCATCCTTAAGTTGATTCCTCAATTCAGTTAACGAGTAAGATGAATAATGCTCGTAGAAAGATTGATATAATGCACCGAGTTGATTCCACTTATACTCTGGAGAAGGCATATGTACGATTTCGCCTTCCTGTTCCTGCTTGTCCCACCCCATAACGAGATGCAACCAGCCTAATTGATAGGCGATGATCTCGGCTGGAGTTCGATCTACCCCAGTGATCCGCACATCCCTTGCACCGTCCTCGATATCGTTGAATTCTTCATCAAACCGCCTATAGGTATATTGGATTGCATCAATTAAGGCAGCCTTATTGTTGTAATGATATGCTGTCATCGCGTTATCCCTCCTAAGCAATTCCTGTACATAGTATGACATTGGTAACCTGACAACTGGATGTCAACAATAATTGAACTTTGGAAATTTTTGTTTCACTGCAGAGTTGGAAAGTTCCTTTTGCAATCGGGGATATTCATAGGCTCTAATGGGATTGTTCCAAGATCCATGTCTGTCTATTGAGCTTGTTTTGAAAGGTCTGATAGAGTAGTGATAGCAATAATGGCAATAAAAGGATTTTGATCTATATCATAGTACATTACAGGAAGGTGCTTGCTAGGGATGAATAAGATGTTTGCCACGCTAAGTGCAGTCATCGTATTAGCATGTTCATTACTAATATACCATTTTGTCATGGATGATTCGCATGTTGAACGTACTAATTCTCACAGTCAATTATCGCTTATCGATGCACTGCATGTTGGAATGGTAGCGGCAAAAAAGTGGAATCCCGATGCTGTCCTACTCTATGTGACAAGCGTGGATGACGGGTTAGGGAAGACAAGTGGACAAGAAGGTACAAGGAGTCGATGGAATTTACAAGTGGGTGCCCCTGCGAACAAGCGCGCTGTTATTGCGATTCGGGATGGAAAGGTGGATAAGGTCATACCTGGAATAGGTAATTACAATTCCGAATGGATGGTATCTACTGACAAGGTCAAGATTGACAGTTCTGTGGCAGTGCTCAAAAGCATACGGTCAAGACATTTGCTGCCTGGAGATGGATGGGCTAACGGCTATCACTTTATTCTTCAGGCAGGAGAAGGATTGACTACGATAACAGTAATTGGCCGAGATGATCAAGATCAACTGCAGCAGATCGAGTTCGATGCTGTAACGGGGAGGATATTGTCTGGACAAGGGGAGTGATCAAGATGAGAAAGTGGTTTGCAGCCATAATCATGTCAACAGCACTTCTATTTACCGGAGTATCTACAGCGAAGGCGGACATCACGTATATGAATGAAGATTTTACTGCTTATACAGGGGCAGCAGGAGACAATAAGCCGGTGTTTGCTGGTGGAAAAGCTGCCTACATCGGTGGTGTTGCTGTGCATCCGACAATCTGGGGGGCGGGAAACTGGAACAAGCCTGTTTTTCCGTTTGGTACAATGATTGTATTAAATAATAATGAGAGCATATCGATTCCAGGCGGTTACGTGATAAACACGTTTGTTGTGGAAGATACAGGGGATCTCAAGAATACAGCTAAACTCTCATATCGTTGGATTGATGTCTATTTCGGGAAATATAGCACTGCTAATCATCAAGCGGCTATTAACTTTGGCAAAAAGAAGCTCAGTTATACGGTAATATCTTAATAACTATTGGAATAGGGTACTACTGGAATCAGCATTTCTCCATATCTAAGGTGAGATGCTGTTTCTTTCTGTTTTCAAGCCTTGCCTATGACGTTACGTCATAGTGTACATTGAAGGTAATATGACGAGAGGAGATGTCCTATTGAATGAACACATGTATACCGTTAAAGCTTTTGCAACACTAACTGGTGTTACAGAACGCACGCTTCATTTTTATGATCGGAAAGGGTTGATGGCTCCTTCTAGTTACAATGAACATGGACATCGTCTGTATAGTAAGGATGACATTTCAACCATGCAGAAAATTATTACTCTCAAATATTTGGGGTTTTCTTTACAGGAAATCGCGGATTACCTTACGAACCAAGATTCACCTCAAATTCGCGATACACTGCAAAAGCAGAAAGCTATGCTCGCGAAAAAAAGAGAAGAGCTTGATTATGTAATCAATACGATTACGCGGGTGGAGCAGATCATGCAAGATGAAGATTTAGACAGTGACCTGTTACTAGCGATCATCCACTCGATCCATCGTGAAAAGGAACAAGAAGAGTGGCTATCAGACCGATTGCCACAATCAGTTATCGAACATGCGCTTCTAAAGCATCTTTCCCCACAGGAACGACTAAAATTTGAGAGGGAAATGCTCGCTATTGTGAATCAATTGCAGCATTATTGCAAATTAGGAGTATCGCCATCCGAAGTAGTGGTTCAGCGTACCATCGAGCACATGATTACGACTATGAATGAACACATTGCACCACATTATAAGGAGAAAATAGCGGAGTTAGATCTCGATGATCATTCGCAGCTTTACGTGTCCATATTCTCCAAGGAAGTAGAGGATTACATCAAAGAGGCCGTAAATCGATTTGAGGAAAATCAGTTAAGGAGGAGCTGAAGATGTCAAGCATCGTATCAGATGTACGTCATCTGATCTATTATTCGATTATGATTTGGATGAAGAAACCAGGTGAGGAGCGGGGAGAGGCATTCTCCTATCATCAACATTCTCAGTTCAAAACTATGGCCATCTTTTTATCCATTTTACTTATAATCGAAGGTGTATTGTTTCATTTTCTCGTACAAATGTGGAGTGAACTTGCTGCATGGATCCTTTCAGCTATTAATATCTATGGACTGTTCTATCTGATGGCACTATATAAATCTGCGAAATACTTGCCACACCTAGTTGTGGACAATCGAATCATTATTCGTTGTGGTTATCAAAACAGGATTGAAGTGCCCCTGAATAATGTTGCCGTCATACAGAAGGCCAAAGAAATCAGCATGGGGGAGAAAATTCCGAAAGATATGCATTATTCTGTCATTATCTGTGATTCCCCACAATACGAAATTGTTCTAAAAGAACCAATCGAGACAAAAGGGTTGTTCGGGAGGACGATCCCGAAACGTTCCGTGGTATTCAGGTGTGATAACCCGGAAGCTTTGCTGCTGAAGCTAAATCAAGGGATCCAACATGCTAATGGGGGGTGATTCGTCGAGATAAATCAGATGTTACTGGAAATAAACTGAACTTTCTTAGCGTTCAAACGTACTATCCTATAAGTACATAATTGGGGAGGCATAAGAATGAAGAAAAGCTTGTCTTTGGTATTGGCAATAAGTATGGTTGTTGCAATGCTTGTTCCGACGAGCGCAATGGCCGCAGCTTCAAATGGGGGCTTGAATTACTCCGCTACTAAAAAAGTTGCTACTGAAAAAGCTTCACTGTTGACGGACACTTTCGGTACGACAAGTGTTCAATATGCACTCATTGATCATGGTAACATCGTAGTATCTGGGCAAGCCGGTAAGAATGATGCTCAAGGAAAAGTACCACTGTCGAAAAACACGATGTATGGAATCGGATCAACCAGCAAGGTATTTACCACGGTAGCCGTTATGAAACTGGTTGAAGAAGGAAAGGTAGATCTAGATACTCCTGTTGTGCAATACATCCCTGAATTCACAATGAAGGATGAGCGGTACAAGAAGATTACACCGCGGATGCTGTTGAATCACTCTTCGGGGCTCCGGGGATCAACGTTAGGAAATAGCTTCTTGCTTGGGGACAATGACACGATCAACCATGATACGATGCTGGAGCAATTGAAGAAGCAGACGCTGAAGGCTGATCCAGGTGCATTCTCTGTTTATTGCAATGATGGATTTACATTAGCTGAGATTCTGGTAGAACGGGTGAGTGGAATGGGCTTTACTAAATTCCTTCATCAATATATTACTGAACCAGCAGCTATGTCTCATACGAAAACACCGTTGGACAATGCAGATAAAACAAAGTTTGCAGGCACGTATCACCCTGCATTTGAAGGGCAGCTCCCTACGGAAAACGGCAATGTCATCGGTGCCGGGGGAATATACTCGACGGCTGAGGATCTTGTTCGTTTCGCGCAAATCTTTACAGGGGAGAATGACAAAGTATTGTCGTCTACATCTGTTAAAGCAATGCGTCAAGAGGAATATAAGCGCGGATTCTGGCCAGAAGGAGAAGTCGACACGGTTGTGAACTATGGACTTGGATGGGACAGTGTAAAGCTCTATCCATTCAATAGATACGGTATCCAAGCTGAGAATAAGGGCGGCGATACGATCATGTATCATGCTTCGCTCGTTGTACTTCCAGAGCACAATATGGCAGCGGCCGTCTTGTCTTCAGGTGGATCCAGCTCGACGAATGCGATGTTGGCGAACGAGATGGTGTTGCAGGCATTGAAAGAGAAAGGTACGATTAAGGAGTTACAACCTGCTAAGTCATTCGGCAAGCCGAAGAAAGCGGCAATGCCTGCTGATGTTGCCAAGTATGCAGGTTATTATGCGTCAACCAATGTTGTCATGAAAGTGGCCATTGCCAAGAATGGCGAACTGTCTATCACTTATAATCAAGCGCCTGATATGCCCGCAGCGAAGTATGTATATACAGCAGACGGCACATTTATGAATGAAGAAGGAACGACGAAGATACGGTTCGATGCGAAAGACAATGGACGTACTTATTTATGGCAAAGTATGTACCTAGATGTACCAGGACTTTCTCAAATAGCTCTGACCCAGTATACTGGCGAGAAGCTTGAGAAAAATGATATCTCCAAAGAAGTTGAATCCGCATGGACGAAGCGCATAGGCAAAAAGTATTTTCCAGTGAATGAAAAATATAGTTCCCTCACTTATTTGCTTATGGATGGGGGTAAAATCAATAAACACGCCGATTTGCCTGGTTACGTGGACGATAAGACCATTACAGGCCCGGATTCGGCAAGTAATCAGGTGCAAATCCCAGCTATGGGCGGAAGAGATACAATGGAATATCAGTTCTTCACAAAGGATGGAGTGGAGTACTTAGATAGTTCAGGGTATATTATGGTATCAGAGGATACAATTAAGCCATTGTATCAAGGTTCGAAATCTACAGTAACGATTCAAGAGGATGGTTATGCAAAATGGTTTAAGCTTCCTAAAGCTGTTGCTGGGAAGAAGCTGACCGTTACGACAATGCCTAAGCAATCTTCATTTGCAGTGTACAATGAGCAGGGGCATGTCGTTCATTTCTCCTTATCATCAACAGGGAAACAAGGAATTGAATTGCCAAGCGGTGGTACCATTGTATTTGCTGGTGGAGCGGGAGCTAAGTTCGAAGTCTCGATTAAATAAGCAGAAGCAGAGCAATCATTTCTTAATATGAAATCATGAGTAACTAGGTAATGATTTAGCTGAAAAGCCGCTGGATATATATCCGGCGGCTTTATTTGTTGATATGCTAAGCAATTGTTGTTCTTCGGATCATGATGAAGGAAAGTAACGAATAGAAAACCGCCAAGGCGAATAAGCAAGAAGCAAGTTGCGCAGCTGAATGGCTGCCGATCCATGTGAATATGCTGCCCCACCAGTTGTAGTACGTGCAGAGATAACTGAAGATGGAGAAAATGACAAGCATGACTGGGAACAAGATGAACATTCCCATGCGGCCATAACGACGGAAGAACATGGCAATGACGAACCCTAAGGAGCAAAGATGTATAGCTGTGCCCAAATAAGTCCACCATTGTTCAAATAAATTTCCGTCTGTAAGATACGGTAGACTAAAGAAATGGAAATTTACGCCTAAGCTCTGTGTAATGCTGCTTTCGCTAATGGACATTAGCATTACAATCGTGGCAACTGTTACGCTGGAAAGCAGTAGCATCAAATTGGTTCCAAAATAGTAGTCTGTTCTGCGGATGCTAATTCCAAATGCGAAGGGAAAGGTTTGAGTAACGGCTACGATGCCGAGAACCAATAGATAGATAAAAATAGAGACCAATCCACCGCTGAAGTAACCTTGTTCCGGTTGGAGCAAATAGCCGACTAACACATTAATCAGAAAACTAGGGAGCAGAACAAAACACCACGGTGCGAGAAACCAAAGTATGTGATCCTTGCTGTACATTTTCATAACGGTTGTTACTCGATTCATCGCGAATCCACCGCCTTGCGATCAGATTTTCTTTTTGTGAGGTGAACAATAAGCTGCTGCAGGGATACTGTTGAGAGATCAAGGCCTAACGATTCTGCTTGTTCTCGGATATGAGGAGTCAGCTTGCCAAGCACGGTTGCAGATAGCAGTCCACCTAACAGCTGCCGATCGATGATTGTATTTCCAGAGATGAATGACTCAACTAGTTCCCTCTGACCAACGACGGAGTAGGCACGGCCTCGCAAAGCATCACTTTCCTCATTCAAAATGATCTTACCCCCATCGATAACGATCACATGCTCTAAAAATTGACTGACTTCATCGATTAAATGTGTGGACAGCACGATCGTTCGCGGATGTTCCGCATAATCTTCAATCAACCGGTCGTAGAACAAGTTGCGAGCCACTGCATCAAGTCCAAGATAGGGTTCATCGAAAATGGTCAGCGGAGCTCGACTTGCCAATCCAATAACAATGCCAACGGAAGACAGCATGCCGCGTGACAGCTTCTTGACTCGTCTCTTCAAGGGAAGATTAAAATCATTCAGCAGCTTAGATGCAAATTCTTTATCCCAATTCGGGAAGATGGAAGGGCAGAGATCAATCACATCAATGACTCGAAAGCTGTCTGGATACTTCTGGCTTTCTTTAATGAAGCAAATCTTGCTCAGAACGCGATTATTCTCATAAGGCGACTCCCCGAACACATACAGTTCACCGCCGCTTGGAAACGATTGTGCAGTCAGCATATGCATAATGGTTGTTTTTCCTGCGCCATTGCGCCCAAGCAGGCCATAAATTTTGTCAGCTTCTAGTGTAAAGCTAACATCGTGTACGACAGTAACATCACCGTATGACTTGGTTAATCCCTTCACTTCAGCAATGGTTCTCATTTCGTTCGATCTCCTCTCTGAATCAAGTCTGTTAATTGTTCCCTGGAAATGCCAAGCTTCTCTGCTTCACGAATCATGGAGACCACATACTGTTCGTAAAAAAGTTCTTTCCGCTTTTCCATGAGTTTTGCTCTCGCTCCTGTCGATACAAACATGCCTATCCCACGCTTTTTGTACAAAATGTTCTCATCAACCAGCAAATTGACACCCTTGGCCGCAGTAGCGGGATTGATTTGAAAAAAGGAAGCAAATTGATTCGTTGAAGGGACTTGTGATTCTTCAGGCAATCGACCTTCGATGATGTCATCCTCAATACGTTCGGCAATTTGCACAAAAATGGGGCGGCTGTCGTCCATCATAACTGTCATATCTACACCACCAAACTGGTTAATTACTCATGTAACTAACTATATAACTGATGGTGTTATCTGTCAACCCACAATTACCCAATTTTCTAATGTGGTTCGATGCTGCAATCCAGTTTGTTAAATGGGCATAAGGGTTGTTGCAACGCTGAAGGAAATACAAAGACTCGCTCCCGGAAGGGGAAGCGAGTCTTTTATTCGCAGTGTGTTGTATGTAGAAGGAATCATGGTTTTATTGCTGCGTTCCACCAAAGAAAATAGATAGTAGAAATGCAAACGATAAGAAAGTACATAGAGGCACATACAGCCAGGTATCCATTTTTGCAAATTTCGTTTTGCTGATTCGCTTGAACAACCCGACATAATTGAAGTCGCCTATGACTCGCAAGGCGAATACGACAGCGCATATCCATGCGCCAGCTTGCAGGAGAACAGCATTGAAATGAAATGATATGTAGGATGCACGCATAAGTAAAATGACGGCTGCAAGGGCAAGAAGAACAGCAATGAGCAGGGTCATTCCCGGTCGTGGAGAGAATGTGCGCTTGCCATTTTTTTCGGGAATTACAGCTGTTGTGCCCCATGTACCACGGCATGCCCAATATACATGGAGTAGGCTGATGAGATATAGGATACAGGCCGCAACAAGACTGATTACTGATACCATCAACGATTCCTCCTTTATTACTGAATGTAGGTTTGAGCGATGATATTTGCTGAAAGGCAATGCTGATTGACAAAGAGGACAGTAAGAGCATTTTAGATTGATAATAAAAGTTCTTACGTGATAAGATGGTTGCAATTATTTCTGGTAGATGAAGAAATGATTGCTAATTTCATTATAGATCCATTTATCAATTGGTCAATAAAGGAGAAGAACGGTAGAAATGGAAAGCACATATGAAGAAGCAGTTCAATTGAGGGCTCAAGGGCAAGCCGGGCAGGCAATAACAATCTTTGCACAATTGCTGGAGAAGGACCCGAATAATGCCGAGCTGCTGTATCAAATGGCATGCGCACACGATAACTTAGGATTAGAGAAGCAGGCGGTGCCCTATTATGTAGCAGCTCTTCGCAATCAATTAGGTGAATCTCATCGACCTGGAGCTTTATTAGGCCTAGGAAGCACCTATCGGACACTGGGTCAATACGAAGATGCGAAGGAGATATTGGCACAGGGTGTGAGTGAATTCCCGAATCACAGAGAGCTTAAGGTGTTCTATGCAATGGCACTGTACAATGTTGGTGAGCATGCAGAAGCGATGAAATTACTGCTGACAGAGCTAGTAGATACGACGAATGATGCAGGAATCGCTAGTTTCGAGAAAGCAATTCGTTTCTATGCAGATAAATTGGATCAAATATGGGACGAGTAGACAAAATGAGTTTTCATTTATGTCCAGAATGGAATAGCTGAAGAAGCAGGAGTTAGTCATGCTTTAAAACGTTCACGAAGAAGCAGACTTGTGGTATGTTGTGCAGATACCCGAAGGAACATGATTCTGTCATGTCTCTTCGGGAAATACGTTTGTGGACTTTTTTCGAGTACAGATTTCGCTTTCTACGTTTACTCTGATCGTATCCTTTCTTCAATTCCTCTTATCAGCAATCATATGTTTTGTTGCTCGGCACATTCATTGAATGATCTGAACTTGGATCAGAACTTGCTACTGCAAAGTTGTATGCTGAGCGAAGGGTTTTATAACCGCCCATCATAATGCCAAGCGCAAGCACACCAGCTGCAATTGCCACCGTGAACCCCATATGTACACCAAAATGATCCACCATCCATCCAGCAATCGCAGAGCCAAGCGCAACCCCGATACCAAGTCCTGTTGTTGCCCATGTCATTCCTTCGGTTAACTGATGTGAAGGAACGATCTTCTCCACCAATCCCATCGTGATAATCATCGTAGGTGCGACGGACATACCCGCAAAGAAGACAGTAATCGCCAATGTAGTTAGATTGTTGACCAAGAATAGAGGAAGCAAGGTTACCAATGCAAGACTAACCGCAATTGCAAATTGACGATACAACGGCATGTTGATTGTAATTGTGCCGAAGATAAGACCTGCCAAGCATGATCCGATTGCGTAGACAGACAGGACGTAACTGGCTGCGATGGTGTTCCCCTGCTGTTCGGCAAAGGCAACACTTACAACATCCACGGTTCCAAATATCGTGCCGATTGCAGCAAGCGTAAGAGCAAGCAAGCGCAATGCACCGATTTTGAACACAGATCCCTGACTCGTGTTATGCTGCGGCTGTACTACCGGTTCGCTGCTCTTGTGCATCGTAAATAGTACAATGCCAAATGCCATAAATAAGCATGCGGCGAGAGGGCCAGCTTCTGGGAAAACGGACACGCATAATCCAACGGAAATGACAGGGCCGATAATGAAGCAAATTTCATCGACGACGGATTCAAAGGAATAAGCAGTATGCAGTTTTGGCGATCCCCGATACAGCTCCGTCCAACGTGCACGCACCATTGCGGGCATGCTGGGCATGCAGCCAGCCATGATTGCGAACAGAAAGAGCGTCCAATCGGGCGCGCCTAATCGTGCACATAGCAGCAGAGCCGATATGGAGATAATGCTTAACGCTGCTGCGGGACGAAGAACTCGTGATTGCCCTAACCGATCAACCAATCGGGATATTTGCGGGGCAAGCAGCGCCGAAGCGAAGGCAAAAGTGGCAGCGATGGCTCCAGCGAGACCGTATTCTCCGCGCATTTGAGCAATCATGGTAACCAAGCCGATTCCTGTCATAGAGATCGGCATTCTAGCGATAAATCCAGCGGCAGAAAAAATAAGAGAACCTGGGACAGCAAATAATTCTCGATAAGCACGTAACATATTACAATGATCCTCCTTGCTGAAATAGGGTGGTTTTCATTTACATACGAAGCGTATGCAAATATAATATTAACATACGGGTCGTATGTCAATAACAATCGAGGAAAAATGCGGTATGAAATGATTCGCTCCTGTATGTTATAAATCTTGTTAATTTCAAATTTTATTGTAGAATAGAACGAAATATAAAACTGAGCTAGCATCGTGCAATCAGCATAACGGTGCAGGAGGGAACATGGTTCGAAAAGCAAGAAAAGAAATGATCGAGGAGACAAAGGGAAAGCTGCTTGAAGCGGCAAGAGAAGCGTTCGGAACAATCGGCTATGCCAATACGTCGATGGATGAGTTAACTGCTTCCGTAGGATTGACGCGAGGTGCGCTGTACCATCATTTTGGCGATAAGAAGGGTCTGCTTGCGGCAGTTGTTGATGAAATTGATCAAGAGATGGATAGTCGCCTTCACGATATTTCGAATGCGGCATCAACGTCATGGGAAGGCTTTGTTGGTCGATGCCGTGCGTATATTGAAATGGCAATTGAGCCGGAAATTCAGCGCATCGTACTTAGAGACGCGCCTTCCGTGCTTGGGAATGGATTTACTCATCCTTCTCAGTCTCAATGCTTAGCGACAATGGCAACAATGCTTCAGCAATTTATGGATGAAGGAATCATTGCGGTTACGGATAGTCATGCATTAGCACGGATGTTGAACGGCGGGCTTATGAACGCAGCCTTCTGGTTAGCTAATGCTCAGGATGCGGAGAAGGAGCTGGCCGTTGCGTTGCACAGCTTGGGAGTTGTATTAGACGGTTTGCGGATGAAATCAAAGTAGCTGAATCGATCATGTAAATCAATGAAATCTGTAAAAGATGATGAACAAGTAATCTCAGGAGGGGACGATGATGAAGCAAATTATTGCAATGGGAGGCGGAGGATTCTCGATGGAGCCGGAGAATCCCCTTCTGGATCTGTATATCTTGCAGCAAGCTAGTTCGGAAAATCCGAAAGTATGCTTTGTGCCAACAGCAAGCGGAGATGCGGATGGGTATATACAGCGGTTTTATAAGGCATTTGGAGAACATACATGTGACCCTTCCCATCTGTCATTATTCAACCCTCCGACGACGGATTTGGAAGACTATGTGCTGAGCAAAGACATCATGTATGTTGGCGGCGGCAATACACGCAATATGCTAGTGTTGTGGAAGGAATGGGGATTGGATGCCATTCTGAAGAAAGCATGGGAGCAAGGCATTATTTTGGCTGGGTTAAGCGCTGGCTCCATCTGCTGGTTCGAAGAAGGAGTAACAGATTCGATACCCGGGGAGCTGACCGGATTAACTTGCTTAGGTTTTTTGTCGGGAAGCAATTGTCCGCATTATGATGGGGAACAAGAGCGGAGACCCAGCTATCATCGGTTAATGCAGGAAGGCAAGGTTGGACATGGCATAGCTGTTGATGATGGTGTAGGTATTCACTATTTGGATCGGAATATACATCGAGTGATCAGCTCCAGACCACATGCAAGAGCCTACAGCGTAGAATCTAGAAACGGAGTCATAACAGAAAACGAGCTAGTTCCCGTGTTCTTAGGTGAATCATAGGTGACGAATGACATAGGAAAACAAAGAGAAACAAAGAGTAGCACATAGAATCTAGAGAGACCTAAAAAAGTAAGAACTATAAAAAGAAGAGAAAGAAATAGAGAAATATAGAGAGATATCTCAGCGAAAAACATGCAGGCGCAATTGAGAACGCAAGGGATACTCGTACGCCATTTTATGATGCCTCGAACGGAACATTTCCTAAGAGTGTCAATCGGAACAGAAGAAGAGATGGAGCGATTTGTTGAAGCCTATGAAGTTATCTTGAAGCAGATGATTGGTTCAACCTCGTAAAATTCCATGCATCATGCAAATAGAAGAGCAGATCGTTAGATAAATAAACGATCTGCTCTTTTTCAATTCTATTTGGAATGATGCTTATACGCAATATGGAACAGGATAGCTGCCAATGCTGCAAGTAGTGCTAATGATATCTCCGTTGCGCCATACGGTTAGGCTAACTTGCTCATCAATCGCCAGTTCACAGATGGCTGCTTCCAAGTCTGAGTAACTGGAAATGGTCGTATTGTTGATGTTCACTATAATGTCATCAGGTTGGAGTCCAGCATCAGCGGCTGGTGAAGAATCCTTAACCGACAATACCTTGGAGCCAGCCGGCTGCCCGTCTTGCGAATGAACAGTCATATGCTGAATGCCGATCCATGTTCTCCACATTTTTTCTCGTGAATCCTGACCGATCTCGTATACGTTCTTCAAGTTGTGAAGGAAGAGAAGGGTTCCATACGCCATATTGTCGGCAATCGCTTGTCCGGCATCTCCAAAAGGAAGTTCAAGGCGGTACTCGATTGAAACTCGAACGCCAGCAGCCTCTTGGGTAAGTGTGGTAATGGTCAACGACATATCCTCGCCTTGCAGAATGAAATGCTTGCCTTGTTCAATTTCAGTAATGACGCCTGAAGTGCTCGCTCCCCATCCATGATCCAGTTCCATTCGACCGCCAAAACGGAAATCAACACTTGCTTCCTTGGCATACCACCGAGTTAATTGTTCTGCTTCTGTTAATGCGCTCCATACCTTCTCAAGGGCTGCTTCGATCAGCATATCTCTCTTCACGGATTGTAAGCTATTCATTAGTTTTCCTCACCTTCCAAAAATGTTTTGAGTCGAGTTAAGCGATCTCCTAATATGTAACCCATATCTTGCAAAAGGGATTGATAGGCAGATTGCAGCAAGGCTTGATCCAAACGGTAAATTCGATATTTCCCTTGCTTCTGCTCGCTGATCACTCCTTCTTCTAATAAAATTTGCAAGTGTTTTTTAACGGCGGGTTGAGAGATGTCGAAAAACTGAACGAAATCCGATTGCGTTCGATCTCCTTGGGCAAGCATATGAAGAATCGTTCTGCGTGTCGGGTCACTTAGAACACGATAGATATCCGTAATATTCACCTCACACATAACCATATGGTTATATGTTATTCAATGAAAAGGCCATTGTCAACAAAATTGTTAACAAAATTTACATTTAATTTGGTAATATATCACTTGTGTGTGACTGTACATGTGAAAGAGTTGTTTAATAATTTGATATTTTCAAGGCAGATAGGCAGATTTATAGGATTCTATGTCGTTAGAAAATAATTAGGAAATATTTCTTGCGAGGGTGGCCAGATTATGATTACGAAAATGCATGTGGAGAACATGTTGCAGGAGTATATGGATGATACAATTGATTCCTATCGATTGATTGATAATAGTTGGGAAGATGAACACAGGTATGTCGCGATCGTCAGCATGACGAGTGGAGAAAACATCGTTTTAAAGTGCTATAGCAATTCGTATACGGACAGCAGCAAGATCGAAGGGTGGGCCCATTTAGCCTCTGTGTACCGCCGGAATGGCATTGCAACTCCACAATTTTATTGTTCGAAGAATGGCGCTTATGGGTCTGTCATGACAATCGACAATAAACAGTTCCATTACTGGGCAGAAGAATTCATGACTGCTAAGACAATAGATGATTTGGAGATCGACTTAGAGGATTTGGGCTCTGAATTTCTGTATCAACTGGGAGCCTGCATAGGGAGCATGCATTCCGCTGCCAAGCGAGAGAGGATCGAATATGCATGGAGCAGCCCGTATGTTCTGCTAGATTCAGACGAGGAAAACTACAGTGATGCACTGTCTTGGTATGAGCAGCTGAGGCATTCGCCAGCAGATGTTCAATTGGTAGAAGAAATATGGGAGATCTACAATCGCAAGCGCAAGCAATTAGAGGCGATATATCCATCTTTGCCTGCAGGCGGTGTGCAAGGTGATTTCTCGACAAATAATATTTTAGTAGATGAAGAGAAGGGATTTGCAGGAATAATTGATTATAATTTAGCTGGCAATGACAAATTCGTGACGTATCTGATGCAGGAAGGCATTTTTCTTAGCTTTGAATGTTACCGGAAAGAGTGGTTGCATCGAGAAAAATGCGCGTATATGGAGCAGCGCTTTAAGCAATTTTACAGCGGTTATACCCAGCAATACTCGTTAACAGATACGGAACGGGGTGCCGTTAATATGCTGTATAACATCATTCGGCCATTCCGTATGGATAAAGTGGACACGACGCTTCGTATTGCAGAAGAGGGGTTATGGCAAGAAGTCAACGAGCGGCTGCGCTGGATGCATTACGAGCTGACTCGCGACGATATATTGGAATTCTTGGAAAGATAGCAGGAGGCGAGGGAGATCACAATGGAATACTCTATTGTTCTCCCTCATATGTTGACAGCATATTTCGTATTTCACTTATGACTTTGTCTCGAAGTTCTGCTGGTTTAAGAGCTTCCATAGCAGCACCAAATCCTAGGATTATCTCTGCTGCTGAATCAAGTGTATGGAACTCGACGTCTGCACATGACCAACCGTTATGATCGGGTTCGATTTGCAGCAATTTCACGTATCGTTCATGCTTGAGACGTTGAAGTAGATCATTACTTACACGAATACGCGCGGGATAGCGGGGTAGGGTGGACGTAAATTGCTTCGTGGATTCCTCCCAATAGCGAGCCAGATCGAATCCGTCAGGACGAGCAAAGGCTTCATTCAAAACTTCTGCGTTGCGTATCCGTGAAATGCGATAGCTGCGGAACCCGTCCTCTACCTGAGCCACGATATACCAAACCCCTCGTTTGGCAACTAAGCCAAGCGGCATGATGTCTCGAACCACAATACTGTCATGACGTTCATAGGTGATGCGCAGCTTATGCTGCATCCATACAGCCTCCTGAACGATTGATAAGCATTGAGTACCCTCTTCCGTTTGGCGCCATCCCGCTCCATCGATGTGTAAACGTTCTCTAGCGATGTCGGCGTCTCTCCTCATTTCAATCGGACTTGCGGCAAGCAATTTATGATAAGCATTGTCGAGTTCTTGTCGAAGACCGAGATCGTCAACTAATGACGAGGATTTCATTAGGAGCAATGACATCAATTCTTGCGGCTTCATTCCCGTCAATTGCGTTCGATACCCTTCTGACAAGGACCACCCTCCGTAGGAACCACGCTCAGCGTAGACGGGGATACCGGCGATACTGAGTGATTCCATATCCCGCATAATGGTTCGTTCGGAGACCTCTAATCGGTCGGCGAGGTCTCGGGTTGTCATCTTCCCGTAGCTTTGCAGCATGAGCAGAATCGACAGTAAACGATCAGCTCTCAAGCGAACTCATCCTTTCTTAGTTGCAAGGTGATCTTAGTGTATCATATCCAATATGACAGTTGCTGTCATATATGTCCCGATATAATGAGATCGAAGACAAGTCGATTGAGGAGGACAATTCATGAAGCCATTACAAGACCATGTTGCGGTAGTAGCAGGAGCAACCCGAGGGGCAGGCCGTGGGATTGCGGCGATGCTTGGAGAAGCTGGAGCAACCGTATATTGTACGGGGCGGAGCACGCGATCCCTCCAATCCGATATGCAGCGCAGTGAAACCATTGAAGATACGGCAGACATCGTGACGGCTTACGGGGGAGTCGGAATTCCAGTGCGCGTGGATCATACGAAGGAAGAAGAAGTGAAGGCTCTTTTCGATCGAGTTCGCAGGGAACAGAATGGCCGTCTTGATATATTGGTCAATGATGTATGGGGAGGAGACCCATTAACTGAATGGGGAACGCCGTTCTGGGAACATTCGCTTGCGGGCGGTCTACTCATGCAGGAACGTGCAGTTCACTCGCATATGATCACAAGTTATTATGGATCTCCGCTAATGGTAGCGCGTAAGCAAGGGCTTCTTATTGAGATTACAGACGGCGTTGACTATCGTTATCGCGGCAATCTGTATTACAGCTTAGCTAAAGTGTCAGCTATTCACTTAGCAGCAGCGATGGCGGAAGAATTGCGCCCACACAGAGTAACTGCTGTAGCGGTTACGCCTGGATTTTTGCGTTCGGAAGCGATGCTTGAACTCTTCGGTGTGACGAAGGAGAACTGGAAGGATGCGGTGAAGCAGGATCCGCATTTCATCATGTCGGAAACGCCGATGTATGTCGGAAGAGCAATTGCGGCGCTTGCGGCAGATCCGAACAAAATGGAAAAGACAGGGCAATCCCTTAGCTCGTGGGGGTTGTCTGACGAGTATGATTTCGTGGATGAGGATGGGAACCGACCTCACTGGGGCAACTATGCTGCAGAACTTGGACTATAATCTGTCATACGGCAAGGGGAGCCTACCATTTCAAATTTAAGGCATTCATTTTGATTGACGGTCTTGGTTCATATAGCGCATAGTAGGACAGAGATATGAAAATGTGAAGCTACTAACGCTATTTGCACTTTCTATCAACAAGAATATCATGTCGGAAAAGGGGATGAAATATTGAGCAGTGATGTGAATGGTGACGTGAACGTGAATGAGCAGACATGGAACGAGATACTCCGTATTTTTGACGAAGGAACCAACCGCATTAACGTCTTGTTCGTTGATCCTGCACGAGTACAGAATACAGTATCGAGTCTGCAAGTAAGCGAACGCAGTTACCTAGGTGCAATTGCGCGTCAGTCGGGAGGTGTCCTAGTAGATGGCGGTTGGATTAAGCTGCTCGGCTCCGGGAATGATGCTATATTTGGGGATTTATTGAGCTGGAATGGCTTCGGTAACGATATTGGGGTCTTGCCGCTACATGGTGCATGCATAATTGCCTATGACTTGGCAGGTGGCTTCTTCGCCTTGAATGGCGGCTGTTTCGCTAGCGAAGGACATAACGTCTATTATTTTGCCCCGGATACATTAGAGTGGGAGGATACGGAATTGTCTTACTCCGATTTTTGTGAGTGGCTGGCCAATGGGGACTTGGAGCTTTTTTACCGTACATTCAGATGGGATGGCTGGGAAAACGATGTAGCAGCGCTGAAAGGAAATGAAGCAATCAGTTATTATCCACCGTTATGGACGGATGAAGGCTCGGCGGAGCGCAGCAGCAGAAAAGCTGTCCCTGTTGCCGAATTGTGGAACTTATACATACAACAACATGCGAATGGAATGGAGAACGAACAATGACGAAGAACAAGATCAAATTAGCTGTTGTAGGTTTAGGAAATATGGGGAGGTATATGATTCGAACCATTTCCAATCCAGGGTTGGCAGAACAGGTGGAACTGGTTGCGATATGTGAGGCGAATGCGGCTGCACGTGAACAATATCAGAAGGATTACCCGCATGTGCAGTACTATACAGACTATTCCAAAATGATTGAAGAATTGGATATCAATCTTCTATACGTATCTGTCCCTCCTGCCTATCATTATGATATCGTATGCGCGGCATTACGCAAAAAAATTCATGTCTTCTGTGAGAAGCCGCTTGCTAACAATTTACAAGAAGCTGCTGAATTGCTCAAGCTGGCAGAAGAAGCGAACGTAGTTCATGCTATTCATTTCTCGATGCCACACGAGCCATCTGTGAAACGAATGGAACGGATGATTAAGGAGCAGGCCATTGGAACGATCCGCAGTATGGAGCTTATCCTGCATTTTCCGACGTGGCCGCGCAGCTGGCAGCATAATAGCTGGATTTCGACACGAGCACAGGGTGGATTCGTGTTAGAAGTAGGCGTTCACTGGATTAACGTTATACAGAAACTGTTCGGCACGATCACGCATGTACAGAGCGAGTTGGAACTGCCAGCGGATGAAGAACGCTGTGAAACAGGGATACGCGCAAAAATGCTGCTGAACAGTGAGGTTCCGATCTATGTGAATGGCTTATCGGGCATGGCAGGCGCGGAACGTGTTTCTCTCGTTGTTTATGGCAGTGAAGGCACAATTGCCCTTGAAAATTGGAGTGAGCTGCATGTTGGAGCAATTGGACAGCCACTGGAGAAAGTTGCCGTTGAAGAAATCGAGCAAACTCCGATAGTCGCTCAGGTCATTCGGGCTATTCACGGAGAGCATGCCGATTATTTCGATTTTCGTGATGGGTATGCAGCTCAGGCTGTCCTAGAGGCGTTGCGACATCCGGCGTCGCCACAGCTTGCGGACATTCGGAAGGCAGCAGAATGAAGATGAACGAGGAGCAGCGAGGATGGATTGAACGAGCGGAGCAATATGTCCACGAAGAGCTGTGCCGCGACAGCAGCGGGCATGATTGGTGGCATATTGTTCGGGTAAGGCGCCTGGCAGTCCGCATCGCAGGTGAAGAAGGAGCGGACGTGCTCATATGTGAAATGGCGGCGCTGCTTCACGATGTGGCAGATGCTAAGCTTAATCCGGATCATGACAGCGGCTTGCAGAAAGTTGCACAGTGGCTGGAGTCAAATGGCGTCGAATCAAAGATTCGCGACAAAGTCCTTTCGATCATTGCGAATATGTCTTACAATGGCGGTCATAATCCGCCGATGGACTCGCTTGAGGGACAAGTCGTACAGGATGCAGACCGATTGGACGCAATGGGGGCAATCGGAATCGGACGCACATTCGCATATGCTGGATGGAAGGGTCACCTTATGCATGATCCCTATCTTGCTCCTAGGGAAGCGATGACCGAAAGCGAGTATAGGCAGCAGCCTTCCACGGCCATTAATCATTTCTCCGAGAACCTGTTAAAGCTGAAGACGCTCATGAATACAAACAGCGGCAAACAATTGGCTCATAAGCGTCATCTTGTTATGGAAGAGTTCTTGGAGCAATTTCATAAGGAATGGAATGCAGAAGATGATGAGTGAGCCGTTATGGAGCAGTTGGATCAGTACGCTGGAGAGAGCCTATTCAATTGGACAGATCATACGTATTGAACCGTTAGCGAAGGGAACGAGTTCAGATGCCAAGCTAGTTGTGGCAAGCGATGGGAAATACGTGCTGCGCAAGCTAAAAAGCGAGCACGCAAGCAATTTCCTACCAGCATGAGAAGAATGGTATGATTCATGCCGACCTTGGCATGTGGAACGTCATATATACGCATTCAGGATGCCGCATCATTGATTTTGGTGAAGCGCGTTATGGCAATACTCATCTTGATCTTGCTGCCCTGCTGGATTCTAGTGTGAAGTGGACTGGCAAACAAGAAGATCGTATTAGGTCATTGCACAGTTTCATAGAGGGATATATGCTATACGGAGAGGTAGACGCTGACTTACTGCTAGAAAATATCCACCTCTGGATCATGAGAGGGGTGGTTGTGATCATAGATCGTTACGGTCTAGAGCAGCGTACCCATCAATATTGCAGCAGGAGTATGCAGAAGTTGACGCATATGAAAGAGATTGTAGAACGCCTCTATCTAAGCAGGTAAGAGTATATGAGTCAATAGGAGGCAAGGACATGAATCAACAAGATACATGGACAGCAGTTGATCATTACTTTAATCAGCAACTCATTCCTTCCGATCCTGTGCTGGATGCGGTACTGGCTGCAAATGCCGCAGCAGGCTTGCCGGCTCATGATGTATCGCCCAATCAAGGCAAACTGCTGCATCTTCTGGCCAAGCTCCAAGGTGCTCGAACGATATTAGAAATCGGCACATTAGGCGGCTACAGCACGATATGGTTTGCCCGTGCACTGCCGCAGGAAGGCCGGGTATACACGCTGGAAGCCAGTCTCAAGCACGTTGAAGTCGCACAATCGAACCTGCTGAACGCAGGCGTAGCGGAAAAAGTGGAGATTCGAACAGGACTTGCCGCTGATTCGCTTGCTCAGCTTGACGAAGAAGCGCGCGGCCCATTCGATCTTATTTTTATTGATGCAGACAAGCAGGGCAATCCAGAATATTTGAAATGGGGGTTAAAGCTGTCCCGTCCGGGAACGCTCATTATCGGGGACAATGTCGTCCGCGGCGGCGCTGTCGTAGACGAGTATAGCGATGATCCAAGCGTATTAGGCGTGCGCAGCTTCTTCGAACTGATTGCTGCGGAGCCTCGCTTAAATGCTACAGCGATTCAAACCGTTGGAAGCAAAGGCTATGATGGATTCGTAATGGCTTTAGTAGTCGAAGAGTGAATAAAATGAAGAACAGCCCTGTTCTCAATTGAGGCAGGGCTGTTTGTGCTAGAAGCAAAATTGGAAGCATGTAGAGCCTTGATGGAATCAGAACAGAATCTGATTATCAAGGCTCTTCTTTATGACAAAATAACTCCTGTGCTGTTCGTATGAACAATTGGACGGCAAGTGAACATTCCGTAAGGGAAGGGGCAGCTAAACAAATCTCTCTTCGTACCATCGGATCGAGCTCGCGTGTCACAATATGAGGAGGTGTAGTAATCAGCGATAATTCTGATAAAATGGCCACTCCCAGCCCTTCCTGGATCATATTGAGCAGAGCCCCCGTGTTATGAACGACAAACTTGATATTCATGCTGGTCTCCGTCTTCTCAAAAATGTCAATGATGGGGATTTCATTACCTCCCTTGCAAATGATGAGCGGTTCATCATTCAAATCTTGGATGCAAATAATGGGCTTGTGACATAAGGGATGATCTTCCCGCAAGAGTGCAACCATCTTGTCATTGTACAGTGGTATGGTCTCAAATTCGAAACTAGGCTCTGTAATAATGCCAATGTCTATTTCACGTGAAGCCAACCATTTTTTAACCTCGTTTATTGTCCCTTCATGCAATTCGATTTCCAACTGAGGAAATCTGTGCTCGATACGGCTAATAATCTTAGGTAAGAAAAAGGCAGATGCGGTTGGAAATGAGCCAATGCGGATCGTGCCTATCTCCAATCCTTTTTCAGCAGCAGCCTCTTGTTCCAGCTTCTCAATTCCAATCATAATGTCGCGAATATGGATGAGCATGCGCCTTCCTATATCTGTTAGAAGTATGCCGTTCTTTCGATCACGAATCAGAAGAGTAACGCCTAGATCGGCTTCCAAGCTTGAAATGGCACGGCTAACTGCAGGCTGCGTCATATGAAGAATATCTCCGGCTTTTGTAAAGCTGGAGGTTTCAGCTACGGTCAAAAAAGTACGCAATTGTGTAATGGTCATAACGATTTTGATATGCTCCTTATAAAAATGATTCATTTTATTTATGCACATAAACAATATAACATGATACATGGAGGTGTAAGTAAACTTTTACAGATAGAATGGTAGGGAAGGAATGGATGAATATGATGAACCAGCTGTCCAAACATAAAACGATTTTGCTGCTTGTCTTTCTTGTGATTATGTGGGGTGTGAACTGGCCTTTGACGAAAATAGGTCTTCAGTATGCGCCTCCATTGTTATTTGCGGGGCTGCGTACCTTTATCGGGGGGATCATTTTGCTCCTGCTTGCGCTGCCGCGATACAAAAGCCTGCGGCTCAAGGAAACGTGGCCCATTTATTTAGTGTCTGCCTTTTTGAATATTGTGCTGTACTATGGCCTAATGACATTCGGCTTGCTCTATACGCCTGCAGGACTTTTTTCAGCAGTTGTATTTCTTCAGCCTGTCTTACTAGGCGTGTTTTCATGGCTATGGCTGGGCGAATCGATGCATCCGAGAAAAATGTTCGGCTTAGTGCTTGGTTTCCTGGGTGTTGCCGTCATTTGTGCGTTTGGCATTATTGGGCATGCATCGGTGATTGGAATCGGTCTCGCACTTGGTACGGCACTTAGCTGGGCATTCGGAACCGTCTATATGAAGCGAATTAGCGAGCGTGTCGACTCCCTGTGGGTCGTATCGCTGCAGCAAACGATCGGAGGCTTGCTGCTAACGGGTTCGGGGGCATTCATTGAGAACTGGTCAGATATTGTATGGGACTTGTCGTTTATCTTGAATTTATTGTTTATATCTATTTTCGTCATCGCATTAGGCTGGCTGACTTACTTTGTGCTGATCGGGTCTGGGGAGGCCAGCAAGGTGGGGGCCTTTACTTTTTTAATTCCACTCATCTCGAATATCGCAAGTGTCATATTTTTGCATGAACAATTTACGTTCAATTTGGTAGTAGGACTTGTCTTCATTTTGTTCAGCATATACCTTGTTAATGTGAAGTCGAGACGAGAAAGGTCATTAATTGCAAGCTAAAGCAGGGTACGGGGAGGATGCGGGTTGTTTGCTCGAATAGGTACGTAAGCTATAACTTTATATGATACAATGAGAACTGAAATTCATATCATAAAGTCAGCGGTTAATTGATCCATGGAGGAACGAATCATGCAACTTATACAACCAGATCGCGTTCAACAGCAGCTGCAAAGCTTACAGGATAAGTTGTTATATGCGCATCTTGAGATGACTACTGGTGCTTATGCGGCACATCGGGATAAATCAAAAATGACAGCATCCGTATTTTTTAAAAATGCCCCCGTCCGCTATTCACATGGCACATTGGCAGGAACAGGCCCTTATCGTATCGGCCTAAAGACAGAGCAAGGGTGGATTTATGCGGAAGGGCTGACACATTGGGAAGAGAACGACGAGAAACGCCTGATTATGGCTGGCCATGATTCGGAGGGACGTTTGCTTGTCAGCTTCATGCTTAGTGAGCAGCCATTCTAAGGAACAAGCCTTCTCACTGCTGATTGCGAATGATCATTATTAGGAGACAACTGAAGAGGGGACATCAAATGAAATCACAACAGCGCATTGTCGTCGTGCTGCCTCATCCCGATGATGAAGGGATTATGGCAGGTACATTGGCGAGACATATTCATCAAGGCATGACCGTTACTTATGCATGCTTGACATTGGGAGAGATGGGGCGAAACATGGGCAACCCTCTCTTTGCCAATCGGGTGACATTGCCGCTCATCCGCAAGCAAGAATTGCTGGAGGCGTGCAAGCGGATCGGAATCGAAGATGTCCGCATGTGGGGCTATCATGATAAAACGATTGAGTTCGAAGAGCAGGATAAGCTGTCGCAGAGAATTGCTGACTTGCTGCTAGAGCTTAAGCCGGCAATTGTATACACGTTCTATCCGGGTCATAGTGTGCATCCGGATCACGATGCAACCGGAGCTGCGGTCGTGCAAGCGGTGAAGCTGCTGCCTGAGAGCGAGCGCCCTAGGGTATTGTGCATCGCATTCTCTTCGAATCGCAAGGCTGTGTTAGGGGAGCCAAGTATTGTGAATGATGTTAGTGACTTTGTCGAGCAGAAAATACACGCTATTCATGCACACCAATCGCAAGTGAGGTTCTTATTAGACAATGGAACGTTGGAAGATCCGGCATTTCGAGCTAAATATAGCAAGGAAGTATTCTGGGAATATCGGTTTGTCAATTAGTGCTTAACGCTAATTGTAAGAGTAATAGACACTCGATTTATGAAGCTGACGGCAGCTTATAAATCGAGTGTTTTTATTTGTTAGGAATTCGCATAGTATCATGAGGAAGATCATATTCGATTGAATTTCTAAAAAGATAATTGACTAGAGTTACGGACGTTTTTGTAAATGTATCCATGCATAATCTGGCCAACACATATGCTGTTCGCTTCAGTGGCACACTAAGGAAAATGATAAGTAGGTGTGTCATGAGAAAGTGCATACAAGCCATAGTTGTATTTGTGCTGCTGTTCGTATGGTCGACACCCTCTAGTGGATGGCCGACAAATTCGTCCTATACAGCTGCGTTTATTCGCAACAATGATTTATGGATAACTAACGGCACACAAGAGACACAGATCACAACAGGGGAGTACATCCGGAATCCCAAATGGTCGCATGACGGGATGTGGGTCGCTTTTACAAAAGGCAAGGAAGAAAATGAGGTGTGGGTATACCATATGACTACGAAATCGCTTCGAAGAGTAGGAAAGGGTCAGAATATACAGTGGTCGCCCAAGCACAGCATAGTCGCATTTCAAACCGATTACACGCTTCGAATGGCCAATGTGGATACACCTAGCACCCCAATTGTGACAACGATAGAAGACAACATCGGGAACTATGCTTGGAATCCGAGCGGAAATGGTTTTTTGGTATCCACACTCTCTAAGCTGCTGCCAACTGGGAAATGGGAGGATATATTGTTATATCGTATTGGCCTAGACACCGAAACAGGTACACCCAATAAAGTACTGCTGTATCGGATTCCCAATCAAACTGATGATTTCTTTGCCGTGTTAACCAGCACATTCAAATGGTCTCCTGATAGGAAATGGATCGCCTTTATCGCTGTTCCCACTGCTTCATTATCTGCAGATAGCAATACACTCTGCTTGCTGTCCTCAGATGGGACAACCTTTCTGAAAGTAGGAACAATGCTCCATGATGAAGAATGGTTCAACTGGGCACCAAGTGCAAATCAACTTGCTTATATTGCGGGTGAGGGAAGAGAAGCAACAAGCAATAAAAAATTGACCTTATTAAGCAGCTTGACACCAATGAAACAGCAAATCTATACTCCTGCGGGCAAAGTAGAGACTGGCTTCACTTGGTACAATGATCGTACAATTGTCGCGTCGAGAGCTGACGAAGCGTTGTGGTCAAGCGATGCGGAGAAGAGGCCGTTGCCTAAGCTTGTGAAAGTTGACCTAGATTCAGGGCAACAAGCGATGCTGTCGGCTCCCGCCATGGGATTCGGCGATTATGCGCCTGTGTTCGTGGAAGATGGAAGGAAGGTAGCGTGGATTCGAAGTAATCGTTCGACAGCAGATGTTATGTTGTCAAGACCTGATGGCGAGAATGCGCATGTGTGGATTCCAAATCTGACACTCGGGATCAATTACTATGAGCGATGGAATTGGAGCGAGGTATTTCAACCTTATGGGACGAGTGATTAGGGGGTTCCATCGGCACATCCAGCTCATGCATCGAGGGTTCTAGTCGAACGATGTAAAAAAGACGGGGAGTTCGCTCCTCGTCTTTTGTCTTGTCTATGTCGTAAACAATCTTATTTATCATCATCGTCTTCGTCATCATCGTCGTCGTCATCATCATCGTCGCTGTCATACTCATCGTCGTCATCATCATCATCATCATCGTCGCTGTCATACTCATCGTCGTCATCATCATCATCGTCATCGTCGCTGTCAGACTCATCATCGTCCTCGTCATCATCGTCGTCGCTATAGGACTCATCGTCGTCCTCGTCATTATCATCGTCGTCCTCGTCATCATCACCCAATTTAATGCCAGTCTTCTCACCATTAACTAGCTCGACTTCGACATCCTCAACTTGATCCCAATCGATTTTTTCAAGAAAAGACGTAAGGTCACTGCCTTCATCTGCCTTAAATTCGACCTTCTCGCCGTCGGCATATTCGACTTCAACGCTGTCGATATCCTCCAATTTTTTTATTTTGTTTATATATTCATTCTTACTCAATCGAATCAATCCTCTCTTGATTGAATTGGTAACGTTATGAGCGTTCCTTCTATTCTATGTTCATATCCTGCAAGGGTATGGACAAATTAAAGTGTTAGAGTGTGGAATTTTCATATGTTTGTAGTACAGATGGCAACCGTATATTTTCATCTATTAAGCTCCAGAAGCCCTTACTTGGGAGAGTTGAGAATCATATAGTGATGTATGGCTGTTAACTGATAAAGGAGCGAGCATAATGAAGGGGTTAATCCTCAGTGCTGGCAAGGGTTCACGGGTTCAACCATTTTCATTCACGACCCCTAAACCTTTGCTTCCCGTTGCCAATATTCCGCTTCTCTATTACTGCATCGAAAAACTTATAGAAGTGGGGATACGAGAGGTTGGAATCGTGATTCAACCTGGACACCATATGTTATTCGAGGAACAGTTGGGAAAAGGGGAACGTTGGGGAGTAGAAATTACGTATATTTTCCAATATACGCCTCTTGGTATTGCAGATGCGGTTAGACAGGCAGAAAGCTATATTGGCTTGAATGATTTTGTACTTTTGCTCGGAGATAATCTAATCACGGAGTCATTGGCAGGACTCGTGGAAGTTGTAGCGCACAAAAAACACGATGCATGCATGCTTCTAGGACAGGTTGCTCAGCCGCAAGATTATGGAATCGTAGAAGTTCGGGATGATCAAGTAGTAGGACTAGAAGAGAAGCCGAAGCATCCCAAATCCAATTTAGCTTCTCTCGGGGCATATATGTTCACTCCGCAGCTATTTCAAGCTGTACGTTCGATATCTCCCTCTCCGAGGGGAGAATATGAGATTACACACGCCATTCAATGGTTGATAGACCATCAATGCTCAATTGGCTATACGATCACGGACAAGAACCATACCGATATCGGAACGATCGGACGTTGGCTGGAGGCGAACCAATGGGTACTGGAAGACATAGGAGAGAGGGATCTCCATGAATTGCGGTTGCAATATCCCGGTTGTCGCCTGATCCCACCTGTTGTAATCGATTCTACCAGTGAATTGAAGGACTGTATCATAGGCCCCTATGTAACGATCGGTCCAAGAGCTAAGATCAATCACTGCAGCATCGAGAACAGCATTGTGCTTCAGGATGTCAGCATCACGAATGTACAACTTAATAATGTGATCGCGAATCAACATGCAATCGCATCACCGTCCGGGGGTTGAGCAGCATGGATATTTTAGTAGTAGGTCTCGGGTATGTCGGAACAACAACTGCTCTTGCATTTGCTGAAAATGGTTGGAAAATAGCAGGATTTGATACGGATCATACGAAGCTCTGTTCCCTTGAGAAGGGGGATCTCCCTTTCTACGAGCCTGGTCTTGTAGAACTTTTGCAGAAACATGTGGATCAGGGCAACATCCAATTTGTAAGCGATGCTAAGGAAGCGATTGAGAAGCATCACATTCTTTTTATTTGTGTGGGCACACCGTCACGAGAAGATGGGAGTGCTGATCTAACATATATACAGCAGGTATCTGAATGGATTGGCGAACATATGCAGGAACACAAAGTCATTATAGTCAAAAGTACAGTGCCCGTGGGCACTCAGAAACGAATCAAGCAATGGGTTGCTAACAAGCAAACCAAACCAATCTCATTCGACGTCGTATCCAATCCCGAATTCCTCCGAGAAGGCAGTGCACTTCATGACGCGCTCCATCCTGATCGAATTATTCTAGGCAGCGATTCGCAAGCTGCGGCTGATGTCGTAAGCAGCCTGTACCGAAGGTATACGTGTCCAATCATTCGAACAGAGCCATCTACTGCAGAGCTCATCAAATACGCCTCTAATGCTTTTCTCGCGACCAAAATTTCCTATGTAAACGAACTGGCCAGACTGTGCGATCAATGTGGTGTATCGATAACAGATGTAGCACAAGGAATGGGGTTAGATCCTCGAATCGGTTCTTCCTTCTTACGTGCAGGCATCGGCTACGGTGGTTCGTGCTTCCCTAAAGACGTCAATGCATTACTGAGCACAGCGGAACAGTATGGCATTCATCTAGGCTTGTTAGAGAAAGTAGTTCACATTAATCGAACGCAGTATGCTTATTTTCTTACGAAGCTGACCGCGAAGCTCGGCACCCTTGATGGAAAAAAGGTCGCAATCCTCGGACTGGCCTTTAAACCAGGAACGGATGATTTACGAGAAGCGCCTTCGCTAGCAATCATTAACCAATTATGGAACAGCGGTGCCATTATTAGCGTTCATGATCCCGTTGCTGCACTTCCTCCCAACTATCCAACAGCTAGGTTGACACAGTATTCTCATATTTTGGATGCATTGCACAATGCGGATGCAGCTATCATTTGCACCGAGTGGGCGGTATACGAATCAATGAATTGGAGTGAGGCCCTCCCTATCATGCGAACTCCTATTCTGTTAGATGGCCGAAATATGCTCAGAGCAAATGAGATGCTAGCAATTGGATACGATTATGAAGGAGTGGGGGGGCACAAGTAGAGAAGAGTATGAAATGTTACGTTAGAAATAGACTAGGAGGAGAGTAGTCGAATATGTATATATTGGTGACGGGAGCTGCTGGATTCATCGGCTCCCATCTCTGTGAACGGCTGCTGCAGGACGAACATGTACATGTAATTGGCGTTGATGGATATATTGACTCGTCCACACCGAGGCGTCAGAGAGAACTCAATCTAAGTTCACTGCGTACTCATGATAGGTTTACCTTTCACGAAACAAATTTATTGCAATCTAATAATGAAATGCTGCTGAAGGATGTCGACGTCGTGTGCCACCTCGCAGGCATGCCGGGCGTGAGATCGAGCTGGGGGCCGGATTTTCTTCACTATGCCTCTCACAATATCGTGGCAACACAGCGGCTGTTGGAAGCATGCAAGTCGAGCCCGGTACGCAAATTTATTTATGCCTCTACGTCATCCGTGTATGGAGAAAAGACGGGGAGAGTGGATGAAGGGGCGATCACAGATCCATTGTCGCCGTATGGCGTCAGCAAATTGACTGGTGAGAACCTGTGCCGCGTATATTTGCATAATGATGGGATTCCCGTAACGATACTTCGCTTTTTCACTGTATATGGGCCAAGACAGCGTCCTGATATGGCCTTTCACCGCTTTATTCATCAAATGATTCACGGTGAACCGATAACCTTATTTGGTGATGGAAGCCAAACACGCGACTTTACTTATGTATCCGATTGTGTTGAGGGAATTGCAGCCGCTGTTCATACGGATGGTATTCTGGGACAAATATTGAATATTGGCGGCAAGCAGCGAGCGTCAATTATGGATTGCATTCATATGTTGCAGCAGCTGATTCCACATCAAGCAGGCATTCAATATATGGGAAGAACTTACGGGGAGCCAAGCCACACATGGGCAGATATCAGTAAGGCGCAGAAGCTGCTCGCTTACGATCCACAAATCGATCTGCTACAGGGGCTAGAGCGGGAGGTTGCATCGATTCGACAATTGTACGGACTATAACGGAGGAGGTGGCGCCGAGTTGCCGGCGCCACAGTTATGACAGCAGTAAATCAACCCCATACCTCTAATATTTCTTGAGCGACACGCTGCCACACGAACCGTGTCTCTGCAATTCTTCTTCCTCGTAACCCCATTTGTCTGCATTCATCCATATTTGCAAGAAGATGATTCAGCTTATTCGCATATTCTAGTGGATTCTCTGGGTCTTCAACTAGAAGGCCATTTCCCTGAAGAATCACTTCAGGATTACCACCGCGAGAGGTCGTAAGGAATGGAAGGCCAGCTGCCATCGCTTCATAATGTACTCTCGCGAGTGGTTCATTCCATATTGAGGTGCATACGAATATATCTGCTGCACAGAACCAGCGATGGACTTCGTTCGCCTGTACATAGCCGGTTGTAATCACAGGAACAGGAGAGCGAGCCGCAATTGCTCTTACGTATCCAATATAGTCACTGACTTTATTATCGCTGTACCATGCGCCGCCAACTACGACTAATACAGCATCTGAATGTTTCAGATGTGACATCGCACGCACAAGCACATGCGGGCCTTTATTACGAGACAATCGCCCAACAAATAAAATGACTTTCTTCGAATTCAGCTGATACTCTGTACGAAGGCTATTGCGTGCCTGGCGAGCATAATCGGATTCAACCCAAGGAGCGAATAGGGAGAGGTCTGCTGCGGAATATATTGTACGTATTTTCGCTGCGGCGTGAGGGTGATATCTGCATATTTCCTGTCCTATATAATTGCTTATGGTAATAATGGCATCCGTTTGTTCGACAACGGCTCTTCCTTCTTCCGGATGGATCTTGCCAGGATGGAACATGTCATTGTGCATACTTAAGACGATTCGGGCATGAGGTGCTGTACTCCGCACGGGGAGAACAAGCCGTGGACGATTAAAGATATGGATCAGATCGTATTGTTTGCCATTCTGAGCGAGAAATCGAATAACTCCTTCGGCATATACTTCGAATAGTCCCTCCGAAGGAATGCGAACATACCGAATCCCATCGACAACTTCAACATCAGGCAGTTCCGGATCCGATCTGCCGACTATCGTAAGGTGATGACTCCGGCTCAACAGCGAGCTTACTCCTCCGATATAGGTCTGAATAGCGCCGCCCCTAATATTCGGGACAGGAAGCTTCTCCGTACAGATCATTAAGATGTTCATGCCGTATGCTTCCTCCTGTCTTATCCCGTTTTACCGGAACGTGATTTTTTTCTAGATTTGCGTATCGCTGCTGAACGAGAGATCCGCTTCTTCCGACCGGCGAAAGAGCGGGACAACTTTGTTTTCTTGATTCGGCGCGGGATGTAAGATTTTTGGCGGCGCTTGCGGCGAATAGCAAGACGTCTTCGCGTAAGCACTCTTCTAGAGCGGTGGCGGCGTATTCTTCTACGCTTGCGCCGGGCAGTTCTACGGCGGCGGACGGCATAGATCGTATCAGGTGTAAGAGTGAGAGTAGGGAAGAGCGGGAGCGCTTCATTAGCGGAAGCGGCAACGGCTGTCTCCTCGGTGTGTAGCTGTTTTGCAGGGGCATCTTGGGGGACAGCTGCGTCAATTACTTCAGCTGGTAATAGGCTCGACACTGCATTCTCGAATTGACCGACGGCATCAGGTAGTAGGGTAGATATTGTATCAGGAGCAATTTCTCCGGCTGGCTGAAGAGCAGGATCAGATGGTTGTTCGGGCAGCGAAGGAAGCTTGTCGAATACAAGTTCTCCGTTAGCATATTCGATACCAGGCATGGTAAACTGCCACATTGATGATTCAGGAACTTGCGAATAATCACCGGGTTTATAATTTTCGATGTCGCCAGCAAGCTCGTTTAGGGCCTGCCATTTGGTGCTCTCTGTAGCAAGTACACGTTGCAGGATACCTTCCAATTCCATGCTCATGAAGGTGGTTGGGTCAAATACGATCTCTTTGACATGCTTATAGAATTCGTTCGGGAACGCCATATCCAAGCAGAGCAGCTCGAACGTTTCTCGATCCATTGGGTTCGCTTCGTGATAAGCGCCTATCATTCCGCGAATCCAGGTTGTATCCCAATAGCCCATATCATCCATTGTACTTGTAATCAGTTTGCGTAAATCACGAAAAGGAAGATCGTACGCGACCCCATCCAAGTCAATAACCCATATTCCACCTGGGCCCATTTGGCCATTAGACCATCCATAGTCTTGATGCACTAATCCCCAATAGGGTTCACCCATTGCCACCATTTTGAAATATTTCGATACATTCAGCAATCGATCTAATGTCTCTTTGGCCTGAGTTTCGAAACTATCTACGACTTCGAGTAGTTTCTGACTGACAGGAAATTCGGTATAAACGGCGGCAATGTCACGGAACCAGCCGATTTTGGCGATGATCTTCTCATAATATGCTGGCCATGTGTATAGTCTTGAGGACTTGCCGGCACTTGAAGGAGGAATGTATCCTTTTGAGAACTTATGGAATTCACCGAGACCGTAGCAGAGAAGAGCCGCTCCTTCTAAGTCAACCTTCGACACAGGCTGCATGGGCTCAACCCAGTCCGTTACAATCCACAGCTTTCCGCCAGTCTCAACATAGATATCGTTCTCAACCGTCCGGATGAGTGCTGGTACGCGAGCGCCTTGCTCAACCAGATATTGCTGTGCACCGATGCTGAATAGACTGCGAGCAGGAGTACGATGAAGGACTTTAAGGCTTCGTGGCCCATGATTCGTTTCAATTCGCCAGATCGCACCGCCCTTGTCAGGTTTAGAGGTAATCAGCACCATGCTGGACACTTGCATATCATATTTCGTCATGACATGACGAGCGGCTTCTTCAACCTCGGGAGGCACATATTGTTCCAGAATCGTGCCGGGTGGTACGGTATCAATAAGATGTTCCCACGGTTCTATATGAAATTGAACCAACGGCATTCCCTCCACATCGATTTTAGTCACGCTTAGGAAATAGTAATTGACGATACACATCCAGCATTTTACTTGTGATTTGTGCGACATGGAATCTTTGCATGACGAATGTTCGTCCGGACTGAACCATCGCGTTCTTTTCTTCGAAGTCCATATTCCAGATTCGTTCAATATGTGCCGTCAATAGTCCCTTCGGAACGGAGTTGGCAGCATGGTGATCCCCGAACCAAGAGTTCCACGCTTGTTCATAACAGCTTGCATCTACGACCCCAAGATAGCCTTTACTCCCCGAACAAATAAGAGGACGTTGACAGGCCATTGCTTCTAATGCGATGCGCCCTGTACCGATCACACAATCGCTTATGGCGTAACAAGCCCTCATATTCAGCATTTCTCCCGGATAGATGATGAAGGAATCCCCAGTTCGATGACGTTCCTGTTTGACGAGCTTCTCGACTTGTTCTTGATGGATGCCGCCGCCTACAATCAGAAGGACAATTGAGCTTCCTGATTTTTTGCGTAGTGCAGATGTCGCTTGGATGACGTCTTTGCATATATCTGCCTTCTCCCATGTTAGACGGCCTACATACATGACGACGAAGGCATTATTCGGAATGCCCAGTTTGCTTCGCAAATACCGCTGATAGGCTTCGGGGTAACTGCTGAATTCCACTGCATCGAGTCCATTCGGGATAAGATGGGACGTAATGCCATCCATGTTCAGTGAGTGCTCGATCGCTGGACTGACACTTACAAAAGTGGTATTTAGCTTCAACTTCTGCATGTGCGATGCATCATAATAACAGCCATGAACGGTAAAGACAAAGGGGATATTCATCTCCTCAGCTGCGCGCTTAGCAAGCTCTCCGGAAGGGTATTGATGCGCGTGTATAATTTGAATGCGCTCCGTGCTAATAATCATTTTTAATACATCGAGATGCAGCTTTGCATTTTGGATATCAGGCTCATAATTATCAAGCACGAAATCAACCTCATAGTACGGACAGCCGAGACCAATGAAGGAATCCATTATCTTGCCTCGCTTGCCTGCTACCGCTACGACTGCCCCGCTCCGAATAAGCTCTCGCGTCAATGAGAGTGTGTAAGTCTCGGTTCCTCCAATATTGAATTGATCGATGATCATTAATATACGCGGCGGCCACTGTACAGGAGGGGGGCGATATAAGGGGGCAGCAGGTTCTGAAAGGGTAACCGAAGTAGAGTGTTGTGTGGTATTGAAAATCTTTTTGCGTCTAGGATTTTCGCGCTTTCTTTGATTCTTTGTTACATTCGGTGTCCGTTTTTTTCTCTGCATTGGTTCACGCCCTTTATAAGGGGATTAGCGTATAGTATATTCATATGTCATAGGAACAAAAGTGAAAGGTACAATCGTATATTTTGGAAATTGTCCTGCTTATTCCACCATTGTAATGCCAAAACTGAAGTAGTTTCGAATATAGTGAATAGCAGAGTCTACTTGCTTCGGTTAAGCAAGAAGAAGGAGATGTGAGTATGGAGCCATCACTCGATATGATCACAGACGAATCGCTGCGAACAGCAGCAGCTATCGATTTCGTTTGTCAACATTTCTCCTTAGGGGAATTGGTAGGCATAGGAGATAGGTTAAAGGGCTCATATAATATTAATCTGAAAATAACGACAACAAAAGGGGACTTCGTTGTACGTTTTATTAGCTCATCCGTAAGTGAAGCACACCTTCAATATGTCTCGAAGCTGCTTGCGAAGCTAGAGAATGAAGGGATTCCTGTACCTCGTCCTGTACAGGATGAGAAGGGTATGAGCTTTGTAGAGCTTGATGGGAAGCGGGTTCAAGTTACGCCATTTGTACAAGGCAGATCGTTCTTGTGCCGGGAGCAGCAAGTGCATTCGAGTGCAAGTATGCTTCGGAGATTCCATCATATTCTGGGAGATGAGCCGCCGGGCCCACTTCCTGAGTGGTCATTCTACCATAAGAGCAGCGATTTAAGGGAACGGTTGAGCCGGCTTCGAGAATTGCCGACAATTCCTAGCAAGGAGCATGCAGAAGTATTGCGTGTCATGAACCGAGTACTTCATAAATACGACAAAGATGCATCGTTGCTGCCTCGGACAATCATCCACGGTGATTGGCATTTCTGGAATCAGAAGTACATTCGCAATGAAGTGAGCTGTGTGCTGGATTTTGATTTTGTACGGAACGGAACACGCCTCTTCGACATTGCCTATTCGATATGGGTAATCTACTTATTGCTGCCGAATTATGCGAGTACCTTCGACGCCAGTTTCCTGGCAGGTTATGGGGAGCTGTCCGATATTGAGATATACTTACTCCCTGCTGCTGTGTCTCGAATCAGTTTGTTTTTCCTATGCCAATCCATTCATTCCGCAGAACCCGCTGTAAAATGGAAGCATCAATATAGGAAGCAGATGCCGTTTCTGGAATGGATGGAGAAAGAGGGAAAGTCTAGGATTCGAAGCTTGGCTTCAGCAGTTCAAGCATAGGTTGACAAATCCGGTCACAGCGCACAAAATGGGCAGTACTCGTTACATGAAGCGAATACAGCTTAGCTAAGCAGGTGGTTGATCATTGTTCAATGCCTGCTTAGCTCTGTAATTGCAGTGAGGATCTGTTACAATGGGAGGAAATGTTACCATTTCACAGGAGTAGATCGCATGAGAGAAATTACGATACTTATTGCAGAGGACGAGAAGGAAATAGCTGATTTAATCGCTTATCATCTTGAGAAGGAAGGCTATCATTGTATCATTGCGACAGATGGTGAGGAAGCAGTACATGCTGTTCATCGCCATTCCATTGATTTGGCGATACTCGATATTATGATGCCGAAGCTGGATGGCTATGAAGTTACCCGGCAAATCCGAGAACAGAACCATATGCCCATCATATTTGTAAGCGCCAAGACAAGCGACTTGGATAAAATCACGGGTCTGGTTAGAGGAGCGGATGATTATATGACCAAGCCGTTCAACCCCATGGAGTTGGTTGCTCGGGTGAATGCACATCTGCGGCGCAGCATGCAGTTCAATTCTTCTGCTGCATCAGCTCGCAATGTACTGGAGAACGGCGGACTTGTTATGAACCTCGAGCAGCGCTCGGTTCGGCTGTATGATGAACCGATTGAACTTACACCGAAAGAATTCGATATCTTGCACCTGCTCGCGAGCTCCCCGAAGAAGGTATTCAGCTCGGAGCATATTTTTCAACAGGTGTGGGGCGAAGCTTATTTTGAGAATGCGAATACGGTCATGGTGCATATTCGAACACTTCGCAAAAAGTTGAAAGAAGATACCGCGAAAAACAAATTAATTAAAACAGTCTGGGGAGTAGGTTACACGTTCAATGGGTAAAATCATTCGCAGCTTCCGTGCTAAAATGCTGTTCCTTTTTGGTGTCAGTATCCTTCTATCCGGAGGAATCATTTTCTTACTATACAAACTTCTTCAGATGTATTATCACACCATGAAGTACGAACATCCATTAACCTCCGTTCGATATTTCATTAGGGATGTAGGGGATATTAATTTCTTTTTACTTATTTTCACACCGCTTGCGATCTTGTTTTTCTTCTTGCTTACGAAGCGGTATGCAGTATACTTTAACATGATTTCCGATGGAATTAACCAGCTTGCCAACGGAGATTTCGCAAGTCCAGTACATATCGAATCCAAAGATGAATTCGGGGTTATTGCGAAAGACATTAACTTGGCCAAGATTAAGCTGCAGCAGGCGGTGGAGAGAGGGGACTTTGCTGAGAACAGCAAGGATCAATTGGTCATGAATTTGGCACATGATTTGCGTACTCCACTAACGTCTATCCTTGGGTACCTGGATCTCATCCTTCGAGATAAAAAATTAACAGAAGAACAAATCATCCATTACACGGAAATCGCTTATACTAAATCGCAACGATTGGAGAAACTCATCGATCAGTTATTTGAAGTAACGAGAATGAATTATGGTACAGCGGCCATTGAGAGGCATCGAATGGATGTAAGTGAGCTTCTCATACAGGTTACCGAGGAACTATATCCCGTTCTAGATAAGAATGGTTTACAGGTTCGTTTGAATATACCGTCACACATGTATATTTGCGGAAATGGAAAGATGCTAGCGAGAGTATTCGAGAATCTACTGTCTAACGCGAATCGCTACGGAAGTGATGGGAAGTTTGTAGATATTCAAGCCCAAATCGTGTTGAATGAGGTGATTGTAAAGGTCATTAATTATGGGGATCCGATCAAGCCGGAGCATATCCCTCATTTGTTTGACATGTTCTATACCGCTGATCAAGCCCGATCCCAGCAAGGGGATAGCACAGGCTTAGGCTTATTCATTACGAAGAATATCATTTCACAGCATGATGGAACGATATCCGTTCAGAGTGATGCGGTACGAACGATGTTCGAAGTGCGCTTGCCTTCTCATAACGACGATTCTCTTCAAGCTTCACTACGTTAATTTAAGAAAAATTTTATTTTTACCCCACTTTTTCTTTAAACAGTTTGTTCTATTCTAAGTGCAGGATAGGAGAAACGTTGAGAGAAAGTGGGGATTTTCATGTTCATGTGGATGATGCATACCACGTAGAATCTGATATCGACCCCCATTGCTACATGAAGAATTCAAATGGGATAGGAATGATGGGGGGTGTGAAATGACAAAATGGTTGCGCAAGGATACATCTGTAGCTTTCATGTTTCTTTTACCTAGTGGATTAGGATTTGCGATATTTTATTTCATCCCTTTTGTGAAAGGGATCATGTATTCATTTCAGAACAACGCTGTCCAAGGACAATTTGTTGGACTTGACAATTATCGCGAACTGCTCGATAGCGACTCTTTTCGCAAAGCTTTTTTACATACGACTTATTTTACCGTTATAAGCGTTCCGATCCTAATCGTGCTTTCCCTAGGCATCGCTATTTTGTTGAACAAAAACATCTATTGCCGTAACATTCTGCGGACAGCCTATGTATTGCCGCTCGTCGTTCCTACGGCGTCTATCGTGCTCATTTGGCAGATTCTCTTTGACTGGAATGGTTCCCTTAACTCTTGGTTAGGAACTTGGATGATTGAACGTGTGGATTGGATGAAGACTGACGCCGCTCGCTATGTAATCATCGGCGTATACATATGGAAAAACATTGGCTATAACATGATTCTATTCTTGGCAGGCTTGCAGCAGATTCCGAAGGACTATTATGAGACGGCCTATATAGAAGGGGCAGGGCGCTTCCATCAATTCAGAAGCATTACGCTCGTGTATTTAACACCTACAATGTTCTTCGTAGTCCTCATGTCGATCATGAATTCGTTCAAGGTATTTCGGGAAACGTACTTAGTTGCCGGCGACTATCCCCATGACAGCATATATATGCTGCAGCATTATATGAACAATATGTTTGTGTCCCTGGACATACAGAAGCTTACGGCAGCGGCATCATTAATGGCAGCTTGCATCTTAGTCATCGTAATGGGGATGTATTTCATAGAGCGTCGTGTTCGACATTCGTTGGACTAAGCAACAGATAGAGCAGCAGACATGAGAAAGGAGGTAACGAGATCAACGTATGAGAAGAATACGAAAAAGCGTGATGACGGCCATTATGGCAGTGTTTGCCGGATTGATATTGTCACCAATTGTGATTACATTCACAAATTCAATTATGACTGAACAAGAAATTGAGATGAATTATGGATTGATTGGACATGTAGGTTCAGCTGTATCTGCTTCTGCCCAGCAGTTCGTGAATTTGAAGCTGCTGCCGGATCAAGTGTCCATAGAGCAGTATTCCATGTTATTGATACGGAACTCGAAATATATAGCTATGTTCTGGAATTCTGTATTCATGGTGGTGCCGATTATCGCTGGTCAAACCTTAGTTGCAGCTTTGGCCGCATATGCATTCTCCAAACTGCGTTTTCGTGGTCGCGAGCCCATATTTCTTGTTTACCTGTTCACGATGCTTATGCCTTATCAAGTTACGCTTGTTCCCAATTATATGATGGCCGATCAACTTGGGTTGCTGAATCATCCTAGCTCTATTATTCTGCCAGGGATATTTGCTGCCTTCGGTGTATTTATGCTTCGCCAGTTCATGATGCACATTCCGTACGACTACATCGAGGCGGCTAAAATTGATGGAGCTGGTCACCTTCGAATTTTCTGGTCGATTATCGCACCCTTAATCAAACCAGGAATAGCAGGCCTTGTCATTTTGCTATTTGTGGATTATTGGAACATGGTGGAGCAGCCTCTTGTTTTCCTGGACGATGCACTTAAGCAGCCACTCTCCGTATATTTATCGAGCATCAATAAAGGGGCGAGGGGAGTCGCATTTGCTGCTTCGATGCTGTATATGGCCCCCATGGTGCTCTTGTTCTTATATGTGGAACCTTACTTTATCGAAGGTGTCCAGTTGTCAGGCATCAAGGGATAGATTGGTTTGAAGGGAGTATTGAAAGTGGGGAGTGAAGGACAAGTCGCTGCTACAGAGAAAAAGCGTCAACGAACGATAGTCATCTTGTTCGGGTTATTTATCGGACTGTTAGTGTTCTGTACCTTATTCAGCAATACATTGGAATCGTTAACGCTCCCCAAGGTTGTTACTGAGAAAGCGCTACTTGGGAGCCTTGATTATAAGCTTGAAGCAAGTGGTATCCTGCGGCCTGTGTCCGAAGTGAAACTAACGAATACGGTTCCATGGCGGGTTAGTAAGATCTACGTGAAAGAAGGAAGCTACGTCCAAAAAGGGCAGACGCTGCTGACTTATGACAGCAGTTCCGCCGAGCAAGAATTGCAAGATGAGATTGCCCATCTAGAGAAGCAAAAGATTGATCTGCAAACCTATCAGGATCAATACATTCAATCTGCGACTTCCGAAGGGGATGACATGAAGCTGCGCGCCGCGTCGCGTGAAATACAAACACGTCGTCTGGATTTGGGGATACAAACTCGTAAAATTAACGAATTGAAAAAGAAGTTGGAACAACAAAAGGAAATCAAAGCTCCGTTCGATGGCATTGTGACGAAGATTAACGCAGTAACAGGCGTTGTGTCTTCTGGGGCGGCGGATATCATTCTAGCCAATAGCAGCCGAGGGTATCAGTTAGACATTACAACAGATGCTGAATTGTTGGATTTACTAGAGATATCGATAGGGGAGAAGATGCCGGTTGTAATCAAGGGAGACAAAGATAAAGCGAACAAGGTACAAGAGTTTCAAGCATTGATTATGGATATCGTCGATAATGAACGGCGATCTGCAGCTGCTGATGATCTTGTGACGAATGCGAAATCAACCATTGCACAGAAAACGGTTCGTCTCCAAATGGTGAACTCCGCTTTGAAAGGCGGCGAGGAAGGTCGTGTACATATTACGAAGCGTTCTCGTGAAGAGGGAATTCTCATTTCAAATAAAGCGATTCATCGTGAGCGAGAAGGACTGTACATTTATGTAGTTGAAGAGCAGTTGGGGCCGCTTGGAAATGTGTTTATGGCACGCAAGGTGCCCATTACCTCTAGTGAAAGCAATGACAAGGTAACGTTAATCACATCAGGAAATGTCTATGAACAACTAATTATCGTAGACAGCAGCGAGCCTTTGCAAGATGGCAATCGAATACGGCTTCAATAGTTGTGAAGTATGAATGAATAGAGGAGAGATCTAACTATGAAAAAGCGGATTATTATCATTTTCACTAGTTTGTTGCTCGTTACAATGACAGTGGCATGCGGTTCATCAAATGAAGTAGACAAGACGCGAAAAACGAAGGAAGGCAAGACGATCGTAACGATGTCGTTGTTCAATCCAAATTCCTGGTATGCATCTGCAATAAAGAAATTTGAGAAACAAAATCCAGATATTGAAGTTCGTCTTCAATTGTTTAAGCAAGAAAATGAGAAAGTGGAGGAACAAGATGACGATAGGTATGTGCAAAAAATCAATACGGAGCTGTTATCTGGCGCAGCGGCGGATATCATTGAAGTAGCCAGCCTGCCTGTCGGGAAATATGTCAATAAAAAGCTGATCCTCAATATGAATGACTTTATCAAAAAAGAGAAGCTGCTGGAAAAGGGCGATTTGTACCCGAATATCGTGGATGAGATGGGGATCGATGGTGGGCTCTATTCGATGCCGCTCAGCTTACACCTGCATACCTTCCTAGGGGACGGCAATATACTGGAGAAGGCTAACGTTCAGGTAGATGATCAGAAATGGACATGGCAGCAATTTGAACAAGTAGCGAAGCAGATTATGAAGAGCAGGGATGAAGGCGATTCCCGATATGCATTGGCGAACACACCGCCTGAGGAGCAGCTGCTTGACATAGTCATCGATCAGTCTTCCGAGTTCATCGATCGCAGCAATCAAAAGGCTAACTTCGATTCTCCAAGCTTTATTACTCTTATGGAGCAAATCAAGAGCATGTATGATCATCAAGTTGCTACTTCGAAAGAGGCAGGTTACGGAGAACAGTTGTTCAGTTCGATAAAACTGGTAAATCCTCCTGACTTTATCTTTTGGCCCCATACGCTTTATAAAAACCCTGTGTTGCTGAATAAGCCGCATGCTGCAGGACAGACAAGCGGAGTTACTTTTTCTGCCCCAAAACAGCTTGCAATTTCATCCAAGTCGGATGTTTCTGAAGAAGCTTGGAAATTGATATCCTTTTTGGCATCTGAGCAAGCGCAATCTATGCCAGAGAGAGGTGGGTTTTCCGTACTTGCATCGGTGAATGAACAGGAGCTTAACTATTACCAGAAGCAAGTGGACAGTGGAGAATTTAAGCTAGAATCGGGCCAAGCTGTTAAGGCGACAGAGGGATATTTCATAAAGGCCAAGCAGCTGCTGGCAGCAGCGAGCGGTTATCGGTCTGGTGACGACAAGCTGTACTCGATTGTCGGGGAAGAAGCAAAATCGTATTTTTCTGGTCAAAAATCTGCCGAAGAAGTAGCTAAATTGATAGATAATCGGGTAAATACCTATTTAAATGAGTAAGGAAGAAAAGAGGACGTGCAAAGCGCGATCCTCTTTTTAATGTTGCACATGGTATACGCTATAGACACCTCCATTGTAACGGGTACTAGCCTCTGAACAGGCATCTTTCATCAATGGATGCAATCTTGGGTGGACGGGGGATCGGTTGCCAGCATCTAGTCAACTGCACAAGTGTTGTCGGTTTTGACCATTTGATACTAACCTTCATGTAAGTACCTGAACTAAAAGTGCGTACTTACAAATAGATAGTTTACAGCATATACTCAAGAGGCAAACCAATCTATGGAGGTCAAATCGATGAAAACACTTGTTATCTTAACTCATCCGAACTTAGAAACGTCCGTTGTCAATAAACGCTTGGCCGAAGAACTCAAGAAGTACCCGGACAAATATACAGTTCACGAATTGTATAAGGTATACCCTGATGGCAACATTGATGTTCAGCATGAACAACAGTTGATTGAATCTCATGGCAATCTTGTCTTGCAGTTCCCAATCTATTGGTTTAATTGTCCGCCTCTTCTTAAAAAATGGCTTGATGAAGTATTTACTTATGGTTGGGCTTATGGTTCTAGTGGTGATAAATTGAAAGATCGCAAAGCTGCATTGGCTGTATCTGCCGGAATTAAAAAAGAGGACTTCGAGGAGGGTAAATATCGTTATACATTCGAGCAAGTATTATCCCCATTCGAATTAAGCTTTCAATATTGTAAAGCAGACTATCGCTCATTCTATGCGTTTTACGGGGCGGAATATGAGCCTTCTGCAAGCAAGCTGGATCAAGGTGCACTTGACTACGTGAAATTCATTGACAACCTGTAAGTTATTCATTTTATCCCGTCTAATAGCAAAAGAAGTATTTCCTCATGCAGGAGATACTTCTTTTGCATTATGAATGTTCCACAGTTTCCAAGGGTGATAGTCTGTTCTTCTCTCCCCAATCACACATCATATCTACTATAGGGATGAGCGATAGACCACGTTCCGTTAAGGAATATTCGACTTTTGGCGGCACTTGTGGATATTCTTTGCGTTGGATAAGTCCATCTGCCTCCATCTCTTTTAACATAACGCTCAATGATTTAAATGAAATGGTACCGATGCTTCGCTTCAGCTCATTATGCCGCATGACCTTGTGCTCGGATAGCCAATACATAATGATCATTTTATATTTGCCGCCTATTAAGGATAGTGTATAGCCAAACGGGGTGTCTTTGACATCCACACCAGTAGGAAGACATGGTTCTTGCACAAACAACACACTCCTTCGTGAATGATAGTAGCATAAACATGATGTACCGTAAATTAATCATCAAACCGCAAAGTGAAGAGGATCGTCTGCTCGACTTTGCTTAGTGATTCCTGTGAGAAATCTGCAGTAATCATGCGATTTGTACTCGTCATTTGCATGCCCCATACCCGAACCGTACCCTGTGCAATAAAGGATTGAGGATCATGATATGAAATGATCCCCCGCCCCATCATCTTATGATCTGTTGGGGGCGAAAGGCCGTACAGGGTTGTACCAGATTCATGGACGATGCCAATCTTGATATGATTCATATTGTCCTGTCCTAAGCCAGCAACGGTATCAATGGATATGATAAGCTCAATCTCTTTCCGCTCTTCCTTATTAGGTGTGAAGAATATATCGCCAAGGCCGCCGACGGATTTTACTTTCTTGCCATAGTTCCAGATCTCAATATCCAAGTTCGCTTTTGGTTTTGTGCCTTCATATCTCAAGGTAAACGCCCCCGTCATATTTCCGAGAAAAGGCTTTAACTTCGCTGCTTCACCTTGAAATGGATCAATGGGAGTTAACGTTATCGTTGGGGGAGTATTGATCCGCTCAGGAACCGATGAACCCGATATACAACCAGTTACCAAAGACAATAGGATGAAAACAAATGCCGATACTCGATGGAGCTTCACTTTGATCCCTCCTTCAGTTTACTATACCATAATGCGAGAAGATAAATAACAATAAATACCATTTAAAGTAAGGTGCTTTTATATACCTCAGATAAGGGATCACTCGTTGTTGTTGAAAGATATCCATTTTCCTGGCTCTGAATTGCATACCGAACACGGATAATGCCGCATAATCGAAGCATCATGTTCATAAAGATCAATGGAATCGTTGCCAGTTCCTTGAGCTGTTAACCAGGCAACATTATATGTACGCAACATCTCATTTGCGTTATTCGATAAGTTTCAGAGAAGGGAGTGGTGGGATCGTGGATATACATGATCCGCAGCAGATGCATATTCCGCAGCCCATTCGCGAAAGTGACGGTGCAGGGGCAACTGATCTCGGTCCACGCGATGTCATGCGGGATATGGAAAATCCAGATATGCTTGTTCCTCCGATCACGGATGCAGGACTTGTTCCGAATTTGAAGTTTTCCTTTTCCGATGCACACATGCAGCTGAATAAGGGTGGGTGGTCGCGCGAAGTCACGGTAAGAGAACTGCCGGTAGCGAAGACGCTTGCAGGTGTCAACATGCGGCTTACTCCCGGTGGGGTAAGGGAGCTGCATTGGCATCAGCAGGCAGAATGGGCGTTCATGATCCTGGGTAGCGCCCGAGTTACCGCGGTAGATCAGAACGGTCGTAATTTTATCGCAGATGTTAGACCTGGCGATCTGTGGTACTTCCCTCCCGGCATTCCACATTCCATTCAGGGGCTAGAAGAGGGCTGCGAATTCCTGCTCGTGTTCGATGACGGGAGTTTTTCGGATCTAAATACCCTTTCGATTTCCGATTGGTTTGCGCATACGCCGAAGGAGGTATTATCAGCTAATTTTGGTGTGCCTATAAGTGCATTTGAGCAAATTCCTTCCGATCAGGTGTATATTTATCAATCACAAGTCCCGGGATCGATTGAGAGTCAGCAGGTGCCTGATCCTTACGGGACGATAGAGCCGGGTTTCGTACATCGCTTGATGGCTCAGCCGCCAATCACAACTCCCGGCGGGACAGTTCGCATTGTGGATTCAACCAATTTTCCAGCTTCACGAACGATAGCGGCTGCACTTGTCGAGATTAAGCCTGGCGCCATGAGAGAGATGCATTGGCACCCTAACAATGATGAATGGCAATATTATCTTACCGGACAGGGCAGAATGACTGTCTTCTCGGGGAATGGCACTGCGCGGACTTTTAACTATCGGGCAGGGGATGTCGGATACGTTCCTTTTGCGTTTGGACACTATATTCAGAATACTGGGACAGACAGCTTATGGTTCCTCGAAATGTTCAAGAGTGATCGGTTTGCAGACGTGTCCCTCAATCAATGGATGGCGCTTACGCCGAAGCAGCTCGTCCAATCGAATGTGAATGCTTCGCCTGAATTAATGAATGCCTTGCGCGTGGCGAAGTGGCCAGTCGTGAAATATCCTGGAATTCCGCCAGTTGTCGAGCAATAAGGCAGAGATACACACGAAAGTCAATATCATGGGAACAAAATGGGGATGAGTAGGACTCATTTGGGTGTATAATGCACATGAGACAGCAGGAAACAGAAGCCTGTATCATGTGTAATGTACACCATTTTTATTAACGCTAATTTCTTTATTTGATCAAACGGCAACTGTAAGAAGGTGGAGGATAACTTATTTTTTGAGAATTCTTCTTACATAGAAGGAAATAAGAGGAGGAGTATATATAAGATGCATTCAGAATCGGAAGTTACAAGCATGATTTTTGGCTTGCTGCAATCAACGTCTATTTACGATGATTCCTATTCCAACATGGTCACACAACCGTTTCAGCCCGATTATTATGGTGATCTAACTCCTTGTGTAAGGATAAGAGATACTGCGTATGAGATTGTGATGTATGAGAGAGGCGTTCAAATGCTATGCAAAACAACGAAGGACGTCGAAGATGTGATTTATTGGGTCTTAGAAGATACGATTCATACGATCTCCTATGTGAAACTACTGAATAAATATAAGGTAGACAATGTGAAAACCCACTTATCTGACAGCAAAGAGATCAGGAGTGAGCTTACAACTATGATCGATCAAGCGTTTCAAGACATAGGAGGCGTTTACTTGGAGTGGCATAAAGCAGGAAGGCGAGCGCAATTGGAATCATAAATGTACTTCAAATATTAAAATAATGGGATACATAATACGAACAGCCAAGCCTATGGGAAGGGATTCATTCGGCTTGGCTGTATTCATTTCGTTCATTATTCAGGTTTATTGTCGACATTCGAATCTGGTACATACGTACTCTTATAGTCTTTGTATTTAACATCTGTTACCATGCCTGCCGAAGCATGATGCAGGTCATGGCAATGGAACATCCAATCTCCGGGATTATCTGCTTCAAAAGCGATAACATACTGCTCACCGGGTTTAACGTTCAATGTATCCTTGACGACAGGAGAGCCTTGTAAAGGCTGCCCGTTTCTGCTCAATACCTGAAAGAAATGTCCATGCAAATGCATGGGATGATCATCGGTTGGTGATTGATTAACGAAGGTAACCATGACTTTGTCACCCTTGGCAACTTTGATTTTGTCTGTGTCCGGAAATACCTTGCCGTTAATGGTATAAACCATCTCGCCATTTCGCATCTCTGTGTTTAGATTCATCATGACCTGCTGATCATACGTCTGGTCGAGTGTGAATGCCGCTTCCGCCATCTTGCCATACGCAGCGAGATTGAACTGAGGAAGGGTTTCCAATGCATCGGATTTGGCAGCCTGCTTCGTGAAGTCCTCATATTGAATGACAGCCCTCATATTGTGAGCTCGATCCTCTTTGCTGTGCTCATCTAACAACCACGTACCAGGATTGTCAGCAACGAACTCAAGGTCGAACCGTTCGCCAGGCGCAATTGATATCACTTTATCTTGAATGACAGCCGGACTGTTGACGGGTTGACCATCCATAGCGATGACCTTGAATTGATGCCCTTGCAGGTGCATCTGATGTGAGAGATATCCGGCATTGATTAAGCGAATCCGAACCTTTTCTCCTTGCTTGACTATGAGCGGTTCTATTGCATCACCCGATTTTCCATTCATAGTGAACAGGTCGTACATGCTCATATCATGACCGCCCATTGACATCGATCCATGATCCATGCCACTCATGCCGGATTTTGACATATTTATCTTGGAGTGATCCATGTCTGACATTGACATATCTGAATGATTTTCCGATTTCTTTTCTTCTGCTCGCTCCGTATTCATCTTTCCTATGCTCATCCATTCATCCAGGACAAGTGCATAATCTCGATCAACTTGCTCCTTCGGATCTTCGACGATGAGCGAGCCATACAGTCCTTTGTCTACTTGATTTACACTGTCTTGATGCGAATGGTACCAATACGTTCCCGGTACCGTTGCTTTGAACTCATAGATGAAGGACTTCCCAGGAACAACAGCATCTTGGGTGACGCCGGGAATACCATCCATACCATTGGGAACGGGATATCCATGCCAATGGATTGATACAGGCTCCGGCAATTCATTTTCCAGCTTAATCTTGACAGTATCGCCAACCTTTACTCGAATCTGCGGCCCAGGAACAGAATTGTTAAATGTCCAAACGGGCAGAACCACCCCATTGGATACTTCCAAGTTACTTGGTTGAGCAGTAATGGTTAGGGATGTGCCATCAACAGTGGGTGTAGTTACAGTACGCTTCACTATTTCTTTTACTAAATCTGTGTCGGTATTCGATGTAAGCTTCGACTCTTGTTTGTTCGACATAGAAGCATGATCCATGTTGGTATGATCCTTGGCAGTTCCTCCGTTCCAGCATCCACTTGCTAGTAATGCAATTATCCCGGTGACGACCATGGTTTGGAGCATCCGATTGCGAGTTGAGAATAAGCTTTTCAATTCAATGCCTCCTGAATTATCATTCTTGTAGAATACAATCTCAGCATAGACAGCAAATGTGGAGAAATGATGGAGATTCATAAAAAACACAAATTTATGCAGTATTGTGAATATACAAAGCTTGCTGATACGTTGGACGATAATGGTAAGCGAGAACTTATCTACTTTTTGCAGTCCCGAACCAAGGGAGTGGCACTTCCAGTTCGAGCGATTGATGAAATTCAAGAGCAGAAGCATAAAGATGGACTTGTTTGCCCGCATTGCAAAAACCATTCTGTTGTTCGATTTGGAAAGTACGCTGTAAGAACACGCACTGGAGAGGTTAAACGACAACGTTACCGTTGTAAGTCCTGTCGCCAAACATTCAATGACCTTACGAACACCCCTCTGCAACGAACGAGGCGACCTCATATGTGGATTCGTTTTATCGAATGCATGATTGAGGGCTTTTCTCTGAGAAAATGTGCAGAGCAGTTAAACGATGAAGTCACGCATGTCACCTTGTTTTACTGGCGGCATAAGATTCTTTCCGCTCTGAAGCAGATTCCAACCGAAGCATTTCAAGATATTGTTGAAATGGACGAGACCTACTTTCTTTACTCGGAAAAGGGCAAGCGGAATATTGCCGAACGCAAGCCACGTAAACGTGGCGGCAAAGCGAAATATCGTGGTATAAGCCACGTAAACGTGGCGGCAAAGCGAAATATCGTGGTATAAGCCACGATCAAGTGTGCGTGCTGGTTGCCCGTGACCGTCAGAAAATGACTTACTCTGGCGTACTTGGGCGTGGACGTATTCGGACTACAAAATTAGACGAGCGATTGGTGGTCATCTATCTGACTCAAACGTGTTATGCACTGATTCATGGAGGGCATTTAGCTCCTATGCGAATTCAAAAGGCATGACTCATTACCGATTCAAATCCGACGGAAAACAACGTGTGAAAGGCGTGTACCATATCCAAAACGTAAACAGCTACCACAGCCGCTTGAAGAAATAGATGGATCGCTTCAATGGTGTTGCAACAAAGTATTTGCAGAACTACTTGGCGTGGTTTCGTTACTTAGACAGCAAGGAATATGAGAATACCGCATCGAATAAGAAAAATATGTTGGTCAAATCGTGCCTGTTTACTGTGACCGACACGAACACCAAACTTCGGCTTTCTGCTTATTCTTGTTAAGCTACCGGGCAGTTATGCGTAACTTCCAGGGAATGTAAACATCTAAATAACGTAAGGAACGAGGAGGCAGACAATTCATGGGAGGAACGAATGTATGGGATGCGGAGTGGGAGGTTAACGAAGAGCAGGCGCGGACGCTGATCGGCAGACAATTCCCTCAGCTGTCATCGAAGCAAGTGAAGCGATTGGGCTGGGGCTGGGACAATACGGTTTTTCTCATCGGTGACGAGTACGTGTTCCGGTTTCCAAGAAGAACGATTGCAGTTGGCTCGATTCGTATGGAAGGGAAGCTGCTGCCGAAGCTGGAGGCATATATGACCATCCCCTATCCGAAACCGTTGTTTTATGGCGAAGCAAGTGACGAATACCCGGCACCATTTCTTGGCTATGCCTACGTGCCAGGAGATTTCCCAATCGGTTTGACGGAAGAACGCCGGGCTTTATCGGCAGAGACGCTGGCGAAATTTTTGCGGAGATTACATGAGTTTCCGGTGCAGGCGGCGCTGAAGTGCGGAGTTCAGCAAGATCATCGAAACTTGACGGACATAGCATCGCGCAAAGTGAAATTGGAGGGCTTTCTATCGAAGGTGGTTGAACACTTGTCGCCGGAGGAGTCCGGTGTGATCGAAGCGTATATTAGCAGGCTGCAAAAGGACCGTGTCGAGGCGGTGAATGCACTGCTACATGGCGATCTTCATTTCAAAAATATGCTTGTGAATGAGAACGGGATCGTTTCCGGCATCATTGATTGGGGCGATCTGAGCGTAGGCCATCCGGCTTGCGATTTGAGCGTTGCTTATAGCTTTTTACCACCTTACGCTCGCGGCGTGTTTTTCGAAACGTACGGAGGAGCGGACGAGGAAACGAAGCTGTTGGCGCGGCTGATCGCGGTATACATCCCCATACTGATCTTAATGCAAGCGGTCGATGACGGGAATGAAGCGATTGCGGCAGAGGCGAAATCCAACATCATGCGGGCACTGTCGGATTAGGCTCATTATTTCGTTGCGGCTATGGGGCTATGGCTATCGGCACCATTTTGTCGTTTAAAGGCCGCGATAAGGTACGATCCGCCTTCTCTGATGCCGCTTTATGTTGAGGAACACGAAATTCAACAGAGTAAGTCGTTGCGCTAACGGGACACGATAGCAATAAACCGCCTTTTCAACGAAGGCGGTTTTCTTATGGTCAAATATCAACATTAGAATTTAACATAGCCATTTGAAAAAAGACGGATATGAACTGAAATAGTAGTGACAATTGTACAAATAATCAATTCATTTTCTCCATTGCCACAAGAGGAAAAATGTCCTAAAATATATCTTGATGCAAATGATAATCAATATCATTATAATTTAGAAACAGCAAGGGTGGCATGTATGGGGCAAGTGGCTAAGTCTTTACCTAAGGAAGCTGCATCGCAAGCATTTGAATTTCGCTCACGTCCAATGGCAGCAACACTTATTCTTATTGGCGGTTCCTTCGCATTGCTGTTAGGGATCGCTATATCTGTATCGTTCGGTGCGGCAGATATTCAGATGTCTACCGTATGGGAGGCGATTTTTCGCTTCAATCCAGAAGTAACACAGCATCAAATTATTCAAGAAATTAGACTGCCGCGTGTATTGGGGGGGGCGTTGGTAGGAGCCTGCTTCGCGGTTGCCGGAGCTATTATGCAAGGCATGACTCGCAATCCGCTGGCGGATTCAGGCTTGCTTGGCCTGAATGCGGGTTCAGGCTTCATGCTGGCCATATGCTTTGCATTTTTTCCAGGCCTGCCTTACATGTATTTAATTTTGTATTCTTTTCTTGGCGCAGGCTTGGGCGCAGGGCTCGTGTATGGAATTGGTTCATTAGCTAGGGGGGGACTAACCCCTGTTCGAATGGTATTGGCTGGGGCAGCGCTCAGTGCTCTCTTACACGCACTGAGTGAAGGCATCGCATTATATTATCGAATTGGACAGGATTTGGCTTTTTGGTACGCCGGTGGAGTAGCGGGCACGAAATGGCCGCAACTAGAAGTGATGTTTCCGTGGATTGCAGCTGCTCTTGTAGGGGCGATTGTATTATCACGTTCGATTACTATGCTCAGTCTTGGAGAGGAGATCGCCAAGGGACTGGGGCAGCGAACACGCCTCGTAAGATTGGCAGGCACAGTCATTGTGCTTATTTTGGCTGGTGCGGCCGTATCTGTTGTTGGGGCTGTTGGCTTTGTAGGCTTGATTATTCCACATGTTACCCGTTATTTAGTTGGCGTGGATTATCGCTGGATTATCCCATGCTCGGCCTTGCTTGGCAGCTTGCTGGTTATATTCGCTGATCTTGCCGCTCGCATGGTGAATCCGCCATACGAAACACCTGTCGGGGCATTAATCGCTTTAATCGGTGTACCCTTCTTCCTCTTCTTGGCACGCAAGGAAAGGAGGGGACTGTAAACGATGACAAGTCTATCTTTACCGATGATTCAAAAACGAAAGAAGCAGCGGAGCATAGCGATTATGATTACGATAGCTGTACTGATTGTCATTATGGTTATCATTAGCATGAATACAGGATTTATTCGCTTATCCCCCATGGATTTGCTGCGTACATTGTTCGGTTCAGGAACAAAAAAAGAAGAGCTAATCCTATTTGACTTCCGATTACCGCGCATTGTTATTTCTTTGCTAATCGGTGCAGGTCTGGCGGTATCCGGCTGTGTCATGCAGGCCATATCGCGTAATGCATTGGCTGATCCGGGCATTTTAGGCATTAATGCGGGCGCTGGTCTCACCGTAATGTTGTTCATCTCGTTTTACCCATCAACTGCACAGGCTCCGATCTATTTATTGCCAGTGTTCGCGTGGCTTGGGGCTGGACTTACAGCAGCGCTCATCTGCTTGTTATCCTTCAAACGGCATGAGAATATATCGCCTACGCGATTACTGTTAACTGGTATAGCGGTAGCTGCCGGCATCAGTGCAGCTATGATCGTACTGACATTGAAGCTTAGTCCCGAAAAATATCAAACGATGGCGACATGGCTTGCCGGAAGCATCTGGGGAACGAATTGGAAGTATGTACTTGCACTGCTTCCATTCATCGTGGTGTTATTGCCATACATATTCTACAAAGCTCGAATCATGAATGTTCTGAACTTGGGAGAACAGACGGCAACTGGGCTGGGGGCATATGTATCGAGAGAACAAATTTTGCTGTTGGCAGCAGCAGTAGGATTGGCAGGCTCATGTGTGGCGGTAAGCGGTGGCATCGGCTTTGTGGGGCTCATTGGACCGCATTTAGCTAGACGACTTGTGGGTCCCAAACACCAACTCCTTCTGCCGACCTCGGCTTTAGCCGGTTCCTTGCTTGTGATTACAGCAGATACAATTGGACGATGGATATTACAGCCATCAGAGGTGCCCACGGGAATTGTCGTCGCTGTAATTGGCGCCCCTTACTTTCTGTATTTATTAACTCGCTCGAAAGCATAAGGTTCACCGGCCGAGATCATGACGAATTAGGTGTTGCGAGGTTAATGCATGAACGGCACATTTAATCGAATGTGCCGTTTTCCCGTGTTATCTTCCTTCGGTCTTGTCTCCACGCAGAGCCATGCAAGTACCCGTTGCATGAGCAATAAGACTATTATTATCGTCAGCGGGTTCAGGCACTACTTCTATCCCTCTCATCCGTTAACATGGCAATCTGGCATTCCGATTTCAATCATGCGATAATGAACATACTTATGGAGTTATTTTTAGCTCCATGAATTGGATTAGTGCATATGTAGCTTAGCATCAGGAGGAGTGCAGAAGAGTATGAAGAGCAATGTTGGAGAGCAGCATATTAGATTCATGACTTTTAACGTCAAGTATGACAACGCTTACAAACAAGATTGTGAGAATAGCTGGAGCCGCAGGTCAGGTATGGTGGCTAGCATGATTCGTTACCATCAGATAGATGTGGTAGGCACACAAGAGGCATTGAGGCATCAGGTTGCTGATTTGGAACAAATGCTTCCTGAGTTCGGCTGGATTGGGGCAGGCAGGGACGATGGTGCAGACACAGGAGAATTCGTTGCCATATTCTATCGCAAGAATCGTCTTGAGCCGCTAGAATACGGGACGTTTTGGCTATCCGAGACACCCGAAATCCCAGGAAAACTCGGATGGGATGCCGCTTGTCCACGCATTCTGACGTGGGTTCAGTTTTTGGACAAGCTGACAGGAACCAAGTTCATACATTTCAATACGCATCTTGATCATATTGGAACCGTTGCGATGAAGCAGAGTGCCTATATGATCTTGAATCGGATTCCCGAATTGGCGGGTAATGGACCGGTAGTAGTAACAGGAGATTTCAACTGCACGGAATCGTCCGAACCCTATCAGATTCTCACGACGGGCAAGGCTAACGGTAAAGCGGTGCTGAGGGATTCGCGATACGCCGCTAAGAACTCCCACATTGGGCCATCATTCACGTTCCACGGTTATCAGTTGACACAATTAATCAACTGTCTATACTACAATGGACCAGTATTCAAAGGGGATAACGGGGAGGAGCTAGATTCGCCTATTGACTATGTATTTGTGAACGAGCATGCCGACGTTCTTCAATATGCAATTCTTTCGGATCAGGATAACGGTCAGTTTCCATCCGATCATTTGCCTGTAGTTGTAGACCTAACATGGCGCTAATTTTTCATATTCATACGATAGAATACAGGCCGCCTCAGCGCGGCTTTTTTCATGCCAATATAGAAGTCCGTGTTATTTTGAATAACTTACTAACCCTGATACATAATATCGATGATTATATTGACTCAATAACGGAATAACATACAACCATAGCGAGGTGCATCACGATGAAAGCCGTAACATATCAGGGAGCAAATTCAATCGAAGTAAAAAACGTAGATGACGCGAAGATTGAAAAGAAAGATGATATTATCGTGCGGATTACAAGCACATCTATTTGCGGATCAGATCTTCATTTATATCAAGGAAATTTCCCACTGCCAAAAGGCTATATCATCGGTCACGAACCAATGGGAATTGTAGAAGAGGTAGGATCGGAAGTAACGCGAGTGAAGAAGGGGGATCGTGTTGTAATTCCCTTTACTGTAGCCTGTGGTCAATGCCATTACTGCACGCACAATTTGGAGAGCCAGTGCGATAATAGTAATCCCCATTATGATTCGGGCGGCTATTTCGGATATTCTGAGAAGTTCGGCAATTACACCGGCGGTCAAGCGGAATACCTTCGAGTGCCATTTGGCAATTTTACGCCGTTCGTTATCCCCCCGTCCTGCGAGCTTGAAGATGAGTCGCTTCTATTCCTGTCTGATGTGCTTCCGACAGCCTATTGGAGTGTGGAACATGCAGGTGTCAAAGCAGGCGATACCGTAATTGTACTTGGATGCGGCCCTGTAGGATTGATGGCCCAACGCTTTGCTTGGATGAAAGGAGCCGAACGCGTCATAGCTGTTGATCATCTTACCTATCGAATGGAACGTGCCAAGCAAATAAATCGTGTCGAGACGTTTGATTTTACGAAGCATGATGATATGGGGGAGCATTTAAAAGAAATTACACATGGGGGAGCCGAAGTAGTCATTGATTGCGTCGGAATGGACGGGAAGAAATCAAGACTTGAATATATCGAGCAGAAGCTGAAGCTGCAGGGGGGACGCTTGGTCCGATCCAAATATCGACGAAAGCGACCCGCAAATGCGGCACAGTCCAGATAACGGGTGTATACGGAGGCAATTATAATTTGTTTCCGCTAGGTGCCTTTTTTGCAAGGAATATTACACTAAAAATGGGACAGGCACCAGTTATCCATCATATGCCGGGACTGTATAACAAAATAATGGAGGGCAGTTTTGATCCCACGGCCATCATTACGCATCGAATGCCGTTGGATCAAGCAAGCCATGCATACCGTATTTTCAATAATCATGAGGAAGAACGCGTAAAGGTCGTATTAAAACCATAAGTGTTCTTGAGATGTACCATTACCTCGTTTAAATCCGTTTTATTTTATCGGAATTAGAGAATAAAAGGTTTGAGGAAGTGTACAATAAATCTAAAATGACGTGGATATCCCACGGAGGTGTGCCCAAGTGCAAGCTGACAAACGTTTTGACTTATTAGCACTTTCATCAATTCCTTTGATAATGACCTTAGGCAATTCAATGCTAATCCCCGTATTGCCTGAAATCAGGAGACAGTTGAAGGTGAGCTCATTCCAAACAAGCCTGCTCATTACCGTATATTCCGTAATGGCGATTTTCCTCATTCCTATTGCCGGATATTTATCTGATCGAATTGGCCGCAAGGCAGTCATTATTCCCAGCCTTATCATAACAGGCATTGGAGGTAGTGTGTGCGGTGCAGCCGCGGTCTGGATGGATCATTCCTACTCTGTCATTTTATTGGGAAGGGTTCTGCAGGGGATTGGAGCTGCTGGAGCAATGCCCATCGTTCTGCCGTTGGTAGGGGATATGTTCAAAAGTGAAAAAGATGTGAGCAGTGGTCTCGGCATTATCGAAACGGCCAATACATGCGGCAAAGTATTGAGCCCTATTTTGGGAACAGCCCTGGTAGCAATCGTTTGGCATCTTCCTTTTTGGGCCATTCCAGTATTGTGTCTAATTTCGATTCTGCTCGTCCTTTTTTTTGTCAAGCAGCCCAAAGAATCTGATTCTGATTCCGAACCAATACCCGTTCGCGACTTTTTAATACAAGTGATGAAGTTGATTCGAGAGAATTCGCGTTGGTTAATCGCCATATTTGTTATCGGGGGACTCGGCATGTTCATGCTGTTCAGTTCGTTATTTTATTTATCGGAATCGCTGGAAGACAAGCATGGGTTTAAGGGCATTGTAAAGGGTTTGCTGCTTGCAATACCGTTGGCTGTATTGAGTACTTCCTCTTTTATTGCTGGAAAATGCATAGGAAGTAATAAAATCGCAATGAAATGGATCATTGTGTGCGGGTTGGCCTTAACAGCAGTAGGACTTGGCATGTGCATACCAACGAAATATGTTGTACCCTTGTTCATTTGGCTAAGCGCTGCTTTCCTCGGAATAGGAGCATCCTTGCCCTGTCTCGATTCCTTCATAACCGCAAGCATTGAGAAGAAGCATAGAGGTACGATTAGTTCCTTGTACAGCAGTATGCGCTTTGTCGGCGTGGCTGCCGGCCCAATGATAGCAGCACTGGTGATGAATCAAACACAGATCAATTTATTTCTGGTCTTATGTGCTTGTGGGATAGCTGCTGCACTTTCCGGCTTGTTTGCAATCAAAGCTTCAAGCGGTTCACAACAATCGCAAGGCTAATTCTGTATGGCAGTTGTTTCTCGGCAGAGCTAGACTGTCAGAGAGCAGGCCAGGAAAAATTTCTGTAGGAAGGTATTACTGAGGTCGAGACCAATAGAACAGGGGGATATTCGTCTCGTTGGTCTCGCTAGCCATCATCGAAGCACTATTCAGAACATGTAATTAACGAATAGAGTAAACACTCAAATCAGACAGTATAAAGCAGTTGAGTTGACCACTGTAAACGGCTACTCCCCCAATATCTAAATTATCAATATCTTCGTAATTGACTTCAGCACACTGATCGCCTCTCAATGCAAAAGATTTCTTTTTCAAGCACATGTAAAGAAGGATGTTTTAAATTTTGATTGATATGTATATAAATACCAGATATACAATTCAAACACACTATACTTTATACATTGAATATAAGTTAATTACACTTATGTAAGCGCTTTATTTCTAGTAGATTTAAATTGTATTCGAATATAGCACCTCATGGTGCGAGGAGGAGACTTACAGTGGTCAACACGATGAAAAAGAAAGTGAAGCTTCTACTCATCACCTCGCTTCTGGCTATTTCCACATTTGGCCCGGTGATGGCTCCCACTGCATATGCGGAGCAGCCGCACACCTCATACTGGCATCCAGCTACTCTCCTAGAGTGGAGCCCAACAACGGACAAGGATGCGAAGTTCAACCGTGGTACGATCTCACTTGCAGATCGGTTCACAGGACAGAAAGTAAATCCGAATGCGCAAGACCAATCCCGGCTTGTTGCATTGTCGGCGCTGAATGATAATACGAGTGGTGTTCCGTCTCAAGGTGCAGGGCAGTTCCGTGCCGATGCCTTCGGTTACTGGCAATATGTTGATGTGATGGTACTGTGGGGAGGTTCAGCTTCCGAGGGTCTGATCGTTCCGCCAAGTGCAGATATTATTGATGCGGCACACAAGAATGGAGTTCCGATTCTCGGAACCATCTTCTTCCCTCCAACTGCATATGGTGGCCAATACCAATGGGTGAAACAAATGCTGCAGCAGAAACCGGATGGTTCCTTCCCAGTAGCTGACAAACTGATTGAAGCAGCCAGTTACTTCGGCTTCGATGGTTGGTTCATCAACCAAGAGACAGCTGGCGGCAATTCGGCGGACGCAACGAAGATGCAACAATTTATGGAGTACTTGCAAGTGCACAAGCCATCCAATATGCACATCATGTGGTATGACTCAATGACGAACGGCGGCAGTATCAGCTGGCAAAATGAATTGAATGCACGAAATCAAATGTTCCTGCAAAATGGTGCGCAAAAGGTTGCGGACAGTATGTTCCTCAACTTCAATTGGTCCGCTTCGATGCTTCAGAACTCTAAAAATAAAGCGATCAGCTTAAATCGTGATCCTTATGATTTATATGCTGGCATTGATACAGAGGCGAATGGCTACAACACGAACGTCAACTGGGCTGGGATCTTCCCAAGCAATCAGAAACCTGCTACCTCACTCGGCATTTATCGGCCAGATTGGGCATACCGCAGTTCAACAAGCAATGATGAATTCTATACGAAGGAGATGAAATATTGGGTAGGTCCGAACAGCGACCCACGCAATACGACAACATCTTCGAGTTGGAAAGGGATCGCTAATTACTTTGCTGATAAATCATCAATTCAGCACCTTCCGTTCACGACTACCTTTAATACGGGGCACGGCAATCAATTTGCAGTCGATGGTACCGTCTTAAGTATGAAGGAATGGAACAATCGCAGCTTACAGGATGTATTGCCAACGTGGCGTTGGATTACAGAAAGCTCCGGTACAGCGTTGAAGCCGAGTTTCGATTGGAGTACAGCTTATTACGGTGGAAGCTCACTGAAGGTGTCTGGCTCATTGAGTTCACAGAACGCAACGCATCTGAAGCTCTATCGAACGAATCTGCCGCTGTCCGGTGATACGGAAATATCCGTTACCTATAAGACAGGACAAACTGCATCTCATATGAAAGTTGGCGTTTCGTTCGCTGATAATCCGGGTCAATTCGAGTTCTTTGATGTAGGGGATGGGGATCCGGGCGTATGGAATACCAAGGAGATATCCGTTGGCAACTTCGCAGGTCGAACTGTTGATGCAATTTCACTGAAGTTCGACAGCAGCAATGCAATTAACAACTATGTGATCAATATTGGGCAATTATCCATTCGGAATACAGGAGATATGTCTGCTCCAGAAGCGGCAACCAACCTGGCTATTGAGGAAGTTGATTTCTCAGGCAATACAGCAGATGCTCGGTTGAATTGGAACGCATCTGCGAGCGGCAATGTGCAAGCGTATGAAGTATATCGAGTGAAGCCGGATGGAACACGTGAGTTCGTAGGGGCGACACCGAATACAGCCTATTATGTTCAACCGATGAGCCGCAACTCTGGGGAGCAGCAAACAACATTAGAAGTGTTGGCGCTAGGAACGAATGGGGTACGAAGTTCCGCTGCTCAAGCAAGCTTTGCATGGCAAGAGGCACCTTCCACAATGAATTTAGCTCTTAATCAAAATGCTACGGCAGACCGCTTCGTACCCGGTGAGACACCTGCCAAGGCATTTGACGGAACTACAGCAAATAATAGCAAATGGTGTGCAACGGGCTCTGAGCCACACTGGCTGCAGGTCGATCTAGGCTCTATGTATACCGTAGATAAATTTATCGTCAAGCATGCGCAAGAAGGCGGAGAATCAGCAAACTTCAATACAAGAGATTTCAACATTCAGCTAAGTGAAGATGGCGTAAACTGGGTGGATGCTGTGACAGTAAGCGGCAATAGTGCTGGCAAGACGACACATAATATTGCACCAACTTCAGCTCGTTATGCGAAGTTGAACATAACCAAGGCGACACAAGAATCTGATACTGCGGCACGCATCTATGAGTTTGAGGTGTGGGGGCAGTAGCTTCAAGCATACAAGCGAGCCCTGACAAAACTGTCAGGGCTTTATTTATCGGCTCAGACGGTTCATCCCAGAATCCTTTATCTGGACATGAACGTCAATCCGTGAAAGAGAGTTGGGTGTGAGCTGCAGCAAGGAACCATTATTGTTTTTTTGCCAGAAAGAGATGTACTTGCGATATACACGATTTTGCAGCGAATAGATGTCGAGCTTTCTATTCAATCCCTGTTGGAATGTTTGTTGGATGTCGTTTTTTATTTTTTCCTTTGCCGCGGCGGCGATATGTTCTTTGGTCGCATTATCCGTAGTTTCTTCGACAGAGCCTTGGACATCAATTTCGAGGTTGAACTTAGGGACTCCGTCTTGCAGCGATACCTTCACTGATGATTTGGGCTTCTTAATTGTAAGAACCGCATCTGGGGTAGTTGATTGCCCTACTCCTATGTGCACCTTTTGAATTTGATTTGACATCCATCGCAAGCCTAGTACTTGTTCTTGTTTCATCCAACTTTTGTACTTCCCTTTTTGAAGGATGAACACTCCATTGAGCTCGTGCTGACTAATTATCTTTTTGTCCTTCATCCATTCCTCATTGTTCAAGGAAAGGCTGGGCAATAATACGGTGCTCCCTGGCTCATTCAGCTGTGCGACCATTTTCCGCAGCTGCAGTGGAGGTATGTTCGTTTGCTGTTTCAGTATGTCATCCGGAGAGTAGAGCATAGACGCAATGGGGGACAAATTAAAAGGAATCGTTACCGCGAATAGATCAGCGATTGGGATTTTGGTTCCGTACACCCACGCAGTATATCGAATTCCTGAAAAACGAAGAAGGGAATCAACCATCTTATTCACATCTTTTTGCAAGGCACGTTCGCTGAAAATGATTACGGCCGTATGATCCCAGATGATTTGCAGCGTGGAAGCGGCATAAATGTCATTCACTGCTGAGTCGAGTGTATACCCTTCTCCACGTCCAATCCACGTAGGTGTTTTGGCCGAGCTTCTTGTCCCTTCTTGCTTGGCGACATTCGTGAACTCCAAGGAGCTCGTGTACACAATATACTTCCCTTTATCATAATCAATGCCAAAGGCCGTGACGTAGTTCAGATCCTGAACATTTTTACTGTCCCAGCAGCCCGTAAGTATTAAAAATAGGCAAAGAACGCTGATAAGTAAGCATCGTTTATTTATACCGTGTCTGCACGGAGATTTATCTACTGTGTGATCAAATACGCTCATTTTGGCTCATTTCCTTCACGGGTCTTATCAGTCGTTCGGAGCATGATAGGGCGTCGGCTCACAATTCTGACAGGCAATGCGATAAGCGATTTCAGCATATCCCCGAAAATCGGGGGGGACAATGGCGATAAGTAGGGGATGCCGAATGAATGCAGTGCCGACAAATAGACCAGTATGGCCATAACGGAAATGAAAAAGCCATACATGCCAAGTGTGGACGACACGATCAGCACAAACAGACGCAATATGCTGACCGTACCGCTTAGCGACTGGTTAACCAAAGTAAAGGTAGCAACAGCGGTAACGGCTGCGACGACCAGTGTTGTTGGGGAGCTAAGACCCGCTCGAATCGAGGCATCTCCAACAATGAGCCCACCTACGACGGCAATCGTCTGACCGACAGCCTTTGGCAAGCGAATGCCTGCTTCGCGGAATATTTCAAATAAACCAAGCATCAATATCATTTCCATTGAAGCGGACAGTGGAAGCCCTAATCGAGAATTCGTTACCGTTGCCAAGAGAGGGAACGGAAGCTGTTCTAAATTGAACGCAATTAGCGCAATCCAAAATCCTGGCATATAGATAGAGACCATTAAACCGATCATCCGCAGCAGCCTTTGAAACGTTACGAAAAAATACGGAAAATGGATGTCTTCCGGCGATTTTAACGTGAATATCAAGTTTGCAGGTCCAATAAGCACCATGGGTGTTCCCTCTACAATGATGATGAATCTGCCCCTAACTAGGGATTGTACGGCATAGTCAGGTCTCCCAATGTAATCGAGTAAAGGAAACAGGGAATAAGTTGAGTCGCCAATTGCTTCACCAAGCTGCGAACTGCTGACGATAGCATCTGTATCGATTGCTTCGATGCGCTGTTTGATATCGCGCATCATGCTTGGATTTACAATATCCTCTATATAGAGTAAGGATACTTTGGTTTGGCTTCGGGTACCAAGGACAAAGGATTCGCACTTCAAAGAGCGGGTACGCAGACGCTTGCGGATAAGCGCAATGTTCATCTCACAGCTCTCCGTAAAGCCGTCCTTCGATCCTTTGATTGATATTTCGGTATTGGATTCTTCGGGAGCACGATTGGGCGGATCTGCAATATCGAGAGAATAGTAGACGTTTAGATCTTTGAACTCGATAATGAGATGTCCAGCAAACAATAATGTCTCTATGTCATGTACTCTATTCTTTGCCTCGATAGGCTGGATTGCTAATAAGCTATTATGTTTGTGAAGTAGATCCTGCACAGAATTGGCATCCTCCAAATTGGCTTTCAACTGGGGGATCACATATTGATTCAACTGTTTAGTGTCAGCCAATCCTTCACAATAGATGAAAGATACAGTGTACGAACGCATGCTTGATCCAAATGAGTAGGTTTTCTTCTGAACATCTGCACAATTCTCCAATGCACAAAATAACTGTTGAAGGGTGAGCGACTGGCTTTCTGTCGGATAATCATCCGGTCGCCGATTCAACGTTTTATTTGGTTTCACGGACGATCCCTCCTTTGTATCTGCGCTGTCTGTTGTAGGTGAGAAAAGCGAATATTACGGACAGAAATACAAGCAAATAAGTGACGCTTGGGAAATAGATGATTCTTAACAGATTGACGAATTGAATGTCATCTCGATAAACAACAACAGCTAGGAATATGATTGCAGCCGTCGCCACGCCAACACCGATCCTCGTATGATGGCTTCGATGTGGGATGGCATCAATAATGAGGAAAATCGCCAAAGCTATTCGGATGAAAGAACCGGATAACCATTGATAAATTGACAAAAAATCAAGATGCTCAATGTATTTGCCTGCGGTTACAATTCTCCACTGCTCGAAGGCTGGATACCGCATGAAAGAAGCATTTACAATCCCAAAGTTAGCGATAGAGCCGATATAAGGGCCGATTGTAAGGCCAGCAAGAATGAACGCCAGCGTAGACATACCCCGGAATCTTGGTTTACTTGACATGTGCGGCAGCAAGAAAATGATAAGAATCAGCTCGGCCATGCCAGCTCCAATCAGAATGAGCCCATTTATAATAGGAGAAATCCCATGCTCGAATATCGGGAAGATAAGCGAATAATCCTTATATTGAAAGTTAGCACTCATCACGACATATCCGAGAATAATAACGATTGGAAGAAGAATGCCGGCACAGATTGCAATCGAATGTATGCCGATTAAGGCACTGGAGAGGGACAAGAGAATCAATGCACCAGCGATTACTGTCGTTGGGGTATTAGGCAAATATGAGATTTTGGTCCAAGTTGCCGTGTCTTCTAATGTAACAAATGCCGAGAAGAACAAATACACAATAATCAAAGTTGTAACCATCCATGCGGCTAAGCTGCCACCTAGCGAATGAACCCAAGAGAACAATGGTAGAGGGCGATTCGGCTTGGCTCGAACAGTGATCAAAAGCAGTGGAATCCAGCACAATGCGAGTACGAGTGCAATCAGTACACTGATCCAACCGTCTTTATGAGCTTCACGCAGCAGAAGAGGAATAACGGTAACGTGATTCATAAGGCCTGTTGACATGATGATCATAAAGCAGGCTTGCAGAAATGTAATAGAATGACGCGGCATGAGGTTTGTTCTCCTTTGTTCGATCTCAAGTCAACTCAGTAGTCAATTCGATCATGTATAACCATTATTTTGAGTCGAAGTTAGGAAATTCATCCATGTATTCCATTCGTGCTGCCCTCCATAATATGGCCGGAGCATAAGTTTTAATCAGAAGCTTCGCTAACCAGAATAATGAACCCTGTGCTGGAAATGTAAGCAAAAAAACAGCACCGCTTTCTTATCTTTGCAGAAAGGCAGTGCTGTTGAACGTTCAACGATTTATAATTTAAGTTCCATTCCATCTTCAGCGATATAGAACGCTCTATCCTGTACGAGCTTCGAGAAGGAACTCGCTTGATCGTTGACAGGATTCGTGTGATTAAAATGTGTAAAATAAATCTCAGTGTGCTCAGCCAATCCTTGCAGCCGATCCATCGTTTCGGTGATGACAGGATGGGGAATTTCTTTGTAATTGCGTCCCATCCGCTCAATTTCTTCAATGGAATGGAATGTTCCATCCAATAAGCAGATATCTGCTTCCTTCGCTATGTCATAAATATCCCGATCCCATTCGTTCCATCGATCGATGTCCGGAATGTAGAGCAGCTTGCGTGATGGGCCTTCGATCCAGAACCCGAATGTCTCCGACAACTCATTGCGATGTGGTACTTCAATCGGCGTTATTCGAACAAGAGGAGACAACTGCTCTTGCCGCTCGTGTTGAATACTGTTCAATTGAATATTATTCAATTCCACCAATTGCGACCAAGGAGCGTTGGTTTCCAGCATCTCCTTCATTTTGTCCCCACTGAAGACAGGAACACCTCTCGCACCGATGGCCTCTCTGCCCAAGAACATCAACCCAGGGTAGTGGCCAATATGAGCATGGGTCAGCCAAATACTACTCATGAGTTTCCCTTGAAGCTGATACTTCATCTGTACGGAAGCCATCTGCTCCCGCATATCTGGTGTTGCATCTATAAGATGCCATTGTTTGCGATCCGGTTCGATAATGGCTAATGAGGCGGCGCGTCTGCGCGTACCATTGTGCATTGCAGCCATACAATTCTGACAAAAACAATTCGGGTGCGGCACCCCAGCATCTTGTGCTGTTCCGACAATGTTGACGATAACCTCATTCATGTCCGATTCCTCCTGCTGTTACATGATCACCCTTCGCGTGGACAGGATATTCCTTCTTCACAATGGTCCAACCGGTGATCCCGTATAGGATATTAATAAGTGGAACAAGGAAGGCGAAGAAAATGTATGGAATAAATTGTTCCGCACTCACGCCAAGCATGTTTGCAGCGAACACAGCGGGAACTCCCCAGGGTACTAATGTTATGCCAACTGTTCCAGCGGCTTCCACGCATCTTGATAAATTTTTCGTATCAATATTCATGTCCTTGTAGGTCTGAACGAATGTACGTGTAGGCAATATAATCGCCAGGAATTGCGCTCCACTTGCAAAAGCTACAAGGAAGGTTGATGCAATAGTAGTCGCAATGAGCGAACTTGACGTCTTAATTCTGGATACGACTGGACGAACAAGTGCTTGGAAAATGCATGTTCCTTCAAGCAATCCACCAAGTGCAGTTGCAATGGTCAACAGCCCGATCGTATTCAGCATGGAGACTAGACCGCCGCGATTCAATAAGGAATCGACTGCTTTCACGCCGGATTCGGTATGGAATCCGTTCGTCATTGTGTTTACCATGGATGTGAGGCTATCACCTTGCACGACCATAGAGATTATTCCGCCAATGATGCCTACGAACAGCAATGTCGGCAGAGCCGGAAGTTTCTTAATCATTAAGAATATGGTGAGAACAGGCAGCAACAGCAGTAGGGGATGGATAATGAACGAATTTTGAATTCCGGTCAGTATCATATCGATATTGGCTGTATCGACCGAACCTTCTACTGTGCGCGTGCCAACTAGGGCATATAAAGCAACTGCGATAATAAACGCGGGAATCGTATCCCATAACATGTGCCGTACATGGCTGAACAGATCCGTATCAGCCATTGCTGGTGCAATATTCGTTGTATCGGATAACGGCGACAGCTTATCGCCGAAAAAAGCTCCTGATATGACTGCCCCTGCAATTAAGCCGGGGGAGAATCCCATGCCTTCACCTATGACCATGAATGCCAACCCAATCGTCGCGATGGAAGTGAAAGAGCTGCCGAGCGTAATGGCAACAATGCCAGTCACGACAGCGACTGCTGGAACAAAGAATGAAGGATGAATAAAAGATAAGCCGTAGTAGATCATGGTAGGTATGACTCCACTAGAAATCCATGTTCCAACGATCATCCCGATGACAAGCAAAATGAATATTGCTGGCATTGCTTTGGATACGCCGTTTACCATCATGTCCTGAAGCTCATCCCATTTATAACCGCTAATCACCCCTACTATAACGGTGACGATGATGCCAATCATAAGCGGGATGAACATGCCTGCTTTCCAGATGGAAATCGAGGCAGCACCCGCAGCCATAAGCGCAAGGATAGGTAATAGCGCTAAGCCAATTGATACTTGTCGTTTCATGTTCGTTTCACTCCTTTATGTCGTAGTTGTAGTGGTTGATGCTCATAAGTCGACTTGTTGAACAACCTGTATATAAAAAAAAGAACCTCCATCCCCAAATAGGGACGGAAGTTCCGCGGTACCACCCTGATTAACAAAATAACTTTTGTTCACTCATCTATTTAACGGCATTGCCGGACCGAAGTCAGCTCCCTAATTGTAATTCACTGCATGTCCCGGCTTAGTTCGCACCTTCCACCAAGTCTCTGATTTTCCGCCACAGACAGCTACTGTATTAGTTCTACGCTTTTTGATATTCTACTGTTTTGCTTTCTTGCTTTCTTGCTTTTTTGCTTTTGGGCTTTCATGTGATAAATCACATTATAGACCTCTGCCTTCGTTTGTCAACAGTAATTTTTTGATGACTGTGTTAGAGTTCGGATTTTAAACGATTCAGAAAGCGCTTTGCCACGTGCGAAATTTGCTTGTCTGAGGCATGCACCCAGCCATAATAAAATCGCTCTATATTAGGTGATTCCAAGGTTATAGGAATGATTTGCTGACTATCCTCTTTGAACGAGTAGTCTATTCCTATCGTCACCGCAATTCCTTCTTTTACCGCATTGTGAATCGCTTGCGTATTGTTGCTGATGAACAAAATATCAACCCCACCATACGTTTCAACAAACTGTGACATGTAATTCCGAATATGTTCATCCTCATAGAGGACGAACGTCTGATTGATTAGCTTATCTGGTGTTATCACATGTTCCCAGCGCAGTGGTGATTGCTCGTTCACCCCAACGACAAGCTTGCCTTCGAGCAGTCTCTGAAATGTTAAATTGCGCTGTTGGTGAAGGAGACTTTCCGATAAAGCGATCAATCCAATATCAATCTTATCCTGCTTGATTAGATCCACGATTTCTTTGGGGCCTTTTTCCATGATTTCAAATTTGACAGCAGGGTAATCGCGCTTGAAACGGGATATAACATCGATTAATAAATGCATTGGCCCGGGAATTGTGGCTATTCGTAATAGCCCGTTGACGGTATTGGTATAAGACTGTGCTTCTGCTTTTAGTTCATTGATCTTCACTAATACTTCACTCGCAATGCCAATGATCGCTTGGCCTTCAGGCGTAGGAACCGCTCCTTGTCCACGTGAACGCTGGAATATTCGAATGCCTAGTTCTGATTCCAGCAAGGAAATGGACTGACTAATGGCCGACAGGGTTACATGCGCTTGTTGCGCGGCTTTCGTTAAAGATCCTGTCTTCGCCACCTCAACAATGTTCTCAAGCTGCTCAATATTCATATAGACACCTCAATTCAATACTTAAGTAATACTTAATTATATATTAGTTTATATAAATTTTAGTTAATTATCTAGAGTGTTACAATAAAGGCATAGCAAGAAGCAAGAGTCAATGAATAATCTCACAGTTATAATGAAGTACGTACACATTCGACGAGGAGGAATCGAGCATGGCTGAGACAAGAGTAGCGGTTATTACAGGTGGGGCAAGTGGAATTGGGAAAGAGACGGCATTGAAGTTCGCCAAAAAAGGGGATCGTGTCGTTGTCGCTGACTTTAATGAACAAGCAGGACAAGAAGTCGTTGCCCTCATTGAAAAACTGGGCGGTGAAGCGATCTTTGTCAAAACTGACGTGTCCAAACTAGAAGAGGTAGAAGCACTCGTAGAGAAGGCTGTTGAAACGTTCGGCCGAATTGATGTGATGTTCAATAATGCGGGGATTGGCCGCGTGACTCCTGTGCTTGACCAAAATCTGAAGGATTACCATGATGTGATTAATGTGAATCAGCATGGAGTTGCGTACGGAATTATCGCAGCTGGACGCAAGATGAGAGAGCTCGGTATTCGTGGAGTAATTATTAATACCGCTTCGGTGTTCGGATTTCTGGCTTCCCCGGGGACATTCGCCTATCATGCAACGAAGGGAGCTGTCATCATGATGACGAAGTCCGCTGCGCTGGAACTCTCTGCATATGGCATTCGAGTACTTGCTGTTGCACCAGGTGCTGTCGACACACCGATTATTCAAGGCTACAAAGATCAAGGCATGGTAGATGCGATGAAGGCGAAGGTTATTGGCAATAAGTTGACGCAGCCTGAACAAGTAGCCGATACGGTATACTTGCTCTCCCTTGATGAAGCTAGCGCAATTAATGGCAGTGTCGTCATGGCAGATGAAGGCTACGCATCGTTTAAATAATATCACAACAGTAGGATCATACATTGAATAACGGACAAGCACCTCACATCCTTATCATTAGGAGTCAAGGTGCTTGTCTTTTTTGATTAAATATACGTTACTGCAATGCGAATGCCGGCGTAATGATACAGAATAGGAGCCAATCCATGATGATGAGATCCGTCAGGCTAACCATTGTGAAAATCAAATATAACTGAATAGTACCTGAACATGTATAAAGGAACATATTTCGGGAGATAGTCTGCATGAGGTGAATCAAATGAAACAATTTCATGTACTTACAACCATTATTCTAATCACAGTTGTCTTGTCCCTGCCCATTCAGGCAAACGCCGAGGTCAATAGAACGCTTAAAGAGGCAGATTCTGATTTGTATCCCGACATGCTGTTGCTTCTGCTTCTGCCCCAAATCCAAGAGGCCGTCAATTCTTACTACAGTAAGATATTGAAGGTAGATCCTGTTGTGTATCCATATGAAATAGACATTGTAAAGGCAGAGAGAATAGATCAAAATCCCAAGAATCGTGGGTATGACTTTCTCCTTACGCTTGAGGTTCAGCCTGTCATTGGGCCACATATTGCAGTAGGGCAGGATCGGATGACTCTAGAAATATCGCCACTTATTACGAACATAGTGAAAATAACAAGCTATCAACATGTCCATACTAACCAGTTACCTCTCAATTGGCAGCACCTATTACTGCGATAATTGGTTCTGAAACAAAACGGTTTCCAAATTGGAGCTGCTTACATAAGATGTTATGATAATAGTTTAGTTTTGAATGGAGAGGTATTGCGAATGACAATTACACCTTTACAACGAATTACAAGCAGCAATAAGAATGTGTTTGTCGCTGATTCTGTTGGCGAGGCTGTAGTATTATTAATCACTGGGCATTCCCCGAATGCAGTAAATATTGTAGATGTAAATGAGATATGGCTTAAACTAGAGTCTTTCACTAGTGACAATAATGTGTGGTTCAAGCAAATAAACAACCCGACATTTATTTGGTCCAAGCAAGTAGCCAAAGCTGGGGAAGTTTGCAGTTTTGCTACGGCGTCTGTACCATTGCCAATTCTCGAGGGGACGGAAGAGATTTCTTATCTTATCTTTTTCACCCTATTTTGCAACCAAGTTTGCAGTATGCGTATCACTCTTATCGATGCAATAGGCAATCCTGTGATGCCAATTCCGCCGGATTATTTAGATAATGAACTCTATGCATTGCCTGCTGATTTGCATTCTATTGAATCGGGTATTCCGTCGCAGAACATTCGATATCATTCGGTTACAGCTTCATTTCGTTCTTCAGATATTTTTCCGGGCTCTCGATTTTTATTTACGTTTCAGGTTATGAATCATGGTGAGGGAACTCCCGGGTTTGCTTTCGTTGCAGATATTTATCAATTAGCCGAATCCTGGTATGTTGATGGCGTAACAGGGCCGACGGGCCCAACTGGCCCAACGGGATCCACTGGAGTGACTGGCAGCACTGGAGCAATAGGAGCAACGGGAAGCATTGGAGCGACAGGGGCAACAGGTGCCATAGGTGCAACTGGTGTAACGGGAAGCACTGGAGCGACAGGAGCGACGGGTGCCGTAGGTGAAACCGGGGAAACGGGAAGTACTGGAGCGACAGGGCCCACAGGTGCCGTAGGTGAAACCGGAGCAACGGGAAGTATTGGTACGCCGGGAGCAACCGGAGCCGTAGGTGAAACCGGAGCAACGGGAAGTACTGGAGCGACAGGAGCGACGGGTGCTGTAGGTGAAACCGGAGCAACGGGAAGTACTGGAGCGACAGGGGCCACAGGTGCCGTAGGTGATACCGGTGCAACCGGAAGTACTGGAACGACAGGAGCTACAGGTGCTGTAGGTGAAACCGGAGTGACAGGAAGCACTGGAGCGACAGGAGCAACCGGAGCCGTAGGTGAAACCGGAGCAACGGGAGGTGCCGGAGCGACAGGAGCCACAGGAGCCACAGGTGAAACCGGAGCTACGGGAAGTACTGGAGTGACAGGGGCAACAGGTGAGGTAGGTGAAACCGGGGCAACGGGAAGTACTGGAGCGACAGGGGCCACAGGTGCCGCAGGTGAAACCGGAGCAACGGGAAGTACTGGAGCGACAGGAGCGACGGGTGCCGTAGGTGAAACCGGGGAAACGGGAAGTACTGGAGCGACAGGAGCAACAGGAGCCGTAGGCGAAACCGGGGCAACGGGAAGTACTGGAGCGACAGGGGCCACAGGTGCCGCAGGTGAAACCGGAGCAACGGGAAGTACTGGAGCGACAGGAGCGACGGGTGCCGTAGGTGAAACCGGGGAAACGGGAAGTACTGGAGCGACAGGAGCAACAGGAGCCGTAGGCGAAACCGGGGAAACGGGAAGTACTGGAGCGACAGGAGCCACAGGTGCCGTAGGTGAAACCGGGGCGACAGGGAGTCCGGGAGCGACAGGAGTCACGGGTGTCGTAGGTGAAACCGGAGCAACGGGAAGTACGGGAGTGACAGGAACCACAGGTGCCGCAGGTGAAACTGGAGCAACGGGAAGTACGGGAGTGACAGGAACCACAGGTGCCGCAGGTGAAACTGGAGCAACGGGAAGTACGGGAGTGACAGGAACCACAGGTGCCGCAGGTGAAACTGGAGCAACGGGAAGTACGGGAGTGACAGGAGTCACAGGTGCCGTAGGTGAAACCGGAGCAACAGGCAGTACTGGAGCGACAGGAGCGACGGGTGCCGTAGGTGAAACCGGGACAACGGGAAGTACTGGAGCGACAGGAGCGACGGGTGCTGTAGGTGAAACCGGGGAAACGGGAAGTACTGGAGCGACAGGAGCCGCAGGTGAAACTGGAGCAACGGGAAGTACTGGAGTGACAGGGGCAACAGGTGCCGTAGGTGAAACCGGGGCAACGGGAAGTACCGGAGTGACAGGAGCCACTGGTGCCGTAGGTGAAACCGGGGTAACGGGAAGTACCGGAGTGACAGGAGCCACTGGTGAGGTAGGTGAAACCGGAGCAACCGGAAGTACCGGAGCGACAGGAGCGACGGGTGCCGTAGGTGAAGCCGGGGCAACGGGAAGTACTGGAGCGACAGGAGCAACAGGAGCCGTAGGTGAAGCCGGGGCAACGGGAAGTACTGGAGCGACAGGTGCAACCGGAGCCGTAGGTGAAACCGGGGCAACGGGAAGTACTGGAGCGACAGGTGCAACCGGAGCCGTAGGTGAAACCGGGGCAACGGGTAGTACTGGAACTACAGGAGCGATGGGTGCTGTAGGTGAAACCGGAGCAACGGGTAGTGCTGGAGCGACGGGAGCAACCGGAGCCGTAGGTGAAACTGGTGTAACGGGAAGTACTGGTTCGACAGGAGCAACTGGAGCCGTAGGCGAAACCGGGGCAACGGGAAGTACTGGAGCGACAGGAGTCACGGGTGTCGTAGGTGAAACCGGAGCAACCGGAAGTACCGGAGTGACAGGAGCAACAGGAGCGACAGGAGCGACAGGTGCCGTAGGAGAAACCGGAGCAACAGGAAGTACTGGAGCGACAGGAAGTACCGGAGTAACGGGAGCAACCGGAGCAACGGGAAGTACCGGAGTCACAGGAGTCCCTGGAGCAACCGGTTCAGCAGGTGCGACGGGAACGCCCGGAGTCACAGGTGTCACGGGAGTAACTGGTTCGACTGGAGCGACGGGAACGCCCGGAATCACAGGTGTCACGGGAGTAACTGGTTCGACTGGAGTGACGGGAACGAGCGGAGTAACAGGCGTCACCGGAGCAACTGGTTCAACTGGTGCGACAGGAACGAGCGGAGTAACAGGCGTCACCGGAGTAACTGGTTCAACTGGTGCGACAGGAACGAGCGGAGTAACAGGCGTCACCGGAGCAACTGGTTCGACTGGAGCGACAGGAACGCCCGGAGTCACAGGTGTCACGGGAGCAACTGGTTCGACTGGAGCGACAGGAACGCCCGGAGTCACAGGTGTCACGGGAGCAACTGGTTCAACTGGTGCGACAGGAACGAGCGGAGTAACAGGCATCACCGGAGCAACCGGTTCGACTGGTGCCACAGGTAGAACTGGTGCTACTGGTATTACAGGAGCAACTGGCGCCACAGGGCCATCATCCACAGTTTCTACGAAAGCTATATTATTTGGCGGGGCGAATTCAGGGTTTCAACGAATCTCTGGTTCTCCAGGCGCTGTATCTAATGAGATACCTTATGTTGTGCTCGGTGGAGGTAATGTATCTGGTTTTTCAGGCTCCATCAATGTAAACAATTTATCAGTAGGCTCCTATTTATTTCAGATATGTGCTAACGTAGCTAACAACGCTACCTCACCATCTCCAGGCAACATTGTATCAACGATAACGCTTGCAACCACAGCTGTCATAACTGGCTCTATCGTGTTTTCGATCAGTCCGACTGATATTGGTGCACAGCCAGTTTACGTGTATAATCCTACAGTCTCAACGGCACCAGCAACAATCTCATGGACGAGTATCATCCCTGGAAATACAGTCGTAAGGAATAATGGAATATCACTTTTTGCTTCTCCCAATATAACTCAAAGTGCTGTATATACGGTCTTCTTCACCACAACTTCATAAAGCCATGAATATCCCGTCAGGAACATCACGAGAAAGGAAAAGACGAGAGAATTGATCTCCAAATTAGAGTAATTGAATCCTATAGTAGATATGTTGGTGCAATAAATAGAAGCCACTGTAATTGAACATTCATTGTTCAGTATAGTGGCTTTATTCGTAAACAAAATTAAGGGCGATCCGGAATTGAACCAAAAATCATCGAATCTGTTAGCATTTCAGTTGGAGCGTGGTTGTCAGTCAATACTTGTGCATTGGCAAGCAGCTCGTCATTCACTTCCTTTATCCCTTTCTGCCATTGTTCGAGAAGCGGGTGAATGGGACTATTCAGATGTACTCGATTAAGATTATCTGTTTGCAGCGGTCGTATGGATCCGATGATCATGTAGTTGTATTGTCCAGACGACTTCACGATGTACGTGTTGGGAAAAACCTGCTTCACAGTCTTTGCCATCGCTAAGAGCAGTGGAGAATCAGGTGTTGTCACGTTCACATTTAAAGCAGTGAGCCCATCTGGATTCAGATGCATTCGAAGGGTATCAAAAAATTGCACAGTCGATAAATGAGCAGGAATATAGATTTGCTGCGAGTAGCAGTCGACAACTATGATATCGTATTTCCGATTCGTATTACTAATAAATATACGAGCATCCTGATTCACAATCTGAGCATCTTCACGCTTCAGCCCCATATATCGATAACTAAGTGTAATAACTTCGGGATCTAGTTCTACTCCGGTAACATTCATATTTGGAAATTGTGGCTTCACATATTCAGCCAACAGCCGAGGAATCGTACCACCAGCGGAACCTAATACGAGCAGCTGATCCGGCGAGTTGGTCAAATAGGGGAGCACTAAATAATCATTGTAGTAGTCGCCAGCATTCAATCCTGGCTTAGCCCTCCGGATCGATTGAACACCCCCGCCCTCGTTGTATACTAAAGAAATATCTCCACTAGAAGCCTCGACGACTCTGACATATTGGTAGAACGTATCCTTGGACCAGAGGACTTTCTCATTTGCGGAAGTAGACACGTTGTCATTGATGAAGAAATAGGAAAGCACAGGAACAAGTAGAAGCGAAACCAACCAACCCTGCTTCGTATGTCGCAGCCCCCAACCGCTAATTACAATCAGAGCAGCAGACCAAATATAAATTGACTCTCTTGCTCCCAACAATGGGATCGTAATCATAGCAGTGCCGAATGTGCCCAATAAACTCCCTAATGTGGAGCACGCATACAGATTGCCAGCTACACGGCCAATGTCCTTCGATTGATCGGATACTAACCGAATTGCAAACGGACTCACCATCGCCAGTAAAAATACAGGGGGAGCAAATACGATTAAAACGGCGAAAAACGAACAGAAAATAATCCAGACGGGTGTATTCATTATGCCATTGGTAAGAAACTGAAATATGAAGCTACCCCATAAGGGCAATAAGGACACAAGGACACCGGACAGTAGTGACAGCATCATTAACAACTTGCCGCTCGGCCAACGATCGGCCCATTTGCCACCAACCCAATATCCGAGAGAGAGTGATAGAAGGATAAGTCCAATAATGTTCGCCCACACAATCATCGAAGTACCGAAGTATGGCGCCAGGAAGCGGGAAGCCGCAATTTCAATCGCCATGACGGAAGCTCCCGTGATGAATACATATAGATATAGAAAACGGATTGAGAAATGGTTATTCAAGTATTCACACCTCAAATTAGCTAATAGGATCAATGCTTCTGAATCAGTGTTCACACAATTGCACCTGTTCATACTGGCATTCCTCAGTTACCATGTGGGAAATATCTGCGATCCCGACTTGTTTCAAAAAAGAGTAGCTCTATTGAACTCTATAATCTGGTAGTATTTACGTAGATACGAAAACTAGAACGATAGTGGGGGCGGTTGGAATGTCACGATACAAAATGCCAATTATGATTGTTGCCCTGTTGTTGATTTCAGGCGTACTAGGTAATCATGTGTATCAGACACGAATTACGTATTCACTACATGATTTAGTCATGGATTATGTAAATGAAGCCAAGATCAAATCTATTTTTTTGAAGAAGTTTATGTCAGGGGATAACGAAGGCAATAATTATGCTCACATCACTGATAACAAACAAATTGAGCTCGTTATGAGTACACTTCAAGATATTCGGGTTCGAAATGACTTCTCGGCATCCAATTTCCCCGAATACCCAGCCTATCTGCTATCTTTCTATGGAGAAAAGGGGGATATGGTGTCCTATATCATGTCTGAAGGTGGCGAGATTTTACTTCATGGGTATGCAGACTCAAGCAATAAATCTTATCGGACTATAGATGACACCCATCAAAAACAGCTCAAGCTTCTAAATCAATGGTTAGAAGAACAAAGTGGCGGGACGTCATGAAAATACCCTAGAAACGAACTCCGATACCATAATCTTGACTTTAAGGGTTGCCTTAAATATGATAGTTTTATAACCATCAAACAACGTAAATACATAAAACAAGGAGGCTCTCAATGAAGGGTGTAATCGTGAACAATCCAGGTGGCCCAAAACAGCTGGAGATAACAGATTTGCCAAGCCCACAGCCGCAAGCAGGAGAGCTGCTAATCGAAGTGCATGCTGCTGCAGTGAATCGAACAGATATTGTCATGCGTGAAGGCAAGGCCGGATATGCGACGAACCCTATTCTAGGGGTAGAAGTTGCCGGAACGGTCATCGAAGTCAATGGTGAGAGCACCTTTAAAGTTGGTGATCGAGTAATGGGGCTAGTAAATGGGGGAGGATATGCTGAATATGCGGTCATGCCAATGGATCGGGCGATCCCGATTCCAGACTCCTTCTCATTTGCGGAAGCTGCGGCAATTCCTGAAGTGTTCTTAACTGCGTACCAGACGTTATACTGGATCGGCAAGCTTCAACAGGGCGAGACAGTGCTTGTTCATGCTGGCGCCAGTGGAGTAGGAACAGCGGCGATTCAACTTGCAAAGCAGATTAGCAAGGCTACCGTCATTGTAACTGCCGGTTCTGCGAAGAAGCTGGACTTCTGCCGTGAACTGGGTGCTGATGTACTCATCAATTATAAGGAGCAATCCTTTGACGAAGAGGTGCTTCGGGCTACGAATGGGCAGGGAGCAGATGTAATTCTGGACTTTGTAGGGGCGGATTATTGGGCGAAGAATCTCGCCAGCATTAAGAAGGAAGGTCGTTGGGTACTCATCGGCGTTCTTGGTGGAGTGAAGGTACCGCAGGTGAACTTATTTGCCTTAATGGCAAAATGCGTACAAGTCACAGGAACCTTGCTGACGCCTAGAAGTGATGAGTACAAGGCGAAGCTGACACAGGATTTCATCTTGAATATTATGAAGCACTTCGAAATCGGGAGCATAAAACCAATCATCGATACCTCCTATCCATTGGAAAAGGTTAGCGAAGCTCATGTACGCATGGAGAGAAACCAGAATACAGGTAAAATTATTTTAAAGGTGAAGTGATTTATTTTTTGTTTAGGTTCTCATCTTGATTGTTTATTTCCCTTAAATGCTGAAGCGTATTCAAGTTTTTATGCCGAATACGCTTTTTTTGAGTGGCGAATAATTCATAATCGCTACTTACATTAACTTTTGAAGTTGTTTCTTCATCATTTCATTACATTCGTTTTTCTCCCAAAGCGTTAAAACTTCTTCTATTCCGAATCGTTCTACTAGATTCACGACAACTTTGTAACCAAGATAATATCCTAACCGCATATGCTCAAAGTGTTTGCCACCGTTTATAGAAAACCATTCTTTAAAAAACGGTCTGCTCTCAATTTCTTTTTCCAAATCCTCTAAAAACATTTGGGCAATCCTTGATTCATTTTCTTGCGCGAACAGCATCCATTCTTTATCTTCTCCAAATGCAAAATATTCATCTAAATTTGCTTGAACTATTTGTGTAGATAAATAAATTGCGATTCCTTCTTGTAAAAGCCAGGTGTAAGGATTTGTCCAATCTACTTTATCCCAAGAAATTTGATTTGTATCGCTAAATAAATGATGTGTTACATGACCAAATTCATGAGCAATGATAAGTTGAATATGTTTTTCATGATATGGTAACTTTTCTAAACAGAAAGCAACTTCGGGATTATACTGGCGATAGGTATAAGCATTACTACCATATATCCCTACTAGTAAATGCACATCCTTTGTGAATTTAATAGGAAACATGGATTCATATGTATTTGTTATTATAGGGATATTTATTAAAAATAAATCTCGCATCGGTAAAATTTCTTGTAATTTGGTGGGATGTAAATTGATTGCTTTTTTCTTCTTTTCTTCAATATTTAAACAGTGATATTTAAAATATTCCTCATAATTCTCTTCATATTTGCTGTAATAATCATTTAAATAATCAATAGATGCTTCATAGTTTTTTACAAATGGCTCTACCACATCGATTATTTTTATCATTATTTTTTCTCCCTTTAGTAATTCCCTGTCCTTTTCTTAACTAAAGAAACTTACTTCTTTCTTTCGTTGTAGATACTTATTCTATAAACATTTCCAGAGTCCCTTGTTAAACTGTCATTTTTCTCAATGGATTCGTTGCGTTTGTTTCATTTATTTGGATACAAACAACCTTTTAACGCAAATGTACGAATACTACGTTCATCTGTATCGAATGCAAGTGTATCCATAAAATTATTCCGCTGGAATGTGCTGAACCTTTATCCAAACGCAGCGAATTACGGCTCGTCGTTTATTGGCGATCCGGTTCATCATTCAGCCTCAACCAGCAATTATCGTACAACGGACACAGGCACGATCTATGTGGTAGGTGATGGTATCATACAAGGACAGGATATTATTCGGCGAATTAAATAGACATTATTTAACCAAACACCTGATTGTTCACACCATTCCGTGTTTTCCGTTGGTGCGTATTTTCTGTTAATAAAAAAAGGGTGCCGCATAGGCACCCCAATAATTAAAGATCTTACGTAGACTCTGCCTGTAATCAGCACTTAATATCCCATATCTTTCAAGATTTTAGATAGCGTACGCAAACGTTCGCCTATCATTTCATCGTCATTGCTCAGCGCTTGGCTGAACAGCTTAATATCCTCATTAATTCGTTCATTATCCGTACATACCGCCACAGTCATGGCATCTCCTTGCAGGCCAACTCGGTCGATGATAGGCTGCTCGGGATCATAAAGATGCTCATATCGGTAAGCTTCACGAAAATGCTCCAATGAACGACAAATCAGAATGGACAAATCAAGTACACGATGAAGAGGGAGCTCTTCTGACTGTCTGGACCACTTCTCTCCTGTGTATCTCCACACCTTAGCAGAAATATCAATCTTTCCTCTATCGTTCCATTGAGCCAATCCTAACGAGAGGCCTTTGGCATCTGTATTGGGAGCGAGTCGGCCATCAATCTGCTCATAATTTTCTGACACGACAACAGGTTTATGTTTTAACGTAGTAGGTATTTTCATGTTCTGACCCTCTTTTCATTTACTAATTTACTAAATGACTGTTTCATCATATCTTTGATTTCAACGATAGTCAATCTGTCGGAAAATCTAGAATGGTCAAAGTCACTCCGAAGCACTGCTGTGTAAAAACAGGAAGAAGAGGTGAAAAGAGACGCATGCTAGGAAACGGGTGTTGTATGGGTGAATCCGATTCTGGCTAGCAAAAGAGAAAGGGCGGGGAAGTCTCCCCGCCTGTAACTTATTCCTTAGGTGGCTTGTTATATCCTTTGTCTCCATAGGGCTGCAACTTTGCAAGCCATGGCTTGATGATTTGCTTCACTTCCCAGCGGATGTCGGTCACTTTATCAGTTTCCTTCTGCTCAAGAATCTCATAGGTGAAGGCATTAGATCCGAATTCCTTCCAATCCTTCTGGAGCTGAGCATTTGCAAATCTGCCCATATCCAGCTGCATTTGCAGCGTGAACCATTTATTTTTTAAATTGGGGTAGCTGTCAATGAAGATTTTACCGTTTGTGTTGTTCTTGATCTGAACAACCCCCATGTAAGTCTTGATCTGCTTGTAAGCTTCAATAAGCTCCTTGCGCTTGTTCATATCCATGTTGTTTGTTCTCCTTTTCAAGTATAAAGAGTAATGTGAATTATATATACCTAGCGATAATTCGAACTAACTTTGCTGGCAGCTCATACAAATTTGTAATATCCAAAAAACGGTCATTCCCGTAGATGGCATGAATGATATCCTTGTCTTGACCGATTGCAGCTGCAAGGAATCGAACACCTTTGCGCTCATATTCCTCTGTCGTTTGCTGCATGTCATTCACTGCATAAGCTCCTGTGTAATCGTCCATTGCTTTGGGCTGTCCATCACTAATGCTAATGAGCAGCTTGGCTTGTTGTGGTGACACGGCTAACCGTTCCGCCATCATCCGCAACGCCATTCCATCACGATTATTACTTCTGGCCTGGATGTTCATGAGTCTGAATCGGTCGCTTGGATCTGGCTTCTCAAAGTCAATGTAAGCAAAGATCGACATTTGCTCCATCCTGGAAACATCAGCCGTGTCGCCGTAGATGAGTATGGGGATCTGGCAAATCTGACAAAATTCATAGACTGCAATAACCGCTTGCTTTGCTGCCACCAATCTGCCAAACGCAGACATCGATGCGGATTCGTCAATCCTGAGGCCAACCACTAGGGAGGGGGACTCAGATGGAGGGCGTTTTTTGGCAAAATACCGATAATCCCTGTAAGCCACACTATCCGCCTGAAACTTGCTTCCATAGTAACGATTCCTTGTATATTCGGAAGACACCTCATGTTCCAGCAGCGGGAGTGTCTTTCTGGCAATTTCCCTCACGATTGGCATGAGCCCTCTGCTGAGACGATCGTAATCGTGCTGATCTTCTAGCGTATAGACTGGTCGGTGAACGATAAGCTTCACCTTTTCATGAATCGTATTGGACACCAAATCCCTTGCGGCACGATTCAGTTTTTTGCGAAAATCGCGCTCTTTTTGTTTTTCATCGTCAGTCATTGGCGCTGGATTGGCCTGATGATATTGGGGGGAGCCGTCTTCACCGGTATCTGTACTTTTCATATCGCCGTGAGAATCCGAAGATGTTAGTGATGAACGATCCTCACTATCCGCAGACTTTCTGAGTGCTATGCCTTTTTCCTCGGTAAGGCTGTCAGCATCATAATCAAGATCCGAGTCGATATCTCCCCATGTCTTGATTTCTATTGGTTCACCGATTTTTTGTTTTTTTTTACCTGATTCGCAACGTCCTCTAAGCTAGCAAGCAAACCATTCTTCTCAAGCGCCTCTTCCAGAATCTTAATTTCTTCGTCATCGGTTGTTATTTTATAGATGACCTTATGATATAGGGATTCTTTGACGGAGGCTCCTCCAGCAACTGCATCTGTCCAGTAGAAAAAGGAACGCATTCCAGCCACGCCTTTGATGGCATTTGCCCGAGCTGTTCGATCCAAAATGATAATAACATCTGCTAACACGCTCAGCATCTTTTCATCCTGATACCCTGTTTTGGATATCGCGCGTTCTATCATGACCTCTTTGCCGGGCAGATCCATCTTTTCCGAGTGTTGAACTCTGTCACGCAGAGCTTCGTTTAACGGTCTGGCCCCTGCATAGCTGCGATTTGTTGTGATGACTGCGATGAAGTCCGGGTGCCTGTGTACGATCTCGGTAGGGAGGTTTATGCTTCCATCCAGCTCCAGAGCAGAGTTTAACGCCATCAATACTGCAGCATCACGAATCACGTTTGGTTCTTGAATTTCCAGAAGATATCCTTTTTGATACGCTCTAATGATTTCAGATGGGTAAAAACGGTACTCAACCGCTTCGCCCTCGGTGTATTCAGCTGCACGCTTTAGCATCTGCTTCATTTGAAAGGCGGCCTGTTCCTGTGTAATCTGTAGCGCATTCATAAGCACTTCAGTAATGTGATGCAAACTATCGCTCTCATAGAATGCTTGCCAAATGCGTTGCTCCTCAGGCTCCAGCTTCTCAAATTGCTCAGAAGGAATGACGGGCAATATAGCGCCGATAATATCTGATTTATCCATATCGGCAAAGCAGGTTATTTTCGTATAAGGCAATCCGAAATTTGCGGATAATGCTTTGGCAAGTTGAGTTTTACCGGAACCGGCATCGCCTTCTAACAGAATATTAGCAATTTTCATTTCCCCGCGATTCCAATTGCGTTTTACTTCTTTACATATACGCTGTTCTTCTTCGCTGACCTGATGGGAGGAAGGCTTTCTCCAAATCAGCCTGTTCTCTTCATCCGTCAGTTGTCTTGCAGGGGACAAGACATAGTTTTCATGTACATTCATTTCATGATTCTCCTATCTATCATGATGCAGATTTTCGTTTATCGTTTGTTTTTTTTCAATCAGGAGTGGGGAGAGCAAAAGGGTCCCCACAATAATCAAAACACCGCTCAACAGATATACAGTGAGAAGTGAAAACATTTCCTTCAAATAACCGGATAAAAACATGCCCATGACCATCATGCCCATAAAAACTGGCGTGATCACACCAGATACTCGGCCCATAAATGCACTTTCCGTATTGCGCACAATAAGCGTCTGAATGCCGCCATGAATACAAGGGTAAAACAAGCCGCTAATCACTAAGAGAACAACAGTCAGCCAAATCAGACTAGACGCACCAATACCCATCGTACAGACGGCGGCGACAAGCAAGCCTATCGTGAGGAGCAACTGCGGTTTTACCTTTTTGGCGATCCCCATGATGGCAATTCCGCCTACGAACATGGCTGCTCCGTTGGCCATCACAAACCACTGCAAATCTTGTTTGTTTAATCCCAATTTCTCGATGACGAGGAAGATTTGAAGCGGTTGAGTAAGACCTGAAGCTAATCCGACAGCTGCGAAGGTCATGCAAAGTGTGCGTAACGATTGATTCGCCCCAATATAGCGCAGCCCGGCCGTAAGCTCCTTGAAGAAGCTGCGAGCATCGGTCGATTTCGGTTCTTCCTTATCGCGAGGGAGTGTGGACAATATGAACGAAGCTCCCAGGAAGAAAGCACCCGTCAAAATTAGAGATACGTTAATTCCAAATTGAATAAATAAAAACGTGCCGATGATAGGTCCCAATACTGTGAAGATGGCAACAAGCGTTTGAAACATCGCCATCACGCCTTGCAGTTGTTCACCTGGCACATGCCGCTTGAATAGTTTCATGGCCGAAGGCTGAGAAAACTGGGACAGACTGGCCGAAATAAATGATCCGATCAGGAGGGCAATCCATCCGTTATTCAAAACGGCAAACAGCACAGCTACAACGGACAAGGCAGAGAGCAGATCGCTCCATACCATCGTTCGCTTCGGCTTCCATCGGTCAGCAAAGGTTCCGCCAATGAGGCCAAATAGAAAAATCGGAGCAAATTCTGCAACGGAAATCAGCGATACATAAATCGGATTATTGTTCGTTAATTCGGTAACATACAACAGAACGGCATAATTCCGGATCCAAATTCCGAGTTGCAGCAGCACCCGGGAGAGGATAATGGTTCGAACATATCGATTGGATAACATCGTCAATACCCCATATCCTTTAGTATTTTGGACAAATTGCGAAGGCGCTCGCTGATCATTTCATCATTGTCACTCAGCGCTTGACTGAACAGCTTAATGTCGTCATTGATTCGCTCATTTTCCGTATCAATTGCCACGCTCATGGCGTCTCCTTGCAGGCCAATCCGGTCGATGACAGGTTCCTGCGCGTCATATAAATGCTCATACCGGTATGCTTCATGAAAATGAGCTACAGAGCGGCAAATCAAAATGGACAAGTCAAGCACACGATGAAGGGGAAGTTCCTCCGAATTCTGCCACCATTTCTCTCCCGTATGTCTCCATACCTTGGCGGAAATATCTACCTTGCCGCTGTCATTCCACTGAGCCAATCCCAGGGAAAGACCTTTCACATCAGTGCTTCTGGCGAAGGGGCCATCAACTTGCTCATAATTATTCGACACGACAACAGGCTTGTGTTTTATCGTAGTAGGTATTTTCATTTTCTCCCTCTTTTCAATTTTTTATTTACTAAATTACTAATTTACTAAATTACTGCTTCAGTTTATATTGGATCTCATCAGGAGTCAATCTTTTTTGAAGCCCGTTTTTTAAATCCCTGGTTAAAACTGTCTGGTTAGAACGAAAAAGAGGGGGGATGATCGTTATGATTATCGTGTTAAGTGAGTATCGATGGAGAATAGGGGAGAAAACGTATGTATGGCATATCAACTGTGAACGGAGAAATTCTAGATGTGTGAAACTGAAAAAACAAAAGAGCTGTTAAGCAAGTAGATCACTACCGCCCGACAGCTCGTTGTTAAGAACGTCTGAGTTATGTATTTGTCAAATACCTTATCTCATGTATAATGCCTCAAATTCCTCTTTGGTCATACCGAAATACACCTCGTCGTGGTACTTCCCATTGGTGTAAATCATGCTACGCAGTCTGCCTTCCTGGATGAAACCAAGCTTGCGATGCAGGTTCATAGAAGCTTCGTTGAAGGAATAAATGCAAACGGTTGCTTTTTGATATCTCAGCTCGAAGAAATAATGCTTCAAAACGGTTAGGATCATATCACTGGCGTAGCCCTTGCCCCGATAAGCAGGGAATACAGATATTGCGTAATCGAAGGTTCCATTTTTGAAGTCAGTGCCATCAATCTCAATGGTACCGACGACGTCTCCCTTATTGGCATCCTCGGCGATCCAGTAGAAATCATGGCTATTTTCCGAAGCTCCCTGCGAGATTTCTTCGATCCATTCTTCCAATTGCGCTTGTGTCCGTGGAAATGCAATCGAGTCCATATTTTGCAGTATGCTGTCATCCAAACTGTCGAATATGATGATATCCTCTGCAACAGGTGCACGAAACCGAATACGCTTGCCTTTCCAATATGAAATCTCCATTCATAAATTACCTCATTTCGATTAGATGGAATAGAATAAGTAGGTGTATTATCTTCTTGTTATTCGGTTTATCTTCTTTTTCTCCTTTCCTATTTTCATTTTATAGAAACGCATGTCTTTCTTTTTTTGGAGCACTTCACTGCACGCGTATGCCTTTTTTAATAGGTTTAAGTAACAAGCGTTCGTGCGGCTGATCATCCACTTCCCATTTTCATAGCAGAGGAGTGCAGTCGTCATTTCCTGTTCTTTGCTCAAGCCAAGACAGATATCAAACCAGGCTTCACACATCGATCTACCCAGTCCGGTTTCCTGCCAACTATCAAATACGGATAAGAGTTGTTCCCATAGCTGAGCGGTCTCAAAAGCCTCAGCATAATCGTTATTCATCACGCGCAATTCAGTAATATCAAGGAGTGCAGAAGCCTTATCTCTTGGGTCATTAATAGAATCTAGTTCCTTTTGTTTATAATAGATGGCCTTCTCATAATTTCCGATTTCTTTGGCACGATAATATAAGGTTGTGGTGCTAGCTTCAGTGTCCTGTTCAAGAATGTCAAACAGTCGTGCTGCCTCTTCAGCATCCTTAAAATCGATTGCCCGAGACAACAGACTATCTGTAGATTCTTTATCGATGCTGTCTGGAAACCATTGGGCCATTCTTTGCATAAATGATTCGATATCTTGCTCTGAATAGAGGTTTCTCAATTTATCCTTGCGTTCGTAAAGGTAGCTGTTCGATTCCGTAAGACCAACTTCCTCTATGTATGTACACGTTTGTTCCACTCCGGCTGAGAAGATAAATTCGTCAAAATAACCGCAATACGTATCGAAGTTTGCGGATTTGGCTTTCTCAAATATCCAGACATTTTCAAGCTTGCGGAATTTGGCCAGCAAATAAGAGAGGAGCAGCAGGGAATCCCCGTATCCTTGGAACGAATCATGGGTACGACTCTCCACTTCATTCTCCATCAAATATCGAATAAAATCATAATCTTCCTCTCTCCAATCATACTGAAGCGCAATCGCTGCCGCATATCGTTTCCAATAGTTTGCGTCAGAATCCTCATATTCGAACTCTTTCCATAGCGCCTTGGAATTTCTGAACGCCTCGATATTTCGTATAATTTCTTTGGCTTCCAACAAGCAACCCTCCATTATCATTCTGATTGTAAACGATGAATGATATCTATATCACTCTGATATCTTCTATATCTACCCTTTATCTTAACAAAAATTAAGCCGAAGCTTAACGTCTGGATCAAGACAGATGCTGCTGATATTGATAACGTTATAGGCAGTTTACTGTAATCGTAATAAAGAAGTAGTTCGGAAAAGGAGAGATTCGTATGAAATACACGACATTAAAGAAAACTTCCATCCAAATATCGGAGATTGGATTCGGAACAAATGCAGTAGGTGGGCATAACAATTACACCAATGTAAATGAAGATATAGGGAAACAAACAGTTCGAGAAGCCATTGAGCAGGGAATTACGTTACTGGATACAGCAGATGCCTATGGGTTCGGGCGTTCGGAGCAATTGATTGGGGAAGTTATTCAAGATTGCCGGAACAATCTTGTACTAGCAACCAAGGGGGGAATCGAGAAGCTCGAAGACGGCAGCATACGTTTCAATAATCATCCCCACTATCTAAGACGTGCTGTAGAAGCAAGCATGAAACGGCTTCAGACGGATTATATCGATATATATTATATTCACTTTATCGATGAGCTCATTCCGCTAAGTGAATCAATCGGCGAACTTACTCGTCTGAAAGAGGAGGGAAAGATCCGTGCAATCGGTATTTCCAATGCGACGGTTGATCAAGTGAAAGAAGCGAATGCAACGAATGCAATCCGTGTATTGCAAAACCCATACCATATGCTCGATCGTTCTGCAGAACAGGAACTACTTCCGTACTGTCTTGAGCACGATATTTCGTTTATTCCTTATGGGCCTCTTGCGTTCGGAATATTGGGTGGGAAATACAAACCTGATATGACACTGGATGATGGGGATTGGCGAAAGGACTTAGAACTGTTCCAGCCCGATGTGTTCACGCAGCATCTTGCCCGCGTAGAAAAATTGAAGGCAATCGCAAGTGAACAGCAGCTTGCGCTGCCGAATCTCGCACTTGCTTGGCTGCTGCAGCAGCCAGGCGTGGATGCGGTCATTCCTGGCGGGAAGCGATTAGAACAGATTCATGACAATGCAGCGGCGAGCGGCATCCAGCTTCCTGCATCAACATGGAATCAAGTAAAACTCATTCTCGAAGGATAACGGATATTAACAGATAATAGGAACAAGCCCTGCCAATTATGTTGGAGGGCTTGTTGTATATTGGCTTCCCAATTTACATTGCTTCTCTCCCTATATACAATAGAACCGGACGCTTCTATGCGAACAAGGCAATGACGAAGAGAGGGAAGCGATATGGAATTATGCGTGTATACGAACAACCAATTTTTCTTTACATATGTCAGACATCTATTCGACGACAGAATGAAGCTGACTCATATTAAGGACTGCCACCGATTCCGTGAAGCAATTGCCCAGGCAACCACCCGCGGCATATTCTTATTAGATTCGAATCAAATCGAGGATGACACTTGCTTCACCCGCATGATGACAGAGACTAAGGTGCCTATCATGATCGTGAATCCAGATGAGAAGGATACCTTGAAGAAGATCATGATGTGGGAACAATCCATATCTGGAATGCTGGGTGTAGACATCATGGAGGAGCCGATCAATGGGAGTCAAGCGAAAGAGATTGATGGAGCAGTTATGCTGGGTGATAAGCACACTCTATTTCACATCGGAAATCACTCCATACAGAAGCAGGGAGAAGAACAGGTCTTATCGACGCTGGAATTCAAGCTGCTCTATCATTTGGTACATCAAGACGAACAACCAATATCAGCGCAGGAGCTTGCGGATCAGTTGGATACCTCCGAGGGTGTACTCTACATTTACGTCAAGAAAGTTCGCGAAAAAATCGAAGCAGACCCAAGTCATCCGACCATTCTACAGCACCTTAGAGGCAGAGGATATGTACTGCACCAATTCAGAAGCATGAAGAATGGTATACGATAACAGGCCCCTGACGAGTCAGGGGCTCCAGTCTACGTCTACGCTACCCAGAGGCAGACAGCGAATTACGATTTCAATAACCATAATGCAGGGACATTTGGAGGCTCCCATCCCACAAGAGACGTATGAGCAACAAGCGCCGCATAGGTTTTACCGTTATAAGTTACGAGCGCGCCAGCCGCATAGGAGGTATTGGCTGCCCACGGTGTGGCCGTTGGGGCAGGCGCTGTTGTGACGCTTACAGCATTGCTGCTCGGCGACACATTGCCAGCGGCATCATAAGCAATGACCGTGAATGTGTAAGGGGTATTCGCCGTAAGCTCGGTCACCGTATACGTCACCCCATTTGTGGTAGCTACCAAGGTCGAGCCATTATAAACACGGTATCCAGCCACGCCCACATTGTCCGTTGATGCTGTCCAAGACAGCTTCACACTCGTAGCAGTAATATTCGAAGCGGTTAATTGGGATGGGGCAGTTGGCGGCTCCGTATCTGGCTGCGGTGCTGACGTCTTGAAGGATACGGCGTTGCTGTTAGCGGATTCATTGCCTGCGGCATCGACGGCCCGCACCGTATACGAATAAGTTGTATTCGGCGTTAGTCCCGTTAGCGCGTATGTTAAAGTGCTTCCATTCGTTGATCCAACGAGTGTGGAATCTTTATAAATGTTATACCCCGTTACGCCTACGTTGTCGGTTGAAGCATTCCAAGATAATTTGGCGGTATACGCCGTAACGTTCGATACGGCAAGATTCGATGGTGCCGTAGGCGGGGTCGGATCGACAGGGGAACCGCCGCCAAAGTCCACATCGATGACATTATAGAACGCGTTTGCGGTGTCTGCAATTTCCCACACGGCTAGGATTACTTGGTATCCCGTCCGACTTGGAACATTGCAAGTGTCGGAGTAAGAATGTGGGGGCTGCTTGCCTTTATAATCCACGTTGCAGAACGGAGTCAAGTCGAAGGAGGCGCGACTAAGTGGCGCATTCGGATTCCAATCCTGCTTCGTAATATAATATTTCCAGCTAGTTGTAGCGTGGTTCGCTTCAATCGTCCAATGGAACGTAGTCGTTCCCGGGGTAATGTTCACCTTGCTCCAGCGCGTTGCCGATTGTTGATCAAGCTCTGGAAATGCACCGTTAGCACTGGCGATTTTGCCGTCAGCCGGCCCTGCGGCTGGAAACCCCTTATATGCTTCCAAGCTTTGCGGTTCATAAATGATAAAACCGCAGTTCTTGTTCACCTTCTTCGCGCACAGATCAGCTCGGCTGCTGGGAGAGTCAATGTAACCGTGCGCCAATACAGTCCCCGAGAACAAGAGCGTGACAACGAACATCGCGAGCATGATTCCACCTGTAACCAACCATTTGCGCATTCCTGCGTTCCACGTACACGTTGCTGTCAAAATCATATTCCTCCTTCAAATGAGCATAATTTTACAACTAATGCTAATTCGTGTTGTTGTAGATTAGTCAAGTTACACCTTCTTTCCTGGCATTGGATATTTCCAGTGCAAAAAATGGTTAAAAACATGATGAGTCTATACCGGATGAAAAAGGGACCCATCGTCAGAACACAGAAAAATGTATACGCTTTAACTATGAGGATGATGAAAAGAAAATTTTTTAAATGTGATCGAAACTCCCTTCGAATCAAGTGCAGCCTCATTCTTTGGCTGTTCTAAATCGAGATCCATCCAATATGGAAGCTTGTCCGATCGCTTCATTGACAGTTTCGGACATTGAAGGTAAGATGCAGGAAGATGAATATGTCCTCGTTAGGTGAGGCTCCTATACGAATACAGGCCACTGCCCGGAAACATCGAGAGATGCCAATGGGTAGAACAGGGATTGCCGGATTAAGGCTTTTCATAATGTGGCTAAGAAGCGGGAAGCTTCTTTACGTTGTATAGTGCCAAAACTGTACCAGGGGGAATGAAGCTTATTTGAATTGTGCTCAGCTGCAGCAACGATTCTCAGTACTAGCTCTCCCATTTGGTAGGGAGGGCTTTTTGCTATGTTTAGCACCATACTATCGCGCAGGAGCAATCAACAATAACGTCCGTATCGTTACCTAAGGAGGATAAGCTGATATGAACAAATTGGAAAGCACAACGGAAGTAAAGGGAGCCATCCGCAATCACGTGCTCGTGGTAGAGGATGACCATCATATACGGCGTTTTATTTCGATTAATTTGGAGCGGAACGGCTTTCAAGTGAGCAAAGCTGTGATGGGCAGTGAGGCAATGATGCAATTTACAACGAATCGACCAGATGCTGTCATTCTCGATATAATGCTGCCTGATATGGAAGGCTTCGAGATATGCCGGCAAATCAGAGATGTGGATTCCGAAGTGGTCATCATCTTCCTGACAGCGAAGGGACAGGATTTCGACAAAATTAAAGGGTTAGAGCTCGGTGCAGATGATTATATCGTGAAGCCGTTCAACCCGCTGGAACTTGTCGCAAGAATCAACACGGTATTGCGGCGCTCAAATCAGTCCTCACTTGTTTCCAGTAGAATAATTGAGTCAGGGCCAATTACCTTAGATAAGGATGCGAATAAAGTATGTAAGCACGGGATGAGGATCGATATGACTCCGAAGGAGTATGGCATGATTAAGGCATTTCTTGAACATCCCGACAAGGCATTATCGCGCGATGAATTATTGAATTTAGCTTGGGGAGAGGATTTTGTCGGTGACCCGAAGACCGTCGATGTGCACGTTCGCAAGCTGCGGGAGAAGATTGAGGACGATAGCTCGAATCCGAGACGAATTGAGACGGTATGGGGGATGGGCTACCGCTGGAAGAGAGGCGAATAATGATAGGTATCCGGCAGAGATTAGTAGGTAGCTACTTAGCTGTTATATTAACAACGGTATGCATCCTAGAAGTCATCTTGATTACGTCAGTGAACTATTATTATCACTACAATGTAGAACGAGCGCTCATCAATCAGGCGGAGATCTCAGCCGCCTTTTTCCAGCAATATTTTGCTGAGGAAGAAGTAACGGAACAATCGGAGAAGCTCGTACGAGCTTTCTCTCAACATACTTCTGCTCAGGTGCAGATCATGGATGCTGCTGGACACATCATTCAAGATTCATATGGTACGCAAGCAGGCAAAGAGGTCATTCGCTATACCGATGTACAGCAAGCTGCTGCTGGAGAGGTAGGCACTTGGCGCGGTTTTGACTATGACACCAATGAGCATATTGTTTCGGTATCCTATCCGCTTCAATCCGCAGGCAAGACTGTTGGAATTGTCCGCTTTATCAGCTCACTGACCGGTACAATCGATGCTGTCCGCTATATTTCCATATTGTTTATATTGGCAGGAGTACTTGTTGTTGCCATTGTAGCTATGCTTAGTATCTTTTTATCTCGAACCATTACGGGGCCCATTCGCGAATTAAAAAAAGCAGCGGAAGTCATGGCAGATGGCAATTTCTCTATCCGCGCCAAAAAGGTGTATCGGGATGAATTAGGCACACTAGCTGACACGATGAATGCAATGGCTTCCCGAATTAGCCGCAATGAGCAGCTCAAGAATGAATTTATCTCCTCTGTCTCGCACGAGATACGAACCCCGTTAACGAATATTAAGGGATGGGCTGTCACGTTGAAAGCAGGTGGAACACGTGAAGATGAGTTGGTAACGGAAGGACTGGATATTATTGAATCCGAGACTGATCGCCTATCCTTATTGGTAGATGAATTATTGGATTTCTCTAAGCTGGATGCCGGCAGGCTGGAATTAGCATTCAGCCTTGTTGATGTACAACGTCTAGTTCAACAGATCGGTATATTGCTCTCACCGAGAGCTGACCGCTTAGGAATCAAGCTTCATATTCAATCAGATCCTATGCTCCCTATGATCTCTGCTGACGAGAACCGTCTGAGACAAGTACTCATTAACCTATTAGATAACGCGTTTAAATTTACGAACGAACAGGGAGAGATTGATTTGAATGCGCGTGCCTCTGAACATGAAGTCGTGATTTGTGTCAGAGACACAGGCTCCGGTATTCAAGAGCATGAACTGGGCATGGTCATGAAGAAATTTTACAAAGGGAAGAATAGTCCGACGGGTAGTGGTCTGGGATTGTCTATTAGTGAAGAGATTATTCGTCTACATCAAGGCAGAATGGAGATGGAGAGTGAGCAGGGCATTGGTACCGAAGTTCGAATCTATCTTCCTATTCATCACGAGATTGGCAGAGAAATTTAACGATTTCATAACCCTTTCATAGAATTGAAAATATACACTAGTACATGGAGTACGGACAGGCAAGGAAAGTGGGCGTGAGCAAATGAAAAAACAGATTGTGCGGCAAGTATTGATTTGGGGTGTTCTTATCTGGACAGTTGGGTGTGGTGTTCCGGCAGCGCCAATCGACCTCATTCAGTCACCGATACCCGCCAGTCATATCCATGAAGCTGCTGTTCGCCGAGCATTACCAGACGGTTCCCGATTATTAATCCCGAAGCATGGGGGAGGGAATACAGGAATTTCGTACGGCGACTTTGATGGGGATGGCCACGATGAAGCAATCATCGTATACGAAGAGAATGTGCGTAATGAGAAATTGCGTAAAGCAGCCTTACTCAGATATGAGAATAAGCAGTGGAACATTGTCTGGAATACGAAGGGCTATGGATACGGACTGGATTATGCAGGTATGGCTGATGTCAACAAGGACGGATTGCCCGAGATCATATTGGGTTGGACAATGGGTGGCGGAGAAAATGGACTGGATGTGTACACCTGGAGAGATAAAGATGTAAAACTATGGGACAAAAAAACATACAACGGGCTAATTGATATCCATGAAGAGGATCATTCTGGGAAGTCACAAGAGAAGAAGTGAAAGAAAGAGAAAGGAGAAGCTATGAAAATCAAGAAAAAGTGGATCGTAATCTCGCTGTCATTCGTGCTCGTTATGACAGTGGGATATGTACTGCGCAAGGAACTTGCCCTCCTGACTTTTGACATGTTCCTCTCGAATCAGGTGGAGAAGAAGCTGGAGGAGACATATAAGCCGATAACGATCAAAGACCCATTAGTGCATGACGAGCCATTTTCGGTTCTGCTTCTCGGCATCGATCAGCGGGATAAGGAGGTAGGACGATCCGATTCCATGATCTACTCCATCGTGAGGCGCAAGGAGAATCGGATCCTGTTAATATCCGTTCCACGCGATAGCTACACCGAGATTGTAGGTAAAAACAAGCAAGACAAAATCGCCCACGCTTATGCATTTGGCGGGGCGAAGATGAGCATCGACAGTGTCGAGCAGCTGCTTGAGCATCCCGTTACCCATTATGCAGCGATCAATTTCACCGGCTTCAAGAACGTCGTGGATGCGTTAGGTGGAATTAAGTTACCGATAACAGAGGATATCGTGAATAAAAACTGGAATCATGACAAATTCAGAATTGTAGCGAACAAGCCAATCTATAACGGACTTGAGGCGCTCAACTTTGTACGCTACCGCGAGGATTCCGATATGAATCGCATGATGCGCAATCGGATCTTTTTGCAGGCGGTTGCAGAACGGGCGGTACAGCTTGATAAATTTAGCCATATTCCAGAAATACTTGATATCGCTGGCGATCACTTCTCAACTGATATTGCGCCTACTGATCTGATTGACTTAGCCAAGTCCATTTTCATGAAGGACAGCATTCCACAATTTAGTACCTATGCATTAGATGGGGAAGGTATGATGATGCATGATATATGGTATTACAAGCTGGACGAGGAGGATCTTGCGTATGCGCGTAAGCTCATTGCGAACTGGCTTGATTCTACCATAACAGCTGAACAATTGATGGAGCCTAAATCTAAGCATTAGTTTGCATTCTCTCCCGTGCAAGAACGGAGGCATATGAGATGGAACCTACAATCACAAGAGGACGACCTGATTTCCTCTTACTCCTTTCGGTCGTAGTGCTCGCCTGTTTTGGAATGGCTATGATCTTCAGTGCTAGTTCCGCATTAAGCAGCTTGAAGCATGAGGATCCATGGTATTACACGTCGAGACAGGTCAAGTTCGCTTGCATTGGACTCCTTGGTATGTTCGTGATGATGAATATTCCAATACGTGTCTGGAAGAAGACTGCCCCCTATCTCCTGCTGCTATCGGTAGTGATGCTGATTGTCGTAATGTCAGCCGGAAGCAGTATGAATGGGGCGAGGAGATGGATTGTTGTGGGCGGATTTCAGTTTCAACCCGTGGAATTTACGAAGCTTGCCCTCATTATGTACATATCATCACTTATCAGTAACAAGGGAGAACGCATTCGAAGCTTCAAGAAAGGCCTGCTGCCTATTCTCATTGTCGTCAGCTTCATTTCCTTGCTCATTATGAAGCAGCCCGATTTCGGAGCAGTGCTTATGCTGCTCTTCATCTGTCTTACCGTCATGATTGTGGGCGGTGTACATATGCGTCAACTAGCCGTATTATTTCTTGCAGTTCTCCCTGTGATCATCTATTTGGCATTCAGTCAGAGCTATCGCTTGCAACGGCTTGCTTCATTTATGAATCCGTATGATGACCAACAGGGTTCAGGCTATCAACTGATTCAATCCATCTATGCATTGGCACATGGTGGTGTAACAGGAACCGGATTCGGTCATGGAATTCAGAAGCTGTTCTATCTACCTGAAGCGCATACGGATTTTATATTTGCGGTCATCGGAGAAGAATTCGGCTTTCTTGGCTCATGTTTGGTTGTATTCGTTTTCTTTGTCCTAGTTGTAAGAGGCTTCATGTCTGCGCTGAATAGTGATGATCCATTTGCGATTATGCTAGGTACCGGAATCGTCAGTATGATCTTTATTCAGTTCATGCTTAACTTAGGAGCAGTGACCGGTCTACTTCCCATTACTGGAGTTCCGCTTCCCTTCGTCAGTTATGGAGGCTCCTCCTTAATTCTATGTATGGCAAGTACGGGCATTATTCTTAGCATTTCTCGTGATAATTATCGAAGACAGCAGCTGCAAGGCAGCGGTCGGAAAGGAATTCATAAGGAATAGACCTATGATCATATTTTTGCGTAAACTTAGTAAGGTTGACAAGCTGACTCTCGTTATCGTCGGATGTCTCGTAGCTATTGGTACGTTAGCCGTGTATGAGGCAACGATAAATACGAAGCTGCATGGCATTCATATTAACAATCTCATCTTGTTCGGCGTATTCTGTATCCCGATGCTGATTCTAGCAACAATTGACTACAATGTATTAGTTGGGAAGCTATCCTATGTATGGTATGGATTAGGTATTGTGCTGCTCTTGCTCGTCATGTTCAAAGGGGAGAATATTAATGGAGCAGTTCGCTGGGTTAGTATTGGAAGCTTCCAACTGCAACCGTCAGAGATGATGAAGATTGCTACAGTATTGCTGGCGGCTCATCTGCTGCAGAAGCGGGGAGGGGATCAGCTTCGCTTCGTACAGGACATCCTGCCACTTGCCGCAGTATTTCTCTTGCCCACAGTAATCATCATGAAGCAGCCGGACTTAGGCACCGCACTCGTATTTATCGCCGTGATGATAAGTATGTTGTGGATGGGAAATGTGAAGGCGACTTACATGATCATTTGCCTCTCCGTGATCGCAATTGCAGTTGGAACGATCTGCTGGCTTTATTTCGTGGATAATGATTTGCTGGCCAAACTTGTAAAGCCGCATCAGATGTCGAGGATTCAGACCTTTCTTGATCCAACCAGCGACCCTGATAAGTCATGGCATGTGAAAAATGCAATGAGCGCCATAGGGACAGGCGGACTAAGCGGAAGTGAAGGATTTTACATGGATCGGGGCTTCATTCCGTATGCGTATTCGGATTCCATCTATGTTGTTATTGGGGAAAAGTACGGGTTTATCGGGTCTTCCATCTTGCTTCTGCTGTACTTCATGCTTATCTATCGAATTGTCCTCATTGCAAATATGAGCATGAACCTTGCTGGAGGCTATCTCGTAATTGGATTAGTAGGCATGATCGTCTTTCAGGTGTTCGTGAATATAGGCATGCACATCGGACTTGTCCCTCTAACCGGGCTATCATTGCCGTTCATTAGTTACGGAGGAAGCTCCTTGCTTACGAACATGCTTACGATTGGCTTGGTCATGAGTGTACATGTTCATCGGGATACCATCCCTCTACAAATTACTGCATAAGAAGCAGGGCTCAAACTTCAGAGGATTTTTTGAGCGTCAAGCGTTTATAACTCAAGTTGCCTCCATATTTGGATATGTAGTACGATAATAAGGAATCTAAGTACTGGGATATTGTAGCACATAATACAGGGGATAGGAGCGCTTTTACATGCTGACGCCACTGAAGGATAAGACGGTCGTTGTGACTGGAGCAAGCAAAGGAATCGGTAAAGGAATTGCGAGAACATTCGCCGCAAAGGGTGCGAAAGTCGTAGTTGTCGCACGCAGCCTGACGAAAGCGGAGGAAACCGCAATTGAAATCCGAGAGAACGGAGGCGTTGCTCATGCCTTCGAAGGCAATGTCGCCGATTTGGAATCGATGAAGAGCGTGGCGAGTGAAACGGCGAGTACTTTCGGGGGGATTGACGTTCTTTGTGCCAATGCCGGTATTTTTCCGAATGCGACGATTGAGGAGATGACCGGAGAGCATTGGGATCAGGTGATGAACACGAATGCACGCGGGACGCTGTTTTCCCTTCAAGCCTGCCTGCCTTTTTTGAAGAAAGCGGAGTATGGCCGAATTATTGTTACCTCTTCCATTACGGGACCGGCCACCGGTTATGTCGGATGGTCGCACTACGGTGCGAGCAAAGCCGCTCAGCTTGGATTCATGCGCAGTGCGGCGCTCGAGCTAGCGCGTTACAATATCACAATCAACGCCGTCATGCCTGGTAACATCATGACGGAAGGCTTGGAAGGTCTTGGGGATCATTATCTGAACACGATGACAGCGTCCGTTCCGCTCAAGCGGCTTGGAAGCGTCGAAGATATCGCCTACGCCGCTCTTTTTTTGGCTTCGAGGGAGGCAGGTTATATTACGGGTCAAACCATCATCGTTGATGGCGGTCAGCTTCTTCCAGAGAGTTTGGAAGCGATGGGGCAGAACTGATACATAAAATGATTGAAAACAGGCAGGTTCATTTGTAATAACCAATTAGAACGGCAAAGGGAGAATATGATGATGTCGTATATGGGTTGGAGCAGTGTAATTAAGATCATTAATAAATCGTGGAAAGGAGCGTGATGAAAAAATAGGAGGATTGTTATTATGAAAAACAGAAAAGCGACAGTAAATGATCATGAGCTCATTTTGAATTTGTGGGATAGATCCGTAACCGCTACCCATCATTTTTTGAAACTTGAAGATAAGCTGGAAATTCGTAAAGAAATCCCTTTGTATTTTCCTCATCTTGATGTGCGTCTTTGGTTTGTTGAAGGCTCTTTCGTCGGCTTTTCGGGTACCAATGAGAACCATTTGGAGATGTTGTTTTTAGATCCCGACGAGATCGGAAAAGGGTACGGAACACAAATCATTCAATTGCTTATCAAGGAGTTTGGGGTAAATTCAGTTGATGTCAATACAGATAATGAGCGTGCAAAAATGTATTATCTGAAAAATGGATTCTCGATCGTAGACGAATCACAAACGGATAGTAGCGGACGCCCTTATCCGATCTTGCATTTGAAGCTGTCAAAATAGAATGACGAGGTAATCATTTGGCGGAGAATACGCATGTACTCCATTTAAGAAGCGATAGGAAATAGATTTTATAAAAGGATGAGTCCAGAAAGGGTCATTTCCCTAGCTTAAAGACTCATCCTTGTTTGTTTTGTTTAGAAAGTATGCTTGGTTCTAGCTTTCCGGTAACCTGGTTTCAAGGAGGATTATATGAAATGATAATAGATGATAGAGAATTCAACGTTAACGGTCTTAGTTATACGATTCGATCTGCGGTGAACAGGGACGCGACTGCGTTATCTATAGTAAGAATGCAAATTGACGGGGAGACCGAAAATATGGATCGCGAACAAGGAGAGGCCTTTATCGATGTCAGCGGATTCGAACAAATAATCAAATCGGACTCCGAAAGCTCAAGAAATTTGTTTCTCGTTGCTGTTATGCAGAATCGTATCGTCGGATTTTCGAGATGCGCGGGAACTTATTTGAAACGATTCTCACATAAAGTTGAATTTGGAGTATGCGTATTGAAAGAATATTGGGGATACGGCATTGGCAAAAACCTAATGCAGCAGTCGATTGCATGGGCAGAAGCCAACGGGATTAAGAAAATTACGTTGAATGTGCTGGAAACGAATGAAAGTGCGATTCGCCTTTACAAAAAGCTTGGCTTTGAGGTAGAAGGAATTTTAAAAAAGGATAAGCTCTTGTCAGACGGTCATTATTATAACACGCTCGTAATGGCACGATTTTCAGCTGAATAACATCCACGATAGCTATAACTGCTGCAATTGTAAATTGTATCGTATGAACCCTCTGTCAGAAAAGTATATTTAAGTATCAATACGATGAGGAGGAATGGGGATGCGAATAGCTGATCCGTGTACGTTGCAATCACAACGAGGATGGATGTACGGCCTGATTTTATTACTAGTAATTAGCTCAGTACCAACCCAAGCTTTAGCTTGGAGCAGTAGTGCTGGGGAACCATTATCAGCAAGCATCAGAATTGATGTGAAGGAGATAACTTGCAATACGGCATCCTGTTTATCCAAGGCATTGAAGAGTGTTAGTCCAGGGAGCTCTATCGTGCTTGCGCCAGGAACATATACGGGTAGTTTTTCCTCAGACATTAATGGATCATCTGGCCAGCCTATTGTAATTCGCAGTGCTGACCCTACCAATCCTGCTGTACTATCCGGAACTTCAACCTCATCGGGATATGCCCTGCGGGTACGAGGCGATTATTGGGAGATACGCAATCTCAAATTTACGAATGCACAGAAGGGTATCATCCTGGATCATTCCAATTATTCGCTCATCAGCGATGTAGAAGTGTACAATACAGGCATGGAGGGTGTGCATTTCCGAGATGGCAGCTCATACAACACGATACAGAACTCAAGCATCCATCACACAGGAAGAACGTCTCCTGGATATGGGGAAGGTGTATACGTGGGTTCTGCTGAAGGGGCTGGCTACAATCAAGAGACGCACTACAACACCATACGCAATGTTGGATTCGGCCCTCATGTCACTGCTGAACATGTTGATATTAAGGAAAGAACAATCGGAACTATTGTGGAAAATTGCACATTTTACGGCGAAGGAATCAGTGGGGCGAACTATGCGGACAGCTTTATCGATGTGAAGGGCAATGATGCCATCATACGCAATAATGTGGGGTATCAGGGCAACAACAATGTGATCGTAGATGCTTTCCAGCTCCATGCGGTTGTAACCGGATGGGGAATCAACAATCAATTCATGAATAACACCGTGTACATGGATAATGCAGATGCCTACGTCATTGCTGCATATAATCATTCAAGTGCTCAAGCAGCCAATACGGTTCGATCCCCCGCTGGGAATATGTATAGAGGCAATATAACTGTACATGTAACCGATGTTCAAATGAAATAAGTGGGAGAGCGTTTACAGATATAAATGCGTGTGGTATGGTAAATGTAAAATTATGTATTGTATTCGCTTGCATAATATCAACAAGGTGACGATCGGATAAGATTGCGAACTCCCTAGTGTGATGCCTCATTTCCGATCTGCTCAGAATGGAAGCAGAAACCTGTGTGCGATGAAGCAAATAAGGGGGAACGCAGAAATGGAGCAAGATCTTTTGCAGGGCAAAGTGGCTATAATTACGGGAGGATCATCCGGGATGGGGAAGGATATGGCATTCTACTTTGCTCGTCTTGGAGCTTCAGTCATGATTTGTGGTAGGAGCATGGAACGATTGCGTCCAGTCGTAGAAGAAATCACATCGCATGGAGGAAAGGCAAAGGCATATGAGTGCGATGTACGTGATCCCGAAACGGTGCAAGCCATGGTGCATGAAACGGTAGAGACATGGGGCGGCATTGACATTCTCGTGAATAATGCGGCAGGCAATTTCGTGTGCAGGGCCGAGGATTTGACCGTGAATGGCTGGAACGCAGTGGAGAATATCGTACTTAACGGAACATGGTACTGCAGTCAGGCAGTTGGAAAACAAATGATTGCGGCTGGTAAGGGAGGCGCGATTCTTAATATCGTTGCCAGTTATGCATGGACAGGAGGTCCAGGAGTCGTGCATTCCGCTTCCGCGAAGGCTGGAGTTATTGCCATGTCGCGCACGCTTGCTTCAGAATGGGGGAAATACGGAATCCGCATCAACTGTCTCGCACCAGGCCCGATTGAAGGAACCGGCGGAATTGAGAAGCTGATGGCCAATGAGCAAATGAAGGAAGCGGTAATTGATAACGTTGCACTGAAGCGATTAGGGACGAAAGAGGAAATTTCTTCTGTCGCAGCTTTCTTGGTCTCCCGCTACTCTTCCTTCATTACGGGTGACGTGATTACCGTGGACGGCGGTAGCTGGCTGGATACAGGCTTTCTTCACCAGTGGGAACGTACTGGAGCAATGTAAGACAGCATACCTTTCTGATGATGAGTATTACGAGGACATAATTAAAACGACTTCTTTATGAGGAAGTCGTTTTAATTATGCATGACAGGAAACGATAAATCGGAAATGATACAAATTGGACAGCGAGATATTGTTGACAGAAGAAGGATAGTGGACTACCATATCTATGGAGATATTTTCCTAATATAGCACTATATGTGTTTACATTCATAGGATATAAGGAGGTTGCAATTATAGTGGATGTTTGTAAAGTGTTAATTGTTTGCGATCACCCTTTAAAAGCATCTGCATTAAAAGAAATTGTGGAAGGAGTCAGTCTTACAGAGGTAATGTTATTGGAGGATCCTGATAAATCGGCATTTGACCAATTGCCAAATGTCAATATAGATGTGGCGCTAGTGGCTATGGAAGAATTCGATAATCAATTGGACATCATTTCGATCATAAATAAAACGCTACCCACATCGAAAATCGTTGTACTTTCAGATCATATCTCATTTTATCACATGTCAGAGCTGGGTTTAAGCGGTATTCTTCCTAGGAAATCGAAAAAGAATCAGATTACCAGAATGATAAGTACAGTTATGCATGGGGAAACGATTGTCCCCATCTCCAGCATAACCCAACTATACTCTCCCAATGACCGCATGACAGCACTGACCGTGCATGAACAACGTATCTTGTCTTTTGTCCTCCGCAAATTTACGAATATGCAAATTGCAAAACAGCTTTTTGTAAGTACCAGAACCGTCGAGAATTACTTGAGGCGAATCTATGAAAAGCTGGGCGTCCGTTCAAGAGGGGAATGTATTGAGATGATGAAGAGTAGAAACATTCATCAGTAAAAGTTGTAATACCGAAGAGACTGTTGCGGGATACCGAAGCAAAAAATTCGTTTTCCACCTAATTCCATTTTCGGGATAGAAACCCTTATATTTGAGGTAGGCAGCAAATATAGGTTGAAACTATGAAAATGGAGGGATTTTTAAATGGGTGCTCTGGTTAGAAGAATTGCTCGGTTTTTGATTGATAGATGGAATGGTCTCAGCAGTTGGGCGAAGAAAGCAATTGAGTACATTGCAGGATCGGCGATCGTTGAGGCAATTATGAACGGATTCGATGCTCTGGTGAACTACTTGTCCGGTTTCGGCCAGTCCGTGTTGGAAGCTATTGCACGCATTTTGGGGCTGTAATAAAGAAATCGCTTAGCACGCTACGATTCGCACCAATCATCACCGGTTCAAGAAAAGAAGAGGCGTCATCGATACTTGTTCATCATCACATGCTAAGCGGGTATGCCGCAGAAGGAATAACTTGCCGGTTGCTTCCTTTTGCCTGGTATTGAAATCCGATTTGCCGACAACCTATATTTGCTGCCGTCACCACATATTACATTATATTGAGGAAGAATTCAAATATGCCACATTCTATTTTAGAAGTTTCTAATTTATCCAAGGCATTTCAAAAGCAATCGTTATTCGAAAACGTAAACCTTCAAATCCACTCGGGAGAAATTTGCGCGCTCGTCGGCAAGAATGGGATGGGGAAAACCATATTTTTAAAATGCATATTAGGTTATGAACCGTTCGATGACGGAGAAGTTACGATTGCCGGTCACCATTTGAACAATCGTGAACAGATTAGGCTGCATTCCGCCTATATCCCGTCTGACGGTCATGACCTATGCGACTTGCTAACTCCCCTGGAATATTATCGCTTCATAATCGCTGTTTATCAGTTGCCAGAAAAAGAAACGCTGCTTTACGCCAGTGAGCTTTCTGTACAGTTAGGAATAGAATCCCATCTTGAACGGTTAATGAAGGAATTGTCTTTTGGAACGAAAAAGAAAGCCCTGCTTCTAGGCGCGTTATTATATGATCCTGCATTATTGATATGTGATGAGATATTTGAGGGACTTGATCAATCTTCAGTGGAAGCCGTGATCAGTCTATTTCAAGAACGTGCTAGGAATAATAGGTCTGTATTATTTACGACTCATTTGCAAGACTTGCTCGATGCAGTATCTACAGTTGTGTACCGGATAGAGAACAATCAGATTATGCAGATAGCCAAATAGCGAGTGAGGACAGAGACGTTATGTTAATGAAGGAATATCGGCAGCTTTATTCGAGAATACTTGGGTATTCGTTTTCGTGGGCGCTGTCGGTTATCAGCGCTCTAATTGCAGGGGGATTGGCGTTCGTAGCCTTATTGTATGTAACAGATACAGAGCTTGTTTTGAAATCCATTCCTTCCATACTTTTCTTTTTGCATGTCATTGCAATTTTTATGGAAGACCCGAAAAAAGGGAACATGGGCCACTTGTTTTCGTTTCTAAAGACGACACCTCTAAGAAAAGCACTTATTATTAGGATGAATTATGTATGCAAAGTTTTAAATCTTGATCAAATGCTGTTATATGCAGTTTTCATTCTTGTTTTTCTTCTGTGCCAGGTTGCGTGGGTAGACGTGCTGATTTTGTTTACAAGGCTGTTCATCATGCTCTTTATAGCTCAGATGATTGAGTATGTTTACATATTTTATAAAGAAAAATTTCTTTATCATTTTGCGTTTCCGGTTCTTTTGCTGGTTATCAGCTTACTCGTCAGCAATGCAAAACAACTTCAGTATCACATACAGGTGATTTTCAGCCATTATTTCGATATAATAATAATATCTGGATTTGTGTTGACCGCCATCATTTGCCCCATCATTGTGTCCAAATTGCTAGTAGCTCAAAAAAAGTCTGTCCCCGCTGCCGTAATTCGGTTAAGCCGTTCAATGTCTAAGCTCTCCCACATCTATGTCATGCCTTCGCAATGGAAATCGCTTATGGGATATCAATTATTGGCTTACGTACGAAATATTCAAATTTTATCGAAGTATGCTCTTATCGCATCATTGACCGTAGCATATTCTACGTTTAGCTATATGCTGCGAGAGGACACGAACAGCTCGATAAACTTCATGGTAATGGCCTATATTATGAGTATTTACTTCTTCAGTGAGATTCGATTGAATTTCCTACTTGAAAAGCACTCGCTGCTGCGTTTTTTTCCGGTTTCCACATTTGTGGAAAGAAGGATCGTACAGAGCTGCGGGCTGCTGTTTGTCTGTTTATTCGGATCAATCGGCTTCATTTACAGATACATGCTTATGGACATTTCAATCATTGTATTGGCAAAAAGCCTTCTTTACTTAAATTTCTGCTATTTGATCGGCACCCGATTCCGTATTGCAAGTCCCCCTATTTCGAAAGTACATAGGTTGAAACTAGTTGCATTATACAGTGCATTATGCCTGTTAGCGTTAGTTCTCATTTACAACTTTCATATAATCATCGACGTGTTCATTATTATTGCATTTGGATGGCAGGCAAACAGAAAAAGAAATAAAAGGGAGGAGATAACATGGCGCATCTAATTATACTTATCGGCCTTATTGGTTACATTGTGTTTCGCTCAAGCACGCCTTATCAGTATATTTTTGTCGTTATTATGATCGTTGGCTTGGTTATGGCGTTCATGGGGAACAGAAAAAAGAAAGGCGCAGATCAGGTTGAGCATCATGACAAATAAAGAAAAGGGGGCGGCCTGACCGGCATGTACGCAATTGCAAAGAGGGAATTTTTGACGCTATTCAAAAGCTTTAAATCTGTTGCGATAGTGCTATTGTTTTGTGTCGTTGCTTTCTCAATATCGAATTTCGTGAAAAATAATCCAGGTTTGATGTTCGGAGAGGAATCAAATCCCTATGTATCAGGTATTCGTTTCCTTGTAACAGTGCTTGGTTTTTTATTTGTCTTAACCCTTTCCCACGATACGATTAATCGGGAAGTGGAGAGCCAAACCATTCGATTTGTCGTGACTAAAGTACCGAAGACATCCATCGTTTTCGGGAAATATCTCGGCATTTTATTGTTTTGGGCAGTATGTCTGGCCTGTTCATTCATAGTCATTTTCCTAAGTATCGGGCAGCTTTATGTTTTAGAATATATTCGACTAATCGTGTTTATTTCGTTTGCCGTCGGAGTGAATATGCTGTTATCCACAATCATTCCCAAAGGTAGTTATTCGATTTTTGCGAGTTTGCTGTGTGGATTACTGTTACCAGCCGCTGGAATGTGGAGCGTTTTTACGGAAAATCAAGCATCTCAGCTCGTTAAATATGCAACTCCTTATTTTTATCTCATTGAATCGAACTGGAAGTCCTATTTTCCGTTCGTGATTTCCATCCTGTTTGTATATGTGTCCATTTTCATTTTCAGGAGGAAGGACTTATAATGAATGCGCTCGAGGTACATGGTCTGAAAAAGAAATATAAAGATACATATGTCGTTAAGGGGGTTACATTTGAAGTAAAGCGTGGGGAATTGTTCGGATTTCTTGGCAAAAACGGAGCGGGGAAGTCAACGACTATCAATATGCTGACCGGGATTGTTCGTCCGACGGAAGGCAGTATTCATATACTGGGGGAGAATCATGCCCGGATTAACGAAATCAAAAGCAAGATTGGCGTTATGCCGGATGCGGCTAATTATTATTATGACATGACCGCACTTGGGCACCTGATTTATTTTTCTGAATTGAAACGAACGAGATTGAAACGGGATGAACTCGTTGAGCTCTTGGGAAGCGTGGGTTTGCGAGGACATGAAGAAAGCAAGGTAAGAGGGTTTTCGTTTGGCATGAAAAAAAAGCTCGGTATAGCGCAAGCGCTGCTCGGCGACCCGGAACTTATTTTCCTTGATGAACCTACTTCTGGACTAGATCCCGAATCGGCAGTCGATATTCAGCAAATCATTCGAAACCTTCATATCCAAGGCAAGACGATTTTTTTAACCTCCCATAATCTCCACGAAGTGGAGATGTTATGCAGTAGAATCGCTATTATGGAACAGGGCGTAATCACCAAATACGGCACGATGGAAGACTTAAGAAAGGAATATCAACAGCATATCGAATTATTCTGCAAAATCAGTCCTTTGTCTTCCGAGCAGGGGGAACATATAAAAAAGCAACTCATCGATATCGCAGAGAACCTCGCTGTTTCAGAAAGGGAAATCACTTGCACAATCACTGATGAGGAAGTCATCCCTGATATCGTGCAAACGTTGGTGGACAACAAAGTGCGTCTTTATAAATTGGAGCCGAAGCAAGTTACGCTAGAGGATATTTTCTTTGAAAAATAGTTGCAGCAAAAAATTAAACAGGTGAAACGGATAGAGGCAGCATCAGCGATGCTGCTGTTTTCTTTTTGTGTGTCACTCGGCAGCCCTGAAATATGGTATCCTTTGATAAAGCATATGAGCAAGCAGACATATAGGGAGGAGCTGCAAGATGACGAGAGAACAAGAAATCGCGCTGGATTGGGAAGAAGAAAAAATTGATGACCCCGCACATTTTTTGCTTCATCAAGGGATGAGAGGAATTTTTGAGGCTGAGGAAATGATAGAAGGGGACTGTATCATCATCCCGAAATGGGAACTTACAATACGTCCTCATGTGGCGAAGTGGACGGATCAGACCGTCATGCTACAGTTTCAAGTAAGTTCACCGAAATGGGATCGCGATATTTTCGAAACGACGGCGGGCATCGGCAGTAATCTAAAAAATGCATTCGGTACCGCAATAGGCGGCTTTGCCTTCTCCCTCATGGAAGGAATCGCCTCCATGGAGCAGGACAGAAATCCTGAGACGCTGCATACGACTTACGGAGACACCGTGCATCACTGGAAGGCGTATAAGAGCAATATCGTCGGCCTGGGAGAATCATCGCCTGAGATGGAAGAATCCCCATATTGGGAAATGCTTAAGGACGAAATCGCGAAGAGAATCGGCGATCAGAAGCTGTGCTATATCAAAATCTATGCCGCAAAGCACGGAGATGACATTACTGGTGAATGCCGCATAAATGATATTTCGAGCCCGGAACTGGGGCAAATGGTAGCGGATATCGCAAACAATTGGCAGGTGGAAGGCTTTGCATCTCAGAAGCAGTTTATTTTCTTACAGCAGTCGGAGGACACATATACACCGTATCCATATCAGCCGGAGCAAATTGAGTATGCCACGCATACAGCGGTACGCCTCTTCATGGAGTGCGATACGCAGGAGAAGTACGACAGTTTCCCGGATTTATTGGCTGAGAGATTGCAGGATGCTGATTTAGCCCAAGAGCTATACGCCTTTTTGCCTGAGATCTGTGCAGAGCATGCTTTTGATACGCTTACTTACAACGAAGAGATGCTTTTGTATAGGGGAGATGAATCCTTCCGTGTGTATCGGACTCAATTTGCCAGCTATTTTATGATTTCTGCTGCATTGTTTGAGGGCTTCCGTACAGGAGAATTTGATGATGACATATACAAGCAATATATAAGTGTCAGCTCTATTTACAACGTAATTTGCCAAGCGAAGGAGCAAGGAGCGGACTTGGTGAAGGATGGCGGCGTCTTGACGCTTTCTTACGGTATGTCGGAGCAATATCGATTTAGTTGAGGAAAGAGAGACACGTCGAGTTTATTAGCCTGTTGCGAGATTGGGAGCAATAGGCGGAAGTTAGCTCGAATGCACTTGTCTTTTTCCGGAAAAGAATGCCATACTATGTATATCAATCATGGGAGGTGTTGCAATGGAACGTCGTACCATCACAGCAGAAGATCTGTACCAGTTCGTCTGGTTGTCTGATCCGGATGTCAATCCTGCAGACGGAACGATTGCTTATGTAGCGAAGCAGGTCAATGAAGAGAAGAGCGGTTATTGCTCGCGCATACATATCTCGTCAGCAGATGGAACGAAGAGCAAGGTATTTACCCATGGAGAGCAGGATAGCGCTCCGGTCTGGTCGCCGGATGGCCAGAAGCTGGCCTTTCTTCGTAAGAAGGATAAGCACCAGCAGATTTGGACAATGGCAGCTGATGGCGGCGAAGCAGAGGCGATTACAAGCGCGGAGATCGGAGTAAGCGCATTCTCATGGTCGCCGGATGGTTCCCGACTGTTGTACACAGCGAGTATCGATTCTTCCAAGAAAGAAGAGAAGGAGCAGCTTGCGGACGACAGTCAGAAGTCAGCCAAGCAGGTGATCGTAGTTGATCGGTTAAGATGCAAGGCAGATGGAAGAGGCTTGCTGGACGACAAGCGCACTCATTTATTTGTTCATCATATCGAAACAGGCCAATCCGTTCAATTGACTTCCGGAGATTATGATGTCCATGATTCCGTATGGTCACCAGACGGGAAGGAAGTGGCCTTTTCTACGAATCGTGTTGAGGATAAAGAAGTTGACCCTGATCTGGTTCTTAGTCAATTCATTTATATCATAAACTGTGAGGATAGAGTGTGCCGCCGTATAACGGAATCTGGTCTCGTCATCGGGAAGCTTGCATTCTCGCCGGACGGCCAATCGATTGCATTCTATGGACATGACCGACAATACGAGAACGCCACCCTGCTTAAGGTATACACCGTACCAGCAGCAGGAGGAGCACCTGAATGCGTTACTGCCGACCTTGATCTGTACGTAGGCAATGCAGCAGTTACCGATATGAAGGGTCTTGGATCCTCGCCACTCGTCTTTACATCAGACGGTTCTGCTGTATACTCGCTTGTCTCAGCTGAAGGAAATGTACAGCTCGCACGGATCTCGTTAGAAGGTAGCTGTGAATATGTAACGGTCGGTGATCGGGAGATAACTCAATTTACGATCACGAAGGACGGAGAGCAGATTGTATTCATTTCGGCTGATAGGCTGCAGCCCGGAGAGCTATTCATCAAAAATTTGGGCACAGGGCAAGAACAGCTGATTGAAGCCCCGAACGAACGTTTACTAGCGGAACTGACGCTAAGCCAGCCGGAATCGTTCTGGTTCCAGACAACCGATGGTTGGAAGGTGCAAGCTTGGATCATGAAGCCACCAGCAATGTCAGCAGGCGATAAGGTACCGACAATTGTTGAAATTCATGGCGGCCCGCATACGATGTATGCGAATTCCTTCATGCATGAGTTCCAACTGCTTGCCGCTCAAGGTTATGCGGTTCTCTATTCGAATCCGCGCGGGAGCCTCGGTTATGGCCAGAAGTTCGTGGATGCTTGCCGTGGGGATTATGGCGGGAAGGACTACGAGGACATTATGGAATCCGTTGATCAGGCGATTGCCCGCTACGACTTCATCGATGAAGATAGACTTGGCGTTACGGGCGGCAGCTATGGCGGATTCATGACGAACTGGGTTGTCGGCCATACGAATCGTTTCAAGGGAGCTGTTACACAGCGTTCAATCTCGAACTGGTTCTCATTCTATGGGGTTAGCGATATCGGTTATTTCTTTACCGAGTATCAGATCTGTGCACAGCCATGGGAAGACCCGGAGAAGCTCTGGAAGCATTCACCGCTCGCCTATGTGGACAATGTGCAGACACCGCTCCTTATTTTGCACGGAGAGCAGGATTTGCGCTGTCCAATCGAGCAGGCTGAGCAGCTATATGTGGCCTTGAAGCGTCTGGGCAAGACAACGCAGCTCGTGCGATTCCCTGATGCGAATCATGATCTATCGCGCAACGGGCACCCAGAGCTTCGTGTAGAACGTCTGAACCGGATTGTTGGCTGGATGAAGCAATATGTGTAGGTCTCGATAGACCTCTAGCAATCATTAAATCCGAATAGGAATTGGATAAGAACAGATTGGAAAGAATGTGCTTTCCATCTGTTCTTTTTTATATGAACCTTTTCAACTAAAATGTTAAGCTACATTGCCAACTTATATCTGATTCAATAAATAAATTTAGATGAATAAACAGTCTAGCATTAAAATTTATGTATTTATGGTTAGGCAAGCAATTGTCGCGTGCAAGCCTGTACTCGAATGTCATCATGTAGCCGGCCAATACGACTACTTATTGAAGGTACTCGTTGCAGATATGCAGGAGTTGGAATATTTCATATCTCATACGCTGAGTAATATGATCGGTGTTCAGAGCAGTAATTCGATTATTTCCCTTTCTTCTCTGAAAGAAAATAAAGTTGTAGACTGACGATACTTCATTAAGCTATACCAGCAGGATAGTCCAAAGTTTTCGCGAATACCCTACATAAGGAATTATTTACGAAGTTCGTGAATAAGACGGTATGCAAAAGTCTGTTAGAACATACAAGCCAAAGACCATTAAGAAAGATGTGATTCAAATTCATGTATTAAATCATCAAGTAGAAAAACTAGCTCAAATCGTACGAAAACATAAAGCTATATATGAATTTCTTGATAGAGTTCAAGAACTGAAGATAAATAATTACTATGTTGGCGCGGGATGTATTACTCAGACAACATGGAATTATTTAAGTGATTTGCCCCTCGATCATGGAATTAAGGATGTGGATTTAGTCTATTTTGATGATAGTGATTTATCTGAAGAGAAGGAAGATCAAGTAAAATCACAGCTAGAAAGGATGTTTCCTAATTATCCATTTAAGATCGATGTAAAGAATGAAGCTAGAGTTCATTTATGGTACAAGAGCCGGTTTGGATATGAGATTAAGCCCTATCAGTCAGTGGAAGAAGCAATCGATACATGGCCAACGACAGCTACGTCTTTAGGAATAAGAATAACTTCCGATGAATGGGATGTATATGCACCTTACGGATTGGATGATTTGTTTAATAAAGTTGTAAGACCAAATAAGCGACAAATTACTAAAGAGATCTATGATAAGAAAGTAAGTCGATGGAAGGCGCAATGGAATGATTTAAGAATAGAGCCTTGGTAGTTGATTCAGGAAGAACAGACCATCGCATAACACCATTTTCACGCATCGCAGCCTAACGGCTGCTCGGTCACTCGAAGAATTTTGAGGAGGCGGAATCAGGCAACAACCCTGCACTGGCTAACTGAACAGTGCAGCCAGCGACTATCTCGCATTAAAACGAGGTATAACCAGCATAAATTTGTCATTCTAACGGGACACGTCTGTTCCTATTTTTCAGGTCAGTCTATAACTTATTTTATGGATATACGCCAAGAAGCATGAAACAAAAACAGGGCAATCCCGGGAAAGGGATCTGCCCTGTCTATCTATTTATTGCTGAGCAAGTCTATCTCTCCGCTCATGCTCAGGCTCAATATGAATCAGTACTTCTGCCCGCTCGAAACTGCCTTGAATCGTATGCTCGATTTCATCACACAGATGATGCGCGGTTGCAATATCCATTCCAGAAGGTACCACGAGATGAAAGTCCACGTATTCAACAGGGCCGGAGCGTCTCGTACGAAAATCGTGAAACTCAATATACTTATCTTTGTGCAAGAGTATCAGCTGCTGAAGCTGCTGCTCTTCCTCTTCGGACAACCTAGCATCGATCAGGGGAGGAAATGATTCCTTCATAAGCGTGAATGCTTCCTTCATAATGTACACCGCAAGAAAGATCCCAATAATCGGATCTAAAATTGTCCACCCTGTCAGCGTTACGAGCAGCAAGCTTACACCTACGCCAAGTGACGTATACACGTCAGTAAGCAAATGCAGTGCGTTCGATTTCATCGCCACAGAATGCAGCTCATCTGCGGTCTTGCCAACCTTCCTCGCAACGACCAAATTAATCCCGGCACCAATAAACATAACCGCGATTCCAAGATACGGCATCTCAATTTCTGCTGGCCGCAATAACTTATGAACACACTCATATATAATCCAAATGCCTGCAACGAAGATGAGCAGTGTTTCGATCGTACCGGAAATATTTTCAACCTTACCATGTCCATAGGGATGATTGCGATCCGCTGAACGATTCGATATGCGTACGGAGAAAAACGCAATTACAGACGCTGCCAAGTCCAAGGAAGAATGGATCGCCTCTGAAATAACGGCAATCGATCCCGTCAGAATTCCTACGACCAGCTTTAATATCACACCAGTTGTATTGCTAAGAACTGATAAAAATGCAACCTTTTGTCCGTTCAAGATCATCACCCTTACCATTATCATCAACTTATTCTTGCCAACATAGTCAACCATAGCAGATGAAAATCGAGTGGGTCTATAGAAACCTTTTTTCACGAAGTCAGATAAATAGGGGCAATTGAAAAAAGTTGACGCCATGCAAAAAGACTGGATCATACCATCATATTCCATATGTTGCGGCATTCCGTACAGAAGTTGTGCTACTATATGGATATACTTGGACAAGGAGGCATCTTTGTGTCGAATGAAACTCGAATTATGGGAATACCTGTCCCTAAAATAACGATGACAGAGACTGTGCACATCATTAGCGATGTCATTCATACTGAGGGCATGGAGAATCAACAATTGTTCCATGTAGTGACGCTAAATCCTGAGATTACGATGGCCTGCCAACAGGATAAGAACCTGCGAACAATCATTGACGATGCTGGGCTGCTCACAGCTGACGGTATCGGCATTGTCATGGTATCTCGCTTGAAGGGCAATCCGCTTCCTGAACGGGTGACGGGCTGTGACTTATTATTCAATCTCTTAAGCGAAGGGAATCAGCGAAAGTGGTCTTTCTACTTGCTTGGTGCAGAAGAAGCTGTGAGTAAGAGAGCCGCTGAGGTTATTCAGGAGTCTTATCCTCATGTGCATATTGTAGGAAGGCATCATGGATTCTTCCATTCAGAGGACGAAGCCAAGATAGTCAACGATATTGCTGCCGTGAAGCCGGATGTATTAATCGTGGCACTCGGAGCACCTTACGCTGAACGGTGGATACATAAATACAAGCATCAGCTCCATTCCCGCGTAGCAATTGGCGTTGGGGGAAGTCTGGATATCGTTGCAGGGAAGGTCAAGAGAGCCCCTGCTGTGTGGCAGAAGCTGAATCTGGAATGGCTGCATCGGCTGCTTAATCAGCCGTCGAGATGGAAGAGACAATTGATTTTGCCGCGCTTCGCAGTCAAAGCTGTCTTGTACAAAGAAAATAAAGAATGAGCGGACATTAGGTCAGAATAGATGTAAGAGCAACATTTCAAAATATGCCTTGTGCTATAACATAGTTGACCCTATACATAAGGAGATGAACTATGAACAGCTTACAAGGTAAAGTCGCCGTAGTAACCGGCGCTAGTCGAGGAATCGGACGTGCCATTGCACTGCGCCTTGCGCGCGAAGGAGCCTTCGTTGCGGTGCATTTCGGGAGAAGAGAAGAACTTGCTGAGGAAGTGGTACGGCATATTCAACAACAGGGTGGCTTGGCTTTTAAGATAGGCGCAGATATCAGTCAATTGAGCGGGATTCATGATTTATATAGGTCTCTAGACGACACTCTGCAGAAGCATACAGGGAATAATCGCTTCGATATTCTGGTGAATAACGCTGGAATCGGCCAAATATTGAGCCTGGAAGAGGCAACGGAAGAATCGTTCGATGAAGTAATGAGCATCAATGTCAAAGGGCCTTTTTTCGTCATTCAACAAGCGCTGCCGCGATTAAATGATGGCGGACGCATCATTAATATTTCTTCCTTTGTCACCCGAGCGGCGTCGCCAGTCGTCTTTACGTACAGCATGACGAAGGGGGCGATCAACACACTAACATCCGCTCTCGCTAAGCAACTTGGGAAACGCCAAATTACGGTGAACGCCATTCTGCCAGGGATCATTAACACAGAGATGAACGCCGGCACGTTAAGCCAGTCCGAAGGACAGAGGTATGCGGCTGGACTGTCGGCCTTCAACAGATGGGGAGAACCGGAAGATGTAGCTGATATAGCCGCATTTCTAGCTTCAGAAGATAGTCGTTGGGTAACCGGACAATTGATTGACGCGAGCGGAGGATCACATTTGTAATAGCGAGAGCAATAAAAGAGAGGGATACCCACTTATCGCATATGGGCAGCGTGATCCGTTATGGACGCGCTGTTTTTTGTGACATGAGGCGAGATTGTGAAATTGACGCGATATTCATGATTTTGAAATATTTGATGTGATCGTACGCACTCGGGGGTGCTTCCCTATGTAGTATGTTGAAAATAGAAAATCATTTTGACAGGGGGAAGCGCAATGTTCTGTCATCAATGCGAGCAGACGCCGACGGGCGGCTGCATGGTTGTCGGAGTGTGCGGCAAGGACGAGACGATTGCTAGTCTACAAGATACGATTGTGTTTGCGTTGAAAGGCATCGCGGCGTATGCGACGCATGCGCGGCAGTTGGGTTATGTCGATGAAGAGGTTGACGCGATTACGCATGAAGCGCTTTATATGACGTTGACTAACTCGAATTTCAACTTACAGGAGCATCTGGACATGGCGATGAAGGTAGGGGGCGCGGCGATCCGCATTATGGATGTGCTGGATCGGGCCCATACGGAGCATTTCGGCGTTCCGGTTCCGGTTACCGTCCCGCAGAACAAGATAGAGGGCAAGTCTATCGTCGTGACAGGGCATAACTTGTATGCGCTGGAGGAATTGTTGAAGCAGACAGAGGGCAAGGGCATCAACATTTACACTCATTCCGAGATGCTTCCGGCGCATGGTTACCCGGCATTGAAGAAATATCCGCACTTGAAAGGCAATATCGGCAAAGCCTGGTACGACCAGCGCCGTCTGTTTGAGCAATATCCTGGCGCCATCCTGGCGACGACGAACTGTGTAATGCCTATTAAGGGGACCTACGCCGATCGGTTCTTCTCCTATGACGTGGCCGGACTCGAAGGTGTGACCAAGATCGTGAACGACGATTTCTCGCCGCTGATTGAGCGTGCGCTAGTGCTGCCCGCGGCGGATGTGGAGAGCGAGCAGACATTGATAACGGGGTATCACCACGAGACGGTGCTCGGGCTGGCGCCGGAAATTATTCAGGCCGTTAAGGATGGCAAAATCAAGCGCTTCTTCGTCATCGCGGGCTGCGATGCGCCAGGCAAGGGCGGCGAGTATTACCGGGAGCTCGCGACATCACTACCGAACGATACTGTTATTTTGACGACCTCGTGCGGAAAATTCCGGTTTAATGATGTCGATTACGGTACGGTGGCGGATACAGGCATTCCGCGTTATATCGATCTTGGGCAGTGCAATAATTCCGGCTCCACGGTCAAGATCGCAGCTGCGCTTGCAGACGCCTTCGGCTGTAGTGTCAATGAACTGCCGGTGTCGATCGTGCTCTCATGGTTCGAGCAGAAGGCGGTTGCGATTTTGCTTGGCTTGTTCAGTCTGGGCATCCGTGATATTCGCATCGGGCCGAAGCCGCCGGAATTTATCTCGGAAGGCGTGATGAACGTACTGACCGATCTGTTCGGCCTGAAGCTTATCGGGGATGCGCAGGAAGATATGAAGGCGATGCTCCGTCTTGTCTAGATGGTGAATGAGATAAAGTATTTATAGAGTTAATTGATTGAGACGCGATCCCTTAAGGGGTCGCGTCAGACTTTTGACAGGACTTTGTCGAGTCTGAGAGAGGGGGATACCCTCTCTTTTTTTATTGAACATGATGTCCTTGAGCTGCCAAGCTGCAACAAAGGATGAATGCCAATCATGGAACGATAAAACTAGCGTAGCTTGCCAGTCAGATCTATTGCATGCACCTCGCTATTCTACAGATGATTGATCGAGTATAATAGAATCATTAGATCGAGTTGGAGGAAGGGCATGGATCAGGTAACTTCAGCTTATGGCAAGCACGCAATATACAACATATTTGTTGAGCTTATTCATCAACAGGAACAGCACGAGGATTTGATTCAGAAGCATATCGCTCATGAAATGAGAAAGTTAGGAGATGAATTCGACGAGGAACTGCAGCTGAATATCACAGAACTTCACGTTATATCCAGTATTGGGGAGCATGAACCTATTAATGTGACGGCGCTCGCGGAACGATTACGAACATCTAAAGCGACAGTATCTCGAATATGCTCCAAGCTCTTATCTATGGACATCATACGAAGAACCCAACTAAGCGATAACAAGAAAGAGGTATATTTCCGCTTAAATCCCAAGGGAAGGAAATTGAATGTACTGCATGAGGATGTGCATCATGAACTGGAACAACGATTTCTGGGTATCCTAGATCCCTATAATGAAGATGAGCTGCTTATCGTCCAGAAGGTGTTTCGGGACATACTGAACAATTGGACATCCATACACGAGAATTTAGATACACGAGGTTAGGTACTCCTATGAGAGCCCAGTCCATGAGCATGCGGACTGGGCTCTCGTCCTACCACAAGGAATTGCATTACTTAGCTGGTGCAAGTCTAGTCTGCTTGCTGCTGAGATTCAACGCTTTTCTGATCTTTCTTGCGAAGATCAATGGTTTCTCAACAGCCTCAATATTGACATAGACTAAGCGTGGACGTTCAAACAGCCATTCACTGTGTACAGACGATACGAGGATACCTTGCTCGCGAATAGCGGATAGGAAGCGGTTCGTTTCTTTTTGTAATAATGCTACTCTGCCTAGACATAAAGCTCTGCGTGTTCTCTTAGTTAGGGATTCAAATGAAAAAGAAGAGGTTACGCCGAATTTCTTTCCTAAAATAAATGCCCGAATCTGCTGACGAGATATCGTAGCTACGCATTTACCACCTGCAAATCCTGGTTGGCCACCAATGATCATTGCGAACTTTCGACAAAGAAGTTCCTCACTGGACATCATGTATCGATAACCTCCTATGCGAACACAACTCAGAAACGCGTCATAACGTCAATAGACAAAAACAATGGTCGTTCTACATAAGTAAATACGTGGATGGAAGTTCATTATTATTTTGCCTGCTCCGATTGTCATAATTCTATTGTCAAGACAATGTATGTCTCTCGGAATAATGATGTCTAGGCACGTATCTCGATTGCGTTTCAAATGATTGGATTCATAAGGAAGCTGAAGCACGTTACACAGGTTGAGCCTTTTCATACCGTGTACACATGATAAACACAAATGATTTTGGAACGGCTCCGCAAAGAACTGATCGCGAACATTTCCCATGAACTAAAGACCCCGCTCGGAATTGTCAAGGGGTTCGCCGAAGAGTTGCAGGACAATGTTGCATACGACAAGCGAGATCCTTATGTAGCTCACATTCTGTCCGAAGTAGATAAGATGAATGCATTGATTATGGATAAAGAACAGCTTCAACGGGTATGGGAGCAATTTTACGGAGGTGAGTGCTCAAGGGATCGCAAATCTGGCGGAACAGGCTTAGGGCTGGCGATCTGCAGGCATATTCTTGAACTGCACGGAAGCACGTATGGGGTATAGAACACGAAAGATGGCGTATCGTTTTATTTCACAGTAGCTCGATTAATAGGTGAAGTAGGTGACAACAATGAACTCGAATAAATCGCAATGGCTTCTTATTAGTCTTGTATTGTTCATGCTGCTGACCGCATGCGGAACAACAGGTACAGCTGATTCAGGCAAGAATGCTCAACCAACGCCTGCAGCGAAGGAGAAGGTTAAGCAGGAAACTCCAATACTGGTTGTCGTCGACCAGACGACGTATCCAGGCCAATCCGAGCATCATTTTTATTTTCAAGTGGAGCAGCTCCCCAAAGGATATGCACTAGCCGAGATGAGTTGGAAATCAGAGAAGACAGACATTATCAATACGACAAAGCAAGCTATCGAACACGGTGGAAATGGGGAGGATGGCTTCTATATTAGCGGAAATGGACAATTTTCAGGATTTATCTATGACGACAGTTAAAGGGGGAGAATGGTGAGGTCACCTTCGTATTCCGCAACGATGCTGGTGAAGAACGGAAATGGAAGAAGAAGCTCACGTTGAAGTGAACAGACGCGAATGAAGTTCCGCATCAATAGCCGGAGTCAGGCAGTCAGTGCTTGCTCCGGCTTCATTTACATTCATAACTGTAATCCGAATCTCTTCAGCTCAATGAATGTCCCTTCCAGTAGTTTGCCTCTCTCTGTTAGCGAATACTCTACGCGGGGAGGAACCTCAGGGTATACTTTTCTCATCACAATGTCGTGCTGCTCCAGTTCCTTCAATCGAAGCGAGAGTGTCTTCGGACTTATTCCATCCATTGCTTTCAATAAATCGCTAAACCGCATTGTTCCCTCGATCAACAAGTCACGAATAATCAAAAACGTCCATTTCGTACCAATTATATCAAGCGTTTTCGCGATAGGGCAGGTTTGACCAGGGGTTCCTTTTGTCAATGTTACAGGTTCAGATGGATGAAGCATGATCGATCCTCCTCAACAATTTTTAGATGTTACGTCCCCATCATAACACAATACTTCCCTAACGGAAATAAGGTGAATAAAATATCAGTACTTCCTTAAAGGAATTATTGAGTATTATACTGTTCTTGCAGCCAATACTTCACACTCAAGGAGCTGAATCCGATGAAAAATATTCTGATTATTAACGGTCATCAACAATACCGTTCTTCTGAAGGGAAACTGAACAACACCTTAATGGAAAACATGGTTCGTGTGTTACGTCCACACCACAATGTCAATACAACAGTTATCCAAAATGGTTATAACATCGAGGAAGAACAGAAGAAATTTTACTGGGCCGATGTTGTCATTTATCAGACACCAATCTATTGGTTCAGTGTACCAGGTCTGCTCAAAACCTATATGGATGAGGTGTATGCATACGGTACATTCTTCACTGGTTCCGATCAATATGGTGCTGGTGGATTGCTGACAGACAAGAAATACATGCTCTCCACGACTTGGAACGCTCCATCTTCTGCATTTGAGAGAAAGGATCAATTTTTTGAAGGGGAAGGCTTGGACAATGTGCTAAGTCACCTTCATCGCATACACAAGTTTCTCGGTATGAAGCCTTTACCAAGCTTTTCTTGCTACGATGTAATTAAGAACCCGAACATTGATCACTATATTGCCAAACTTGAGCAGCACTTAATGGAGGTATTCACAGATGAATATGTTGCAGAATAATAAGGTTGTATTTATCGGTGGCAGCTCCGGCATCGGACTTGAATCTGCTAAGCAAGCGATTGCTCATGGAGCTGAAGTAGTCATAGCAAGCCGTTCCGAGAACAAGCTGCAGCATGCCAAGGAACAGCTTGGAATGAAAGCATCGGTTCAACAGCTTGACCTCACGATTGAACATGAGGTAGAGCAATTCTTTCAGAATATTGGATCATTTGACCATCTTGTCGTAAGTGCGGCAGAGACGTCTGGCGGCCCGTTCCTGAAGACGGATACGAGTCAGGCAAGACAATTGTTCGAGAATAAATTCTGGGGACAATATTATGCAGTCAAATACGGCGCTCCAAAGCTGTCTCCTAATGGCTCAATCGTGTTATTCTCCGGCGTTGTTGCCTATAAATCGATGATCGGTTCATCTATTCTCGGCGCGGCCAATGCTGCTGTATCCAATATGGGGAAGACGTTAGCGTTGGAACTTGCGCCAATTCGGGTAAACGTTGTATCACCAGGAATCATGGATACACCTTCTCGAAGCAAGATGACGGAAGAAGCACGCCAGCAATTGTATGAATCGATCGCAAGCCGTCTTCCCGTACAGCGTGTAGGAACTCCAGAAGATGCTGCGCAGAGCGTAATGTATCTACTCACGAATTCATTCGTGACCGGTACCGTTATCCATGTAGATGGCGGACACGTATTAACGTAAAGCTCCATCATTAGCACTTTGCAGCATAATTTACAGACGAGAAACATAAAACCCCCCGGCATGAATGCCGGGGGGTTCATTGTATGATCAACATACAAATATTAGTATTGAAAAATTACTAGGTATATGTTACTATAGTGTGTGCTCTTAATTTTTACATGCAATTAAAATAAATCATATCATAGACTTTTTTCTTTGTCAATTATGAGTAATTCACTCACATACCGGAAAAAAACGGCTCGAATCCGTACGCATACTTTTAGGGGGGCGACAGTTTGACTAACGAAGAACACAATGAGCAAACTCATTCAGATGCAGATATTAATTTACTACCTCCAGGAGTCAAGATAGATGACTCTGTGCGGATGTATCTAAAGGGAATTGGCCGGGTTGGTCTTCTAAGCACCGAAGAAGAAGTAGATTTGGCTAAACGTATTGCAGAAGGCGATGAAGAAGCGAAGAAAATGCTTACAGAAGCTAACCTTCGCTTGGTCGTGAGCATTGCAAGACGGTATGCCGGGCGAGGCATGTCACTCTTAGATCTTATTCAAGAGGGCAACATGGGTCTGATTAAAGCTGTAGATAAATTTGATTATACAAAAGGCTTTAAATTCAGTACTTATGCCACATGGTGGATTCGACAAGCAATTACACGCGCAATCGCTGACCAGGCAAGAACGATCCGTATTCCTGTTCATATGATTGAAACGATCAATAAGCTTGTTCGTGTCTCCAGACAGCTGGTGCAGGAGCTTGGCAGAGAGCCTGAGGTAGAAGAGATTGCTAAGGAAATGGAATTGAGTGTAGAGAAGGTTCGCGAGATTATGAAGATCTCTCAAGATCCAATCTCACTGGAAACACCAATCGGGGAAGAGCACGATACCAAGCTTGGCGACTTCATCGAGGATCAGGACGCCCAATCTCCAGTAGAATCAGCAGCTTATGAGTCCTTGAAGACACAGCTAGGTGACGTCCTTGATACACTCACTGAACGTGAAGAGAATGTACTTCGCTTGCGCTTCGGACTCGATGATGGTCGTACTCGGACATTGGAAGAAGTAGGCCAAGTATTTGGTGTTACGCGTGAGCGGATTCGCCAAATCGAGGCGAAGGCTTTGCGTAAGTTAAGACATCCGAGCCGCAGCAAACGCTTGAAGGACTACATCGAATAATGAAATGATATGCAAATGAATGAAGCTGCGTTACACTTCAACGGATTGGAGTGTAATGCGGCTTTTTTTCGTGCAGGCGTACAGGTTTTCATTAACAAGCATGAAAAGCAACAATTTGTAACAATGATTTGGGGAATATCATTTATTTTTCATCTGAACTTCATATTATCTTCATAAGTTTATGTTATTGTATGTTCGATAGAGCATGATAACGTACCCAAGCAAGTATACACATATTGCGTTTGCGCGTTGGGGTAAGGATATTTGGAGGAACAATGAACACCAGCATAGATCAGATTCAACAACTCGTACTCGCCGGAGATGAACGCGTATATACGAAATTATATATCGAATATCGTAGCTTGCTAGTTCAGCACGCTTATCGTTATGTCCGCAATCAACAAGATGCAGAGGATGTTGTACAAGAGGCGTATATTCGTATTTTCCGAAATTTGCATCGGTACAACTTTTCTTGCAAAATATGCAGCTGGATGAAGCTTATTGTAAAAAATCTATGCATTGATCTCATACGGCAGCGTACTCGTAAACCTGCCGTACATTTTACGGAGAACATTGCCTACGACAATCAAGAACAATCATTAATCGAAAGCCTGCAGGATCAGACTCAAGGACCTGAACAGCAAATTCTTGAACAAGAAGTTCAACACAACGTAATTAACATCGTGAATGAAATGCCCGATGCATATCGAGATGTGTTCCGGCTGCGTTACTTATCGGAATATTCGCTTGCAGAAATATCGAATGTCTTATCCCTTGAAATCAATACGGTGAAATCCAGACTGTTTCGAGGAAAGAAATATTTACGCAAACAGGTTGACAGTGGTGATATTTGTTCCTGACCAATTAAGTAAATAGTTACAACTTATTTATCATTGACCATTCATCATTGGACATGTGTACAATAATAGATGACGGCTATTACGGATGACTCTCATCCCTCAGGAGGGCAATACTAGACGATGATCAGCTGTCATTACTCTTCAGGAGGTATCATTCATGATTCGCAAAGCTACACCAGAAGACAGCAAGTACATTATCCCATTGATGATGGAGGCGATCGGCACCATCGCCTATGAACTATCTGGAACTACGAACAGAGATGAGACGATGCGCATACTCGAGCAATTCTATAAGCAGTCCGACAATCGCTTGAGCTGGAAGAACAGTATGGTCTGGTTGCAAGAAGATGTACCTGTCGGCTATGCATTGGCTTATGCGGGGTACAAGCTGGTCGAATTGGATCGCCCATTGGAGGAACGTTTATCTACTCTTCAAGGCAATCCTGTTCAACTTATCAAAGAAACAGAAGGGGAAGAGTACTACTTGGATTCATTGGCTGTAGATTCTTCTCAGCGTGGATTAGGGATCGGAACGAAGCTCATGAAGGCGTTCGAATTAGAAGCAGCTCAATTCGGGTTCAGCATCGCCTCGCTGTTAGTGAACGTTGCGAACACGCGAGCGAAGCAATTGTATGAAGCACAAGGGTATACAGCAGATGGCAAGATCATAACAATTGCAGGGGAAGATTATGAACATATGGTGAAAAAGGTACAGTAACGTATACACGAATGCAGAAGAAGCGACAACTTAGTTGCAGTCACTTTGCGATTACTTACATCAGCTGCAGCACCTTGCACAGTTTAACAAGTTCATGTACTCCTCGGAATTGCTGGCGATTTCGATCATGGAGGCTGCGGATAGCATTTTCCGTCACTTTTTTGGCCTGCTCGATGCTGTGATGGTCAAGAGCATCTACAATTTCTTTCATGCTTTTGAGAAAATATAACGTACTGCGCAAGGTGCGAAGCAGCAATATTTTGCGGATATGCAGCGCGTTGAACATCCGATACCCGTTCTCGGGATTACGTTCCGGGATGATTAACCCTTCCTTCTCCCAATGCCGGATGGCGGACGCGGCAACCCCTGTATATTCAGCAGCTTCGCCGATGGTCATTGGGCTCTTGAAGGTCTTATTCCCAATAGTCGGGAGGTCAATTTGCTCCAATACCGTTAATAATTGATCTGCCACAACCTTCTCCTGATGCAAGTTAGCCTGTTCCTCATTGACAAGCCAGAAGGCTTCGTCCACCTCTTCTTTCTGCATATGTTTGAGAACTGTACAAGTTAGCCCCACCCCAAAGCCAGGGAACATCGCACGAAGACATCGAAAATAAGCAAGATGTACGTCGGTGTACAACCTGTATCCATTCGCATCCCGATCCGGTGCAGGAACCACTCCCCATGATTCATAATGCCGAAGAGCACTCGTACTGATATGAAGTACCCTTGCGATATCCACAGGTTTGTAATACTGCATGTTTTTCCTCCTCAGCTAGTAATGACCTCAATGTATCAGATCGTTTCCCATAAAATCAAATCTTCCAGTAAAACCTTAAAGCACCGTGCTAAAGTTTTGCACGATAAGTCTGTGTCTATCAACACATTTTTTTATAAAACTCTAGCACTTGCATGAATGTTGTAAAGTGGATCATGTAACTCGTATTTCACCGTCACTTTAGAACGATGGAGGGTGCTGCATGAAAGACGTTATCCGTATTCAAGGCGCTAGAGAAAATAATTTAAAAAATGTGACATTAGACATTCCAAAGCATCAGCTTATCGTGGTTACGGGTCCTTCCGGCTCGGGTAAATCAACACTTGCTATGGACATACTGCAGCGGGAATGTCAGCGTCAGTATGTGGAGTCTAGTGGGATATCAGCCGAATCCATTGCCAAGCCTAATGTCGATTCGATTACTGGACTTGCACCGTCTATCTCGATTGGACAGCATGTGACGAACCGCAATCCTCGATCAACTGTTGGGACGATTACGGATATGTACACGTATTTGCGGACAGTTTATGAGAAAAAGGGAGTTAGGACATGCAAGTTCTGTGGAGAGAGCATAACTCCTTCTCCCGTAGACGTTGCGGGTGAGTCAATAAAGTGCCCAGCATGCTCACAGCCACATACACCACTGACGAAGGCGGATTTCTCTTTCAATACACCAAGCGGTGCGTGTTCCACGTGCAGTGGTTTAGGAACCGTAGTCGATATTCAAGTTGAGGCTGTATTCAACAAGGAGAAAACGATTCGTGAAGGCGCCGTAACCTTCTGGTACGAATCCCTAACTGATTATCAAGCCAACATTATTGAGGCGGCAGGGAAGCATTATGGCTTGGATATGAGTGGGCCGCTGCGCAGTTTCAGCCCTGTACAATGGGAATTATTGAAGCATGGGGTGGAGAGCGAAGCATTTGCATGTCAATTCCCGCAAATTGAACCGCCCAAAACAGTTAGCAAAGGCCGATTTAAAGGTGTACTAACTGCAATGTGGCAAAAGTACAAGGAGCGGGATGGGCAGTCAAGCGAGGCGGCTTATTTTACGACTCAATCATGTCCCGATTGCAGGGGAGATCGTCTGAAGCCCGAGAGCAGAACAGTTACCGTCGAAGGCCGTACCCTGCCTAGCCTGGCGAGATGCTCGTTAGAAGAGCTGAATGATTGGTTGCTTGCCGTTCATGTTCATGCGAAGTCTCGTATGGAAGGCGATATGATCCTTATTGCCGTACTCGAAGAACTCCTTGGTAAAATAAAGCGCGTCATTCTTGTAGGACTTGGCTACTTATCGCTCGACAGACAGATGATCACATTATCAGGCGGGGAAGCGCAGCGACTACGGCTAGCATCGATCCTTGGATCTGGGTTAACTGGTGTACTGTATGTCCTTGATGAGCCGACAACCGGCCTTCATCCAAAGGATACAGATGGTCTGATCGAGGTGATGAAGGAATTGCGCGATATGGGTAATACTGTACTCATGATCGAGCATGATACACGTGTGATGCAGCAGGCGGATCACATTATCGATATCGGTCCAGGGTCAGGTCGGTTCGGAGGAGAGATTGTTGGGCAAGGTACGCTTAATCAACTTATGGAACAGACTTCATCCGTGACTGGACATTATGTTAGAGCGCAATCACGTCTTCAATCCAAATGCCGACAAGGCAATGGGGATGTTATCTCCATTCATGAGGCAACCCTTCATAACTTGAAGCAGGTATCCGTGTCATTCCCATTAGGCAGTCTGATCTCGGTATCTGGAGCCTCAGGTTCTGGCAAGTCGACACTCGTATTCGATCTGTTGGCAAATGCCAGCGGCACTGGAGGCCGAGTTGAAGGATGCCGAGAAGTCAAAGGGCTGAATAAAGTTAACAGCATCATTACTGTAGATCAATCTCCCATATCGCGAATGCAGCGCTCGAGTGTGGCAACTTATACAGATCTGTATACCTTGCTTCGCAAGGTGTTCGCCTCACTTCCAGCAGCGAAGGCACGTGGCTTGAACGAGAAATATTTTTCCTTCAATTCACCGGGCGGAAGATGTGAGCAGTGCGAAGGACTCGGAATCGTTGAAGTCGATATGCACTTCCTCCCGCATCTGCGTGTGCAATGTCCAGCTTGTCATGGCAAGCGGTTTATTCCGGAAGTTCTGGCCGTTACGTATGAAGACTACACCATAGCTGACATCTTAGAGCTTAGTATTGAAGAGAGTTTATCACTATTTAAGGGCCACCCAAAAATGGCGAATCTGCTTAAGCTGTTGTGTGATGTTGGTATTGGCTATCTCCAATGGGGACAATCTGTAACAACGCTTTCCGGTGGGGAAGGGCAGCGCTTAAAGCTTGCTAGGGAACTGAGTGCACCTGCTAACGGTCACACCCTGTATCTGTTGGACGAACCGTCTTCAGGCTTGCATCCGCTCGATGTACACAAGCTGTATGTATTATTGGATAAGCTTGTAGATGCCGGAAATACCGTAATCTTGGTCGAACATAATATCGATCTGATTGCGGCATCAGATTGGGTCATTGATATGGGGCCAAGGGGAGGCAACTCTGGAGGTCAGGTTATAGCGGCAGGTACACCGGAGCAAATCGTTAGCTCTGAAGCGTCTTGTACAGGAACCTATTTATCGATATAGATATAACTGCCCTAGGGTAGTGTCATATAACATATACGCAGTCAATGCATTTCAATTGGATGCGAAAAAAGCCAGCCAGATCCATGATGTGTTCTGGCCGGCGTTCTTCTGAACCCGAGTTAAGTTTGTCTGCATTTATTCCTTGGGTCGCCTGCTTGTATACCTGCTTGTATACCTGCTTACGTCACCAGGCTAGGACAATCCTTCTTATTTCTTTACAGCCGTTTCAGCAAACTTTATCAAATCTTCTTTGGTGAGCGGGTTGCCCGGATTGGTTGTGATGCTATAAATATGATCCTGATCTGACCATATCAGCTTGTTTCGAACCAAGCCAGGGATCTTCTTGCCTTGTTCGGCATCGACTTCAGTTGATTTAATGTACCGGTATCCGTTGTTTGCCGTTTTTCTGCCAAGACTGTGCGCTACTTGCATTTCTAAATTGTCTTTTCCGTTTACGAATGTAAGATTGATTTCGCCCATTTCGTTCCAGTCGAATTTTTTGTAATAGACGCCTTTTCCTTGAGCTTCCGCTTCCGCTTTCACTTCTCGTTGAAACTCCTTATGATGCTTTGCAATCGGGGGTTGGATGTTTCCATTCTCAAATTTATAACCTTCAGGCAGACCTTCTGGCTTTTGAAGCACAGGACCCTGCAGTTTGCCTGCCTGGTTTAAATAATCATCATAATTTGTGAATTTGAACATATCCAGATAATACAAGAATGCAGATCCGCCATTGAGACTTGGGTCACTTACGTACAAGAGGTACGTATCCCCTGTATTCTTTCCAATCTCCCCATTTACTTTCTGGGAGAGTTCAGCTTTTGCCGCTTCAACAGCTTCCTTACCAACCGCCGGCGTTTTCGATTCCAACTCCTGTGCGGAGTTTGTTTGGTTTGCAAATGCCTCCGTCATATTTGCGGTGCCAAACAACAACGCGATACCCGTTGCGACAACGGCTGCCTTCTTTACGTATTTCATGTGAATATTACTCCTCTCATTTATGCAAGTTTTATTTTTTTGTGAAGACCGGACGCTATCGATTGGGATCCCTTTGTGCCAGCTTCTGTGATATAAACACAGCTCAGGAAAATTTGGTTCACTATTTCGAACAATATCAGAAACAATAACAATGCGTAATGAAAATCACACTTTGTTTTGCCCCTTTGGAATCGGCATTAATGACATTTTTCAAGCGATTATAATCTATAAACACAATTGAAAGACCGCTTACGCCCATGGAGCGGTCTTCGTCATTTTCTGCCAAAATTCTTGAGTGACATGTTAAAATAGAAAAAGACATATAAACGTAGTAGGATAATTGTCATTGCAAACCTTTGGAATGAGAGGAAGGCGAGATTCAACTGTTGGTTGGAATAAAAATAACATTGTCAAGTTGCATGAAAAATCAGTATGCTTAATTTTACTTGAAACGATTAGGACTTTAGCCCCGTACTAACAACAGTAGGGGATATTACCTAGCGCATTGGCCGATGAAACGAATATTGTATTGGTAGCATATTCCACCATTTCGTGTGAAGGGATGCGGCAACAAAAAAACGTCTATACCTGAGAGCGGAATGAGTACATTTCTATAACAGTTGGCTTCCAAACAGCAAATGTCAACATTACCAAAGTGTAATCATTCGCAACACGAAATAAGGTAAAATGAGATTTACCAATCAATTTATAGAAAGAATTTTTCCGGATAGGAGTAGATTATGTTTCAAAACATCATTGATTTTCTAATGGACTATGGGATATGGGGGCTAGTCATCCACTCTTTCGCAGATGCAGTTATTTTTCCTGTACCAGCCTTCTTCTTGCAGGTGCCATTAAGCTTACTGGATCCATCAAATGCCTTATGGCTAGCAACAGCAGGATATATTGCATGTCTGCTCGGTACTCCAGTAGGCTACATGATCGGTAAGCTGTTAGGCCACTCCGTCTTGGAGAAAATCCTTAAAAAATCATGGATTGACGGCGCCAATCAAATGTTTAAGAAAAATGGAGAAACTACGATTCTTATTGGCTCTTTTACTCCAATTCCGTTCAAAGTATTTACGATTCTATCCGGCTGCATGAATTTCCCGCTATGGAGACTTATCGGATATGCAGCAATCGGAAGAGCAGTTAAGTTCTATGCAGTAGGTCTGCTGTTTTATTTGTATGGGAGATCTGCAGAAGGAATGGTTAAGCACGTCTCGCTGTATATCTTCCTCATTGCTGTTCCAATCTTGGTTATCTTTTTGATTATTCGCAAGAGAAGAAGAAACAAAGCTGCAGCAAAACTAGAACAGACTGAAGCCAATACAACCTCAATCAGCGATTAAACAGCTTGTAAAAAGGTCGACCCTATGGGTCGGCCTTTTATTATCTTCATCAGTCGTATGAGAGTACCTTACATAGTAGGTTGCATATAGCGTAAATCCAGTTGGGCTTCATTCCAAATGGGGAGCAATCTTTTTCCGGTGTCCATCCTGCTTAACTTCATCGAATAAATTCTCTTCTTTCTGGGGCTGCTTCGGAACAGTCTTGTTCCATGCTTTCATGATCCTTTCTAATTCTCCGATCGTCACAGGCTTAGCATGTCGTGCTAACTCGTAACCGATATGACCGCTCATCTCGATTGTCGCCGTTTTCACTTCCGACAACGAAGTAATTCCCTTTGTTCTTAATTTTGCTTCTAGCTGATCGACGGTTAGCCGCAGCTTTTTGAGACTCTTCTCTACAATAACCCCATCCTCAATTACTACCGTTGATCTCCCCACGAACCACTTCTCGACCCAATTGAACTTAATAGCAAGGAATTGAATAGTGAGGAGAAGACTGACAAAGATGCATAAGGTTATCAATGTTCGCAATAGACCGTCCCCTTTGACAGCATGTCCAATCATGGAGGCCATTGCGAGCAGCGTAATGATCTCAACGCCTGTCATTTCTCCGACCGTTTTTTTACCGAGAACGCGAAGCAGACAATAGCCAAAGCTGAGAACAATGACTGCTTCCCCAATGAATGAGAAATCCATAGCATACTACCTCCAGACCCTGTCAATGATGGGAAGGCAACATCGTGCGTTCCACTGTGTTCCAGACATGAGTAGTATGCATATTCGTTCAAATTTTACTCGTAAGGTTGATGTCACTCATTCATTCATTTGCGTTGATTGGAGAAATGCACGGACACATTGCTCGCAGACACAAGCTTTCCTACGAAATTCTGATGGGATTTTCTCTAACAGCACTTGCGGCACCGATAGAGTCATACACCAGCATTCCTGATGGGGGCGGCCTGCCTGGTATGCGCAGTGGTTCTCATTGCCGCACAAGGGACATATTTTCGGATCGATTACTACCTCAGACATGGTAAACACCTGCTTTTGTAAGTGTAATAGCGAAATTGATGCTATACAAAATAATAGCGTATCAGTGAGCATTAACCCAATATATTTCATCACAGCGCACAATTTCATAAAGAAAGTGAAACTGTTTCCTGTGTTGAAGCATCTAATTTGATAGAAAGCCTGAGCTACGCTTGCTAACTCGCAAACATACCACGTTTATATAATCATGGCAATTACCTTTAGAAAGAGGGATAAGGTGATCAAGCGAATAAAGTTACGCACATTATTGATTGGAGCCATCTTTACAATCTTTTTCGGGGTCATTTTCGCTCGGCTGTTCTGGTATCAGGTTATCAATCAATCGTTCTGGATGGAGCAAGCGAGAGATTCGTGGTCCGTGAGGAAGGAGCTGACTCCTATCAGGGGAACGATCTATGATCAGAATGGCGACGTATTGGCCATGGATGCCCGTACTTATACCGTAGCGATAAGCCCCAAGGTGATTCAGGAGCTCCGCAAGAAGGGCGATCTGATCGAGAAACGGATTGATATGGAGCGCATCATCGTAGACAAGTTGCATGCCGTACTGAAAAAGCCTGAGAATGAACTCTTTGAGCTTACACGAAAAATGAGAACAAAGGACGGCAAAGACGAATATTATCCTCAGGTCGAGGTGCGCAATGAAGGATGGAAGCTGGACGACGAAACAGCCAAGAAATTGCGCGTATTTATCGAGGAATTAAAAGATATGACGAGATTGCGTGACGTCGGACTTTACCTGCTGCCCGAGGTCAAGCGGTTCTATGCGAAGAATGCGCTGGCCTCACACGTTCTTGGATATATGGATAAGCAGAACAATCCCATCGGCGGGATTGAGAAAATGTACGATGAACAGCTTCGAGGCACTGTCGGTTTCCTACAATATGAGAAGGATCGGTTAGGAAATAAGCTTCCCACAGCATCGGAAGTATTTCAGCCTTCCCGGGACGGCAGCAACATCTACTTGACGATAGATAGCACGATCCAGCAATATATCGTGAATTCGATGCGCGAGGTGTATAACAAATATACGCCCAAAAGCATGACAGTCATCGCGGCCGATCCGAAAACGGGCGACATCCTGGGACTGGCCAATATGCCGGATTTTGATCCGAATTCATATTGGAAAGCCAAGGACCTATCCGCTTTTTATAACCATGCAGTCCAATCGCGTTATGAGCCTGGGTCGACGTTCAAAATCGTGACGCTGTCGGCAGCCGTACAGGAGGGCATCTTCAATCCGGATGAAAAGTTCGTGTCTGGCAAAATCATAGCCGGCGGAGTACCCATTGGCGACGTGAATCAGACATGGGGAACGATCACTTATTTAGAGGGTTTGAAGCGATCCAGCAACGTGGCATTCGTCAAGCTAGGCTACGAGAAATTGAAGGAAGAGAAATTGAAATCGTACATCGAGAAATTCGGCTTCGGCAAGAAGACTGAGATTGAAATGCTTGGTGAGAACAGCGGACTGATTCGCTTTGAATATGCGGCAGATGTGGCCGCTGCTTCATACGGCCACGGGCAGGTGCTGGTGACGCCGATCCAGCAGGTTATGGCCGTATCTGCAGTGGCGAATGGCGGAAATCTGATGAAGCCGCATCTTATTCGTAAAATCGAAGATACCGTAAGCGGTGAGGTGTCGGAGCGCAAGCCGGAAATCGTGCGCGAAGTTATCGATCAAAATGTAGCCAAACAAGTAAGTGAATATTTAGAGCAGGTGGTTGCCGACCAAGAGATCGGTACAGGTAGACATGCCTATATCGACGGATATCGCGTCGCAGGCAAGACGGGTACCGCGATCAAGGTTATTAACGGGGAGTATAATAATGACCGCGCGGTCGTATCGTTTATCGGCTTCGCACCCGTAGAGGATCCGCGGATTGTTCTGCTCGTCGTGGTCGATGATCCCAAAGATTTTTACCAAGGCGGCGGCTTCGTCGCTCCTTATATGTTTAAGGATATTGTATCCCAATCCTTGCGCTACATGGGGGTACCCTCCTCTTTGCAGTCGAATCCGAAGTTTAGTGGTAACAAGCTCGGCTCGCGGCCGACCGTATCGACACCCGATATGCAAAACATGAAGGTGCGCGATGCGAAGCAGCAGCTTGCAGAACAAGGTATGGTATTCGATACGATTGGCGCAGGAGATACAGTGAAACGCCAATATCCAAAGCCGGGTGATCCGATGGCTGTCAGACAGCGCATATATTTGCTTACGGATGACCCTGAGAAGCTGCTACTTCCGGACTTTAAGGACAAATCGCTGCGTGAAGTGATGGAAATTACTTCGCTTCTCGGATGGAAGGTACGCGTCGATGGCGAAGGATATGTAGTAGAACAGAAGGAAAGCAGTGAAAACGGCGTGCACGTCCTTCATGTGAAGCTGGAACCGAAGTATCCGGGAGGATGATGTGAAAACGGAATTACGCCACCGTGTTCTGGGATCCAGGAACAAACGCTCCGGGATTAAATCATGTAAAAGTGTAAATTGGTTTGGGTAATGAATCCACAAAAAACAACTTGTAGAGCCTGAATCCTTGTAGGTTCAGGCTCTACAAGATGAACATAGCGATAGTTGTACGTGACACGTATCTCTTACCACAGTTTACTTCTGCTTGCGAGAGAACTCCTTAATAATCGGGTATGTTTTTAGCTTTTTGAGAATCTCTGTCCGATCGATTAGATGCCCATTCATGATGACCGCATGGATTTGGGTTGTGTTGCGGATATCTGCGAGCGGATTCGCGTCTAGCAGGACGAGATCGGCTAGCTTTTCTACCTCTACCGTGCCCTGCTTATCCTCATTTTCTAAATAACGAGCCGGATTAATCGTGGCAGCCTGAAGGGCTTGCAGCGGACTTAGTCCTGCTTTGACTAGCAGTTGAAGTTCTTCATGCAGGCTAAAGCCGTAATATAGATTTGGCATCAAGTAAGTAGAATCAGTGCCAGCCATAATCGGTACCCCAGCTTCATTCATTTTGCGAACTAATTGCAAATTGTTCTGTTCCAGCTCCTGATGGATAGCAGCCCCTCTTTTATCCTTGTGCCAATTTTCTATTAATGCTGCCCACTTCTTCTGAACAGCAGGTTCTAAGAAGCGTACTCTTTCATCAGGTACCTGCTTATTTAAGCTCGTCATCGTTACAAGTGTAGGAACCTGCCAAGTTTCGTTCCGTTTAAAGATCTCAAACAACTTTCCGGCTTCATTTGCATCATAATGCTTTGCAGCTTTATTTTCGTATTCGAGATACAACAACTGATCCTTGTTAATAATCCCCGCTTCTGTATCCTTAACAAGGCTGTTGAAAATACCTGATTTCTTTGATGCTGTAGCAATATGCATCCCATGCAAATGCTCGAAGCTTCTCATACCGTCGTTAGAAGCTTCATCTGCGCGTACAGTAAATGGTAAATGGCCACTAACCGGAAGCTGTAGCTTCTTCGCTTCCTTCATAGCCACAGAATACAGGTCTTTAGGCATGTGGGAATACATTTTAATTTGATCGACCTGATATGTTTTCAACTGTTGTACAGCTTTGCGAACCGCTGCTTCATTCTTTAAATTATAGTGATGCGAAGGTACCTCATTATTTGGAAATTGATTAATAACTTTACCGGATTGTACAATTCGCGGAGTCAACTTTTCCTGATTATTAATGCTGCGCGTCTCTTGAACATGGTGGAGGCTGGAGCCCATCTCCCTAACACCTGTCACTCCGTTTGCTAACAAGTGGGGGACTGCACTATCCATGTGATTTTCCAAATGGACGTGCATATCCCATAAACCAGGGATAAGATATTTCCCATTAGCTTTGATCACACGGGCATCGTCAGGTACATCAACGTCAGTCGTATCAGCTATTGCTGTAATTTGGTTGCCCTGAATGACTACCGACTGATTTGGTTTAAGCTTGCCTGTCTTCACATCCACTATGATGACGTCCTGCACAATTAAACGATTCTTATTACTTGGATTTGGTGGTTCTATTAAGGAAAAGGCAGGCCGAGCCAACATTCCCGATAGAACGATCACAATCAACATGATGACACTGTTCTTGAGCAAATACAATCACCCTTTACTCCAATGTGTAGCACACCTAACAGATGGCTCAAGGTGAATATACTCGTTCGTTTGTCATCCGGCATAGTGACGAACTGTCATATGACATTTCATCATATTATGTTATCCCGTCTCCAAAATAAAATAAATTCCCAAAACTCTCCCTTTCTTTATTGTCATACACTTCCGTATTTATCCATTAACAAGTCTGTAGACATCAGTAATAATCTAGGATTTTGCTTTGAACAGGTCTTAAGCGGATTGGATACGGACAAAAAATGAATAGGCATTTGGCCGATCCATTTAAAAGCACGATATAACGGATTATGGATCTGTATGATATCGAATCCCAAATGCGTGCATCCTCGATGCAGCATCGTAATACCGATAATGGCCTTAATTTCACGGAATTTTGGATGGGCTTGAATGTGCCGACACACCCCAGGCAAGGACTGCTCTACTGTGCGATAAATAATTCGCCCCTTCTTTACACCATTATCCATATAAAAAATTTCCGTAAGCAAACGAACATTATGAAGATGTATTTTTACCAATAGATCGCTATGTTCGATGCGTGTCCCGTCAGACAGTATGATTGTCTTGCCTCGATACCTGAGTAATCTTACCCTGAAGATATTCGAACGTGATTGCTCAGGAAAGGTCAGTCGCGTTAACGAAAAATATATCGGATCTAACATACTCCATACGAATAATATCAGCATTTTTAGTTTCATATGGTCTAATTTCCCCTTAACGTAGTTAATGATAATTTGGATTAAACAAAAGGATTTTATCCACAGGTTGAAGTTGCAGCGAATATAGGACTTTACTTGATGCATATCATGTGCCAGGTAATAGGATTAATTAGTATTGTGAGATGATGATATGGAACTTAATAAGGGGGGAGCGAATGGCTGCAGAATTATCGAATTCGCAGCGAGCCGCGCTGCATTTTGTGACTACCTATGCGAGAGGCCGAAAAATGAACGCACAGCATACGATAGCGGGCATATTACAAGGTTCCGCCATTTCACAATCCGAATATAACCAAGCTGTACGAATGATAAAGTCATATGCTAGAGTTGCCCTACACTTCCACCCGGACAGACCTGACCTGAACATGAAAAGTGTTGCTGAAGCTCTTTTGGAACAAGGATTGTACAAAAGCCAATTTGAAACGCTTCTATCCAATGGAAGTGTATCTGCTTATCCTGGAGGTGAACGCGATCTTTGGGAGAAAAAGTTGTTTGGCGGCGCCTATCAGTGCGAAGGCACGGGCAATAGCGAGCGTCCCAAATATGGGGCGCTTAACCTTATGCTTCATTCTGACGGGCCTGCTCCTCGATTTGGCTCGTGTTATTTCCTCTTGTCACCCAAAGTATCAACGCGGTGTACCTTCACATATATGGATTCCCATCTAGATCCGTTGGAAATGGGAACCTATGACGAGCTTGATGATATATTGGCGGCTCTCTTAACAGATGCATATCGCAATAACTGTGCCATTGGGGACAAAAATCTTAGTCCAAGCAAACTAATTAATCAATTACGATGCAGGCTGGCATGTTCATTTCCCAATCCTTCCTGCAGAGAACCGAGTCGCAATCTGGATGAATATATTGAAGCGCAAATTCATGGCGACCTTTCACTACAGGATGACGTTGATATACTAGTCGCTGATCCCTCCTACATACATACCCACATCGGCAGGACACTGGAGGAAATATGCCGTAAGTATGCAATTGCGCTTTACTGGCATAGGGGATTCTCGTTGTTGGCACATGAGGTGCCTAGTGACTTTAGAGGATCGGCAATGCCATCATTAGCAATGCGCATTGCTCGTGAGGGCAGGGTAGATGCCAGCGTTATAGGCGATGCTGTCATGGAATTAAGGAGCGACCCGACTAAATGGATGGATCGTGGCAGCGATAAGGAAGTACTTCAGGAGCTGAAATTGCTGTGGCATGTACTTGTGAGATATGGGGAGCCCATGCTGTAGCGCTACCTGTTTTTTGCTCGACGGAAAGAGATGAGTTGCAACAACTATCGGTTTTCTTTATACTATTAAGTAACAGGGGAGGTGGCAAGGGATGGCAAAAAACTTTGCCAGAATCAGCAACGACTCATGCAAAGCCTGATTTAGGGGCGATACTTTGCATGGGGCTGGACAATACGAAGAATGATTGTCGCCCAAGTACGCTTATATCGTTTCTAATAATGGGCTTTGCACCTTATTTCTTCAACTATTCAAAATAAGGAGCTGTAAAGCATGACAACACCATTTATTAGAAACCACCAATATAATTTGATTAAAAGGCAAGCGACTTTGCTTCAACATACTTGTCAGACAGTAGCGGATCACAAGATTGTTGATACAGTACGATACAGCGCGTTCAACAAGATTACAGAGGCGTTCCAGAGTGCAGAAGAGCAGCAGCTTCGTCTGCTTGAGCGGATTACGACACTCGACAAAACGGAAGAATTCTCTCAATTTCTGCTTTCTCTTGAACCTTACCTGATTGAGTTCGAACAGGTAACTGACAAGCAGCTGAAGAAGCTCTATCCGAAGAGTAAGAAGCTGAAGCTTCCGAATATGGAGGGACTGGATCTCCGCCATACGACGTATCTTGGATGGACGGACATTGGAACGAATCGCATGTATCTGATCCATCAGTTAGACGGACGACTTGTCGGTATTGAGGGGAAATTCACCCAAGCAAAGAAGAAGGGTACTTGCTTCCTATGCAATCGACAGGAAGAAGTGGCCTTATTTACAGCAGAAACGAAATCCAAACCAGCGAATGCTACGCCTGATTATTACAAGGCCATTGGGAATTATATGTGCATGAACAGCCATACCTGCAATCAGAACATTACGGATACGACAGCGTTGGAAATGTTTATTCGCAGCATTATTGGTTAAGTTTACGAGATAAAGAAGAAGAGGATGTCCATTCGGACATCCTCTTTTTCTATTCTGCATGTAGATATCGTCCTATTGTTGGGATAATAATCATGTTATTTTCGTGATGCATTGCTCTTTAATACAGAGGCTATTTTTTTGAACTGGATATTTTCTTGGTTCATTTTGACCATCTGATCTTTAAGAACCTCTGCTGTAATTCTCCCGCCAGCGCCGACATGCCCAATTGCAATACATACATCATGACGGCGGAAATGCTCGCGCATTAGCATGAACTGCTTATGAACAGCCGCCTTCGTATGTACATCATCTAGGAAGATGTGATTCTCTAGGCTGGGAACCTGCACCTCGCTTGCGATCTTGCCAACAATGCTGCGAAAATTAGTATGGCTGTCTACGAAGAAAAGCCCACGTTCTTTGCACACTTTCAACACATTTCGCATAACACGCTCATCAACTGTAGCCTTAGAACCCATATGATTGTTCATGCCTATGGCGTGGGGGACATTATCGATAGCTGCATGTACCCGTTTCTGAATTTCTGCATCACTCAGATCCGTTGTTATTGCTCCAGGCCCAAGCCAATGTTTCTTGCCTGACAATGCTTCCATCGGCATATGAACGATAACATCATGACCTGCAGCATGCGCACGCTTCGCGTCTTTTTCTGTACTTGGCATGAAGGGCATAACAGCGACAGTTACTTTATAGGGCAGCTCCATAATCTCTGTAGTGCCCTTGGCGTTATTCCCGAAATCATCAATAATGATCATTGCCGTTTTTTCTCCGTGCTGCAGATCGGATAAGGATTGTACGTCAACAGGGAATAACGGGAAGCTAAAGAATGCCACTATAAGGCTAAGGGCAATCCGGCATGACAAGCGTTTATTTACATCTTTCACATCAGCACCTGCTTTCTTGCTTGCTTCAATGATATCCTTGCTTATCATTGTTCATCGAAAACGTACAAACCATGCTTATTATTTTTTAGCAGAATCAGTTATTCGATGCAGGGCATAGTAAAAGGGTGCTGTATTTATGTATTTCACGAGCAGGGTGCGAAGTTTATGTGGTCGAAGTGACAAAAGGAAAAAGAGGGAGGAGTTTGTCGTTAACATGTATAGATGGTTTGTTATCCCTATATTCGTTATCGTTTGTATTGCTGTATCCTCCATACCGCAATACACATTCTCCGCAGAACAGCAAACAGTAGATAATGAGCTTACAACATTTATTCAGCAATTATTTGCGAATCGAGCCAAATATTTACTTCGTCAGGAAGATGGGCTGCTCCGCGATTTTTATATGCCTGAACGCGCATCAAGCATGAGGGCGATGAAGCATGAACAGATGCGTGCACAATATGTACAAACGTGGGTGAAGCATAGGCAACTTCAATTGGCGGATGCTGCTAGCAGCCCAAGAGTAATTCGGGCGAAAAAACGTAATGATCAGGTATTTGTCTCCGCTGTAGATTCATTGCGTCTCGGATATACGTACAATCAACCGTCAAGTCAAGTCGAGCACTTCGGGATAGGTACGCGGCATGCGCTTACCCTGATAAGGAAGAATGGATCGTGGAAGGTACTACGAGAATGGTATTTAGACCCTCTGGAAGAGAATCCTGATCTAATCCCGAAATTAACCGAGTTACCGCGCAATTCAGCGTCTAATCGGGTTAATGCCAAGACAAACCAAGCATCGGGTCTACATTCAACTTCAACTCGCTACAACCGTGATAAGGCTATTGATTATGCGAATAAATACGCAGGAATAGCTTGGGGGGCTGGTAACAATCATCGCTACAATCCCAGATATCGGGATTATACCGGGCAAGGAGGGGATTGTACGAATTTTGCTTCCCAATGTATTGGCGATCAAGAAGGCGGCGGATTGCGCATGAAGGGTGGATGGCATCACTATCGCTCAGGAGGCAGTAAAGCATGGGTACAGACCGATGCTTTCAAAAACTTCCTCATATATAGCGGGTACGGCAAAGTCATCAAAAAAGGAACCTACACTACAATTGTCCAGACCAGCAATCAGCATCCAAACGGCGCTTGGGCTGGTCTAAAGGCGGGAGACCTGATTGGGTACGAGCTTAATGGCGATATCGATCATTTTTCGATTGTAGTTGGCTTTGATGCTCAAGGTTACCCGCTCGTGAATTCACACACTGCCGATCGTTACCGAGTACCTTTTGATCTAGGCTGGGATAAATATACGAAGTACTGGCTCATCCATATTCGTGATTAGCTTGCAGAACTGGTCAGCACTTCGGCACATACCTCGTCCACTCCGATCATACAATGATGAGGACAAGAAGGAGTGGTCGGAAGGTGAACGAATGTTGTTGTCATCACTCGTAAAGCAAACTGCACTTCGAAGTGCAGTTCTCGTCATTGGTAAAGGAATAGGCCTTGCAGGCAGAGTAGCCATAACAAGAATGCTCGGTGCAGAAGGCATTGGGTTATACCAGATTGCCTATTCCTTCTTTGGCATGGCCTTGATGGTTATTTCCGGAGGGTTGCCTACTACGCTCGCCTTATTCACAGCGAAGCAGACTGATCGAGGTTGGAGGGTATTCCAGCTTTTATCCGTTTATACTGCATTGATTGGGATGGGGCTCGCATTTTGGACACAATACTATGCGAACAACATTGCTGTGCTAATTGGAGATGTTGAACTTGCATGGGCGCTGCGAGCCCTAGCCCCGGCATTAATCGCTGTACCACTTCTCCAATTAGCACGCGGTTATATGCAGGGAATCCGCAGCTACGAAGCGATTTCCTTGTCCGAATTAACGGAGCAAGCAGTGCGGATTACGGTACTGATTACTTTCGTAAGCCTGTACGCGGCTCAAGGAGTAGGTCGAGCCATAGGCTACGGGTTGTATGGCACGACGATTGCAGCTATTGCTGCGTTTTTGTTTTTGACGATATATGCATCTTCCACACGGCGTACGGCGATAATGATCACATATTCCCCATTGAGCAAAGAAGGGTTAGGCCTTTTTCTAAGATCCTCCTTCGTTATCGGTTGCACGCGAATGCTTGTACCACTTTCAGACTTCATTGACTCCATCCTTATTCCGAACAGATTGCAGGCTGCAGGGTATTCTATATCAGATTCAATCGCAATGTATGGCATTATTACAGGAATGGCTGCTGTCATCGTCTATATGCCGACGATGATAACGGCCTCTGTCTCTTATACGGTAACGATGAAGATAGCAGCGAAGCACGAAGCAGGCATGGAGAGCGGGCGAGATATCGAACGAATTCTCCGGTTTGTCTGGACATGGGGAATCATTAGCGGACTTTTTATTTTTCTGTATGCGAAGGAAGCGGCAATACTCCTATTCGGCGTGGAAGCTGCAGCAGAGCCTATTCGATACCTATCTGCAATCCCTCTTATTGTTGGGTTGCGTGAACTTACCACGAGTATTCTGTGGGCCCAAGATCGCAAACGGATTCCATTAACGGGTCTCGCACTGGGAATCGGCCTATCCGTCTTGCTCCAATACGTTATTGTTGCAATTCCAGGGTTTGGGTACAGAGGAGCTGCGATTGGAATTCTTCTTATGGAAACGGTAGCCGTTCTTTGGAATTTGCATGCGCTTCGGAATGCTAACGTAACCTTATTCACAATTAAGTGGGTAGGATGGGATTTAATATTGTTTTCTTGTATCATGTTTGTCCTCATCTCGCCCCTTATTAAGGAAGGGCAACTAACATTGATTGTTCTAAGTGCACTTTTCTATTGGATAAGCGCAGCTTTCCTTATCGTTATAAGATACCGCAAGTAGAAATTTGCAGAATGATAGCGAGATAGGGAGCCCCCTGTGTTCCATATCATGTTAAAAATTCACACAGGGGCTTGATTTCGTTCTCATCAGGACTACAGGAAGAATGGAAGTAAAAATAAGTCATCAATGAACCCAAATGGGATTCGGCGAGGGAAAAAGCGGCGTCTTGGGAAAAAACCAGGCTGAAACCCAAATTGTCTGTATACAGTAGGTTGTGCAGGCATGCCGCTCATTTGCGTCATCATTTGATCACTTGGTATGGCAAGTGTTAACCCATCTTGATCGACATGAGAGATAAACCCATCATGATACATATTGTCTTTCGTACGAATACCTACATAATTGTTTACACAATTCCAACTCACTTGATGATAGTAATTAGGATCCATAAGTGCCTCCTTGTAAATATCAGTCATCTCAGCATCAGTCTATCCGCGAATCCCCATATTGCTCACGGCTATAGCCCAAATTCAATAGAAACAAAACTAATCCATTTTCTTCTGTCACAAACAGCTGTGCTATGTCGTTCTATGTGCAAATCGATCTTAAGGAGAGAAGCACATGAGAGAACAGACATGCATCATTATTGGAGGCGGCTATGCCGGATTAAATGCTGCACACGCGATGTCAAGTATTATGAAGGGCATGAAAGACTCCTCCCTTCATATTTTTCTTATTGACCAGCATGCACATCATTTGCGTAAAGTACTCCTTTTCAAGCCTACCGCAACAGACACGGCCATTACGGTTCCATGGTCGGATGTATTGCCTAGCAGAGTTACATTCATTCAAGGGAGTGTTACTTCCATACAAGGAGCCAACAAGCATGTACTATACGAAGGTCGGGATGGCCAATTACATCGCATCTCCTATGACTTTCTCATTGTTGCTCTTGGGAGTACTATTCGTAAACCGGCTGAAGAACAAGGAGGAATTGCGCTTACTCATGAACATGCAGCATTGCAGATCCAACAGCAATGGCGAAGCAATATGCAGAAGGCTGCAGGAATACAAGATCAGCTCGAACGCAAGCGTCTCATGTCGGTTGCTGTAGTAGGAGCAGGAATTAGTGGCATTGAGGCTTCTGCCGAATTAGCTTACGCAATGCGGATGGAGGCTATTGAGCTCGGATTAGCTGCGAATGACGTTCGAGTTTCTTTAATAAATGCGCAGGAGCGGTTATTCACCGAAGGCCCCTTGAAGGTAGCTGCCAAGTTGGAAGCTGCACTGAACGAGTTAGGTGTTGCTGTAATTCACCACAGTCGAGCAAGTCATGCAAGGGATGGTATGCTGCACCTTGATGACTGTGATCCGCTGCCAGTTGGCTTATGTATTTGGACACTGGGACTTCAGTCTAATCCAGTCCTTCGTTCACTTGGTTTACCCGTAACTGAAGAAGGGAAAGTCATCGTAGATGCAAGTTATCGAGTTCATGGCCTCCCGGGAGTATATAGTATCGGTGATTGTGCGCATATCGTTGACCCGAAAAATGGTAGACCAGATCGTATGACATGCAAGGAAGCTATTCCACAAGCGAATCGGCTAGCCAAAATCATAGCAGCAGACATTGCGCATCGTCCTGCTCCATCCCACCAATCTTATATGGAGCTATTTTGTATTGGCTTAGGCCCTGAACGCGGATTAGTGTGGTTCCGGCAATGGGGAATAGATTTCGTACTGACAGGCAAGCTCGGATGGAAGATACGAAAGTTCACCTGGGATTCTGCTAGTTTGATAAAATAATGGCATCAATTGTGATTACAAGGGAGAAGGACAATATGGATACGACAGAACTTTATCATCAATATAAAGCACTGCTGTTCACACTTGCCTATCAGTTGACTGGTTCAACTGTTGACGCAGAAGATGTTGTGCAAGAGGTATTCGTCAAAATCCATAAGTTGAACGGAAATGAGCTTGAACAACCGAAGGCATATTTGTGCAAAATGGTTACGAATCAGTGCTATGATTTGCTAAAATCGGCTCAGCGCCGACGAGAGCAATATTTCGGTACTTGGCTGCCAGAGCCTGTTGCAACAACCTACGAGGATCCGATGAATTCAATTGTACGTTCTGATTTGCTATCCTACGCGATGCTTGTGCTGCTTGAACGATTAGCGCCTGTGGAACGCACGATCTTCATCTTGCGTGAAGCGCTCGGGTTCGACTATCCCGCAATTGCACAAATTGTGAATAAAAATGAGGTGAATTGCCGCAAGTTGTTAAGCCGAGCCCGCAATAAGATGGGAATTTCGGAGGAGGAGCCTATCCCTCATGAGCTGGCTAGTGAGGAATGGGTAATGCGTTTATTACAAGCACTGAGGTCGAATAGCGTGGATGCCGTCGTGTCTATGCTGCATGAAGATATCGTTGTTCTGTCTGATGGAGGCGGCAAGGTGTCGGCTGCTGCACATCCAATTACAACGCCAGAACGAGTCGCACAATTCCTCATCGGACTTATGAAGAAGACTGTCCAACAAGAATACCTGTTGCATTATGAAATTACCTCTATTAATGGGCAAGCGGGAGTGATCGTCCATACCGATGGACGACCCGACACCGTTATCCTGCTTCATTCGGAGGGGGCTGCCATTCGCAATATCTATTTCGTACGCAACCCAGATAAGCTTGTACGACTCTAATAGTGGATGACCCCTCTAATATAAGACTGAGAGCCGATCGACCGTTGTTAAAGAATTTACAGTAGTTGATTCGGCTCTAAAATAATGAGGACTTGACAATTATATAGTTAGGAGCCATACTTTTTGTATGACCAATCAACCATTATTTACAAAGAGCAATGAAACCGCACCTACACTCATTCAATCCAAGCGGCAGATTGATCGCTACAACCTCGACGTCGACGCACAAGCCATTCTTGTTGCTGCTCGGTTAATGGAGGCTGGTGCGAAGCTAGGACATGCGGCAGAAGTTCATTTCTCCAGATTCGGATTATCAACAGGTCGATATCGCTTGTTAGCTGACTTGGAGGACAATGGGGGAGAGGAGCTGCCATCGCAATTAGCCAACAACCTCGGTGTGACTCGTGCGACTGTCACGGGCTTAATCGATACCTTGGAACGCGATGGTCTCGTCACTCGGCGTACTAGTGCATCAGACGGTAGGCAAAAGTCAGTTGTTCTCACGGATCAAGGAGCTAATAAGCTCCGTGAGATGGCACCAGAGCATTTCGCAAGACTGGAGGCCATGGTAGAATTGCTAACCAGTGAAGAGCGCACCGTGTTTCTCGATCTGCTCGAAAGAGTTACCGAAGGAATTTCAGCACTTACCGCGGAATCTATCGTCTAAACAGGGACAGTGGATGATCGTGAAAGGGGCTAGTCTTGACTAGCCCTCCTTTCCACCCATATAGTTAGGAACCTAATTATATGGGGGGGGTAGGAGTGAGCAATTTTTTTAACAGAAAGGGTGAAGTCAAACATTGAACAGATCAAATGATGCAAGTGAGACCAAGGATGGTAGTAATAGGATATCTAAGCCTTCTGTTCTCTGGCGCGATATCATGATAGCTTATGCTGCGCCGGCGTTGATGGCCGGGATTGGAGGAGTGGTGATCGGTGACCAGATTCTGTTCATTGCCGCCTTTACTTCGATAGGAGGGACATCTGCCGTAACAGCATGGATCATTGGTCGTTGGCTGCAAGATTGGGGATTACATACACAATGGTTGAACAAGTCGCATCTTCTTGTCATTGCAACGATATTCGCCTTTTTAGGAGTAGCAACAGGGCTGCTGATAGCTTTGGTTGTTACAGAACTGTCGATTTATGCATTTTCACAAGAGATTGCATGGTTGGATCGGGTGTGGATAGACTTTCCTCTATCTGTCGCGATAGCGAGCACAACTACAGTATGCCGCTGGTATAAGGCAACACACAAACATACATCGAACAGGAGCGTGTAAGAAATGATAGTAGTAATCGGTGCAACAGGAACCATCGGCAGAGAACTGCTAAACAGTCTGATTCAAGCAAACGTACCCGTACGGGCCATCAGCAGAGAGCCGGACAAACTCCGGATTCAATTGGGTGCGGGTGACCATAGACAGGTGGAGATTGTCCACGCAGATGCATCCGACGCATCAGCATTGCGCTCTGCATTTCAAGGGGCGAGCCAACTTTTTCTGTCCATGTCGAATAGTCCAAGACAAGTGGAATTAGAGAGCACTGTCATCCGAACGGCTATCGAGGCCGGCATTGAGCATATTGTAAAGATTTCTAGCCCGCTGTATAACGCTCTTGCTCCAGTGGAGATTGCCAGATGGCATCTGGAAATCGAAACCTTGCTCAACCATTCAGGTATTTTGCATACCGTATTGCGACCCTATGCTTTCATGCAGAACTTACTTCGATTGAATGGGCCGATTCGCAAGCACAATGCCTTCTACGGCTCAATGGGGAACTCAGCATGCAACTACATCGATTGCCGAGATATTGCGGATGTCGCCGCAGAAGTACTGACGAATCACAAGAAAGCAGGACGCATCTATACACTCACTGGTTCAGAAGTGTTCAATTATGAACAAATTGCGGCCAAATTCACAGCAATGCTCGGTCGTCCTATTACGTATATCAACATGGATTCGAACACACAGCGCCGTTCCTTAATGGAACAAGATCATATGCCGCTATGGCTTGCGAATCACGTTGTAGAGATTCAAGCCATGTCTGTAGCCATTCCGGAGCATCCTACAGATACAGTTGCTCAATTGCTCGGCCAAGCACCGAGAACGCTCGATAACTTTCTCGAAGAACATATCGTCCTATTCCAGTAGTAGTAGATGCATTTCGCCGCTTTTGATTTCTTACTTATACCAGTTGTAATATTTTCTATATAATTCATAAAAATTGATCGATTAACATAATCTTCGCATGAACATAAGTTTCCCTTAACATACGAGCCCCATAATAATGTTGAACGGAGAGGTGCAATCCCCCGCATCACAAAATGAGGAGGCGAAGAAGAATGAATATGCTAACTGTGTTGAAACGCAAATGGTTCAAAGTTGTACTTGCTGCATTAATCGCACTGCCCACGTTGTCCTTGGGAGCAGGGTCTAACGCTTATGCGGAGGGGCCAGCCGATCCGGCGCCATATATCACGGCAAAGGGTACACCGAACGGCAAGAAAGTATTGTTCGATAACACTCACGGTCAAACGGCTGGCGCAGCAGACTGGGTAATTGATGGCGGCTTCTCAGATTTCGCTAACGGCATTGCAGACAAAGGCTATGAGGTTAAGGAATTGCGCAAGTCTACGCCAATCACTTATGATGATCTGAAAGATTATCAAGTGTTTGTTATTGGCGAGGCCAACATTCCGTATAAGACATCCGAGCAAGCAGCAATGTTGCAGTATGTCAACAGTGGGGGCAGCATCTTCTTCATCGCAGACCATTACAATGCGGATCGCAACAAGAACCGCTGGGACGCTTCTGAAGCATTTAACGGCTACCGCCGTGGAGCATGGAGCAATCCAGCACAAGGGATGAGCACAGAGGAGGCCAACTCAGCTGCTATGCAGGATGTTGCAAGCTCCGATTGGCTGTCCGACAACTTTGGTGTTCGTATTCGCTACAATGCACTCGGTGACATTAATGCTAACGTGATTGTCGATCCACAGCAAGCATTCGGCATTACGAATCAAGTAAGCAGTGTTGCCATGCATGCGGGTTCAACGGTTGCAATTACAAATCCGCAAATTGCGAAAGGCATCGTGTACTTGCCTGCGGTAAGCAGCAGCCAGAAATGGCCAAATGCAGTAGATCAAGGCGTATATAACGGAGGCGGTGTCGCAGAAGGGGCTTATGTATCTATCTCGAAGGTCGGGTTAGGGAAAGCCGCTGTCATTGGTGATTCCTCTCCAGTAGAAGATGCAACTCCGAAATATTTGCGCGAAGAGAATGGACAGACAAAAAAAACATATGATGGCTACAAAGAGCAGGATGATGCCGCACTGCTCATGAACCTTATTGACTGGCTTGCCGAGCAGGAGTCATACACAAGCTTCACACAGGTGCCAGGACTGCAGCTTGACACACCAACTGCATTGCTGCCGTTCGAGACACCGCAGCTCAGTACAGAGCCGCAGCCTGAGCCGTGGGCAGCACCTGCAGCGGGCTACAAATGGTGGGATTCTTCCACATTCAAGAAAGGCTCATATGGCGCTCCAAGTGGGGGACAGAACCCATCTGGCAATCCTGCGATGACACATCCTGCAACGGTAACTGCAGCCACGCCATTCAATGTAACGATTACTGCAGGCGGATTAACGCCGAACAGCAGCATTACGCTTCAAATCGGCGTATACTTAACGGGCGGGCAGCAAGTCGGTCAAGTGCAGCAAGATAATGGCAGTTGGCCTGCCGGATATGGCTATAACAGCGCCACACTCACAGCGGATAGCACTGGTACTGCCGTGAAGACAATCCAGGTGCGAACACAATCAGGCAAGAGCGGGGCAGCCAGCATTCGTCTCCGCAAGGATAGCAGCAATGTATATCAGACTAATCCAATTACAATTGCACCTTAAGCTATAAATGTCATGAATTGTCTGACTTAGCTAGATCGTATAGAGAAGTCCCGGCGGGGTTGCCAGGGCTTCTCTATCCTTTCTTTCGAAAGACACCAGCCAAGATAGGGATAGATGCTTCCAACACAGATGAGGAGAATCCATATGAGCAATGAAACAGCAGTACCTCTTCACGAAAACAGTGATTCCTGCACAGCAGCCATCATACATACAAGTGACATTCACGGAACCGTTATGCCTTATCGTTATGCGGATCAGCAGCATATTGAAGCAGGGTTAGCCAGAATGGCGACCGCTATTGACACTCTGCGCCATCAGTATAAGGAATCTGTACTGATCGACAATGGCGATCTGCTTCAAGGCACACCGCTAACCTATTATCATGCTCGCATACAACCAGAGCTGCCTAATCCAATGGTCGCCTGCATGAACCAGATCAAGGCGGATGCTGCCGTCATCGGGAACCATGAATTTAACTATGGGCTTCCCTATTTGAAGCAGGCGATTAAGGAGTCTCAGTTCCCATGGCTCAGCGCAAATCTACTTCGGGAAGAAGACGGAGAGCCTTACTTTGGCAAGCCCTATATTGTAAAGGAGTATGCGAATGGACTTAAGATCGGCATACTGGGCTTAACAACCCCGTATATTCCGAACTGGGAATTGCCGCAGCATATTGCAGGAATTTGCTTCGAAGACGCGGTTGATGCGGCGAAGCGCTGGGTGAACATTCTTCGATATGAAGAGCGGGTTGATCTCGTTGTCGTATCCTATCATGGCGGATTCGAGCGGGACATGCATACTGGTGTACTAACAGAAGCTGATACGGGTGAAAATCAAGGCTTTCGAATTTGCATGGACGTTCCCGGAATCGACATCTTGTTAACCGGTCATCAGCACCGATTGATTGTAGATGAGCAGGTGAACGGGGTATGGATCGCGCAACCGAGCTCCCATGGGCAAGGAATCGGATTCATGGAGCTTAGCATGATCAAGCTTGAGGGGAAATGGGCACTAGAACAATGTCAATCTCAGTTCATTTCTGTAGAGGGAACAGTCCCGGACGAACGTATCTTGGAAGTGATCCATGACATCGAACAGAAGGTTCAACACTGGCTGGATCAACCGATTGGTACTATGGAAGGCAAAATGTTGGTCGATGATCCGTCGCAAGTCCGGCTTGCAGACCATCCGTTGATCGCATTCATTAATCGGGTTCAAATGGAATACGGATGTGCCGAAATATCGAATACCGCTCTCTTCGATGATAGTGCGCCAGGATTCTATGGAGAGATTACGATGCGACAGGTGCTGGCCAACTATATGTATCCGAATACGCTAAGAGTCATTCGCGTCTCGGGTCAAGATATTAAGGACGCCTTGGAGCAATCTGCCTCTTATTTTGCATTATCGGAACAAGGGAATCAGATACAGGTTAGTGAAGCGTTCTTATATCCGAAGCCCCAGCATTATAATTATGATATGTGGTCAGGCATTGAATATGAGATTCAAGTCTCACGACCGATAGGACAGCGCGTTACTACGCTAACCGTTGGTGGCGCGCCAATTGAGATGAACGCTGAATATGATGTGGCTATGAACAATTATCGAGCCGGGGGCGGGGGGAATTATGTCATGTTCGCCAATAAGCCAATTGTGCTTGATCTGCCGACAGATATGGCTGAATTAATCGTGGATTATATTAGGAAGCGGGGAACCATTGCAGCCGAGTACAGTCATAATTGGAGAGTTGTCTTGTAGGATTTGAAGCAAAATACCATCTTTCAAATCCGAACAAAGGTTATGACTACGAACTAAGGGAGGCTGATTGAGCAGCTTCCCTTGTTTTTTGGGATTCACTCACTTAGAAGCATTTCGCAACCGCACATTCGGATATTCGCCGACATGTAAAAGAAACAGCTAATGTGAAGAGTGCAGACCCACGGTCATTCTACCAATCCAAGATGTACATAAATAGGGAAGGAAACAACGCCATTTGGCTCTAGCTGGTGATCGCGTTGATAACGCTTGAGGGCCTGCGTCGTGCTTGATCTGAACTTGCCGTCACACCTTCCTGTGTAATATCCTGCACTTTGCAGCCTCGACTGAATCAATTGCACATCTCCGCCAACATCACCTTCCGCTAAATCGCGTGGATTATGCCTCAAATCACCCAGTGCATGTCCCATAATCGTTACTTTCGTGCCAATCGGAATCATCTCATACAATTCGATAACATCTTTATTGCGCATACGAATACAACCATGACTAGCGTGGCGTCCGATGGAATAGGGCTTATTGGTACCATGGATACCATAATTCCCCCATGTCACATTCAAGCCGAGCCAACGAGGTCCGAATGATGGACCCCAGTTCTCCCCCTTAAATATGATACGGAATTCACCCGTGGGAGTTGGGGTAGCGGGATCACCAACTGCGATATGATAAGACTTGATTGTCTTGTTATGCTGTTGCACAACAAGGCGGTGAAGGTGGGGGAAGATGATGATCGAGTAGTCATCTCGCTTCGATTCAACGGTATTCAAAGGTTTTGCTTCAACCATATCTGGCACGAGGGCGATCATTGCCAAAGGAATGGATATACTTAACAGCAACAGCCGACATAAAAGTACATAAGCATGTAAATTCATCGATTTATTTCTCCATAAAGTTTTACACTACGCTGGGGATAGTTTCACCGACATTGCGAAATTTATACAATTTGTGCAAGCAGTAATCATAACCTTATTCAATGCCCTTTGTAGGAGATTGGGTATATGCCAGCGATGCATGAAATAACTGCAATCTCAGTATTTACAAGAAATTATCAAATGATCAATTCTTTTTAGAAAACATTTGATTGACCCTCTTTCCAATGACATGTTTCAATGTGCTAGTAGATGAATTTGACAGGGAAGGGCGAGTCTGATGAATGATTGGTCACTTACACATCCTCAACTTAGAATCTGGTACATGGAGAATATGCAGCCGAATACAAGCTTGGGCATTATTTCAGTATCGTTGCGGCTTAAGTCGAAACAAGGCAGACTGGAGATACCTTTCCTGCAACAAGCTATAAATGAAGTCTTGAGGCGAAATGAAGTTCTGCGTCTTCGTATCGTAGAGAGGGACGGACAGGAGCCAAGACAATACATCAGCAAGTATCAAAACTATGAGGTTCCAGTCATTGAGACCGTCGGTGTTGATGTAAAATCCTGGGAAAAGACGAGAGCTCAGATGCCAATGCCGTGGAAGGATACCGATCTATTTGAGTTCATTCTGTTGCGGATAAATGCTACAGAATGTGTATTATACCAGCGTTTCCACCATTTCATTCACGATGGAATCTCCCAGCAGCTTATCATTGATGATATTCTTGCCTATTACAGTTTCCTTGTTCAAGGCGCAGCCTTACCAGAGCCACATCGACCTTTCTATTTGCAGTTCATCGCTAGTGAGCTGGAATACGAGCAATCTGAGCGCCGGGAGAAAGACCGAAAATATTGGCTGCAGGAATTTGAAGCACAATCCTCTGACAGCGTTCATACAATCTCGCCACTCCTACTGCATGATCCTACCTGTAAATCCGATCGTATAACTTATCCATTGTCTGCCTCCGTGCAGCAGCACGTATATCAATTCTGCGAAAAGCATCAAGTTAGTCCATTTACGTTATTTACCGCACTACTTGGCATTTATTTATACAAGTGGAATGGGAACCAAAATCAAGTCATCGGCACGACATTAAGCAATCGAACGAATAGAGCAGAGAAAAACATGTTAGGTATGTTCGTCAGCACCGTGCCACTCCGCCTCCAGATAGAAGGGGAACAAGACAGGATCTCATTCATTAAGCAAGTGAACAAAAAGCAATTCTCAGCGGCAAGGCATCAGAAATATCCATTCAATCAGCTTGTACAGGACATTCGTTCCAAGACAGGCGACAGCTCGCCTCTCTTTCACACATCCATTGAATATCGAGAGACGGATACGTCGAATGAAAACAGCAATGAGCACGTTCAATATGAATGGGAGCACATCCATTGTGGCTATGAGGAAAATGACTTCCTGCTCCGGGTACAGCGAGTCGCGGCGACGAATGAATTGTCCCTGCACTTTGATTATCAGATAGCTAAGTTCAATCCAAAAGAAATTCAGCGACAGATTGAACAGTATGTATATGTAATCGAAGAAGTGCTTGCACAGCCTGAACGCTCTATCGACTCAATCGAAATTTGCACGCCTGAGCAGCGTGCAGAGCTGATGACTTCCTTTCAGACAGCGAAAACACAAGAGTCCAATCCCACTCTCTTAGTAGTTCAAGCGTTCAATGAGCAGTGCGAACGAACCCCTGATGCTATAGCCATTCGATGCGATCTGAAATCCATCACTTATCGAGAACTAAGTACCAGAGCTGACCGATTGAGTGCGCATCTAAGGAATAAAGGTATCGGGCAGGACGATGTCGTAGGCATCCTGATGGAGCGATCTATCGATACCATTGTCAGCATGCTCGGGATATGGAGAGCTGGGGCGGCCTACATTCCGCTAGACCCTGCACTCCCTCATGAACGAATCTCATTTATGCTTACAGACAGCAGTGTCAAAGTCATCGTTACGCATCGAGGCCTAGAAAGGCGTTTCCAAATCGATAGAGCATATGAATGGTTGGATCAAGATAAATGCACCGCAGACAGCGACAAGCAAGAAAGTAGGCAAGAAAGCCAGCTATTAAATGACATTTCAATAGATGACATTCAAGTCACTCACCCTGCTCCAAACAGCCTTGCATATATCATCTATACCTCCGGGTCGACCGGCAATCCGAAGGGGGTGATGATCGAGCATCAATCATTCGGCAGCACTCTGCATTATCGGAACCAAGAATACAAGACAAGGGTAGGAGACACCGTGCTCCCGTTGATTTCCTTCGCGTTCGATGGTTTTGTGGCGACGTGCTGGTCACCGCTTATTACGGGAGCGACAGTTGTGCTGGCAGTTGAGGAGGCGATGAAAGACTTCTATGCCCTACGCAACTTGATTATACAAGAGAAGGTCTATCATATTATTTCCACACCAAGCCTATATGGGTCTTTACTCACTGGATTATCAACAGAAGATATGTCGAGTCTTCGGATTGTTACCTTAGCAGGCGAGCGGGTCAGTGATGCGGTGATAGAGAGAAGCAAGCAGCTTCAGTCCGACACTGAAATTGTAATTGAATACGGCCCTTCCGAGAACAGCGTTGTCACGTCAATCAAGAAAGACGCGCAAGCGGGAGGAGCCTATAGCATTGGCAGACCGTTAGCGAATAGCTTCGTATATATCGTGAATGAGCATCTTCAGCTGCAGCCAATTGGGGCACAAGGACAGCTATGTATCACCGGAATAGGACTTGCTCGCGGATATCTCAATCTACCGGAGCAATCAGAGCAGTGCTTCATAGCGAACCCCTTCTTCGACTCGGATGGATGGAAGCGAATGTACTTGACTGGTGATTATGCCAGATGGCTTCCTAACGGGGAACTCGAATTCATTGGACGAACAGACGACCAAGTGAAAATTCGTGGTTATCGAATTGAAATTGGTGAAATTGAATCGCAGCTGCAGCGCTTGCCAGGCATTCAAGAAGCTGCCGTGCTTATGATCAAGCAAGATACTTCCGACTCGACGCTATCTGCCTATATTGTATCGGATCAAGGACTCGTGATCTCAGATATTCGTACTCAGCTGCTGAATCAGCTTCCTAGCTATATGGTTCCTGCACACTTCATGAAGATTAACAGCATGCCGCTAACACACAATGGCAAGATTGACCGCAAGGCACTGCTTCACATGACCGAACTGTCTTCTGGCAATCAACCGTATATTGCGCCTGCTACCGAACGTGAGCAGCTGCTGGCGGAGCTGTGGGCAGAGACGCTAAATAGGCACCCAATCGGGTTACACCACAGCTTCTGGAAACTCGGCGGTGATTCCATCAAAGCGCTTCAACTCATGGGGCGATTGCATCAGTTCGGGTATACCTTGACAGTAAAGGAACTTCATTCATATCCAACGTTGGGTGAGGCAGCCGCCCGCATGAGATTTACAGACAAGCGCCCCCAGAACGAGATCATCACTGGAGTCGTTCCATTTACACCTATTCAACAGTGGTTCTGGGAGCAGCGGTTCGCGAACCCGCATCATTGGAACCAGTCATTCGTCCTATTCAGTAAGACGAGATTTGTGCAAGAGCACATCGAACATGTATTTGACCATCTTGTTCTTCACCATGATGCATTGCGAATGACCTATCGCCCAGAAGGGAAGTTGATCGTTCAAACCATCCGCCAGCCAGATGAAGGGCCCTTCTATCATTTCGTATCATACGATCTAGAAGATGCTGACCATCCTGAGCGAGAAATGGAACAGATTGCAACTCAACTGCAGCAGAGTATTAATCTCTACAAGGGCCCAATTGTCAAAGTTGGTCTATTCCGTACGAAGGGTGGGGATCACCTGCTGCTCACGATTCATCATCTGATTGTAGACGGATATGCTTGGCGTGTGCTCCTCGAAGATTTTGCTGATGGATACGATCAGCTTGTGAACGGACATCCACTGCGTGTTAGGCCAAAGTCAACTTCTCTGAAGCAGTGGGCAGAGAGACTACACACCTATGCTCAGCAGGATGAGGTTATTCAGGAACTTCCTTATTGGCTTGCGCTTGAACAATATTCTGGAGATCCATTACCCCTCGGTATACGCAGCGATGTGCAAGCTGCCGATTTTGGCGTATGGAGCGATAATGGCATGATTGCGGTTGAATTCTCTTCGGAAGCAACCGACACACTGCTTCGGAGCAATAATACGTCAGCAAGCCCGGAAGCATATGACCTCATGCTAACTGCGTTTGGAATGGCGCTTGCGGATTGGAGTGGAGGACGCACATTTCGCTTGGATGTTGAAGGCCATGGAAGAGAAGCAATCGGGGAAGAGATCGAGGTGTCGCGTACGATCGGCTGGTTCATGACGATGTATCCGATCATTCTCGATATGTCACGAGCCGATTCCCTTCCCGCAGCTGTCGAACAGACTCGGCAAATGCTGCGCAGCATTCCGAACAAGGGAATGAATTATGGGGTACTGAAGTATTTGACCAAGCATGAGTCAGCAAGCGGTACAGCAATTTTGGAGAGGAAGGCAAATATAAATTTCAATTATATGGGTCAATTCGGTAACGAGCTGAAAAATGAAAATTTTACGTTCTCAGCGATGCCGCCAGGTGATACGATAGGACTGGACAATGGACGAATGTATCAATTAGAGGCGGTTGCCATGATTGTAGCAGGGCAGCTTGTCGTTCGGTTCGTGTACAACACACGGGACTATGAACATTCCAATATTCAGGTGCTCGTCAATCGATATAAGGCCCGTCTCGAAGCATTGCTTGAATTACACAAGCACGGATATGCATCAGGGCCGAGTTCCAGTCTAACCGTCTAAGCGTAACAGAGACCGATGCTGCTTCGACTATATCCGTATCTTCATCCGAATAAGTAGGAATGAGATAGCCTAAGTCATCACAAGTAAGATGGGAAAGTCCTCCTATTTTCCATTGAATGTGACGCAATCCACAATTAAATCGGATAGTCATGAAAAAAAGGTCTAGAGCAGGGCGCCATATTACCCTGAACTCGACCTTTCTCTTATTAGATAGGATCCCGCAGAAGGTAAGCTAACGAATTGGACAGCCTCATTCCGTGGTTATCGTCATATTACTCAGTACGATCCTGTTGCCGCTGCTCCGTTTTGACTGCGCCAATCGTACTTCCTGCTGCAATCCGTATCAACTTCGCTTTAGACACTCCAATTTGTTGTGATGTATAGATACCGGTATGACCTGAAAATAAATAGCTGATTAAGCAGGCGATAAACATATAAATGGCACCCTCAGAACCGAACAATTCAATTCCCATCAGGAAGCAGGCGATCGGTGTGTTCGTTGCTCCACAAAATACGGCAATAAATCCGAGTGCAGCCAAGAAGGGGGCATACAACTGCAAGAAGCCCGACAATGCATTGCCTAATGTAGCTCCGATAGCGAATAATGGAGTAACCTCACCACCCTGAAAGCCTGCACCTAACGTAAACGAAGTGAAGATAAGCTTCCCAAGAAAGGCAAATGGAGATACGTCCTCCGTAAATGAGCTCTGAATAAGCGGAATACCTAAGCCAAGATAATCGCGTGATCCAACGAAATACACGAATACGATTATAACTAGCCCGCCTACCGCACTTTTAAGCATCGGATTTGCGAATAACTTGGCATACCCTTTTTTCAAATAGTGGGTCAGTTGACTGAACAGCCGGCTCGTAAGTCCGAACAAGATGGAGGCCAGCACTACCTTTCCCAGTACAAGCATCGATAACTCTGGAAATTCATTGACGACATAATGGACATGTGATACTCCCCATACTGATGAGGTGACAATATTCCCGACAAAGCTCGCTACGAATGCTGGAACCAAGGCCTCGTGACGGATGAGTCCGATGGCCAGCACCTCAAGTCCAAATACTGTACCCGCAAGCGGGGTGCCGAATATAGAACCGAACCCACCGCTAATGCCGCAGATGAGTAGAATTCTACGATCAGTCTGATCGACACGCAGCATTTTGCCAAGCCATTCGGATAAGCTGCCGCCCATCTGGACTGCCGTCCCTTCACGGCCTGCGGAGCCGCCGAACAGATGCGTAACGAGCGTACCGAATAAGACTAGCGGCGCCATACGCAGTGGAATCGCTTCTTTGCCATCATGAATCTGTTCAATAATAAGATTATTGCCTTTCGCGCTGTTCTTACCGAATTTCAAATACATGTAACTGACCACAGCACCGCCCAGCGGCAACAGGTACAACAACCAAGGATGCTCGATTCTCGTCCCCGTAACATAGTCCAAGCTGATGAGAAATATCGCAGAAGCAGAACCAGTCAATAGCCCAACGATACTCCCAAGTACAATCCACTTTAATAAAGAAGCCATAATAGCAGCGTATGTAGATTTCTGTAAGACAGGTATGAGCAACCCTCTCCATTTCTTCACAGCATCTCATCATCCTTTCTGTCATTACCATTCTGGACAAAAAAACAGACTCCTACCAGGGAAGTTATTCTCTGGTAGGAGTCATTAGCCTAGACGGCGGTTATGGCGAACTCCATCGCCTATTCAACTTAATATAGATGTATTTTATTTCATTTCATCCGCATAGTCAATTCTAATCCGAAGTAAGACGCACTTAAAACCTAATTCTCCGTACAGCAATTGCGGTAAGCCTGTCGAAATCATAATGAACAAGCGGTTGCCGGGATACATCGTAAATTCGGATGCAGTCTCATTCGGCATTGCACCGCCCGTTCCGCCTGTGAAGGACATATTAAGGAGCGATCAGCTTCGTACATTGCACAAGAGCTCCTTACAATGATGATGAGCTCCTTGCAGTGAAAAATTTTTCCCAATTCGTTTAAAAAAATGCTCAACGACGATAATTGAAATATATTGATCACAAATATCCACAATATAGGAAATGGAGGATTACGACATATTTTAGCTAGTTTAGGGATCCTCATTATTGCAGTCACCATTATTATCATGGAATACCCAGCATTGTCGAAGAGCGGAAGTAAACAAGAAGCTATCGCATTCGGTACACTGCTTACACTCGGCACAGTACTTGGCATCGCTCTGGCATTTCATGTTAAGGTACCAAGTCCGCTTGACATGGTTGCAGCCATCTATAAACCAATTACAAGCCTGATTTCAACATTCTTGAAGGGATGAACGAGAGGAGCAATCAGAATGGGAAGTGGGGAACAGATTAATATCAGCGTTCGTCAGTTTACAATTCTCGTCTTCTTATATTCCGTTGGAACTGCGATCTTAGTTATCCCTTCAAGCTTGGCTGAAGAAGTGAAGCAGGATGCATGGATTGCTTCGATTATTAGCATTGGGCTAAGCATGCTACTTGTGAAGCTGTACAGCATTGTCGCACAGCATCATCCGAGAATGACACTCGTTGAAATGATTGAGAAGCGCTTAGGAAAATGGATTGGGACAGTCATTTCGTGGTTCTTCGTTTTCTTTGCATTAATCACTTCATCGGAGCTGCTAAACTATATGGGCTTTTTCATGACAACTCAGATATTGCCCAATACTCCTATGATCGCTACGAACGTCATATTCGCATTCATCGTTGTTATGGGCGTACGCTTAGGCTTAGAGGTGCTTGCAAGATCTGCAGAGATTCTATTTCCATATTTCATACTCTTGCTCCTCATTCTTTTGTTATGTATTGCGCCACAGATCGATATACATAAGATTCAGCCTATCTTCGAGTCGAGTATGAAACCGATGATCCGAGCGACATTGTTGTTCAGCAGTATATACTCGTTTCCAGCTGTCGTCTTCTTAATGATCTATCCGTCATCCACTCCAGAAGTGAGCAAAGCAACAAAAGCGTTCTATATCGGAGTGCTTCTGGCCGGTATTGTGTTGACAATCATTATCGCCTGTACGATCCTAGTTCTCGGAGCAGAGACAACTTCACGGCAATTATATCCGAGCTATGCGCTGGCTAAAAGAATTATGGTGGGAACTTTTTTTCAGCATGTCGAAGTAGTTGTAGCTGTCATGTGGTTCATTACTATTTACTTCAAAATGTCGATGTATTTTTACGTCTCATGTGTAGGTCTTTCACAGACATTGCGACTGCACGATTACCGCATCCTTGTGTATCCGTTAGGTCTTCTATTAGTTGCTTTCTCCATAATTGTTCATCCGAGCTCGGTGCACTATAGCGATTATAACAAGACAACCTGGATTCCGTTCGTTGCTACCTTCGGAATCTTAGTCCCGCTTCTGCTGCTCGCTGTTTCTATTCGACACAAGCGGGCACAATCGAGACAGGAATCATGTCAACAAGAGGGGAGAAAGGAGTAGGCAATACGGATACGGTCAAGATCTGTGATGCGCCATTGCCACCATGTTCTCACACCCATTTTCTGATATGAAACTACGAATTGTACAATCCATCGGTGAAGGAGAAGAAGGCTGTCTAACATCCGACTTTACATTGGTGGAATGATTTGTTATTATCTATCCCAATAATAGAAACGCGATGATGAGAAGAGTAAGGAAATATGCCCATATACAGAGAGCTCCTGCAGCTGAGAAGGAGCAATGAGTCATTTCCCGAACCAAGCCTCTGAGCAGCATGCCGGATCCATTCACCCGTGGGATGGCATGACGGGAGCTCCCGTTACAGAGCTAGAGTATAAGCATGCTTCTTATGCCGTACTTGATGAGATTAATATGGCGACATATTGATGAACCCGGGGTGGTACCACGATAACTTCGTCCCCAAGATTTTACGTCTTGGAGGTGAGGTTTTTTTATTGCGTTTTTTAGATATGTGTCAACACTCGATTCACCCCACAAGTTCATGAGGAGGCGTCACCATGAATCAAGATACTGCCTATTCAACTGACCATTATTTATACAGACTCATACATGAGGAACAAGAAGCTTCGCCGTTCAGTCGAAGCATGTGCACGCGGTTCCCCCCAGAGCCGAATGGCTATCTCCACATTGGGAGCGCCTATGCCATTCACACAAGCTATATGCTTGCGAAGCAGTATGGAGGCTCATTTCATCTGCGATTCGACGACACGAATCCTCTGAAGGAGGACATCCATTATGTTCACTCCATCATTGAGGATATGAAATGGCTTGGATATGACCCCGATTATATTTATTATGGATCGGACTATTCGGAGCAGATTTACCAAGCAGCAGTGACCTTAATTAGAAAAGGGAAGGCCTATGTCTGTGATCTTGCGCCAGACGAAGTAGCGAATTATCGGGGGACGTTGACAGAGCCTGGCCGAAACAGCCCTTATCGCAGCCGCACGATACAAGAGAACTTGGAGCTATTTACTAACATGAGACAAGGAGTCTTTCCTACCGCATCTAAAGTGCTTCGCGCCAAGATCGATATGAGCTCGCCGAACATGAATCTGCGGGATCCGATTTTATATCGAATTATTCATGCTGCGCACTATCGAACAAAGGATAACTGGTGTATATACCCGATGTATGATTTTGCACATCCGATTCAAGACGCCATCGAAGGCATCACGTACTCGTTATGCTCGATTGAATTCAAAGACCATCGTCCATTGTACGAGTGGGTTCTCCGCGAACTCGAAGTTCCAGAGCCTCCAAGGCAGCGCGAATTCGGACGATTGAATCTTACGGGTGTCGTAACAAGCAAGCGTTACTTGCGTCAGTTAGTCGAGGAGAGACTCGTTGAGGGCTGGGACGATCCAAGATTGCCAACGATTCGGGGCCTTCGTAGAAGAGGGTACACGTCAGAGAGTATACGCGCATTCATCGAAGAGATCGGCAGCATTCGGAGCGAGAGCACCGCGAATATCTCGCTGCTGGATCATTGCGCAAGACAGGATCTTCAAGACCGAACAAGCGGCATCATGGCAGTACTGCACCCGTTAAAGGTTGTCATAACAAACTATCCAGAGGATAAGGTAGAATGGCTGCAATTGGAGAACAATCCTCATAATGAGCAGCTGGGCCAACGGGATGTTCCCTTTTCGAGAACCATTTATATCGAGCGAGATGATTTTCTGGAGCAGCCACCAAGCCAGTTCCACCGACTACGTCCCAATGGCGAGGTTCGATTGAAAGGTGCTTATTTTATCCGGTGTGATGAAGTTATCAAAGATCCAGCAACCGACGAAATTACAGAACTTCGATGCACATATGATCCGGTCACGAAGAGCGGCACAGGCTTTACTGGAAGGAAAGTGAAGGGAACCATTCACTGGGTGTCAGCAGGTCATGCGGTGGAGGCCGTCGTACATTTGTACGAGAACCTCTTGCTAGAAGAGTCTGTACCGAAGGATAACGACATCATCTGGACTGACCGAATCTGCCGAGACTCACATACTTGTATCTCTAACGTTATGTTGGAGCCTTGGGCAGCACAAGCTCTAACCGAACAGCGATTCCAGTTTATCAGACATGGTTATTTTGCCAGGGAGCAAGGTAGGGAGGGCACACATCTCGAATTTCATCGGATCGTACCGTTGAAGGATTCCTGGGTCAAGAAATAAGCTCTGTATGGAGCGAATCATTTGGATGCCACTCGTGCTGTATAATCTGCTTGTTATTTCATTGCTGTGAAAACGTTTGGTGTGGAAGTTTCGGCGAAATAACACGATAGATCTTTGCTTTTCTGCGAAAATGTATCATTTTCTTTGGAGAATATGAACGAAAATGGAGAAAGAGCTCTCTCGATGCAACACATTCGGGAGAGCTTATTTTATTGCTGTGATTCACCCAGACTGTACTCCTTGGAGATCTGTATGGCTTTTCTTTGGCCGCTGGAACAATTGCTTCAAGCTGTCGTAATTGATAAAGGCTGTGCCGACAATAATGATTACTGCGCCAACAGCCGATACCCATGTGATCCTCTCCCCATAGAACAGTACGCCAACTACAAGCGCGAGCATCGGAGATACGTACAGCCAAGTAGAAGCAAATATTGGCGTCGTCTTGGCGACAAGCCAATAGAACAGACTATGCCCAATCATCGAACCAATCACAATTAAATAAAGCAATGAGCCAAGTGCGCGTTCAGTTAGTATACTCCCAAAGTTCCAATCCTCCGTAAAGGCGGATAGAGTAAGCAGTAGAGCTCCTCCATATATCATCTGAACCGCATTAAGTGCAAATGGTGACGTAGTTGCAAAGCGCTTCGCAACCCGTTTGGAGTAAATTGCACCCCCTGCATAGAACAATTGACCTAAGATAATAACGATGCTGCCGACAATAACCCATACGCTTGCCGATACTGAGATCCCAGGTACTAGCATAAGAACAACTCCTAGGAATCCTATGACACAACCTAGTAAAGCGTGAATGGTGGGTTTGTGGCGCATGAAGATCATCTGCAGCACAAGTACTAGAATAGGCGCTGTAGCTGACAGAATCGCTGCGATCCCCGAAGCAACAAATTGTTCTCCCCAATATAGAGCAGCAAAAGTTCCGAACGTAAGACCTATCCCTGTAAGGAGCGAATCTTTGTGCAATAACAAGGACAGGCTTGCTTTCTTCCTCCATAGCATCCAACTGAACAATAGGAGTCCAGCAATGAAAAATCGAAGCCCCCCTGACAGGAAAGGCGGGGCAGAGGCGTCCACACCAATTTTCACCGCCAGGAAGGTTGTGCTGAAGATGAGACAAACGAGCACATAATTGAAAATAACCATGGTTCCTCCTCCTTTTGGATTGATCATACACGCTATGGGATATGACAGATTACTGCAAATAGAACAGATTACTCCGATACGTTAATCAATGGAAGGAAGATAAGATGTATGCATGTCCATACGAGGAGAGCAAGTGTAATAACGATCAGTCTCCAGCTTCCCATCGTTTCATTGGATGCAAACACGATGTTGGTTTCCATCATAATTGAAGGAGTACACGTCTGTAATGACGCGTAGAAACGGAACATACTTTATGTCTTTACCTTGCGATTTTTACCCAATCATTTCTTTCATATGTTCATATAATTATAGGGTAATTGAAAATACAACTTGCGGGAGGGATTTCATTTGTCACAATCTAATATCCCCAACATTACTCCTATTATTTCTGTAACTAGAGACGATGCAATCAATTTATTGTTATCTTCTATTGCTTTGGAAGAGCTCGGATTAAGTCACATTATTAATGCTGAAGGTGAAAAAATTCAGTTTGCTTTAGGTACTTTACCAGGTGTTACTTCTCCACCTGCTACAATTAGTGACATTTTGCTTGTAAACCAAAGTGTAAGAAATACAATTCAAGACTTAACCAAAAAAGAATTTCTTCTGCAGAATAAACTAGATAGCATCTTGTCTACACCGATATCTGTAGGTCCAACAGGGCCGACAGGCCCTACCGGCCCTAGTACTGGGGTTACTGGTACTACAGGTGCAACAGGCGCTACTGGAGCCGCTGGTGTTACAGGTGCAACAGGCGCTACTGGAGCCGCTGGTGCAACAGGCGCTACTGGAGCTGCTGGTGTTACAGGTGCAACAGGTGCTATCGGCGCTACTGGAGCTACAGGTGCTACTGGCGTAACAGGCGTAACTGGAGCTCCTGGTACAGGAGCCATTATCCCATTTGCTTCCGGTGTACCTGTACTATTGACCACGCTCGCAGGCGGATTGGTAGGAACAGGCGGACTAATTGGATTTGGTAACTCTGCGCCGACCGTAAGTGCATTAGGTGCAACGATCGATCTGACAGGAGCGGCAGGTTTGCTTCTGAACATGGCATTCTCGATGCCACGTAATGGCATAATTACGTCTATTTCTGCTTACTTTAGTACGACAATAGCCCTTAGCCTAATTGGAGCAACTGCAACGATACAGGCCCAATTGTGGCAATCGACTACGCCGAACAACACATTCACTCCAATTCCAGGAGCTATCGTTACATTAGCACCAGCTCTTACTGGAATACTAGCAATTGGTGCAATCTCCCATGGAGTAACGACTGGACTAGCTATACCTGTAACAACAGAGACTCGCTTGTTAATGGTCTTCTCGGTTACAACAACAGGTTTGACACTGGGTACTACGGTTGCAGGATATGCAAGTGCTGGTGTAGCAATTACGTAATCACGAAGATGAAACAATAAACATCATGCATTGGAGCGGCAGTGATACACTTTTAGTCAACGGTGTGGGAACTGCCGCTTCTTTGCTTTGTTCATGTTAATCCATTTCCAGTTCGATCAACGATTCACGTTTCATTCGCTTTATTCTTTTAAAGGTCATCTGCCAGATCTTCAAAGTTTAGTTCCCGTAAGAATCTATCAGCAATTTAATATCAAATTGTGCTAATTTGTTTGTTCTGAACCTACATATTGAACAAGAGCAAAAATTAAAATATTGTTGGCTTCCTCAACTGCAACTATTTCTCTCCCAGGATTATAAATAATCCGTTTACCGGCATAATCAATCCGTTTTGCGGTAGCAGGATCAATCCTTTTTCTTATACCATCTATAGGGAATCATCCGAAGAAGGGGTATAGGAGAGGAGGGCCATTTAAGATGGCTAGAATTCGATTTAGCGTATTTTTCAGTGTATTTGTCTCGATGGTTGCGTTAATGATCATTGCGCCGGTCATGCCGCCGCTCATTCGTGAATTGGGATTAAGTGAGGTGCATTCAGGCATCATCATTTCATTAGGTTCTGTCGCCATGGCTGTTATGGCTCCTGTATGGGGACGACTCAGTGATCTCAAAGGGAGAAAGCCGGTTATCTTATTGGGCTTCATCGGAATGTTTGTCAGTTATGTCATTTTCACTGCAACGATGTATGCCGGATTACATGGAGCAATAGAAGGGGGGCTGCTCCTTGGACTTCTAATCGCTGCACGAGCCATGGTTGGCATGTTCATTCCAGCTGTACCTTCATCTGCACAGGCGTATATGGCTGACGTAACCGATGAGAAGGGGCGTTCTTCAGGCATGGCCCTTATAGGGGCAGCAAACGGGCTTGGTCTTGTGCTCGGTCCTGCAATTGCCGCTGTATTCGCATTTATTGGGCTGATATGGCCTCTGTATATTGGGGCATTACTACCGATTATCGCATTCTTTGTCGTGCTCATGTTAGTTCCTACTCATAAGCAGTTGAATCACACCAAGCCGCCCAAAGTGAGTCCGTTCCAGAAAGGGATACCTCTTAACTTACTGGCCGGGATGATTACCATGCTCAGTATCATTACGCTTCAGGTAGTCGGCGGTTTCTATTTCCAAGACCAGCTAGCGCTATCTACACAAGAGACTGCCCGCATGGTATCCATGGGATTAATGTTGACAGGATTCGCAATGATTTTGACGCAGGGCATTCAAATGAAATCATCGAAGCTGCATCCCGAGCAGCTGCTGCTCGTCGGATCGCTGCTCCTTCTATTCAGTATCGCACTGTTCCTGTTTATAAATAGCTTGCTCAGCTACTATATCGCATTCTCCCTGTTCGGAGTAGGGGCTGGATTGTTGATGCCCGGCTTCATGACAGGCGCATCGCTTGCGGTATCCAGTGAACAACAGGGAGGGGTTGCAGGACTTATTGCGGCCGTTCAGGGAATTTCTGCAGTAATTTCACCTATTCTAAGCACGATGCTGTATCGGCTGGATAAGCATGTTCCATTTGCAATCATGGGTGTACTCGTTCTTATATTGAGCATTACAATGGTTGCTGTACTGAATAAGCCGACCATTAGCAATTCAGCTATCGAGAAATAAAATAAGACTCAAACCGTAGAGTAATCAGCAGCTAAAAATAACAAGAACGGCAAGAAGACAAGTGAAATAATGAAAAGCGATTTTATATTTTCACTGATTGATAATGATAATCATTTGCTTTAATATGGAGATATATACATGGATTTGCTTGATTTGGACTAACATTGGGGGACGGCACAACAGGATCGTCACAACTAAGCCTGCTAGGTTTCATGGGAATATACCGACACAGGATTGCTTTGTTCATGTACCATACAGAAACTTATATAGACATGGAGTGGAGGAGAAGGTCTTGAAACTGCACATCGATTCCCGCGACTTAAGTGATACATTCGGAGATTTCATAGATATCACTCCTTCACTTCGGCCAAATGACGAGAAGCGCATCTATTCCATTCCGACACCTAGCGGAACAGGGCAACTACAGCGGTTTCTCTTAAGAAAAGGGCTAGAAATCAACTTCTTCAACGCAGAATTTCATCGTCCGGTAACGATGGACGTCGATATCCATTATCCTCATCTTGAAATTTCATATACGACTTCAGGCAGCGGCAGTTGGTCAGCGTCATCGCAAGAATATGCAATGATCCCGGGGATGTCCTCGCTCATCTATGTCAAAGAGGCCAACATGATTGCGCAGCTGCACCCTAATGAACGGATGCAGCATATGGAGCTCCGGATTGATCTCAGGTATTTCGACAACGATCTTCCTGAGCTTGAACGATTGACTCGCAGCTCCGTCTTCTGTAAGCAAACGGCTGGCTCAGCCCAGATCTCATTGCTTGTAGAACAGATGAAGCAGTGCCCTTACCAAGGCGCGCTCCAAAAGCTATATTTGGAAGGAAAAGCGCTTGAGCTGCTGGCGCTTCATTTAGCTGCCTTGGAAGAAGAGGAGCCAGCGCAACAGACCACTTCCAAGCTGACTGCCGAAGACATTCAATGTCTGTATGAAGCGAAGGATATCTTGACAAGAACGTGGAAGCAGCCGCCCAGCCTGCTTGGGCTTGCGCGCTTAACAGGACTTAATGATTATAAGTTGAAGCTAGGTTTCAAGACATTATTCGGGACTACCGTATTTGGTTACGTACGGGAACTGCGCATGAATGAAGCAAGACGAGTGCTGGAACGAGGGGAAGCCAATGTAAGCCAGACGGCAATGATGGTTGGGTATCATAATGTCAGCCATTTTGCTTCTCTCTTCCGGAAAACCTATGGCTACAACCCAAGTGAATGCGGCCGATTGACCGCATCAACTTCACAGCATGAGCTGCACCAGATTTGAGTAGAATGCGCTAGGGATAGGGCTCAGGTAATTATTGAAAGTTTTTAGGATTCATGTCTGAGATGCTTGGTTCATTACTGGCTGGATCACGATTGGTGTAACTCCCAATGGTATGGTCGTACATGTGCTTAACTAGAACAGATTGCTCCAAATAGAACAGATTGAAGATGGGTGTAGTACAATATAAGTTCAGATGGGAGAGGAGGCGTGCCGATGCGATCCAAGCAAATATACGATTACATATTGACGAATATTGAACGAGGAGAGTGGGGGGCTCATGATAAGCTCCCTTCGGTACGATCCCTTGCCGCTGAACTCGGCGTGAATCGATTGACCGTGTTCAAAGTCTACAAATTGTTGAAGCAGCACGGTGTGGCCTATGTCAAGGAGAAATCCGGCTACTACGTAAGCCCATCGAAGTCAGCAGTTGAACTGGATTATTTCAATAGTAAGTACAGCTCAACAGCCATACAGTTAACAAGCAATCTGTCCGATATTCACCGAGTGGCGGCTAACTATCAATTTTCTCAAGCTATAATCGATCCGAATTTACTGCCTAATCTGTTCCTGTCCGAATACGTAAAGAAAGTATTCGATAAGTACCCCAAGCTCATGGGAAGCTATTCCACACCGCAAGGGGATGAGGAACTGCGTGATGTGCTGTGTCAATATTTCATGCGGCAATATCGAGTCGATCTGACTATTGACGAAATTCTGATCACAACAGGTGCACAGCAGGCAATTGATCTCCTCGCCAGAATTCTAATTAGACCGCTCGATGCCATTCTCGTAGAGCGGCCAACATACAGCGCTGCGATTGACATCTTTCGAGGGCATGGCGCCCGATTGATACCGGTGGAGTTCACGCCGGAGGGGTACGATTTGGAAGCGATAGAGAAGCTGATGAAGCAGCATCGTCCACGAATGTTCTATATGAACCCAACCTTCCATAATCCGACGGGTTATACGCTTCCTCCGTCCCAGCGCAAGCAGCTTGTAGAATTGGCTGAGCGTTATCGTTGTATGCTTGTGGAAGATGATGCATTTCATGATATTTATTTCGATGAGGGGCCGCCGCAGCCTTTATTCATGTACGATACCTATGGATGGGTTGTCTATCTCCGAAGTTTTAGCAAATATGTCGCTCCTGGTTTGCGCATTTGCGCGGTGTTCGCTCGCAAATCGATGATCGATCCGCTGATTACAGCCAAATCGCTTGCAGATAACGGAACACCACTCGTCACGCAAAAAATATTTCTTCATTATTATCAATCTGAACGGATGCAGCAGCACCTAGAGAAGTTGCGGATCGCGCTGCAAATTAGGCGGGACGTAATGGAAGAGGAACTATCGGCAGCCCCCATTGATTGGAAATGGACAACGCCGCAAGGCGGATTGAACATATGGCTTCGTCTGCCAAGCGACATTTCCTGTGGCGCACTATTACACAACTGCTTCCAGCAATCCATTTCCTTTGTCCCCGGTCATATATGTGATCCGCTGAACGACATGCAATCATGGATTCGTCTAAGCTACTCACTTATGAACGAGATCCAAATACGAGAGGGAATTCAGCAGTTAGCGCAAATCGCCCAGCGAGTAGCAATAACCGATTCACAACCGATGGTTAATCCGAAATAATCCGAATCCTGAAAGGGGAATAGAATAATGAAAAAATACATTATTTTCGGTGCAAGTAAGGGACTAGGTGATGCGTTCGTAAAAGGTCTGCCCAAGCAAGGAGATCAAGTGTGGATTGTCTCCCGTAATCGTCCAACCAGCATAGATCTGGAAGATGGGGTCAAGCGAATCTGGATTCAGGCGGATCTGTCGCAGCATGAGGCTTCCTCTCGTATAGCGGATGCAGTTGCAGAGGATGTGATTGATGTAATCATATACAACGTGGGCATTTGGGAACAGGACGGTTTTGAAGACGATTACAATTTCGACAATGATGATCCTGCGGAAATTGCTAGAATCATTCAGGTCAACATTACATCAACAATAACGTGTATCCAGTCGCTGCTTCCGAATATTCGCAAGTCAAAAGCAGGCAAGATCATCTTCATTGGTTCGACGGCTGGGCTAGATCATACGAACAATTCACAGGTGTCGTTCGTTGCATCTAAGTTCGGGCTGCGAGGAATAACGAATGCGCTGCGCGAGCATGTACGACAAGATCAGATTGCCGTTACCTGCATTAATCCAGGCGAGCTCGCCGCTGAAATTCCTTATGAAGCGGGCGCAGAAAAGGCGCTCTCAGCCTATGACAGTACCCGCATCCCAGTGCAAGATATCTTATCACTCGTCACATGCGTAATTGGACTATCCAAAGCAGCCTGTGTCAAAGAAATCAATATTCCTGCGATGCGGGATACGAATGCATAAATTCGAATTTACTTTTTAAAACCGTGCGATGCACGGTTTTTTGCTTTTCATACACAGGATTCGAGTTACGCCTAACTATTGGATTGACATTTGTAAAAAAAGGAATATACTCCTCTATAACAGGAGATGATCTAATGAATTTGAATACACCCAAGTTCTCTGCCGTCCCTCGCCGCAAGCTGGTGGATCAAGTGCTTGAACAGCTGCACGATGCGCTTGACCACCACTATCGTCCTGGCGATCGCATGCCGACTGAGCCGGAGCTGATGGAGATGTTAGGCGTAGGACGTTCAACGATTCGTGAAGCCGTCAAGATTCTGGTGCATGCTGGAGTGCTGGAAGTGCGACAGGGGGATGGGACGTATGTTCGTTCACGCCCCTCTGATTCAGACTCGTTGGAACAGCGGCTGCTTAGAGCGGAGACCGTGCACATTACCGAAGTGAGAAGCATGATGGATGCTCAGGCAGCACGCTTGGCATCAGAGCGCCGCACGGATACGGATCTTGAGCGAATGAAGCAGCTTCTTGAAGAACGAAAAAAGGCACTGGAGGTTGGCAATTACGCTGCCTATGTAGATTATGATGTGGAATTCCACTGTTCGATTGCAGAGGCGAGCCACAATCCTGTGCTGATTGATCTGTACCGTGCCTTCTGCAGCGCGCTTCGCGGTGAACTAAGCCACCTCATCGTCGACACGCAGCATTATGAAGACCGGTCGGAGCTGCATGATCAACTGCTGCAGGCGATTGCGAATAGAGACGCCGGTACCGCCGTTCGCTTGTCGCTTGCCAATCTGGAGCCGCAAGGCGGCCGTAGAAACAGCAAATAACTGCCGAACACACAAGGGAGAGGAGAGATGTTATGGTTATTGATGTTCGCGATGTAACTTGGAATAGGGATAACAAGATGATTCTGGAACAGGTCTCTTGGGAGGTGAAGCAGGGAGAGCATTGGTGCTTGCTCGGGCTTAATGGCTCGGGGAAGACAACCTTGCTGAATATGATTAACGGCTATATCTGGCCGACCTCAGGCAGCGTATCCGTCCTCGGAAAGAAATTCGGCACATTCGATCTTCGCGAATTGCGGAAGCAGATCGGTTGGGTAAGCACCTCGCTGCAGCAGAGACTCCATGGACACGAAACAGTTCAGAAGATCGTTCTTAGCGGAAAGTTCGCTTCAATCGGACTATACGATAACATCGAAGAGTCTGATGAGGACAAGGCATTAACCTTAATTAAGCTGCTCGGCTGCGAGCGACTGCTAGGCCGCACTTATGATACATTATCACAGGGCGAGCGGCAGCGTGTGCTCATCGGGCGTGCGTTAATGGCTTCCCCGAAGCTTCTAATCCTCGATGAACCGTGCACGGGACTTGATATCTTCGCGCGTGATCAACTGCTCCACATGATTCAAGCAATTGCACGCGAGCCTGAAGCGCCAACACTCATCTATGTTACGCATCATGTTGAAGAGATCATGCCCTGCTTCAACAAAACGCTGCTAATTAAACAGGGATCTGTATTTTCATCAGGCAATACAGCCGATCAGCTGACCTCGGCTCATCTGAGCGAATTTTTCGATTCGACTATCGAGGTGCGGCAAGAATTGGGACAACGTTATTCCCTTCAATTGCTGTCAAATGAACCACATTATCATAAGTAATGACGGAAGCGGGCGAGAGTGCCCGCTTTAGCGAATCAACTTCCACCTCCTTAGCTATGTGCGATCCGGGAGACGACATCCTTATTTTCATACAAGCAGAGAAACTTGCTGTTCAGCATGTCTAATTGGAATGAAATTAGTAGAGCTGTCTAACGCTGTTTATTTGCAGCACAGACCATGCAATTTGCCATGAGGATACTCATATCCCCATGGTTTTTTTGTAGAGACTAGTATTTTCCGATTCAATATGGTAGAATTCGAACAATTTCTTGTTACATAACCATAAAGGACAACTGGGGGACATCAGTATGCCACAACTTGAAACGAATAGATTGTTATTAAGACCTCTGAATTTGAGCGATGCTGCGAGAATTGAACAATTAGCTGGAGATTATGACGTCGCCAAGACAACATTAAATATTCCGTATCCATATCCGAGCGGAGCGGCCGAGTCATTTATCAACAGCATGCTGGAAGCTGAGGCGAAGGGTAGAGTAGTCATTTTCGCAATCTGCGAGAAATCATCTGAAGACTTAATCGGCATTATGAATATCAGCATCTCAGTAATGCATAACCGAGGAGAATTAGCATACTGGATTGGGAAGCCTTATTGGGGCAAAGGGTATGGCACCGAAGCAGCTCAAGCGATTCTATCTTATGGGTTCGAAGAACTAGGGCTTCATAAAATATTCGCTGAAGCATACACCTCTAATCCTGGATCGTGGAGAATCATGGAGAAGATCGGTCTCGCTTATGAGGGAACACTGAAACAACATGTGTATCGATTCGGCCAGCATTACGATCTGGCATTCTATGGCATGTTAGGAGATGAATATAGACAAAGAACGAGCTAATTGGCTCGTTTTTTTGTTGCCAGATTTCACAGTTCTTATAAATAATCATGCCTTCTGTCACAAAAGAGCCGACTGAAATTGTTATATAGAGTAGAACAAGAGAGATTGGAATGGTGAATTCGTATGAATCATGTAGAGAGCAATCCTAATTCGAAAAACAAGTTCAGCTTGATCAAAAAAACCATCATTGTCACTTCCACTGCAGTACTGCTTGGCATTGGAGCATTCAGTTCCAGCATGCCAGCTACAGCAGCACTGAGGATAGATGGCTTTAATGAAAAGACGGCTATCAAGCAGGGGTACCTATACAAGCCTAATTTGAGTGTCAAGCATGATGGAATTACCCTAACTTTGACCGATGTTCGCTACGATGGAACGATATTATCCTTCGCATTGCGTCCGGAAGGAGCGAATCTTGATTTCCCCTTTACCATCAACCCGGAGAAAGAGAAACTCAAAGGTTACATCAAGTCAGAGTGTGAGGTGCTTGCCGATGGCAAACCCATCACCATAAGCAGCTCTGAGACCTTTGGAGAAAATAAGAGCTATCAATACTATGCAAAAGGGGTGAAGCTCCCTGACGAATTCGAGCTCTCGATTAAGGCCGGAGTGACGCATGTGAAGGAAACTTATGATTTCAAAGTGCCGGTGAAGTTGAAAAGCAAACCGCTCGTTGTGAAGCCAGATCGCGCATCCAAAACTTCCGGAAAATTCAGCTATACCGTTAAGCAGATTGTTCTGTCGCCGTTCTCTACACGGCTTATCCTGGACAGCGAAGGTTTGCCCCCTGCTTCAGCTGAGCAATCCGGGAAGTACCATGCAAGTCCAGTTTATTATGAGTTATTCGACAACAACGGCAACGAGATAGGGCCTGAAATGATTGGATTCTTCCATAAAATGCCGGAACCCAAGTACCATGTTGATAAATTCTACTATCCAACAGATAACAAGGCGACATCCATCACGATTAAGCCATATACGTATACCATTAATAGCAAAAACTGGGCTATCCTCGAGGAGAAGGGGAGCAACGGGAAAATGACTCATAAGAAAACGTATTTGAAAGGCTTGGAGCTCACGATTCCAATCAAACGATAACACAAAAATGATTTCCAAATGTAGAAGGGATGATAGTTACAAATGAAGTCAATCAAAAAAACGGCAATCGCAATATCTGTGGCAGCACTGCTTGGAACGGGGGCACTCGGTTCGAATTTGCCCGCAGCAGCAGCGCCGAAACTAGACAGCATCAATGAAAAGACGGCTATCGAGCAGGGTTACCTATACAAGCCTAATTTGAGTGTGAAGCATGACGGGATTACCTTGAAGCTGGAAGAAGTGAAGTACGACGGTTCTACATTATCTATCTTAGTCAAGCGAGAAGGAGCAAATCTGGACGGTACGGTATCCCCATATTTCAGCATGGAGGATCTAAAAGAAAATCCGAACAATGAATTTATCAAAAAAAATGCCGTCCCTGAGCAGGATCAGCTAAAGGGTTACATTAAGCTAAGCCCGAAGGTATTAGTTGATGGAGAGCCGATAAAATTGAACAGTGCCAGTTTCTCTGGTCCTCAAAATAATTTTTATTATGTCGCAAAAGGAGTCAAAGCGCCCGAGAAATTCGAGCTTACCATTAGGGCTGAAGTTACAAAAGTTAGTGAACCATTTGAGCTCAAGGTACCGATCGAGTTGAAAAGCAAACCGCTCGTTATCAAGGCAGAAGCATCCAAAACGTCTGGGAAATTCAGCTATACCGTCAAGCAACTCGAACTGACGCCATTCTCGACCCGACTCATTCTAGACAGTCAAGGTCCAGTACCTGCTTCTGTCGAGCAATCTGGGAAATACCATGCAAGCAAGGTCTACTATGAGCTTATGGATAACAAAGGGAAGGAAATAAATCAAGAAACGATCGGATTCTTTAATAAAAAACCGGAAACCAAATATCATGTTGATCAATTCTACTATCCGATTGACGACAAGACGACATCTATCACGATCAAGCCGTATACATACACGGTAAACAGCAAGGATTGGAGCATCCTCGGAGCGAAAAAGGGCAGTGAAGGAAAGAGAACCTATCTGAAGGATTTGCAAGTTACGATACCGATCAATCGATAATAGATAAACACAAGGGGGTTGCTCCAGAACCATGTTAGCATGGCTGGAACTGCCCTTTTTCATGTGGTGACTTGAAAACCCATCTGCCCTGATAAAATAGGATGGCAAAAAGTCATTCCTAATGCATTTCCTGATAGATCATCCGATGATGATTGCGGAAAATGTCTTTTTACATTGCCTAGATTTAAATTTTTTTGAATGCCTGTCACAAAACCGCCTGTTCCGATTGTTATATATAATAAGTCAACATGAAAGGAGTTAAGCTCTTGCATTCCGCCATCTCTGGGGAACGAGTAGTGAAACCTATGAATATTGAAAAGGTTGTCGCGCAGGTACAATCCGGTGACAAGCAGGCGTACAGAGCAATTCTGCAGCATTATGAACGCCAAATGTATACATACTGCTATTATATTTTAAAAAATCATGCGGAAACGGAAGATGCTGTCCAGGAAATCTTTATCCGTGCATACGTAAATTTACATCAATATAATAAGCGGGTTTCTTTCTCCGCCTGGCTATATAAAGTCGCCTATCACCATTTGATCAATCTGAAGAAAAAGAAGCTCCGATGGCTTAATCTGATTAAGCAGGTTGAGAAGCAGACTGAGCATTCTGAGATTGCCTTTTCCCAGCATGAATCGATAGTCAGTCAGCTGTTGACCTATCTTACTGCTGAAGAGAGGCATATTTTGCTTTTAAAGGCAGTAGAACAGTATACGTTTGAGGAAATTAGCGAAATCATGGGCCTAAAGTCTGCTACTGTACGCAAAAAGTATGAGCGGTTACGCGCAAAATTAATGGATCGTATTTGTAATAAAGGAGAGAAGGTTCATGGAGCATATGCAGCGCACGGATTACGCTGAAATGGATGGAATCGAGCAAATGATTCGTAATTCGTCACTGCCTTATAGCCGAAGCGATGAAATTATGAACCACATTGAACAAGCAGGATGGTCAAGAACAAAAAAACTTTCGTGTAATCCGAATGTGTGGAAAAGAACGGTGCTTGTTGCTTCTATCACGTTAGTATTGGGAGCGGGAATCATTGCTATGGGGTACGTATCACCGGCAATGGCGGAGGCTTTGAGAAAAGTACCAATGATCGGTCAATTATTTTCAGAAATAAGTGAAGAATCTGCACAACAGGCGTTTGACCGCGGTATTGTAACACAGCCAAATCTGAGCGTGACACACGATGGGATTACCTTGAAATTGGCCGAGGTTCTGTACGATGGCACTCGTTTGTCCATTCTTATCGAGCGCAAGGGAGATAATCTACCCGCAAGCACTGTCAGTCCCGATGTTATGAATGATAGTACGCGGCGTTTAAAAGGGAAAAAGACGCCTGAGGAAGAAATAGAAAAAGGGTATATTACGCTTCAGAATATTCTTGTGAATGGACATCCTTTTCAATACGGATCTGCCAGTTTTGGAGATTATCCTTTAGAGGATGTTGCTTATCGTATAGAATATACGGAGGGTCTGAATTTACCCGACGAGTTTGAGCTGAGTATGCAACTGAATGTCACAGGAGTGAAGGAATCGTTCGCATTCAAGGTTCCGGTGAAGGTTGATAATAAATCCGTCGTATTCAAGCCAAACATGACGAAATCCGATGGCAAATTCTCTTACACGGTGAAGCAGCTCAACTTTACACCTGTGTCTACTAGGCTTGTGCTGGATAGTAAAGGCCCTGTACCGGCAACGCCGGAGCAAACCGGCAAATATCATGCCAGCAAAGTCTATTATGAGGTATTAGATGACCAGGGACGCGTCATAGAGCCGCGAATCTTCGGTTATGTTCATGCAAAGCCAAAAACTGAATATCATGTTGATCAGCTGTACCTGCCTGTCGACGGCATACCGAAGTCTATCACGATTAAACCGTACACGCTTACGGTATACAATAAGGGATTCATAGTGAAGGGGCTTAGCAAAACTAGTCAAGGGGATCGAACATACTTGAAAGATCTTGAACTCACTATTCCAATTCAGGATTAACTTCTTTTTATGTAGAGGGGAGTTTCCCGATTCCATGAATTCATGGTGAAGGGACGACCCTCTCTATGTGTTTACTCTGCTCTTCCCTATTCATATACCTCAAAATTCATGCATGGAATGGCTTGTTCAAATAAAAAAATGAAATTTAAAAAGGAGCTGATCTCTTGCAGTCCATTACTGCCGAGGGAATAGAAGCGAATTCTATAGATATAGAAGCAGTTATCATACAAGTCCAAGCAGGAGATAAACAGGCGTATAGAAAGATACTTGACCAATATGAACGACCGATGTATACATATTGCTATTATATTTTAAAAAATCATGCTGAGACGGAAGATGCCGTACAAGAGATTTTTATCCGTGCCTTTGACAATCTACATCAATATAAGAGGCAAGCATCCTTCTCCGCTTGGCTTTATAAGGTAGCTTATCACCATTTAGTTAATGTAAAGAAGAAAAAGAGCCGCTGGTTCCGCATGATTGAAGAGTGTAAAAAATTGGAATCAGAGCAGCAAATCTCCCAACATGAAACGCTAATCAGCGAGCTGTTGACTTATCTTACGGCTGAAGAGCGGCATATTTTGCTACTTAAGGCGGTGGAGCAGTATACCTTTGAGGAAATCAGTGAAATTATGGGTCTCAAGTCTGCTACCATACGCAAGAAATATGAGCGATTACGAACGAAACTGATGGAACGTACTTGTCAAAAAGGAGATGGTGCCCATGGAACCTATGTCCCATCAAAATAAATACGCTGATATGGATGATATCGAAAACATGATCAGAGACTCGTCGCTGTCCAACAGCCGAAGCGATGAAATTATGAATATAATTGAACAAAGAGAATCCGCAATAAATCGAAATTTCAAGGACAACAAGCCCAACTGGACAAAGAGATCGCTATTTGTTGCTTCTGCTGCTGCAATTATCGGCGCAGGAATCATTGGAGTCGGATATATATCTCCAACAATGGCCGAGGCCTTGAAGAAAGTGCCGGTAATCGGACTGCTATTCTCAGAGACGAGTGAATATGCCGTTCAAAATGCGCTTGAGCGCGGGATTATATCAACGCCAAACGTTAGCGTTACGCATGATGGAATTACGTTAAAGGTAACTGAAGTATTATTTGACGGTACTCGCTTGTCATTTCGCATCGAACGTGATGGCCCAAATATGCCAAAGTATCTGACTTCTCCATATATTGCAAGCTATTCGAATGCGGAAGAACCTGCGCCCTATGATAAATTTTTCGAGACAGATGCTAACATGGCGCAAGCCGTCGGCACTCCTGACGAGAAAAAGATCAGAGGGTACATTCGAAGCCCGGAAGTTCTAATCAATGGTGAGCCTATCAAATCCTCTGGCCAACTCAGCAGCTATATGATGGATGATAAGCCGATGTATATGCTGGAGTTTAGACATGTCGCAACCTTACCGGATGAATTTGAACTGACTGTGCGGACAAAAGTGACACAGGTTAAGGAAACGTACGAATTTAAAATTCCTGTGAAGGTGGAGAACAGAGCTACGATTTTAAAACCGAATGCAACCAAGTCCGATGGCAAATTTTCGTATACCGTTAAGCAGCTTGATATCTCACTTGTATCCACTCGCATCGTACTGGACAGCAAGGGTCCAGTTCCAGCCTCTGCAGAACAGACGGGGGATAATCATGCAAGTAGAATGTACTATGAGATTGTGGATGATCAGGGACGTGTACTAAGACCATCCAAACTTATCTATACACCTGTTCTGCCAACAACCGAGTATCACCTCAACGATTGGTATGCGCCAGTAGGGATGAAATCGAAATCCATCACAATCAAGCCTTACAACTATACAATTAGCAACAAGAACTTTGAAATGAAACGAACCAATAAGAACGATTTTGGAGATCGAACATACTGGAAAAACCTTGAGATGACGATCGAAATTCCGCAATTCAAATAATAAATAGTCAGGGCCGACTCTGCGAACCATGAAATCATGGGGAAGAAGTTGGCCCTGTCTCATTTTTATATAGAGAGGTATTTCTCCCTACTTTATTGCAATTTATCCCTTATGATCCGTCCTTTTTTTCTTGATAATGATGGTGTAAGGCTGAGCTGCACGGAACGCCAGTGCAGATGCTCATGCAGGTGTTGTCTCATATGTCTGGTCATGAAGTAGGAGGGATAACCAATTAATTCTGTTATCAACATTTCGCAAGCGCTATCATTATGGATTAAAGGAGGATGATTACGTATGTTTCGCACAGGGAATCCATCCCGCAGCAAATGGATGATTGTCTTACATGCAGCTCTAGCATTGATGCTCCTGCAAGGCCTGGTACTCTGGGCGCCGCAAGCTCAAGCTGCCGTATCCAGCAAGACGATTGTAGGGTACTGGCACAACTTCGATAATGGCTCCGGGTTCATCAAGCTCCGTGACGTATCTCCTACGTTCGATGTCATTAACGTCTCCTTCGCAGAACCAACCTCTGGCGTCACAAATGGTACAATCGGCTTCACGCCTTACAATTATACGGATGCCGACTTCAAGGCGGATGTCGCTTACTTACAGAGCCAAGGCAAGAAAGTCATTATCTCCATCGGGGGCCAGAATGGGCAGGTGCAACTGCCGAACGCCGGAGCCCGTGATAATTTCGTTAATTCAGTCATTGCAATCATTGAGAAATATGGCTTCAACGGACTTGATGTGGACTTCGAAGGACACTCCCTCTATTTGAACGCTGCCGACAGTGATGTCAAAAATCCGACCACGCCAGTTATCCTCAACCTCATTGCAGCACTCCGTACGATTAATAATCATTTTGGAACCGACAACTTCTTCCTGACAATGGCTCCTGAAACCTTCTTCGTTCAATTAGGCTATACCTTCTATGGCGGCAGCTGTATTAGCTGCGACAACCGTGCAGGCGCATATTTGCCTGTCATCCATGCAACCCGCGATATTCTCGACTGGCTTCAGGTACAGAATTACAACTCAGGCCCGATTACAGGACTGGATGATCAGTATCACACGATGGGGAATGCTGACTTCCATGTGGCAATGGCTGACATGCTGTTGACCGGATTCCCCGTTGCCAAAAATCCAAACAACTTCTTCCCGGCACTGCGTCAGGATCAAGTTGTACTCGGATTGCCTGCAAATGCGAATGCAGGGGGCGGCTTCACTACGGTTGCAGAAGTGCAAAAAGCACTTGATGCGCTCATGAAAGGCGTACAGTTGTCCAGCTACAAGACACGAGGCAGTTCGACTGGATATCCGAACTTCCGTGGGTTGATGACATGGTCAGTGAATTGGGATAAATTCAATAGCTTTGAATTCTCAAACAGTCATCGTACTTATCTGGATGTTTTAAATCCGCCTATTCCCGATACGGAACCTCCTTCCGTACCAACAAACGTAATCGTTACAGCTAAGACATCCACCAGTGTCAGCCTTAGCTGGACGGCCTCCACAGATAATGTTGGGGTTACCGGATATACCGTCTCCTATGGGACTCAATCTGTGAGCGTTTCAAATCCGAATGCTGTCATCTCGGGATTGACGCCAGATACATCCTATACCTTCACCGTTACAGCGAAGGATGCGAAGGGGAATCTATCCCCAGCAAGCGCACCGCTTACGGTGAAGACAGATCCAGCAGGATCTGGAGGGGATACAACACCCCCAACCGCCCCAGGTAATTTACAGGTAACAGGAAAATCTGCAACTTCAGTGACACTCAGCTGGTCGGTTTCTACGGATAACGTCGGCGTAACTGGCTATACCGTGTCTTTTGGAACGAATGCAGTCATTGTAACGGCTACGACCGCATCCATTACGGGATTAACGCCAAACACAAACTACGTATTTACCGTAACTGCTAAGGATGCAGCCGGCAATGTTTCCACTGGAACTAGTGTTCAAGTAACGACAGATTTACAAGGCGGAGCTCAGCCATGGGCTCCAAATGTCAGCTATAAGGCAAACGACGAAGTCACTTATGGCGGAAAGACTTATGTATGTCGGCAAGCTCATACTTCATTGCTAGGTTGGGAACCGTCTAACGTTCCAGCTCTGTGGCAGCTCAAATCCTAATAGAACGGAAGTAGGGGAGTTCTGAATCGATCAGAACTCCTTTTTTCATGTAGGTAAACTGTGTCGCTTCTCCTATTGACACTTCCCATTTATGGCTTATAATCATGATTAATACTTAGATTTACTTAATAACACTTAACTTTACTTAACAGAACAGGGGAGAATCCATGTTTCAAGAGGAACGCATGGCAGCTATATTAGAGCACCTGAAGAGAAACAAGCGCATTGAAGTGGAAGAAGTATGCGACCTGCTGTCTATATCACGAGATACGGCACGCAGGGATATTATCAAGCTTGAGGAACAAGGATGTATCGTCCGCACACGAGGTGGAGCCGTCCTTCCTACCATATCGAAGGAAATGCCCAATTACGGCCAACGGTTACAGAAGGAGACGACGTCCAAGCAGATGATCGGTCAGGTTGCCGCTACTCTCCTTCACGACGAAGATTACTTATACATGGACTCATCTACGACGGTACGGTGTGTGGGAGAACATATGAAGACCAAGGGGAATGTCATCGTTACGAATTCCATCGACATGGCTGGTATGATGGCGGCAAGGAATGAAGCTCGCATTCAGCTGCTTGGTGGCCTATTAAACAATGATCAACGCATGATTTATGGATCGCGGGCGATTGAGATGCTAAGCGACTATCATTTTGACAAGGCCTTCCTCGGCACTTGTGGATTATCCATGAATGGACTGACGACCGACTTTGAAGAAGAGACATATCTCATCCGTCAGGTGATTCGCAGCGCAGACCAAGTCATTGTCCTTGCTGACCACTCCAAGTTCGGCAAGACGATGTTCCATCGTGTTGCAGGCTTAGAAGATATAGACTTTATCGTCACAGATCGTGAGCCAGATGCGGAGTGGCAGCGTTATGTAAATGAAATAGGCGTTGAGATCATCATTGCTGACAGAGAGGTGCACCATGATTAACAGACTAATTTGGATGGGTTGTCTATCATACATTGTAACTGGGGTAACACTTGTCATTATGGGTGCAGTGCTCCCTGAACTGCTTCTGAACTATGACTTGAATTATACGGACGGTGGAATACTTGTTTTCGTTCAATTCGTCGGCATGCTGCTCGGCGTTCTCAGTATGCCTGCTATTTCTCGAAGGTTCAGTCGGAAACGAGGAGTTATGATCGGATTGCTGATGATTAGCGCCGAGCTGCTGCTGTTTTTCCTTCCGCCATGGCCAGTCGTTATTTTGATAGCCGGATTTGCGGGGGCAGGAGCGGGGCTTGTGGAGTCAGGGATCGGTACCATTATTCTTGTCGCTGTCAAAGAGAAGCAAGCCATCGCGATGAGCAAGCTGGAGGTTACTTTTGGCCTCGGCGCCTTGATGATACCATTCGTGGCAAGCTTCTTAATCGCACGTGGGATATGGACATACTCTTTCCTGCTGCTCGGCATAAGCGCACTTCTCACGGCAATCGCCTGGCAGCGGATGTCATTCGGTCATGTCGATGCCATGTTGACGCGCACAGTAGGTAATGGCTCCGAAGCCAAGCGTGAATCTTACTCAGCGAAGTCCATTCCTTTCCTTGTCCTATGCGCCTTCTTCTTCATGCTCTATGGAGGAAGTGAAGTGTCTGTTGTGCACTTCTTCCCATCCCTGTTTATCGAGAGATGGGGCGTCGCAACCTCTGATGCAACATTGACGGTTACGGTATATTGGACGGCGATGGTTATCGGCCGTGCGCTATGCGGTGTCCTTGCAGAAAAGATAACGTACTATCGATTTTTATGGATCACGACAGTGCTCAGTGTCCTTGTATTGCTCATTCTGCCTTTCATTTCACAGGCTTGGGGAGGGTACGTCATTAGTTTTCTCCTCGGGCTTGGAATGGCAGGCATGTTCGCGATCATGCTGATTTATGCGAATAGTGTCCTTCCCGGCATGACTGAGCGGACAACGAGTATTTTGCTGGCGGCAAATGGACTAGGTGGTTCGCTTCTGCCGATTGCAGTCGGTAGAATGATGGATGTCTGGTCAGTCCAAGCCGTCATGTGGCTCTTCTTCGGTGTGATGATGACGATGCTGCTGCTCGTATTCGGATCAAAGCGCCTGAATTTGTTCTTGTCGACGAGCAAACAAACGAGCCAAATCCATACTTCAGAAGCGAAATAATATAATGAAAAGCAATTCCTGCCTCGCAAGATGGAAGCGGAATTGCTTTTTTGTTATGCAATCATAGAATGAGGATTCCAGCCATATATTTTGACCATCGGTACATTAAGTGGATTCACTATCCCACAATAACTCCTTTGGAAATGAGGGCAAGCAAGAATGCGCGAAAATACCCATGTGCACCAGCTAGCAGCACTTGTAAGCGGGGGAGGACATTGAATGCCAAAAAAGCTTCACTATACCATTGCCATTGTCGGGGCAGGCAGCGCCGGATTATCGGTCGCGGCCCGCTTGCTGCGCGAATCGAAAGCGCTTCACGGCTCAGTCGTGCTGCTTGATCCGCAAACCAGACATTATTATCAGCCCTTGTGGACGCTTGTCGGCGGAGGCGTCGTCAGCAAGGAGACGACCGAACGCAGCCAGCAATCGCTGATCCCGAAGGGAGCCGACTGGATTCAGGAGGCGGTTGAGGAATTCAATCCGGAGGTCAACCGATTCGTTACCAAGGCGGGCACCGTCATCCAGTACGAGATCCTCGTCGTAGCGGCGGGAATTCAGGTGGACTGGGAGCGGATCAAGGGACTGAAGGAGTGTATCGGACGGGATGGGGTGTGCAGCAACTATGATTATCGATACGTCGATAGCACGTGGAAGTCCATTCGCCAGTTCCGTGGCGGCAATGCGATCTTCACGCAGCCGAACTCGCCAATCAAATGCGGGGGAGCGCCTCAGAAAATTATGTATTTGGCCGATGATGCATTCCGGCAGGCAGGGATTAGAAATAAGACGAACATTATCTTCGCTTCGGGAAATGCGTCTATCTTTGCCGTTCCGAAATATGCTGCGGCACTTAATCGGGTGATCGAACGAAAAGACATTGCGACCAAATATCAGCTTGATCTGATCTCGATTGATTCGGTGAGGAAGGAAGCCGTGTTCGAGCACGTGGTTACGAAGGATCGGGAGACACTCCGATACGACATGATTCATGTCGTGCCGCCCATGTCGTCTCCCGACTTCATTCGAAATAGCCCGCTTGCAGGAGCCGCAGGATGGGCCGAAGTCGACAAACATACGCTGCAGCATGTCCGGTTCAAGAACGTGTTCGCGCTCGGAGATTGCAGCAATCTCCCGACTTCCAAGACGGGAGCAGCCATCCGCAAGCAGGCTCCCGTCGCAGTACAAAATATCGTCAGCTTGCTGGCTGGACAACCGCTTGCCGCACGTTATGACGGCTATACATCATGTCCGCTCGTTACCGGCTATAATCGGCTTATTCTGGCGGAGTTCGATTATGATCTGACCCCGCAGGAAACATTCCCGTTTGATCAGTCGAAGGAACGGTACAGCATGTATATGCTGAAAAAAAATCTGCTGCCTAAAATGTACTGGCACGGCATGCTGAAGGGCCGAATGTAAGAGAAGTCTACGAAAATTTCAGGGTGTGAAGTTAATCAAGTACCCGCGGTTGTTTTATTTAGAAAGGGGAGAGTATTGCCTAATGCTGCTGCGTTATTTTTATGATGACAAATTAGCTCATGCTTCCTATCTCGTCGGCTGCCAAGCTACGGGAGAAGCGATCGTAATCGATCCGGCTCGCGATGTAACTCCATATATCACAACAGCTAAATCCGAAGGCTTGAACATTATCGCTGCTGCCGAAACCCATATCCACGCTGATTTCGTGTCTGGAATGCGCGAATTCGGAGTGGAGCACGAAGCAACGCTTTACTTATCGGGCGAAGGCGGGCCGGATTGGATGTATTCGTATGTGAACGATGAGAGCGGGAACGAGGTCAATCATCACCTCGTGCAGGATGGAGACCGATTCCACATCGGCAATCTCGAATTCGAAGTGCTTCATACCCCTGGCCATACGCCTGAGAGCATTTCGTTCCTGCTAACGGATCGGGGCGGAGGGGCCGATTCTCCGATCGGCATTTTTACGGGCGACTTCGTGTTCGTCGGTGATGTGGGACGCCCTGATCTGCTGGAGAAGGCAGTAGGGCTGGCAGGCACGGCAGAGGAGGGAGCAAAGCAAATGTTCCGCTCCTTGCAGCGCTTCAAGGAGCTTCCCGAATACGTGCAGGTGTGGCCTGCCCATGGTGCGGGAAGCGCATGCGGCAAGGCGCTGGGCGCAGTTCCTTCATCGACGGTAGGCTATGAGAAGCGCTTCAATTGGGCCCTGTCCTTCACGAACGGAAATGAGTTCGTCAACTCATTACTGGCGGGGCAACCCGAACCGCCAACTTATTTTCCGAGAATGAAGCACGTGAATCGGGTAGGGCCTACATTACTTGGCCAGCTTTTTGTTCCAGAGCAGATCGAGGGGAGTGTGGAAGAAGTCGCGAGTTTCGTGCAAGCAGGAGCAATCGTCGTGGACACTCGCCCATGTGCTGCATTTGGAGCCGCGCATGTAAAGGGGACGATTAATGTGCCATACAATCGTTCCTTTACTTCATGGGCCGGATGGCTCCTGAATGACGAGCATCCGCTGTATGTGATGGGGGAAGAGGAACAATTGCCTCACATTGCCCGAGATTTGCGATCCATTGGCATCGATCGAATTGAAGGTCTGATCGAAGCAACGAAGATGTGGGTGGATAGCGCCCTCCGTTCATCTTCCAAAGAATTGCTGGAATCTTATCCTGACGTTACTCCTGCGAGTATCGCAGACCAGGTAGTTGGCGGCGAGATCGCAGTTGTGGATGTGCGCTCAAGTGCAGAATGGGAGGAAGGCCACATTCAACATGCCAAACATATACTGCTTGGCAAGCTTCCGGAACGCGTTCGGGAGGTTCCGACTGAAATGCCCGTTCTCGTCCAATGCCGAACCGGAATGCGTTCCGCCATTGCAGTCAGCATTCTTCAGGCGCATGGCGTTACGAATGTCTTCAACCTGCAGGGAGGCATTATCAGGTGGCAAGAAGAGGGGTTGCCTATTGTAACGCGATAGATGGCAAGATCTTGGCCTATGCATTTCAGAGAATACCCTAAGATAACGAGTAAAAAGCGGGCAAATCATGCTCGCTTTTTTTATTGGCTGTACAGGCAATCACCCATTGACTATATACTATAGGGGGGTATACTATATGGGTAACAGAATACGAACATACGCCCTAAGTATATAGAGGAGGGATCGGATGTCACATCTCGCGAAGTTTGCAGTAACTCCGGGTTTTGAGGAAGGAGGAAGTCTTTTTACGCCTAAACAGTTGTCACTGCTTGGTTCTATCGTAGGCAATCAGGCAAAGATCGAGCTGACTACCTTCAAGCAGCTGTATGTCGAAATGGAAGAAGAACGAATGGATGAGGTACAGCAGCGGTTGAAGGAAGTAGGGTTAGAGATCTATCCAGCGGGCTTCTACACCAAGAGCTTGATTACATGTAATTTCTGCAGAGGAGCAGAAGATACGAATATGGAGCTTGCCAAGCAGCTGAATGAAGCGATAGCTGGAATCGAGGTTCCGTACCCGCTCAGGATAGGCTACTCTGGATGTGCACTCGGAACAGGAGAACCGTTGCTGAAGGATATTGGGATTGTGAAAATGAAGGATGTATTCGATATATACATTGGCGGAGAACCGAAAACAATCAAGCCAACCCTCGGACAATTGGCGATTTCCGGAGTGACAGCGGAGCAGTTAATCCGTTGCGTCACCCGAATGATCGATTTCTTTCAAGCGAATGGTAAGAAGAAGGAGAAATACGCTAAGTTTATTCAACGCGTGTCGATCGAAAAGATTATCGAAGAAGCTGTGCGTACCGAAAGTGAAGCTGAATCAAGTTAACCTTGCACGCTAGGGAAGAGCTGCATGTATATGATATCGTTTCTCGTTCTGATAACCTCTTATTTATAGTTGAATGATGCTCGATACACACTTGTGTATAAAAAAGAGCGGCAGGATCAAGAATCTTCTTGATCCGTGCCGCTCTTGTATTATGGATTATGAGAATTCGTTCAACGCTTCAGGCGTCCAATCCGTAACTCCGTTATCCTCTAAGACGCCCAATATGACATCTGTAATATCTGGATCCGCCATCAGCTTGTCTTGAACGCGGAAAATAATATCATCAGCGTCGGCTAAGGTTAAGCCCTTGCGCAGTTCGATCATCGCATCGACGTGATAATAGCGCCCTTCCTGCGTAATTCGCAAATCATTAATATCCGTAACATCTGTGTCAGCAAGAATAAGGAATGCTACCTTCTCCGCAACATCGCGAGGAGCTGCTACCCCGATAAGTCCAACCATATTGTCATACCCGACACGAAAAGCAACGCCAATCATTAATATCCCGATTAGAAGCGTCGCAATTCCATCCAAAGCCTTAAATGCTGTCAAGGAAGTGACGACAACTGCGCTCATGGCCAATAAGGCACCCGTAACAGCAACCAGGTCTTCATAGAATACCAAGCGAGTGGGCGGTGCAGAACGACTAACATGCTTAAATGAAGCGGGGATAAATGCAATACCTTTTGTTTCAACTCTTGCTTCCTTCGTAATTTCCTTCATCGCTTTGAGCAAAATAGCTCCATCAACAACTAAATTGAATACTAATGCCGCGATATTTATCCAGAACGCCCCACTGCTTGCTTGTACGGGGTGCTGAAGTAAATGCAGGCCCTCACGTATCGTCTCGTAGGCCATAATCGTTACAACGATAACAGCCACCATACAAAAGAGGTTAATGACTCGACCGAATCCAGTAGGGAATTGGCGAGTGGGCTTCTTCTCCGCAAGTATACTGCCGACGAATACAAAGCCCTGATTTACGCTGTCCGCCAGAGAATGCATGGAAGATGCGAACATCGCTCCACTGCCGCTCATTGCAGCACCTGCGCCTTTTGCAGCTGCAATAATGGCATTGCCTATCATTGCAATTGCAGAGGACTTATTTCCTTTCTTAATTAGCTGTAATACCGTTTCTCGTTCCGATTCGGGCTCCATTGCTTCCTCCTAAATGATGAATAAGATAACTGAAATTGTTGCCTAAGCTTACTAATTTTATTACAAAAGGCTTAATGCATTCAATTATTAATACGATTAAATCAAAAATAGTTTCAAGATTTCATTTTTGCTTCTATCATTGATATAATTACCAAGATAGGAGATTGATAGTATTACAGCAACAGAGTGTGTCCGCTGTAAGCTGTTTGTTCGTATTACCAATTTACATAGATTGAGCCTTTGGGGAGGGAACGGTACATGAACCAAGAAGCAAGCACCGCCGGATGGGATGCGATTGATCAAGCAGTCACAGCAATTTATGGCGAGCAGGAGCCTAAGCATTACGGCACGATCATTTCATATGCTTTGGGTGGACATGACCCCTTGGATGGATTAAGTGCATACAAGGCGGATTTTCCATATCCGCATTGGCATTTTGTAACCTATGGTTTTTCAGAACTTTATGATAAAGAATTAGACGATGAAGAATGTAGCGGATACGGGTTTGAACTTACATTCAGACTGGTTAGGCAGGCTGAGGATGAGGAACCTCCCGCATGGGCGCTTAACCTGCTGCAAAATATGGGGAGATACGTATTCAACTCGGGCAATGTATTTCGATCGGGAGATTATCTGGATGCGAACGGGCCGATATGCTTGGATGCAGATACCCAATTAACAGCGCTCGCCTTCGCTGAAGATCCCGTTTTGCGTGCAATCGATACACCGAATGGCAAGGTAGAGTTCATTCAGATGGTAGGGATTACGAATGATGAGCTTGAAGCGATGCAAACTTGGAATACATTAGGCCTTTTGAATGCCTCCCAAATGCACCTGCCTTATTACATTACCGATCTGGAGCGGGAGTCGCTTCTTCGCATGCCAGAAGTGGCCGAAGCTGCTGAGCGAGGAATGCAGAATGACGGTTCAAACACCGGAATCTTATTCGTTCAGCAATTAGGATGGGAATCTGGCAAGAATGGATGGTTAGGCAAAAAGCCGGCTAAACTCATCATCGGTGCAAAGCAGGCAGATTTAATTGGGAAGCTGCTGCAGGGGCGGATCTTGAAGCGCAAAGAACTTACACTGGTTGGGCCAGAGGTTACAATCGTGATAAAAGCGGGCGATCATACCTCCCACGAAACGACGGAAAATGCGATTCAGTTGTTCGTAGATGATCGTACGGTTGCTGAACTAAGCACGAAGCTGGAGCCGAAGGCGGGCATGATCGAACTTGCGTCTACACAGAGCATCGTCTTTCAGATTGAGATAACAGAAATTAAGGATCAAGAAGGCAATGTCGTCGAGGTTATTGGATAAGGCAGACACGAGAGACACGAATGGGTACGAGGAGGAGTTGTCATGAGCTGGCTAAGAGAAGAAATTGCGATGAAGTGGCGCACAGAAGGAAAGCGATATGCCTCGGAAATTAATGAATATGTGCGCGTCGGGATGGAAAGCAACTGGGAACAGGCACAACAAGAGCCTGGGGATGATCAGCGTTCGGGCATGGCCGCAGACATCGTTGACATGATACGGGCTGCCAATCAAGCAGGGGACACCGAACGGCTGCGTCAGGAGATTCCGCCAGCATCCTGGCCAATTACACCCGGTTATGAGGAGAAGCAGCAAGCTATTAAACCAATTGTCTGCTTGAATGATGGAACTGTTCTTGTTCGTACTTATGGCGGCAGCATCTATCTCATTCAGCAAGATCAAATTACAGAGCTACCTGACTTCTATCATATTGGATGCTCCTCGGACGGAAACTATTTCGCGCTTAGTAATGAACAAGGAATACGTATAATACGAGGAATCGTTACAAGCTTGGGGGAGGGCGAAGAGATTGCCGCTTGGTCCTGGCAAGTTATACAGCAACGTATTAAGGCAATCTTGAATGATTGTGAATCACTTGCCGATTCAGAACATCCGGCTAGCCATATTGAGGAGGCTATCCCATTCGACAATGGCTCACGTCTTCTTCTCGTAACCGATTGCGGCATCTATTTGCTTAGCAAAGACCAAGTCGAGCTGCTTCATCCTGAACTGACGGAGATGCAGCAATATGATTACGAGGATACTCACATTGATATGGTGCACGGTGCTGTGTCTCCGGATGGATGCTGGCTTACGTATGGCAGCCAGTGCAGTGAACATCTATTGCGAGATGCGGCGAGTGGGAAGGTGTATACGTTCGAGCCGCAATCCAGTTATCCGCATTATGCGCTGTTCGCCAAGGACAGTAGCGAAGTGTGGTATAATGCATGCCATTTCTATAATGGGGCAACGATTCAAATCCCGCTTGCAGACTTGGAGCAGCTTGAAGCTGGGGCAGAACGAGAGTGGCCGCTCATGAATGATGAGATGCGTGTATACGCCGCTGCTGCATTGACAGATGGTCATATATTGGGTGATGCCTATGGATATTTGCGCAAAATAGACAGTGAAGGTAATGAGATATGGCGATATTTTGTCGGCAGCACCTTATCCGGTATTGTCGCATCTCCAGATGAATCACGATTAGCGGTAGGCACATATGGAGGAATGCTCCATCTCATTGACTTACAGAGCGGTGTCAAGAGTGAGTACAGCATCGGTACTGCGAATATCATAGAGATTGACCGCTGGATTCTATGGCGAGATGAAGAACCGCTCCGCTGGTAGCTGAAGTAAGGTAGAAGTACGGCTGTATGGCATATAACGCTCTACTGATCGAACCTGCTAACCAGATATGAATATAATATTGATGATCTGCGCAGAGTGAGTTTCTGAGTTTGTAAGTTGTCAGCACACACCATAAAATCATGATGTAAAATCTCTAACTTGAAGAAAGATTTATTGAAGAAGAAGGACTGGTCTACAACGATGTGTAAACGATGCGCTTGGGTAAAAGAAAATGAGCCTTTATATGTGGACTACCATGACAATGAGTGGGGAGTTCCCGTATACGACGATCGAAAGTTATTTGAAATGCTGTGCTTGGAAGGTGCGCAGGCGGGGCTCAGTTGGTGGACAATCTTGCAGAAGAGAGAACATTACCGTGAAGCCTTCGATCAATTCGAGGCAGAGAAAATCGTGAAGTACACGGAAGAGAAGCTGGAATCCTTGCTCGATGATGCAGGGATCGTTCGCAACAAATTAAAAATTCACAGTGTCGTTAAAAACGCACACTCTTTTTTGCGGCTCCAGAAAGAGCACGGCTCTTTCTCCACGTACATATGGAGCTTCGTCGATAACCAACCCATTGTAAACCATTGGGCGACCATCAAGGAAGTTCCCGTTACAACCGATATTAGTGATCGAATGAGCAAGCAGCTTAAGAAAGACGGGTTCTCATTCGTAGGCAGCACGATTTGCTATTCCTTCATGCAGGCGGTTGGCATGGTGAATGATCATACGCTGGACTGCCTCTGCCATACGTCACATCAAACAATTCGATCTTAGTTTTTGGATAGATGTCTGTTTATGTATGAATAGAGGTTTCGATTATGAAAAGAGATTTGAAAGGAGGTGAGAAATCGATGAGTTCCATTCACATGCTGGCCGGCATACCGGGTAGCGGGAAGAGCCATTACGCGAAGGAGTTGTGCAAGCAGCATAGGGCTGTTCATGTAGCAACCGACTCCATACGTCAGAAGCTGTTCGGAGATGAGGCGAAGCAAAAGAATACGTATGTCGTATTTGATGAAGCTTTCTCTCAAATTGAGCAAGCATTGGCTTCTGGGCGCAATGTAGTATTTGACGCAACCAATGTCAGCCGAGAACGAAGATTGAAGTTCTTGAAGCGGTTCAGGGAGGTCCCGGTGGAATGTCATGTGTGCAGCACGCCCTATGATATCGCCATGCAGCGGGCCCAATCTAGGAAGCGTAGGATCGACGAGAGTGTAATGTCCAAGTTTGCTAAGCACTTTGAGTTTCCGGTCCTTGGTGAAGGCTTTCAACAACTTCATATCGTGCATGCTCCAGCTGATGCTATGCTTTCGCGCTCGGAGCTGGAAGAGCTGCTTGCGGATAATCCGGATCACGACGAATTGTTCAACTATTTGTCCAGTTCTCCGCATTTTCGGGTAATGGTAGGATATGATCAACAGAATCCGCATCATTCGAGAACGTTGTCCGAGCATACCTATGCGGTGCTGGAATATGTACGTGCGTTCTACGAAGGAGATAACATGCTGGCAATGCAGTTCGCTGCACTGTTTCATGATGCAGGCAAGCCATTCTGCAAGGTGTGGAAGGAAAGCCGGGGATATTACTCCTATTATGGTCATGAACATGTATCCGCAGCGATCGCCTGCCATGTCCTGAAGCAAATGGGGTACGACGAGGAATTTGTCCTTCAGGTTGTCAATCTAGTCAGCTTCCATATGGAGATCCTGCACGGCGGGGATGCTGGAGCATCTCATATTTATCATTTGTTAGGCGATGAGATGCTGGCTCAATTGTATTTTTTTGCGGAAGCCGACACTTTCGCGAAATAAGGAGGTGAAACGACATGAAAATCAAATATCCGAAAACGATGCACCTTCCCTGGTCCAGAAGCTATACGAATGACGATAAAATCTTGCGGAATACGGATCATTTCATCGGCCGCGAGGTTGTTGTTACAGAAAAAATGGACGGGGAGAATACAACGATGTATAACAATGGCATCCACGCTCGTTCCCTGGACAGCAAGGATCATCCTTCTCGGCACATCGTCAAAATGCAGCATGGCGGCATTCAATACATGATCCCTGAAGGCTATCGATTATGCGGTGAAAACGTATATGCGAAGCATTCGCTATCTTATACGGACTTGCCGAGTTATTTCATGCTGTTCTCGGTATGGAATGATCAGAACATATGCCTATCTTGGGATGATACCCTCGAATGGGCTGAACAGCTTCAGCTTACTGTTGTTCCGGTGCTGTATCGGGGAATATGGGATGAGGAAGCTGTCAGGAAGTGCTATACGATGCAATCCCGCTGCGGTGGTGAACAGGAGGGCTATGTTGTTCGTCTCGCGTCTGCATTTCATTATGATGCATTCAAGGACAGCGCAGCTAAGTTTGTCCGCCGCAATCATGTACAAACCGATGAACATTGGTTAAGTAAGCCGATCGAACCAAATGGTCTTGTGAGACGATAATCGAATTTGCGCTTATTTACAATACTAGATTATAAGAAAGGAATGGGTATCATGTAATTCATAATAGAAGTACCCATCAATAGAGGATATATCCTAACAACAAAACTAAAAAACCAGCTTCCTCCATAAGCGGCAAGCAAGCTGGTCTGCTATCGAATACCGTATTTATTTTACCCCTGCTTTTTCTTGCTCCAAGGCATAGGTCGTGCTTCTTTCTAAGAACTCCAATACCTCATCTGATATCGGAAATAACCCCGTCTCACTGGCAGGACGTTTTCTTACTTCCCAGAACTTCTCGATTAACTCCTCATCACCCTCAAATGTGATCATCGACAGCTCATTCAGCTCAATTGCAATTTTGCAGCCTTCAACCGATTCTGGCGGGATAGACTGCTGGATACACCATTCAATCCGCCGCAGTAAGGACACATACTGTTGAGTGATTGGGTCGCTATTGCCTAGATTCGGAAGAGTCTGGCGCAAAAACTCGCTTTCTTCTTCTCCGAAGTAATCCATCCACTGCTTCGAATTCTCCGGTGCGTTCTGCACAAGACTCGATACCTTCTCCCAAGAGAGATTTCCCTCTATATCAATCATATGTATGAGTGTAGCTGTATTGGAAATACTCGTCTGCAGCGATGTTAACTGCTCCTGAAGCTGATTATAATGGGCAGTTAGGATGTGGCGGTAAGACAGCTTGTCTATCAATTGCTGAATATCCTCCAGTGGGAGCGACAATGACTTCATGAGCGTGATCTTCTCAAGTGTAAATAAATCTGCTTCCGAATAATAGCGTCGACCGTTGTCTTCCTTATGACTCGGCGTAAGCAGGCCAATCTGATCATAATAACGCAATGTTCGTACGGATACATTTCTCATCTTCGATACTTGTCCTGTTGTCCAGCGATTCATGTCAGTCCTCCTGAAAAAAGTGCTTGCAGGTTACGTAACGTCACCTAATATAGTTGGATTATAACATAGAGGATTGAGGGATGAAGATTGAAGACAACCGAGATGTGGAAGAAAAGTGATCCTTGGACTTGGCGCCAAATGCTGGCCTTGCTGGCACTGGAATTCGTATTTGTGATTTGTGTGATTAAATATCCACTGCAGCAATTGTACGCTGATTGGATGCAGAACACACTATATGCAGGCACGATGACGGGACTTACGATAGCCATAACGCTAATGCTGGGCATATATTTCGTTGCTTTACGGCCACAGAAATTGAGCTGGGCAGAAGTTGGAGTAAAGTCATTTTCGGCTAAAGATTGGTGGAGAATTATACTCTGGATCCTTGCACTTATTATACTCAGCTTGGCAACCGTTTATCTTACCAGCTTTCTTGGGACTACGGTGGAGAATAGTAAAACAGAGAGCCTAAAACAGCATGTTACGTTATTTACTTTGCTGCTTGGTGTCATATCGGCAGGGATCATTTCGCCAGTATATGAAGAAATCTTCTATCGCGGCTTCATCTATCGCTGGCTGCGGACACGTGTTGGAATGGGAGGAGCAATCCTTCTAAGCGCGCTGATCTTTACTGCAGCGCACTACCCGACGACAAATGCGATGCCCGTTAATTTTGTTGGCGGAGTCATATTCGCATGGGCGTATGAACGAACGGGTTCCGTATGGCCTGGAATCCTTGTCCATGGCATAACGAATACGATTGGTGTTCTATTAACGGTGGCAGGCTGATGCTGATTTATTGTTATCATCATTTTTTCAAGGACAAAGACAACTGTGTCTAATCACGCAGTTGTCTTTTTATATGGAAGGAAATGTATTGATCATCTAACTCTGTCGTACTATTCTATACTTACTTATGAAAATGAGCGAGTTTCAACACCATGTATCATTCAACCGGGAAATAGGGGAGAATCTCACCTTATAAAAAATAAAAAGAGGAGATGGAGCAATATGCCGCATATTACTTGCAATAATATGGACATGTTTGTCGAGCAGCTAGGCGTTGGATTTCCCGTTATTTTTCTGCATAGCGGATTTTCAAGAGGGATTCTCGCATTTGCCAGCCAGATTCTTGATTTTCAAAATAAATATGCTTGTTATTTCCCCGACTTCCGTGGGCATGGCAGAACAAGAAGTGGCAGCTTGGAATGGAGTACGCCGCAGCATGCTGATGACATCATTGCACTCATGAATCGATTAGGGATTCAACAGGCGCATCTAATCGGCTACGGCATGGGAGGAGGGGTCGGCTTGTATTGTGCGATTCACCATCCTGATCGTGTAACTTCGTTAACTTCAATTGGTCAGAGCGGGTATGTTGCTTCGTATGGATCTGAGGAATTTGAACCGGAGTGGCTGCTTGAGAATGATGGCCATGCATTTATCCGGTTAATGGAAGATAGACATAGAGAAGCACATAAGGGTAACTGGCAGGAATTTTTGCGCCAAAAGCTTAAAGATTGGCGAAAGTATCCACAGCTAAGTGAAGAACAATTCAGAGGCATAAGTTGTCCTACCTTGTTCATTGCTGGTCAGCATGATCCTTATGCACCAGAAGGAGATGTATTGAAAGTGACTTCTCTTATTCCCAATTCACGATACCTCATTATAGAGGGAGCAAGTCATCGCCCCCATATGATTCGTGAACAACCTATCTTGGTTAACGATACTATTTTGGCGTTCTTGGAAGAGGTAGAACGTGCGAATGAACAAGCAAGTGCAGTATGCCACACATAGCCATGTAAGCTGAGAAAGTGGGCATATGTGAGCCTGTTATCTTTCCATACAGATGATTATTCTGACGAACCTCGTCCATCTTTGGGCGGGGTTTTTCTATACTTCCTAACAATGACTACCGATTCTAAGAAGGGGGGAATGGAGTTAATCGTGCTTTACCTGTTAACAGAATGATTGAGAACATGGGAGGATCTGAATTTGACATCAACTATTTTAGAGGTATATAATTCAGTAGTAAAATAATAGGTAACCTAATTATTTGATTATCTAATAGTTAGCTAACCTAATATAGAGATGAAACGTGTTCTAGAATCTATGAGGTGATGCGGAAATGTTCGATCCAGATACAACGGCGTATAAGCTCGTCCAATCGTTCATGCGATTCAATCGGGCCGAGTGGAATCAACGGATGTCAGCAGGCAAGAAACGCAGTGAGATGATGATGCTGTTCTGCATCAAGCGCCATGCGCAAGAGGGAGAGCCGGCTATGCGGGTATCCGACATCAGCAACCATCTGAGGCTCACTTCTCCGACGGTTACTCAGACCTTGAATGTGTTGGAGAAGAAGGGACTTGTGGAGAGGTTTATGGATAAGGAAGACAGGCGTGCCGTTCGAGTACAATTGACCGAAGAGGGATTGAAGACAACAGAAGAAGGTCAGAAACAATTCGAGGAACAGATTAACGGGCTGATTCAGCATCTAGGTGAGGAGGATAGCCTTCATCTCGCGGATTTGTTAAAGAAAGTATACGAATACTATGACATCCGCAGCCAACAACGAGAAAAAGAAAAGACACATGATGATGGAGATGGAGTTGAGGAAGCATGATGAAGTTGTTTCGGTATTTGAAACCATACCGAGTGCCGATAGGCGTCATATTAGCGCTTGTCTTTGTACAATCGCTGTCGGAGCTGTATTTGCCGACGCTTATGTCTGATATTGTAAACTTCGGGATTTCAAAAGGAGATGTCCCGTACATTTGGAAAATTGGCAGTCTCATGCTAGTGGTAGCAATCGGAGGAACAATCTGTGCGATTGTGAGCAGTTATTTGTCAGCCAAGGTTGCAATGGGGTATGGAAAATTAATGCGCGGCAAGGTATTTAACCACGTTCAGCATTTTTCCCTGCAGGAGTTCGACAACATTGGTACTGCTTCGCTTATTACGCGTACGACCAATGACATTACACAAGTACAACAGGTGCTTGTCATGATTCTTCGCATGATGATCAGCGCTCCGATGATGTGTATCGGCGGGATTATTATGGCCGTTAATAAAGATGCCAAGCTAACGTTAGTGCTAGCCGTTGTTATCCCAATCTTGGCACTTGCAATCTTTCTCGTAGCTAGTAAAGGGATTCCCCTGTTCAAGGCACAGCAGAAAAAGCTCGATAGGCTGAATCAAGTGCTTCGTGAAAGCTTAATTGGTATTCGGGTAATTCGTTCCTTCAATCGCACCGAGCATGAGAAGGATCGTTTCAACGAAGCCAATACAGACCTAACGCAGACAGCGGTAAAGGTAAACCGCATTATGGCATCGCTAATGCCAGTCATTATGCTTGCCTTTAACTTCTCGACACTTGCGATTATTTGGTTCGGAACGGATCGAATCAATGCCGGCAGCATGCAGGTTGGCGATCTGATGGCATTTATTCAATATGCGGCTCAGATTATGTTCTCACTTGTTATGGTATCGATCATTTTCGTTATGATACCGCGCGCCTCCGCATCTGCCACACGAATTAACGAGGTGCTTGACATGGAACCAGTCATTCGTGATCAGGATCATGTAAAGAAAGCGGAAGGACTTCGCGGATACATTGAGTTCGATCGCGTGACGTTCAGCTATCCGGGTGCAGAGAATCCAGCATTGTCCAATATCTCATTTAGCGCCCGCCCTGGAGAGACGACTGCCATTATTGGCGGTACAGGTTCCGGTAAATCTACGATGCTGAATCTCATTCCGCGATTCTATGACATTGACAGTGGGCGCATCCTGATTGATGGTGTAGATGCGAGAGAGTTATCTCAGGAGGGCTTGCGGGAGAAGATTGGGTACGTGCCGCAGAAGGCCGTACTATTCTCAGGCACAATTGCAGATAATATTCGCTATGGCAAGCAGGATGCGACAGATGAGGAATTGCAGCATGCAGCAGTAGTTGCGCAAGCTGCTGATTTCATTGCAGCTATGCCAGAAGGATACGATTCAGCTATTTCCCAAGGGGGAACGAACGTATCAGGCGGACAGAAGCAGCGCTTATCCATTGCGCGGGCACTAGTGCGCAAGCCTGAGATTTATCTCTTTGATGACAGCTTCTCCGCTCTAGACTTCAAAACAGATGCCAAGCTGCGGACAGCATTAAGAGGAGAAACAACTAACGCAACTGTAATTATCGTCGCACAACGTGTAAGTACGGTGAAGGACGCTGATCAGATTATTGTGCTGGAGGAAGGACGAATCGCAGATATTGGCACGCATCAAGAACTGCTGAAATCTAGTGAAGTGTATCGTGAGATTGTATCCTCGCAGCTGTCGGAGGAGGAGATCGCATGAGTGAAAAAAATAAAGCAGCGAATTCCGGCCGTAAGCATGGCGGCGGTGGACCGATGGGGCCAGGGATGATGATGCCGGGCGAGAAGGCCAAGGACTTCAAGGGTACCCTACGCAGACTTCTCGGTTATTTGAAACCGAGCCGAACCAAGCTATTCATCATCTTTTTGATGGCTATACTCAGTACCATATTTTCAATCGTCAGTCCGAAAATTATGGGGAAGGCAACAACCAAACTGTTTGAATTTACAATGGCGAAGTTCAACGGACTCCCAGCTGTCATGGACTTTGACTTTATTAATAATATCCTAATGCTGCTTGTTGGCTTGTACCTGTTCAGTGCGTTTTTCAGTTATATCCAACAATACTTGATGGCAGGTGTAGCGCAAAAAATTGTGTATGACATGCGTCAGCAGGTCAATGATAAGCTGAATCGTCTACCGCTCAAGTACTTTGACGGGCGCACGCATGGCGAGATTCTAAGCAGAGTTACGAACGATGTAGATAACATAAGTACAACGCTGCAACAAAGCTTAACGCAGTTAATTACGTCCATCATCACGATCATTGGAGTCATCGTGATGATGTTGACCATCAGCCCGCTATTAACCCTCATCTGTATGCTGACATTGCCGCTCAGTGCGATCGTCATTAAGATGGTGGCTTCTCGGTCGCAGAAACACTTTATGGGACAGCAAAAGTCACTTGGTGAGCTAAACGGGCATGTGGAAGAAATGTATACGGGGCATAATATTGTCAAAGCGTTCGGCCATGAGGAAAAATCACTCGAAGAATTTAATGAGGTTAATGAACGCTTGTATGAATCGGGTTGGAAGGCACAATTTATTTCCGGCATGATTATGCCGCTTATGAACTTCATCGGCAATATTGGATATGTGCTGATTTGTGTAGTTGGCGGATTGCTCGTGACGAAGAAATCGATCGAGATCGGTGATATTCAAGCATTCATTCAATACGCTCGGCAATTCACACAGCCAATTGCTCAAACAGCCAACATTGCAAACGTCATTCAATCGACGATTGCCTCTGCAGAGCGGGTATTCGAAGTACTCGATGAGGTAGAAGAGGTTCCAGAAGCAGCGAAGCCGGTTGAGATCGCACATCCAGTCGGCCAAGTGGACTTCGAGCATGTGCAATTCGGCTATAAGGAAGATGAACTGCTCATTACAGACATGAATATCCATGTAAATCCAGGACAAATGATTGCGATTGTAGGTCCTACTGGAGCAGGGAAGACGACGCTCATTAACCTGCTGATGCGCTTCTATGAAATTAATGGCGGTGCCATTAAAATCGATGGCGTGGATATAACCGACATGGAACGCAGCAGTCTGCGGTCGATGTTCGGTATGGTGCTTCAAGATACATGGCTCTTCAATGGTACCATTCGTGAAAATATCGCGTATGGCCGAGAAGGAGCGTCGGAAGCGGAGATTGTACGCGCAGCGAAGGCTGCGCACGCCGATCATTTTATCCGTACGCTACCGAAGGGATATGATACGGTTCTGAATGAAGAAGCCTCCAACATTTCACAAGGTCAGAAGCAGCTCCTTACGATCGCACGCGCGATTCTTGCGAATCCATCCATTCTTATCTTGGATGAAGCAACGAGCAGTGTCGATACACGCACTGAGGTTCATATCCAGCGCGCAATGAACGAATTAATGAAGGGAAGAACGAGCTTCGTTATCGCTCATCGTTTGTCGACAATACGTAACGCTGACCTGATTCTTGTAATGAACAAAGGTACTGTAATTGAGCAAGGAACCCATGATGAGTTGCTCGAACAAAAAGGCTTCTACGCGGATCTATATAATAGTCAATTCGAAGAATCAACACCAGAAGCAATTTAATTTCTATAGCCTGAGTATGTCAGTCCACGATGGATCAGCATACTCGGGCTTTTTATTTGCAAATGAAACCCGAATTTAAGTTTACATAATAAATATTACGTTACTTCATTTGATTACAAGATCTCTATTTTTGAGTAAATTACGCGTTACAGAAACGAATAAAATTTGACAATTTCCGATTACGAGTGTAATCTATACCTCGGGATGTTAATTACATATGTAATCAATAGAAAGAAGGTTGAAGATATGACAGAAATTCCGCGAATCTCGGATGCTGAATGGGAAGTCATGAAGGTATTCTGGGGGACAAACCATAAGCTGTCAGCGAACGATGTAATCGAGAAGCTAAGTGAGAATAGCGACTGGAAGCCAGCTACGATTAAATCGTTAATTAATCGATTGCTCAACAAAAATGCGCTCGGCTATGAACAGGAAGGGAAAACCTATCTATATTATCCTGTAGTCAGTGAAGAAGAGTGCGTCAGGGCAGAGAGCAATTCCTTCTTGCAGCGTCTATATGGAGGCGCCTTGAAGCCAATGTTTGTTAATTTCCTGAAGCAAGAGAAGCTATCCACAGAAGAAGTAGAGGAGCTGAAGAAAATACTCGACGAGGGGCAGCGTAGAGATGAATAACTTATTAACATGGTTAACTATAATTTTTGATTGGGTTGCAAAGACTTCCTTAATGGCATCAATCATTGTTGTCCTTATCTTGCTTGTGAGGGCCGCATTGAAGGATCGTCTCCCGATCAAATGGCAGTACATGCTCTGGTTCGTTCTGCTTGCCAGGATGCTGCTGCCTTGGGTACCTGAAAGCTCGTTCAGCTTATATAATCTATTTTCATTTACAGATAAACCAATTGCGCTTCCTATCTCGTCAATGGATGATGATATGAACAGATTATCGGCGGAACATGCATCAGGAACAAACGAAACCAGCCATATTCTGGACAATAGCATGTCTGGTGCTGAGCGGTCAGATGTCACGAATAACGATAGTCCTACATTCATTCACTCCGCATTGTCACTTAGCTGGTTACTTGGCGTATTGACAATGACAGCCTATGTGCTTGTATCGAACCGCAAATTTTCACGCGGGATGATGAGAGAATCCTATGTCGTATCCGATGAAGCCAGCTTGCGTGTACTTCAGCAATGTCGCGAGGATTTGAAGATAAAGAGAACACTGCCGCTGCTGATATCGAATGGAGTGAGCAGTCCTACACTGTATGGGGTATTACGACCGAAGATATTGCTGCCCGGCAAGTATTTTGCACAGTTTCGCAATGAAGAACTAAGACATATTCTGCTTCATGAATTTGTTCATTACATACGCAAGGATATTGTGACAAACTGGTTATTCACCATCCTGCTTATCCTGAACTGGTTCAATCCGATTCTATGGTACGCATCCAGGAAAATGAGGGAAGACCAGGAGCTGTCTTGTGACAATCGCGTCATTTCTTGTTTGGAAGAAGATGAGGTCAAACAGTATGGATACACCATTGTCAAGCTGGTGGAAGCGAATATGACAACCGGCTTTCGTTCTGTCAGTGCGACAAGCTTCTCAACCGACAAATCCCTCATTAAAAGGAGAATTAACATGATTGCTTTGTTCAAACGAGGTTCGTATAAATGGACCATTTTCGGGATCGCGATCATTTCCATTTTTGCCTGCATTGCCCTAACGAACGCGGCAGCGGATAAACCAGAGCCGAAGAAATCCGAAATCCTTGAGCTGTATGCAAAGGAGCCATTATTTAATCAGGTTAATGAACAGATCCGCAATACGGTTAAGCAAACGGTTAGTGATGTCATGCAGCAGTTGGGCAAGCCGCTTCCGCTCCAAGAGATCATGCCCACAGAAGACACGAAGGATTTGTTCCTTGCATTCAAAAGCTCTCCAAATGACGGCCCCGGTCAGCGTTACATATGGGTAAACGCTGACACCGGCAAGCTATCGAGAGTACAACTAGGGTTGGATCTGACGCCAGAAGCAGCCGGCTCTGAATTGTTGAAGAAGGCTGCACAAGCGCTGCAAGATAGTGGATACAAAGGGAATCCATATTTTAAAATCAGTCGTTCCATTTTCAATGATCCTTACACGAATGAATATACGGTTCAAACGAAATTGATAGATAATCAGAACGATCATCGAGTTGAAGTACTCTTTTTGAATGACACAATCACTACGTCCTATGATGTAGGTCCTGACCAAATTTCGGATGATGAAAATAAAAAAGGTCAATACATGCTTGCTGTACTGCGCGGAAAAAAGGCTGATCAGCTTACCGCTGCATCCAAACTTTTCTCTGACAGCTACAATACCGTGTATTTGTCTTATGGTTCTGACGGCGGTGTCAGCTTCGATCCGAAAACCTATAAGATTCGTCAAATTTATGATTCTTCATTATCTACCTATTCGAGCAATCCTAAAACAAGCGCGAGCCAAAAGCAGAAAAAGCTTGAAATCACGGATGAGCAATTACAAACAGCTGCTTTCCCTCTTGTTGCTGAATTGCTCGGATATAATCTACATGAATATGAAATGCAGAGAAATCCAAAGGCTCCCGGCAGTGCTCAATTTGTTAAAGATGGAGAGCGTATATTTGCGATAGAGTTTAACGAGAATGGTGATATATGGATGATCAACGACTACACGAATTAAAGCAGACATTCATATCCAAATAACGACGACCTCAGACATAGTCATGCATAACAAGTATTATATAAATCCATGACAGGAATCCTGAATCATCAAGATTCAGGATTCCTGTATTTTGGTCAATGGTTTGGCTGCCGGGCCCTCTAATACATCGCCTTCATAGGAGAACCTTGACCCATGGCAAGGACAATCCCAGCTTCGTTCGCCGTGGTTCCATTCCAGTTCGCAACCCATGTGCGTACAAGTGGTATCAACGAGATGAAGCATGCCATGTTCATCTCGATAAGCTCCAGCTCTTTTACCGTCAATCGATACAACGGCGCCTTCATCATTCGATAGATTCTCAGGCTTATTGTGAACACGCTCCAATTTGCCGCTAATGAGATGTTTGGCAACATCCGCGTTCTGAGCGAAAAATGTCTTCACATCAGGATCGACATGAAAGCGCGACGGTGTATATAGTTCCTGATAGGCATTCTCTCTCCCCATAATCATATCCCTCAACAGGAGCGCAGCAGCCGTGCCATTGGTCATGCCCCATTTCCGGTATCCGGTTGCAACGTAAACATTCGGTACTGAAGAAGATATTTGTCCGATATACGGCATTTTATCCAAAGAAACTAAATCCTGAGCCGACCATCGATACGATATTTCTGCTGCCCCAAACACATCATTCGCGTATGCTTGCAGTGCTTCATAGTGCTTAATGGTGCAAATGCCCTGTCCGGTCTTATGACCTTCACCGCCAATAAGTATCAAGCTTTCACCGGTATCCAATGCCGCTGTACGGATCGAGCGTTTTGGGTTCTCTGCGCTAATATACATGCCTGACAATTGAACATTCTTATTGGGGATGCCCACAACATAGGAGCGTTCAGCATGCATTCTTGCAAAATAAAATCCCATCCCGTCATAACAAGGAAAGTGGGAGCATGAAACGGCATGCTTGCAGGTCAACTTGAAGCCATCTTGCGTAATTACGGTCGGCAGCGTACCCTTATCGATGGTTTCTACAGTGGTATGTTCATAGATCTGCCCGCCTAATTCCACAAACAGCTGAACTAACTTGTCCAAATACTTAACCGGGTGAAATTGGGCTTGATTCCGCATGACGAGGGCCGCCTTGATCGGCACAGGCAGATCGATTTGAGTGACCAATTCACCGTCAATCCCGAGCTTCTCATAGGCAGCGAGTTCCGTTTGAAGCTTCGGCAGGTACTCATCCGAATTTGTATAGATATAAGCGTCCCGTTCCTCATAATCGCATGGAATCTTATGTTCCTGAACCATATGCTTAATAAATTGCTTTGCCTCGATATTCGCTTGATAGTACAGCTTTGCCTGTTCTTGACCGAAATGGTGATTGAACTCGTCGTAAATAAGGTCATGCTGCGCTGTTATTTTGGCCGTCGTATGACCAGTCGTGCCATTCAGCAGCTGACCTGCTTCAACAAGCACGACGCGGAGTCCTTCCCGTGCCAAGAGGTAGGCCGTTGTTATGCCGGAAATTCCGCCTCCAACTACTACAACTTCTGCTTCCGTATGTTTAGCAAGTTTCGGGAAGGAGGGAATCGTTGCGGAGTCCCGCCAATAGGATTCAGGAAATTGGGGGAGATCTTGAATGGACGAGGAATCATTGTGCATAGTAGCGAACCTCCTATATAGATTGTCTTTGTCTATTCATTTCCTTGGGAATCCGTGTTTAATCAGTGTGTGATTGAAATCATACATACAGATTAGGGAATACAAACATCGATCTGTATGACGAAGAAAGGAAATATCAGCGCTTCTAGGGTATAATCCGAATCGTTCGATGCCTTGCAGCCTAATTGACATGCTAGCCATTCGCGGATATTATCGATATCATAAATCTATGATTAAGAAGGGTTGTCCATGAAATTTACAAAAGCAACGAATTATGCGCTCCATACTATGCTCATGCTGATTGAGGCATCTACCGTTAAGCCAGTTGGCGTACAACAGTTGGCAGAATCCCAGGGCGTGTCCCCAACGTACTTGTCCAAAATATTAACGAGACTTGTGAAGGCCGGCATGATTGAATCGATCTCGGGAGCAAATGGGGGATATCGCCTGACTCGTCATCGAGATGATATTACATTTCTGGATATTATCCATGCTATCGAAGGCTCGACCTCGTTATTCGAATGTAACTTCGTCCACGGCGAAGAATGCCTGATTCAAGCCGTGATGAAGGAAGCAGAAGAGAAGATGGAGAATCATCTGAAGAATAAGAAATTAGTCGATATCGCTCAACAACTCCATAAAAAATCGCATTCGTAATCTACTGAAATGGAGATCATTTCGTCTAGTACCTAATGTTGTTGTTAATATGTGTATCTCGAAATGTCGAATGTTCCAAACTACAAATAAATATGAAGTGTTCATGCAGGGGGACAGATGAAATCTCAAGGGATATGAACTGTCCGCTGAACGAAAAGTGAAGAGGGGTATGTCCTGATGTCAAATCGTCAATTGAATCCGAAGGTCGATGAATTTATACGGAAAGCGAAAACGTGGAAAGAAGAATACGAGAAGCTGAGACATATCGTTCTTGACTGCGAGCTGACCGAAGATTATAAGTGGATGCACCCATGCTACACCTATGAGAACAAAAACATCGTTTTAATACATGGGTTTAAAGAGTACTGTGCACTTCTGTTTCATAAAGGGGCCCTGTTAAAAGATCCAAGCGGAATTCTCATCCAACAGACGGAGAATGTACAAGCAGCCCGTCAGATTCGGTTCACCAATGTTCAAGAAATCGTTGAGATGGAAGATATCTTGAAGGCCTATATTAAGGAGGCCATTGAAGTTGAAAAAGCGGGATTGGAAGTGAACTTTAAGCAAACGGCAGAGTACACAGTTCCCGAAGAATTTCAAGTTAAACTCGATGAAAACCCTGCCTTGAAAGAAGCATTTGAGGAATTAACGCCAGGGCGTCAACGACAATACCTGTATTATTTCTCAGAACCCAAACAATCCAAAACGCGAACATCAAGGGTAGAGAAATATAATCAGCAAATTCTTGATGGAAAGGGATTAAAAGATTAGATTATTTGACGATAATCGTGGGTGGACAAGAACATACCTTCATGTAGATCCGCGCATTGCGCGGTTTTTTTTATTTATATGCATACCAATACAAACAATAGGGGTTGGATCGGGCGCATGAAAATCAACCGTTGACAGGACACCTTTTGGTGTCTTATAATCAAACCGACACCAAAAGGTGTCTCTTTTGAAGACAGTCATAGCGAAATTTGCAAACCTGATTATGTTTCACCTGAATTATTCTTTGTCATGACTGGTGCAGCTCTCTCTCATGCGTTTGCTAATGATTATGGTGATTACGGTTTTTATGCGATCCTCCCGCTTTCCTATGCAGCACTGAACATCCCCTCATGGACACTGTGTCCAAATAGCCGTAAACTCTAAGGAGGTGATAGAAGTAGTCATAGCTGATCCCTCATATCACCAACAGATTTCTACTACAGAATGTAAGATATTGGAGAGGTTGTTGTGGGTGAGAATAATCAGTTGCGGGATGTGTTTGACGCGATTGCAGATCCAACTAGGCGGAGACTCATTCGTTTGTTAGCAGAGAAAGAGGAGATACCGCTTCATGAATTAACGGCACAATTTCAAATGGGACGTACAGCGGTATCCAAGCATTTGACAATTCTTAAAGAAGCCGGACTGGTATATGACCGCAAAGTCGGCCGAGAGACACGATTTAGGCTGAATGCCGCACCACTGAGAGAAGTCCAAGACTGGGTGGCTTTCTACAGCAAGTTCTGGGGTTTGAATATGTTGCGCTTGCAACATTTATTAGAGGAGGAAGAAGAATGAGTGTAACATTAACACTGGATTTTCAATACAAGACTACAATTGAGAAGTTGTGGTCCGCATTAACCGATTCCAGCAAGCTTGCCAAGTGGGTGCAGAATATCCACACTGGTGAGGCAATGGAAAATGATTTTAAAGCCGTCGTTGGACACCATTTTCAGTTCCGCACGCAGCCGAACGAATGGTGGAATGGAATTATTGATGGCGAAGTACTGATTGTAGACGAACCTAACAAGCTGTCCTATACATGGGAAAGCGGGGAGAAACACACGATCACGTGGACACTGCAAGACTTAGGGAACGGAAGCGTTAACCTTCATCTCGAACAAACCGGAATTTCCAATGAGCAAGCACTCGCAGGCGCTAAGTATGGTTGGACGAAGTGGTGCAGTGAGCTTGAGAAGGTATTCGCTTAGTTATAAACAAGTGCACGTTAATGCAGCAATCAGGCATAATGAGCACAGGTACCGCTTATAAGAAGAACTCTCCATGTCAGGAGGGTTCTTTCTGTATTTTTTACGATAACGCGAGTAATAACTGCTTCATAAATAGGAGAAGAATATGTTATCATAGATATTATCAGTCTGTAATATCCTATTTAGTAAGGAGATGAGTATCATGATTTACGATTGCGCCATCATTGGGGGAGGACCTGCAGGATTGAACGCTGCTCTCGTACTCGGAAGAGCAAGAAGAAGCATCGTATTGTTCGACCACAATCGCCCTAGAAATGCGGTGACACATGCATCCCACGGTTTTATTACGAGGGACGGGGTAACGATTCCAGAATTCCGGCGCATCGCGCACGAAGAACTAGGTCGCTATCCATCCATCCGTCTGATGCATGTTGAAGTTACGACAGTTGTTAACGTGGATGGTGTCTTTATCGTACACGACACAATGAGTCAGCGCATTCAAGCGAAGAAATTGATACTTGCGACAGGGGTCAAGGAGAAATTCCCGGAAATTGAAGGATTCACTCCGCTATACGGAAAAAGCTTGTTCAACTGCGTATACTGCGATGGCTGGGAATTGCGCGATCAACCACTTGTAGTGGTGTCTGAGCATGCCGCTGGATTTCACACCGCCAAGTTGCTCTATCAATGGAGCAAGGATTTGGTCGTTTGTACGAACGGTCACTCCGCCCTGACACAAGAGCAGAAGATGAAGCTTCAATCCAAAGGGGTGCAGGTTATAGAACAACAGATAGCCGCTTTTATCGGAGAGCATGACAAACTACAACATCTCCAATTTGCAGATGGAACAGAACTTGCAAGATCAGGGGGCTTCGTCACTCCCAAGTTTGAACAAAGTGCACCATTTGCTGAACAGTTGGGCTGTGAATTGACCGCTTCTGGCGGGATTAAGACAGAAGAATCAGGACGAACTACGATAAAGGGTGTCTACGCAGCAGGGGATGCGTCTTCCTTTTCTCCTTCTCAAGTTGTATTCGCAGCGGCAGACGGCAGTCGAATCGCGATGCATATCAATCGAGAATTGACCGAGGAGGAGTTCGAACAAGGGAAGCACTAGATGGGACGAAATCACTTTGGTAGTCATTCAAATCATTATTGGAGGGGTAACACATGAACATTGCATGGAATGAGCGTTTCGGTTCAGCAGAATATTACTACGGGGAAGAGCCAAATGGATTTATTCGGGAGCAGGCGTACCGATTAGACAGCAACCAACGTATCATTGCTTTTGCGGAGGGTGAGGGCAGAAATGCAGTCTATTTAGCGCGAGCAGGACACGATGTGACGGCCGTTGACTACTCAGAGAACGGTCTAGCTAAAACGAAAAAGCTGGCTCAAAAGCACAATGTCCTTGTGCATACGAAGCAGTTGAACCTACTTGAAGATCATGTCCCTCAAAAAGAATATGATGCTGCGATCATGGTATTTGGTCATTTTCATCATAGTGATCAGTTTGTAGTTCTGAATAAACTCAAGCAGGCTGTAAAGCCTGACGGTATGATCATGCTTGAGGTCTACTCGAAGGAGCAGATCCATTATCGAACAGGCGGACCTTCCGATATTGAATTGCTTTACGAGCCCACGGACATCCTCGCTTGGTCTAGGGGATTAAAGGTGTTGCATTTCTTTTACGGAGAGCAGGAACGGGTAGAAGGGAAAGGACACACTGGATTAGCCCATGTTATTCAACTCGTGCTGAGGCTATGACCTATTAGCCCTTTAGAGAGTAGTATTACTTTTTACTTTACATTAAAAAAATCAATTGTGTTAAATTTCTAAGCATTATATTGTAAACAAAGTCTGTGGGTGCTACTATTTTACAAAGTAGGGCAATTATAGTACCTCTGCATATTAGCCAAGATAAACTCCAGATTCGCTTAGCCTACTATTACTTATGATAGGAAAACGAAACAATTAGGAGGACTGAAGGCACCCCAATGGATAAAAAACTATTTCCTTTAACCCAGGCGCAACGAAGGATATGGTACACGGAGCTTTTATTTCCGGATACAACATTGAGCATGATGGCCGGAACGATGGTAATGAGGGGATCTATTGATGCATCTCTTCTCATGCAGGCGGTTCAAAAGCTCGTCAAAGATCACGATGCATTTCGGATTCGCATAACTGAACAGCACAATCAACCCGTGCAATGGTTTGAAGATGAGTCCAATATTCATCCCGCAATCGATTATTTGGAAATGCCGAGCCGCGCGGAAGCCGAGAAATGGATGCAACATTTCTGCAGCTCCCCGATCAACATGTTCGAAATCAACAAGTATAAGATTGCCATCATGAAAATCAATGATGAAGAGTATTGGTTTAACTTGAAAATCAACCATGTCATTGCGGACGGCGTGTCCATGTATCAAGCATGCAAGTACATCATGAATAATTATATGGCATTAAAAAGTGGAGCAAATCCGCTCCCTGTTCCAAAAGGCACATATATGGAGTACATACATGCCGACCACGATTATATGATGTCGGAACGTTATCAAAAAGATAAATCTTACTGGATGAAAAAGTTCGAAACATTGCCGGAAGTCACTGGAGTGAAACACATTTCCCCTGATGAACCACTAACAGACGCGAAAAGAATCAGCATCTCCCTCACCGATGAACAATACCGTCGATTACGAGCATTTAGCGAAGCAAGCAATATTAGTGTCTTTGTTTTTTTTCTAACCGCCATGTATCTGCTGCTATACAAACATACGGGAAATGTCGATGTTCCCGTCGGTACCGTATTTGCCAACCGCACAAGCAGGAACGAGAAAGAAGCTATAGGAATGTTTGTAAGCACGGTTGCCACCCGATTGTCGCTTGACCCCGATCAAACACTGGAGTCCTTGCTCTATCTTGTTTTCAAAGAACAGCAAGCCTATTTCCGTCATCAAAAATACCCATACAACCACCTTGTCCAAGATTTGCGGGAGCGGGATGCGAAAAGAGATATGGAAGACCTGTTTCGCGTATCTTTGAACTACTCGCCAATTAAGTGGACACAGTATGGCGATATCTCTGTTCAGCTGAACGCTAGATTTTGCGGCCATGAGACGAATGACTTTTTTGTACATATCGATGATTTCTTAGATTTGCAACAGATGAGCCTGCATGCAGACTATCGGATTGAATTATTTAAAGAACACGAAATTGAGAGAATTATGGAGCAATTACTTATTATTGCGGATCAGATACTTTCAAATCCCCAACAAACTGTGCGCGAGTTGTCGATAGTCGGGGAAAGGGAGCTAAGCAGATTGTTGACGGAGTTTAATCCTCATTTTCTGCCGCATTGCCCGGAGCGCTTATTGCATCAAGCTTTTGAAGAGCAAGCCAAGCAGAATCCCGACCATGAGGCCATCATCTGTATAGACAAAAAGCTTACCTACAAGGAGTTGAACGAGAAGGGAAATCAGTTGGCAAGAACATTGCAAGCCCACGGTATAGGCAGAGCATCAATTGTTGGAATATTGGCCGATCGTTCCGTCGATATGCTCATTGGCGTTTTGGCGGTATGGAAAGCGGGAGGTGCGTATGTTCCGATCGATGCCGATTATCCTGAGGAACGCATTCAATTCATGATTGTTGATAGCGGAGCGACATTATTGCTGACGCAGTCGCATTTCCTGCAGCGTTCTCCAGTTCTTGGGGAAATGCCGTCCCTGCCAGCCGTACTCTGCATGGACGACGGAACGATTTATAACGGAGACAATGCGAACTTGCCTAATTTGAACGAGCCATCTGATCTGGCTTACGTGATTTATACATCAGGCACGACCGGACGCCCGAAAGGCGTCATGATCGAGCATTCGGCTCTTACGAATACAGCCGAGGCCAATCGACGAGAATACGGTCTTGACCAATTCCCTGTAAAGCTCCTTCAGCTTGCGAGCTTTTCTTTTGACGTGTTCGTCGGAGACATAGCACGAACGCTTTATAATGGCGGGACGATGATCATTTGCCCGGCAGATGACCGGGTCGATCCGTCTCGGCTAAATGGCTGGATTCAGGAATTTGAAATTACGATATTCGAAGCTACGCCCGCTCTCATCATCCCGTTCATGAATTACGCATACGAGCACGATTTCAATATGAGCTCCATGCGCCTGCTGATCGTCAGCTCCGATAGCTGCAGTGTTAATGATTACCGGACATTGCAGGAGCGCTACGGCTCCCAATTCCGGATTATTAACAGCTATGGGGTGACTGAGGCGGCAATCGATTCAAGTTACTATGACGAGCCGCTGGATTTATTGCCGAAGACGGGGAGCGTACCGATCGGCAAGGCTTGGATGAATGCACGATTCTATATTGTAGATCGGCAGCTTAATCCCGTTCCGATTGGAATGCCGGGTGAACTGTGCATCGGCGGCCCGGGAGTAGCCAGAGGATATTTGAACCTCCCGGATGCTAGTGATGAGAAATTCGTACCAAGTCCGTTCGTTCCCGGTGAACGACTATATCGCACGGGCGATCTAGCGCAGTGGATGATTGACGGCAATGTTGATCTCATTGGACGCATCGATTTTCAAGTTAAAATACGTGGCTTCCGCATCGAACTCGGAGAGATCGAGGCAGCTATGCTTGCATTTCCGGGAGTTCGGCAAGCAGTCGTAATCGACCGGTTGGACAGTAGCGGAGAAAACTATCTCATTGCTTATGTAGCTGCCGATTCATTGGATATGAATGAACTTCGGTGTTTCATAAAGAAAACATTGCCGATCTATATGATTCCTGCGCGTTTCATGCGTCTTGACCGTCTGCCTTTGACATTCAACGGCAAAATAAATCGAAATGCTCTTCCAACGCCGAAAGCTATCGAGCCTTTCGAAGAGGAACACGAAGTGGCGGAGACTCCATTGGAAATCAGACTTGTAGACATGTGGAAACAAATGTTGGGAGTTGAACAGATTGGCGTTAAGCAGAATTTCTTTGATATTGGTGGACATTCTTTGCGCGCAACAATGCTGGTCAGCAGGATTAATAAAGAATTACAAGTCAATCTCCCGCTGCGTGACGTATTCCGGTTCCCTACGATTAAGGCAATGGCCCAAGCGATAAGCGAATTGGAGCAGCGGACGCACAAGCCTATTCCCGTAACGGAAAAAAAAGAATATTACGCGATCTCATCTGCCCAGAAAAGGCTTTATACCCTTCATCAGCTTGAGGGAGCAGATCAAAGCTACAACATGTCCGGCAGTGTGTTAATTTTGGGATCATTGTGTCGAAAACAATTTGAGAAGGCGTTTCGAGATCTGATTGCGCGACATGAAACGCTGCGAACCGGATTCGAGCTGGTTGACGGCGAACCTATGCAGTGCGTGCATGATGAGATCCACTTTGAAATCGAATATTTGCATGCTGGCGAGGAAGAAGCGGCGGAAATTGAAAATGCCTTTATCCGGGCGTTTGACTTAAGTAAACCTCCGCTTATGCGAGTAGGCTTGGCTGAATTGAAGAACGATCGCCATCTGTTTCTTTTCGATATGCATCACATTATCTCTGATGGCGTCTCGACCGCGATTCTGGTCAATGAATTTTCCCGCTTGTACGGCGGAGAGGAACTGATGCCTTTACGCATTCAGTTCAAAGACTACGTGGCATGGCAAATGTCCGAAGCACAGCAGGAAGAAGCGAAACTTCAGGAGGGATACTGGTTAAGCGTGTTGGAAAGACATTTTCCAGTATTGGAAATGCCGACTGACTATGCAAGACCTGCCGTGCGAAGTTTCGAGGGAGATACGCATCAATTTGAGTTGGATGCTGAAACGAGCAGGGCACTCGTACGATTGTCATCCGAAACTGGAACAACACTGTTCATGGTATTGTTCACTGTCTATGTGGTCATGCTTCACAAATATTCAGGGCAAGAGGACATTGTGGTTGGCACCCCGATTGCTGGCAGGACGCACGAAGACTTACAACCGCTCATAGGAATGTTTGTCAATACGCTAGCCATTCGCAGTCATCCGAGCGGGGACAAAACATTCCTGACTTACTTGGAAGAAATAAAGGAAACGACATTGGGATCCTTGGAGAATCAAAGCTATCCTTTTGCGGAACTCGTAGAAAAGGTTCTTGTGGCGCCGGATAAGAGCCGTAATCCAATATTCGACACGATGTTTGTATTGCAAAACACGGAAGAAGCTGAAGTGAATATTCTCGGGTTGCGCTTGAAGCCGCAGCCAAGTTTGCGGCCGGTTTCAAAATTCGACTTGACCTTCCAGGCTTCGGAGGAAGAAGGCCGGCTTGTGTGCAGCATTGAATATTCGACAGCTTTATACAAGAAGGAAACCATAAAACGCATGGCGGGGCACTTCAAGCAGCTTGTCAGTCAGGTAATCAATCATCCGAAGGCAGATTTGGCCTCGCTGCAGATGTTAACTCCCGAAGAATCTGCGTTAATTTTGAGCAACTTCAATGGTACAGAGATGGAATATGCCAGAAAGAGGACGATACATCAGCTTTTCGAGGAACAAGCAGTGCAAACACCAAATTCTGTGGCGGTCGAGTTCGAAGGCCTACGGCTCACCTACCGGGAACTGAATGAAAAAGCGAATAGTCTGGCGCGAACGCTGCAATCGGCTGGTGTCGTGCCGGATGCACGAGTAGGGATCATGGTCGAACGTTCGATCGAGATGATTATAAGCATCCTGGCCATTCTGAAGGCAGGTGGCGCTTACCTGCCAATTGATCCGGATTATCCGCAGGAGCGAGTTCAGTTCATGCTAGAGGATTCGGGAGCTCAAATCATAGTGGGACATCGCCGGTTGCTAGATTCAATCCAGGTGAAATGTAAAATCGTGGCGTTGGGCGATCCGTATGTATATAGCAAAGATATGACAAATTTAGAACCAGTTTCCACTTCATGCCATTTGGCATATGTGATCTACACGTCAGGAACGACGGGAAAACCGAAAGGCATTCTAACAACCAATCGAAATGTAGTACATTTTGTGCATGCATCGAAATTTCTCGAAATTTCCGAAGAGGATCGTGTATTGCAGCTTTCCAGCTTTTCATTTGACGGATCGATATTCGATATTTTCGGGACGTTATTGAACGGAGCCAGACTCATTCTTATCCCGCAAGAGTCGGTATTGAATATCGAAAAACTTGCAGAACAGATTGAGCGCAAGCAGATTACGAGAATGGTAATTACAACTGCGCTATTTCATCTTCTCGTCGACACAAACCTGGAATGCCTGAGCCATATGAAATCAATTCTAGTCGGAGGCGAGCGCGCTTCCGTCAGTCACGTACGCAAAGCGCTGAACCGTCTCGGTCCCGGAATTATTAAAAATATATACGGTCCGACAGAAGCAACCGTATTTGCGACATACCATGATATCAATGAAGTGGATGATAATGCTATAAGCGTTCCAATCGGAAAACCGATCAGCAATACGTCCATTTATATCGTCAATGAGCGAAACGGATTACAGCCTATCGGCATGACGGGGGAAATATGCATTGCTGGAGACGGTATAGCACGCGGTTACTTGAATCGTCTTGACTTAACGAGCGAAAAGTTCGTGGATCATCCATTTTCGAATGGGAATCGGATGTACCGAACGGGAGATCTGGGGAAATGGATGCCTGACGGGACGATAGAGTATGTTGGACGAATGGATGACCAGGTCAAAATCCGTGGCTTCCGCATCGAACTGGGAGAAGTTGAAGCCCAGTTATTAACAATCGATTCGGTAAGAGAGGCATTCGTCATTGCGCAATCTGATGAAAGCGGTGCACAACAGCTTTGCGCCTATGTAGTGGCGGACAGGGAATTAACGGGCAAAGAGCTGAGAAGCGCATTGTCGGATAAATTGCCGGCATACATGATTCCGTCTTATTTGTCGCAGGTTGCGAAAATGCCGCTGACGACAAACGGAAAGGTAGACCGGAGAGCACTGGAAGATTTGGCAGTAAGCTTGCGGCATGACGAGGAACATGTAGCGCCGCGGACAGAAACGGAAACGCAGCTTGCGCGCATCTGGCAAGATGTGCTCGGGTTGCCTAGGAATCGCATCGGCGTAAAGGACAACTTTTTCGAAATAGGAGGCCATTCCCTGCGGGCAAGCACTTTAGTTAGCAAATTGCACAAAGAGATGCGCATCCAATTGCCGCTGCGAGACGTGTTTCAGTACCCGACAATCGAGCAAATGGCTGAAACGATCAAGCATCGGAAACATGCCGACTACGACATGATCCCGAGGATCGGGAAGAGAAATTATTATTCCGTATCTTCAGCGCAGAAACGATTGTACATTCTCCAGCAGTTGGAGGGCGGAGAGTTGAATTATAATATGCCGACCGCATTGGAAGTTATAGGGCTTATTGACAGAGAGCGTCTGGAAGCAGCGTTGCAGGCTCTCATCGCGAGACATGAGCCGCTTCGCACCTCTTTCCATATCGTGGATGGCAAGCCTGTTCAACGAATTCATGCGAACACAGAGTTTGAGCTTGCTGGTAAGGGGCTGATTGGAGAAAACACAGAGGAACTCATCCATTCCTTTATCCGGCCATTTGATTTAGGACAGGCTCCACTGCTGCGCGCAGCTCTTGTAAAGCTTGAGCCGGAGCGTCATCTCCTTCTCCTGGACATGCATCATATTATATCCGACGGTACTTCTGTCGCAGTGATAACCGAAGAACTAACTCAATTGTACGCAGGCAACACACTGTTGCCGCTGCAGCTGCAATATAAAGAATATGCGGCATGGCAGCAAACTAGTTTGCGCACGGAGACCATAAAGCAGCAGGAACAATTTTGGATGAAGCAGTTCACCGGGGAGATCCCAGTGTTGAACTTGCCGACTGATTTTCCTCGGCCGGCATTGCGCAGCTATTCGGGAGGATGCGTAAACTTCTTGCTGGATGAGGAAATGACAAGGAATGTAAAGCGTCTGGCAAGACAAACAAATACGACAATCTATATGGTGTTAGTGTCAATTTATGGATTACTGTTGTCAAAACTGAGCACTCAGGAAGAAGTTATCGTCGGAACACCAGTAGCAGGCCGAAGCCAAGCAGACACGGCAAGGATGGTAGGCATGTTCGTGAACACGTTGGCGCTGCGCATGTCCCCAAGCGCCAATCAATCATTCGCTGGCTATTTGCAGGTTGTCAAGCAGACCGTGCTTGGTGCGCTGGAACATCAAGATTATCCCTTTGAGGAACTTGTACAGCGAGTTGCTCCGCCTCGGGAGTTGAGCCGCAATCCGATATTCGATGCCATGTTCATATTGCAGAACATGAAGAATGCGGAGCTCGCTTTGGATAGGGCCAGCCTGCGGCAGCACCATTTTGATTACTTGGCGGCTAAGTTTGATGTGACTTTGTCGATAACTGAAACCGATAACGGCTTACATGGAAATATGGAATATGCTTCGGCGCTGTTCGCTAAGGATACTGCAGATCGGTGGATAAGCTGCTATATTGAGCTGCTGCGGCAGGCCATTTCCAATCCTGACATGGAAGTAAGAAGCATGGGCCTGATGAACGACGAAGAGCAAAAAAGACTGTGCGCTAGGTTTGCTGGAAAGCAGGTAGCTATTCAGGACGAACAGACTATCCACGGCCTTTTCGAAAGGCAGGCGGCAAGAACGCCTGATCAAATCGCGCTTATTTGCAATGGAGAGCAGATGAGCTACGAGGCGCTGAACCGAAAAGCTGCACAGTTGGCACATGCAATTCGATCACAAGGCGTTTCTCGAAATGAAGTCGTTGCAGTGCTTGCCGATCGCTCGATATTGCTAGTGGCAAGCTTGTTGGCTGTAGGCAAAGCTGGAGCCGCATATCTTCCGCTTGACCCGCTTCTGCCGGAAGAACGGATTGCGAACATCATACACGATAGCGGATGTCAAGTGGTCGTAACGGATTCTGCACATGTGGCGAAGATTCCTGATAAACAATTAACCGTATTGCTGGATCGGCTGCCTACGTCATGCGAAGAAGACTCCCTCGCATTCCCATGTTCATCCGTTAGCCCGTCAGATCTCGCGTATGTCATTTATACGTCAGGCTCTACGGGCAAGCCCAAAGGGGTCATGATCGAGCATCGTTCGGTTCATAATTTGCTCGTTGGTATCATTCAAGAAATACCACTCGAAACGATAAACAATGTATTGTCTTTGACGACGGTCTCTTTTGATATTTTCGTACTCGAAACGCTGCTGCCGCTCATGCTAGGTTGTACGGTGGTTATGGCAACGCATGAGGAACAAATGGAGCTTGAGCGACTTGCTCATTTATGCCAAGATCATCGGATCGAGCTTCTTCAAACGACGCCTGCCCGGCTGAGGATGCTGCTTGATAATACCCGTATGGCAGAAGCGCTGGGTTCGCTGCGCTATATGCTAATTGGGGGAGAGGCGCTGACAGAAACGCTATTGCATCGTGTCCGTACGATGACGAGCGCCCGTTTGTTCAATATGTACGGCCCGACAGAAACAACCGTCTGGTCGACCGTCAAGGAACTCACTCATGATACGCGCATTACGATAGGTCGGCCGATTGCCAATACAAGGATTTATATTATGAACGATCACGGCCTGATTCAGCCCGTCGGCATCGAAGGCGAACTGTGCATCGCAGGTAAGGGCCTGGCACGGGGTTATATGAACAATCGGAAGCTTACGGATGAACGATTCGTACAAGAGCTGAATGGAGATCACGATGATGGTTGCGGAAAAATGTATCGTACAGGAGATCGTGCCCGTTACCTCAACGATGGAACCATCGAATATTTGGGCCGCCTGGACGATCAAGTGAAAATTCGCGGGAATAGGGTCGAACCTGGCGAGATTGCTGCCGCATTGTCCAACCATCCATCAATCCGTGCAGCGGTAGTCGTAGACGGGGAAGAGGCGGGCAACAGCACATATTTGATTGCCTATTATGAATCGGCAGAACCAGAACCGCTGCCTGTATCTAATCTCCGTGAATATTTAGGATGCCGTCTTCCTGCCTATATGATCCCGTCTTTTTTTGTGCAGTTAAACAGCATTCCTATGAACTCAAATGGGAAGGTCAATAAGCATGCACTGCCTCTTCCGAATGCAACAACAAAATCTCCTGTATCGCGAGATGCTCTGCCGCGCAATGAAGGAGAACGAATGCTTGCTGACATGTGGAAGGAAGTGTTAGATGTGCGGGAAGTCGGACGAAATGATAATTTCTTTGAGCTGGGGGGACATTCACTGCATGCTGCGCTATTAGTTGAAAGAATCCGCAGGGAACGAAACAGCCAGATAAAGCTGACCGACTTTTTCATGCATCCCACGATTGCCTCATTGACAAGCCGCCTGTTCGAGCCGTCCGTTCGCAAAGAGCGGATTGCTGATGTCGAAGAAAGGGTGGAATCACGCAAATCATTGATGAAAAGACAAAGAGATCTCAGAGGAAAAGCAAGAACATAAAATAAATTGGGGTGAACCACTTGTTACGAGATGAAACATTATGGGAGCAAGGAATCGCTGTCATCGGCATGTCCGGAAGATTTCCCGGAGCTAAGGATGTAGAAGCATATTGGAAGCTGTTAAGCCAGGGCGATCAAGGAGTTCGCTTCTATACAGATGAGGAGCTGCTGCAAGCGGGGGTTCGGGAAGAAGTTCTGCAGGATTCCCAATATATTAAAGCAAAAGGGGTGTTGGATGACCCGGTCATGTTTGATGCCGCTTTTTTCGGAATGAATCCCCGTGAAGCGGAATGGACCGACCCCCAGCAAAGGCTGTTTCTCGAATGTGCGCATGAGGCACTGGAGAATGCAGGCTGGATTTCCGACGGCTATCCCGGACGGATCGGGGTCTATGGCGGCTGCTCGCTAAGCACTTACTTGTTGAACCATGTTATTGTTTACGGACTCGATCAAGGATTGGGAGATATCACCTCCATTGTATCAAGCAATGATAAGGATTTCTTGACAAGTCGCGTATCATACAAGCTTGATTTAAAAGGTCCTGCAGTGACCGTACAAACAGCGTGCTCCACTTCTTTGGTCGCTGTACATATGGCATGTCAGTCTCTTATGAGCGGGGAATGCGACATTGCGTTGGCAGGCGGAAGCTCCGTTACGTTCCCCAATCATTCCGGATACAAGTACCAGGAAGGCATGATTTTGTCTCCTGATGGAATCTGCCGCGCTTTCGATAGTGAGGCTCAGGGAAGTGTCCCCGGCAACGGCGTTGGGATCGTAGTACTGAAGCGTCTAGAAAAGGCCGCGGCAGACGGGGACTTCATCTATGCTGTAATTCGCGGTACCGCGATTAACAATGACGGTGCACTTAAGGCAGGTTTCACTGCCCCTAGCCCGGAAGGTCAGGCTGACGTTGTTGCAGAAGCCTTGGCGATCGCCGATGTCCATCCCGAGACGATATCATATGTCGAAGCCCACGGCACGGCTACTATAGTTGGAGATCCAATTGAAATCGAAGGATTAACAATGGCTTATCGGCAGTGGACAGATTTAATCGGATACTGCGCAATTGGTTCCGTTAAAACGAATATCGGCCATCTCGACTGTGCCGCAGGAGTGGCAGGATTCATCAAGACGGTGCTCGCCCTTCATCATCGCCAAATTCCACCTTCCCTTCATTTTAAAGCACCGAATCCGCAAATCGATTTTGCGGAAAGCCCGTTCTACGTTAATACGGCACTGAGGCATTGGGAAGATGCCAGATATCCAAGGCGTGCGGGAGTAAGCTCTTTCGGCATCGGGTCAACGAACGCTCATGTCGTCCTGGAGGAAGCACCCCTGACAGAAAGCGATGCTTGCTTGCGGCCTTGGCACAGCTTGCTTATATCCGCTAAATCGGAGAAGGCACTTGCCGCAGCTTGCGAAAGGATGGCTGGCTATTTAACTAGCAACCCTTTTATACCATTCGAAGAAATTACTTATACAACGCAGGTTGGCAGAAAAGCATACCCGTTCCGCAAAGCAGTCGTTTGCCAAAATGCCGCCGATGCACAGCGCATGCTGGCCTTTAAACCAGGTTCGGAAAAGATTCGGAGCACAGATGAACAACCAATGACTGTATGGATACTTCTCCCTTGGTTGGAGAAGAGCTTTTCCGGGTTACTAGAGTTGTACAGAACTGAACCGCTCTTCCGCCGAGAATTAAATGAAGCAATTGAAAAAGCTGAATCTGTCAGCGGACTAGAATTGAAAGCCACATTTAAAGGCTTCTTAAACGATACCCACGCTAACCAGCAGAATCATCCACTACAATTGAATTCACGCATGAAAATACTGATCTCAGTAGCGGCTTCCTACAGCCTTGCTTCTGTATTGAATCACATGGGGCAAAAGCCCGATCGAATTGGAGGTAAAGAAGAAGGGGAGTATGCGGCCGCCTGCATCGCTGGGTGTTGTTCATTGGAAGAAGCCTTCAAGCTTGCGCTTGCCCGGCAAGACTTTTTAGAAAACGGAGACATCGAGAAGTTCGCCAATACAGTTAATGGTATACGCTTTACTGCTCCCCGCATCCCAACCTTGAATGCGGAGATGAATATCGCATTATATAAAGAATCGGAATTGACGGCAAAAATCAGAGAACGGTCGCTAAGTTCAGAAATTACAGAAGCGCTCAAGAATGGGCGATGGAGAGCAATAGCGATCGGATCACCACTGCACACCTACACAAACGGGCATGAAGATTCCTTAAGCTGCTTCGACTGTCATTCTTGGGCGAACACATTGGCAGCCATTTGGGAAGTAGGCAACGACATGAATTGGCAGGCGCGTTATGCGTTAGAGAAGAGAAGAAGAATGCCGCTGCCAACTTATCCATTTGAAAGACAACGCTATGAAATTCCGAACTCGAGAGGCTTCGACGCTTCCTCTTCTTCCTTCCCGAACGCGAAAAGCAATGAAAGACAGGAGGAACCGAAATACCCGGCTCCACTAGAATACGAGAGCCCGCGTCAGTACGTGGAGCAGAAGCTTATTGTATTTTTCGAAGAGGTTCTCGGCGTGCCGGAGCTGGACATACATGCTCCATTCTATGAGCTTGGTGCTGACTCTCTGAATAAAATGCAGGTTATATCACGAATTCGGGAGATGTACCCGATCTCGCTGAATGTGCAGGAATTGTATGCGGCTGAAACCATTTCCGAGCTGGCAGACATTATCGAACTAGCCTATATCGAACTGCTGGAAAAAGAAGAAGAGGAAGGAGAGGAGAAAACCCATGACCAATCGGCATTCGTTAGCACAACGTAGAGCTCAGTTATCGGACAAGCAGCGGGCGATGCTAGAAAAAATGCTTCAAGGGGACGTCAAAGCTGATCGCACTCCTTCCTCTGACAGGCATGAGATTCCGGTTCGCCAAAAAAAAGAAAAGCATCAGCTTTCGTATGCCCAACAGAGGCTATGGCTATTTTCTACCCTGGAGCCGGAATCAACGGCGTATAACTTGGTTTACGGCATGAGGCTGAGGGGAGATTTGCAGGCCGAAGCATTCGAGAAAAGCCTGCAGGGACTCGTAAAACGGCACGAGGTTCTACGCACCGTATTTCACGAGGAGGATGGAAGTCCTTATCAACTCGTGCTGGATGACATGGATATGCCGCTGGAGCGGAAAGACTTGCGGGAAGTACCGCCAAGCGAACAGGATGAAGCGGTGAAACAGCATATGTCCTTGATTAGTAGGCCGTTTGATCTCACACATGGACCGCTTCTTAGGGCGATTCTTCTATGCCTTGCTGATAGGGAGCATGTACTGCTGATTTCCTTTCATCATATCATTACTGATGGTTGGTCCCACCATGTATTTGGCAAGGAGCTGCTGGAGTATTATCTTTCCTTCGTTAGCGGAGAGGCGGAGCGCATGCCCGCCCTTCGCGTGCAGTATGCGGACTTTGCGGAGTGGCAGCGGGAACGGTACAGCGAGAACGCGCTTCAAGAACAGTTATCGTACTGGATACAAAAGCTGGCTGGCGCGCCGGAACTGCTTCAGCTTCCGACAGATCGCCTGCGACCTGCCCGGCAGCAATATACGGGAAAGAAGCTTAGCTTCGATCTTCCGCAGCAGTTATCGACAAGGCTTTTCCAACTCGCTGCCGAGGAGAAAGCCACTTCCTTTATGCTGTTGATGGCAGCATTTCAGACGCTGCTGCATCGCTATACCGGTGAGGAAGATATTTGCGTTGGAACCGCGATATCAGGCAGAAACCACAAAGATGTGGAATCTATGATCGGTTTTTTTGTCAATACGCTCGTCATTCGTTCTGAGATCACTTCAAATTTGCCGTTCCGCGAGCTACTTCGCCAAGTTCGCAAGCATGCGTTGGAAGCCTATGCATATCAAGACGTTCCGTTCGAGCTTGTAGTGGAGAAGGTGGCTGGTACGCGAAGCCTGGGTTATTCGCCATTGTTCCAGGTCATGTTCACGCTTCAAAATACGCCTGTAATTGATGTTGAAATAGCTGACCTGACATTCGAGCCTTTACACGTAAATACGGAGACAACTCTCTTCGATCTGACTCTTGAAGTGATTGAGAGGGGTGGGAGCTGGAAAGGAACTTTTACATACAATCAAAGTCTATTTGAAGAAGCAACGGTGAAGAAAATGATAAGGCACTTTCTGATGCTGCTTTCCAGTATTGCTGACAATCCGGATACGCCTGTCGGATCTTTGCCGATATTGCTGGAAGAAGAGCATAATTTGCTTCTAAATGTATGGAACAGAACCGAGCAGGAGTTCCCACCTTGCGAAACCCTTCATCAGATGGTGCATGCACAAGCTGAGGCAGAACCAGATCGGATTGCCGTTCAGTACGGCGACGAAATTTTAACCTATAAAGAGCTCATGGTTCGCTCCGAACGTCTGGCCCATTTCCTGCGCAAGCAGGGCATCGGGTCAGGAAAGATTGCTGCAATATGCCTCAACCGCTCGCCTGAACTGGTCATTGCCCAATTGGCCGCGCTTAAAGCGGGCGGGGCGTACTTGCCCATCGATCCTGAGATACCGGTGGAACGAATCGCTCATATCCTTGCAGATTCCAGGGCGTCCATTTTACTGACGAATCGTTCTCTGCATGAGCATATCGCATCGCGCTGCGGAAGTGAAATCGACATGGAACATGAAGAGATCATTCTTGCATCGCGGAAGGCTTATGAAGAGACGAGCCCACCGATTGACAAAGTTATTGGCAGTGACGCCACTTATGTCATTTATACGTCCGGTTCAACGGGTAATCCTAAAGGGACAATAATCCCGCATGCATCGGTTGTCAACTTCATGCACTGGTATAAAGACATTACGGCATTAACGTCCACTGACCGCGTTTGCTTTGCTGTTGGTGTTGGCTTCGATATGTCCGTTGCGGAAATTTGGGGGTCACTGATCTGCGGAGCATCCTTATGGATTCCGCCGCAAGAAATAAGACTCCAGCCCGAGTTGCTGCGAGACTGGATGGTGGACAATGAGATCACATTTGCCTTTCTTCCAACACCGATAGTTGAGCTATTAGTCAATATTCCTTGGCCCGAGCATACCTCTTTGCGCCGCTTATTAACGGGGGGAGACAAATGGAGCGCAACGCTTCCGATCGGACTTCGGTTTGATGTATACGAAGCATATGGTCCCACGGAGTGCACGATCGCCAGTACTTATCGCATCATTGAACCGGGACATGCGCATAGCCCCGCTCATATCGGTAGGCCGCTCGCAAATACAAAAATATATATTGTGGATAAAATGCTGCAGCCAACCCCGATAGGTATTCCCGGGGAACTGTGCATCGGCGGAATCGCGGTCGGCAGCGGTTATTTGCGAATGCCGTCGATGACCAACGAGAAGTTTATACCGGATCCGTTTTCGTTACGAGAGGGAGCGCGGTTATACCGCAGCGGAGACCGGGCCCGCTATTTGCCGGATGGACGTATCCAATTTCTTGGGAGATTGGACGATCAGGTGAAAGTCCGGGGCTTCCGTATCGAGCTTGGTGAAATTGAAGCGGTGCTTGCCGCACAACCTTCCATAAAAGAAGCGGTCGTGATCCTGAGGGAGGATATCCCTGGCGATAAACGAATTACGGCTTACCTGACAGGAAATACAAAGATTGCGCCGGACATAGAAGTCCTTCGTTGCGCTCTTAAAGAGCGTTTGCCCGATTATATGATTCCAACGGCATTTGTTGCGCTTGATCGACTTCCGCTCAATAATAATGGCAAAATCAACCGGAAGGCGCTGCCGAAGCCGAATGAGGAGAGCATGTCCAAGGATTCGTCCGACGAACCACGCAATGATATCGAAAAGCTGTTGTGCGGTATAATGTCTAATCTGCTTGGACTTAGCAGGGTCGGAATACATCAGAACTATTTCGAGATCGGCGGAGATTCGATCAAAACGATGATGTTGATATCCCGTGCAAGACAAGCGGGTGTATCGATATCCCACGAGCAGATTTTCCAATATCAGACTGTTGCGGAATTAAGCGGGGTTATTGCCGAGAGCGACAAGAGAACGATTGCTGCCCACGACGAAAAAGCAGTGCGAGAGAACGAAGCCGATGCGGGCTTTTCATTAGTAGGATTGAACCGAAGCGATGTTGCCGCTATTGCCTCCTTGGATCCTGAAGAGATCGAGGACGTATATCCGGTTACGCCGCTACAAGATTACATGCTTGATACCTTGCTGAACAATCCCGAACCGGCTCAGTTTTTTGTTAATATGGTCATGCGCTTTACGGACAAATTGGAGCCTGAACTCATGACACAGGCCTGGAATCGAGTGGCAAATCATTATGCATTGACGAGAACTTCCATCTTCCATGAAGGATTCGACCAACCGATACAGGTCATGCGGCGGAATGTTCGTATACCGGTTCACTACGCGGATTGGCGCGAATGGGATGCTGACCGTCAGTTTCATGAACTGATGCGATATCAGGATGTTCAACTGTGTGCAAGCAACATTGCTTATATCAAACGGCCGACTACTTATGAAGTCATGTTTGCTCGGACAGGAGATCGCGAGCATTTCCTGGTTATGAGCTGTTCGTATTTGCTGATGGACGGGTGGAGTCATTTTATTGTCTTGGCTGAAGTGCTCAAATGCTATTACAGTCTGGTGGAGAGCAGGTCTTATCAGCTGACGCCGGTACGCAATTATCGGAATTACATAGCATGGCTACAGCAGCAGGATATAGAACAATCTAAGCGATATTGGATTGCGGAACTTGCTGGCTTCCGCCATGCGACCCCGCTTATCGAATATGCGCCGCATAACCGGGAGGGTTCAGGAACTGGCGGCTTCGCGAAACAATACGTCGAATTCGAGGTCTCTGCTCCGCACATGGTGAAAGAGCTAATCCGTCAAAGTGGTGTAACAATGAGCGTACTGTTTCAATTGTCTTGGGCGCTGCTCTTGGCTCGGTATACAGGTCAGCGCGATGTATTGTTCGGCGTCATGTCGACTGGCAGACACCCGGAATTCGAAGGGATAGAGGAGATAGTTGGTCCTGCAATCAACACGCTCCCCATGAGGATACGTCTGCTTGAAGACGAAAATGTATTGAAGATCCTCAAGCAAATTCAAGCGAAGCAGCTTCGATTGACGAAATATGATTATACACCGCTCAAGAAAGTCCAGGAGTGGAGCAGACTAGCGGATAATCAGATCCTGTTTGAGTCATACATGATTGTTCAGAACCTAGGATCATACTTTGATGTCGCCATCGAAATGGATGAGGATGAGATTCCGTTGGTTAACGAGTATGGCAAGTCGCTTGCGATTTTCAACTCTGGTACGCCGCTTCGCATTGATGTCGTTGGGACTTTGGAGGGTCGCTGTCAAATTTATATGACCTATCTTAAAGCGCGTTTCCGCGATGAATCGATCTTGCAAATGCTCTCGGATCTTCAGAATATGCTCAATGACATCTGCCTACATCCGGATCAAAGCATTGCGAGCATGATCTCTTCCACCCCTGATCCTGTATGTATCTAAGTAAGTGGGTATGAAGCAACATTCTGGTAAGGAGCAACAATATTCGTGCGAAGGAGCAGAATGCGAAAGCATCTGCTCTTTTCATTTTTTTCAGCATTAGCTTCATCAAATTCTGATATCATTACTCCTGAATGAATTTCGGAACAAGCTCATTTTGCTCTTGAATCCCTGATTCGTATGGTATATTATGTAAGGGAATGAACGTTCATTCCGCGAAAAGGGTGATAGCTAGTGACCACGAACAAAAGAGACGATATTTTACTCGCAGCATTGCATTTATTTACTGACCGCGGTTTCGACGCGACTACCGTACCGATGATCGCTGAACGAGCCAAGGTTGGCGCAGGCACCATCTATCGTTACTTTGAGAACAAGGAGGAGCTGCTGAATTCTTTGTTCCAAGAATGCACCGAGCAGTTCTTTCGTGCTGTTAAACAAGGCTTTCCTGATTCTGCAACCGTCCGCGAACAATTTCATCACATTTTTGTTCAGACCATCCATTTCGCGAAAGAGAACAGGGAAGCCTTCTCGTTCATTGACTCTCACTTGAATCCTCGATTATTGGACGAGAAAAGCCTCAAAACATTTGAAATAGGCATGGATTTTATTCGCTACTTCTTAATCAATGGCCAGCAGCAGAACGTTATCTCTCCATTGCCGCCAAATGCGTTAATCTCTATCTTCTACGGGGCGCTTGTCAAATTGTTCGAAACAATCCGGGCAGAAGTGCTCGAAGAAACGCACGAACTCCTCGTTGGAGTGGAGGAATGCTGCTGGAATGCAATCCGAGTTCATTAACTCGATTGTTTTCCTTTGCAGCACGGAATGAATATTCATTCCTACCTGTCGACTGGAAATTTCAATCGCTTATTGCTGCAATGTAACACTGACATCCATGAGCTACCTCTTACGAACGAATCTGTATTCCATATAGAGGAGGCAATATCATATGTCTATTGCGATTCCACAACCCAAAACCTACGGCCCTCTCGGCAACATTCCTCAACTGAATCCGAATACCCCCATCTTGTCTTTTATGAATCTTGCTGATGAATACGGTGAAATCTACCGCATGAAGCTGCCATTTGGAACGCTTCATGTCGTCTCCGGGTACGAGTTGGCCAAGGAATTTAGCGACACTGCTCGCTTCGGCAAAATCGTAGATAAAACGATATTAAACAATGTGCGGGCATTTGCAGGGGATGGCTTATTTACCTCTGAGACGGAAGATCCGAATTGGAAGAAGGCCCATAATATTTTGCTTCCGAGCTTCAGCCGCACAGCAATGCGGGGCTATTTTGACAAGATGCTGGATCTCGCCATGCAGTTAATCCAAAAGTGGTCGCGCCTAAATCCGGATGATCATATCGAGGTGCCAGAGGATATGACAAGACTGGCGATGGATACAATCGGGCTATGTGGCTTCAATTACCGCTTTAACAGCTTCTACCGTGATCAGCCCCACCCATTTGTAACAAGTATGGTTCGGGCATTGGATGAATCCTTGAATCAAGCGCAGCGGCTTGGCATTCAGGATAAGCTTATGGTCAAAACACGGCGGCAATTCCAGCAGGACATTGATGTCATGTTCTCCTTAGTCGATAAAATGATCGCTGAACGCAAAGCGCACGGACACGAAGAGGCAGATGACTTGTTAGCCTACATGCTGCAAGGCAAGGATCCAGACACAGGTGAAGCTCTGGACGACGCCAACATTCGGCATCAAATTATTACGTTCTTAGTAGCCGGACATGAGACAACAAGCGGATTATTGTCCTTCGCCCTGTATTTTCTGCTGAACAATCGCGATAAGCTGCAAAAAGGCTATGAGGAAGTAGATCGTGTACTGAAAGATCCCGTTCCCACCTACACACAGATCAAGAATTTGAAATACATCCGCATGATTCTCGATGAATCGCTGCGATTATGGCCAACAGCACCCGCGTTCAACTTGCATGTGAAGCAAGATACGCTGCTCGCGGATCGATATGAGATGAAGAAGGGAGATCGCTTACTCCTGCTGCTTCCTCAATTGCACCGAGATCCTGCTGCTTGGGGAAGTGATGCTCACGAATTCCGCCCAGAGCGATTCGAGGATCCAAGCCAAATCCCTCATGATGCTTATAAGCCTTTCGGAATCGGTCAACGCGCTTGTATCGGTCAGCAATTTGCTCTGCAAGAGGCGACATTAATGCTTGGTTTAATCTTGAAACATTTCGAACTCATCGATCACACCAATTATCAATTGAAGCTTATGGAGTCGCTGACCATCAAGCCCGAAGGCTTCACCATGCAAGTCCGACCGCGACGCCCACAGACCAGAGCAGCAACCAGTCACAACGAAACTCATGCCCCATCTAATGAAGGAGTCTCCTTAAGCCGAAAGCCTCAACAACGATCCCTTCACCATACGCCGCTCCTCGTATTATACGGCTCTAATTTCGGCACAGCAGAGGGCATTGCCCGCGAACTGGCGGAGAAAGGACGTGAACTAGGCTTCCTAAGTAAAGTCGCACCCCTAAACGATTATGCAGATGGTCTTCCCAAGGAAGGCATCACCTATATCGTAACAGCATCATATAACGGTCAACCGCCCAGCAATGCACGACGCTTCATGAAGTGGCTGAAGGAAGTGGGGCCGGAAGCATTGACAGGAATTCGCTATTGCGTCTTCGGTTGCGGCGATCATAACTGGCCTAGTACCTATCAGAGCATTCCCATGTTCATGGATGAACAACTCGCGGCTAAAGGCGCGAATCGACTGCTGTCTGTCGGACATGGCGATGCCAGCGGTGACTTCGAAACCGAAGTGGAGGAGTGGTGCGCTATGCTGTGGCCAGCAGTTATGCGTTCACTGGAATTAGAATTTGATGGAATTGATGGAACAGAGGAATCGACAGTTTCTTCGTTAACTGTAGAGGTTGTAAACATATCGGTTGAATCACCGTTTGCCGAATCATACCATGTCCATTGTGCAACGGTCATAGACAATCACGAGCTGCAAAGGGGAGGAAACGGGCGTAGTACACGTCATATCGAGATTGAACTACCTGAAGGAGTTTCTTATCTTGAAGGGGATCATTTAGGTGTGTTCCCTATCAATTCGGATAATCTAGTCGAACGGGTAATAAGCAGATTTGACTTAAATGGAAGCGATCACGTGGTGTTGCGAACAATAGAGAACCGTTCTTCCCATTTGCCGTTACATCGACCTGTGTTGATACATGATCTTCTAAGCCGGAGCGTCGAACTTCAGGAGCCCGCCAGCCGAGCGCAAATTCGCGAGCTTGCCGCATTGACGGTATGTCCTCCGCATCGAATTGAATTAGAAGCACTGCTTGAGGCAGAAGCCTATAGGCGGAACATCCTAGAGAAGCGAATATCAATGTTAGATTTACTTGAGAAATATGAAGCTTGCTCAATGACATTCGAGCGCTTTCTAGAGCTGCTCCCGCCACTAAAAATACGATACTATTCGATATCCAGCTCTCCTCGTGTACAGCCGAATCAGATTAGTCTTACGGTAGGAGTCGTACAGAGTCCGGCTTGGGATGGACGCCATGAATATCGTGGAGTTGCTTCTAACTATCTTGCCGACAGACAACCAGGCGAATCCATCAGGATGTTTATTCAGCCACCGCAGTCCAATTTCCGGCTGCCAGAGGATCCAAGCACACCTATTATTATGGTAGGCCCGGGGGTAGGAATTGCGCCATTCCGTGGATTTCTTCAAGCTCGGCAAGCCATGAAGGAGCAAGGGATTCCGCTCGGCAGCGCATATCTTTATTTCGGCTGTCGAGATGCGACGGATCACATCTATGAAGAAGAACTGGAGCATTATCAACAAGAGGGGATTGTTACGGTACACACCGCATTCTCTCGTATCGAGGGTCAACCAAAAACCTATGTCCAGCACCTGATCAAGCAGCGTCAGCAAGAAGTAATCGGTCTCCTTGATCAAGGGGGACAGTTCTATGTGTGCGGAGACGGGAGCGCTATGTCACCAGATGTAGAGGCAACACTTAAGCAAATGTATCAAGACATTCATGGTGTTAGCGAGACGAAAGCAAACAGATGGCTGGAGCAGCTTGGATCCGACAGGAGATATGTGAAAGATGTATGGGCAGGCAGGAAAGTTTAATTAGCCAGAACAAGTTGTAAACGAGTTGCAGGACAAGGGCGCCCTAGATGGGCGTCCTTTACCATTTAGACAGCTAACTAGGTCATTCGTGTGATTGTGTTGCAAGAACAGGCTTTATATACTTGATTGGAGGTGGAAAGCAAGGAAGACTTTCTAGCATCGCTGACTAGTAGGGGTGGAATATCGATGATATATATTGAAGCTGCCGGGGTCGAGGAAGACGAAATGTACTATTTTGAGATTGACGAGAACGGAACAGCTTATCGACAAATAAGCAAACATGGCGATTTGCATAGCGTGGTCTCCACTGCGCCCGATTTTGTGCTGTGCGATCAAGAAGTAATTATTGAGGCGAGCGATCGTATCCTTACGAAGGAACAATTTGAAATCGAGTGGCAGCAAGCAATTGAGCCTAGCCTAGCGGCATGGAAGAAAACGAAGAAGCAGTATCCCCCGGGGCGTCCGGTTCGCGGGGAAATTGCGATGTTTTATCCGCAAGGAGCAATCATCCGAGTGAGCGATAATGCTTATGCCATAACAGATTACAATAAACTAAGAGAACGAACACCGTCACAATATTTATATCCAGGCTACTGTGTAGATGGGATCGTCGCAGACTATGATGAGAACAATTTATGGCTGGTCATGGAGGACTGCAGGATGACGGAGGAAGCGCTTTGTAAGTAGAAGCATCGTATCTATTGAACCTAACTTTTACAGAAAGGAAGTGGTATGATGACGAAAGACGAGGCGCTATTTCTTCTCAAATGCCATGCCTTCCAACATGATGACATCGAGCACGAGAAAATGACGAATGGATTTTTAGGCATGCTGAGACCTTTTCGCGGTGAATTAATTGAAGATAATTTCCACGAGCTGATGAAGATCATTGAAGTTCTGGCCGATGAGTTCGCGAAGCCGCAAGTAAACAGAATCTTGATATCGTGCTTCTGGAGCATCTGCCAGCTATCCCGAGCATGGGCTTTATATCCTGACGGTATGCTGCAGAGCAATGGCCTGCTTTCCCAAGAACAGGTTCGAAAAATGGACGAATGGGTGGACATGATCTCGTATGCAGTGATGGTATTATTGGAAAGCGAAGATCAATTGGATGAAGCACTATGGTTATATCGAGAATACTTGAACAATCAAGAGAAATGAGAAAAGCGTGAAGGCGAACCAAGGGTATATCGAGGGAAATACATGCACTTGATTGGAGAGAATGGGATGAATAGCAAGCTTGCCTCATTAGACTGTATTCCATGGCAGCGAATGACAACCGCTTATGGAAGGGGAACGGACATTCCTCAACTGATTGAAGAAGGACAATATCATGAATTGGCTAATTTAATCGAGCATCAGGGGACATTGTGGCAGGTAACGCCATGGGTACTGCTTGTGTTGCTGCAGAAGCTGGCGGATCGAGCTCGCCAACCAGAACAAATTACGGAAAACGAAATGACGCCTTACGCAGCTGTTGCCTCCGCATTAGCCTTTCAAGACATGGAGGCGGGGCAAGCGGTTGACAAGATGGAAGACTTACTAGAAGAAAAGTACTTATGGCCGGAGAGCGAGGAAGAGGATGAGGAACAGTGGGAGGAAGGGGAGCCGCCTGGATATGATCCAATACCGTTCTTTAGTTATTATTACTATAGCTTTGACTTATTGAAGCAGGCAGTGCCTACTTTCATTGCAATCAAGAATGGCAATCGCCAGCTTGCTCCCACTATTGATGAGATTCTTCAGTTATTCGCAAGCTAATTTATACGGAACTTATCACCGTCAATAGAAGAATAGAGAAGGGTAATGCGTAATTTCGGTGATTTATCTATCTTTACCTTGGCCGCATGCTTACCTGAACAGGTATAATAAATATACGTTAGCAAACCCTAACAGCACGATACATACGAAATAGCAGGAATGAAAAGGAGATACAATGGACGAGAAACCTTCTAATTTAGACGCAGGATGGAACTTTGACAACAGTTACTCCCGTCTTCCACATTCATTTTACTCCAAGCTGAATCCAACTCCTGTCCGAGCGCCGGAACTTCGTGTTTTGAATGAATCGCTCGCAGCCTCCCTCGGATTGAGTGCAGAAGCATTAAGAAGCGAGTATGGCGTAGCTACGCTTGCCGGCAATACGATTCCAGAAGGGGCGCTGCCGCTCGCCCAAGCTTATGCTGGACATCAATTCGGGTATTTCAATATGCTCGGGGACGGAAGAGCAATTCTGCTTGGCGAACATATTACGCCTACAGGTGAACGATTCGATATTCAATTGAAAGGCCCCGGCAGAACCCCATATTCACGAGGTGGTGATGGTCGAGCCGCCCTCGGGCCGATGCTGCGAGAATACATCATCAGTGAAGCGATGTACGGTCTTGGCATTCCAACAACACGCAGCTTAGCGGTAGTGTCCACCGGTCAAGGAGTCATACGTGAATCAGAGCTGCCGGGCGCGATACTCACTCGTATCGCTGCGAGTCATATACGTGTTGGGACATTTCAATACGTATCCAATTGGTGCGGAGTTGAGGATTTGCGCACATTGGCTGATTATACGCTGAACAGACACTTTGCAGGATCAGTCGACAGCGGTGGCAGTGACAACCAATATTTGATCCTGCTCAAAGAGGTTATAAAGCGTCAGGCATCGCTTATCGCGAAATGGCAGCTTGTCGGATTCATTCACGGAGTCATGAATACGGACAATATGGCTATTAGCGGTGAAACGATTGATTATGGCCCTTGCGCCTTCATGGATGTGTACAATCCAGATACTGTCTTTAGTTCCATTGATCGAGAAGGACGCTATGCATATGGCAATCAGCCGAATATTGGCGGGTGGAACCTTGCCCGGTTCGCGGAATCCATCTTACCGCTGCTGCATGACAACGAGTTGAAGGCCGTGGAATTGGCCGAGGAAGCCCTGAATGAATACTTTGAGCTGTATCATGGTCACTGGCAGACTGGTATGAGAGCAAAGTTAGGCATATTCAATGAAGAAGAGTACGATGAAGCCTTGATTGACGAGCTACTGAATCTGATGCAGAAGCACCATGCTGACTATACCAATACGTTCCGTGCATTGACCCTCAATACTGGTGAGAAAGAGTCATCTTTATTCGCTAGCACCGAGTTAGGACAATGGCATGAGCAATGGCAAGCAAGACTAGCCAAACAACCGCAATCCAAGGAACAGTCACTTCAGCTTATGCGCAGCAGCAATCCAGCCGTCATACCGCGCAATCATCGAGTTGAAGAAGCTTTGGATGCAGCGTCGCAAGAAGGGGATTTCAGCGTGATGAAGCGGCTGTTGGATGTGCTCGCGAATCCATTTGCGTACTCTGCGGATCAGGATGAATACTGCGAATTGCCGCCTACGCCTTCCCGTCCTTACCGGACTTATTGCGGCACGTGATAGACAGCACGAGCAGAAACTTGACATGAACAATTACAAGGTGTTACGATAAATGCATAAATTTTCTAGGGAGAGATGTTGATGTTGGCGGTCGTTCTTAACTAATCAAATTCCATAGTGAGGTATATGTAATGCCAGTGAGAAGTGTTGCTGCTTAGCAATATTTATTTGCTGTGGATTTGCGTACCCTCGGAATTAGTTAAGAACAACGGATATCATACTTGCCTTAGGTCATAAGTATGCCTATTTATTGAACCCGCATCCGTGCTTCTTGAAGCACGGATTTTTGCTTTATTTGGGGGCTTATTTAGTCATCAATCAAGAAGGGCGTAGAATGACGTTTGTTCATTCTGCGCCTTTTTTGTGTGCCATGAATGAGCGTCATTCCACCACAAAGGAGGAATACCGAATGCGCAATTTTATCGACATCGCAAATGAAGGCGTACGCTTGGAAGAAGGGATCACTGTCATCGAGCAGCTCTTGATGGAATGTTATTTGAACCCTGGAATCTCTACCAAAGAATTGGCCCGGAAAGCTCTTATTCCAATACCAACTGCTGCTGCCGTCAAACGGGAACTTATCAAGGTCGGGGCCATTGTTCAGGATAAAGGAGCACGCTGTACCGTGAAAGGGAAAGCATGGGTTGAGGAACAATGGGGATATCTCGGAATCCATAGAAGCCTATATCAAGAGCTGATGGCTCTCGAAAATGGGATTCATTCCGATCTGCACCATGTATTAGCCGATTTGCGGGAAATCATGAAGTATCGTCCACAGGCCGATACTCGAATCGATCAATCCAAATGTACACCGGAGACAAGCTTACGTAGAGCAGTGCTTTGTTTGAAGCAGCAATTCTTAATTGGGAAACAGATTATGTGTGTGGGCGACGACGATTTGGTTAGCGTATCAATTGGACTCCTGCTTCAAGCTCTATTCCCTAATGGGAGACATTCCAAAACAGCAGTGCATGTCGTTGACATGGATGAGCGATTTTTACATTACATTCATGATGTGGCACAGCAAAAACGATTGCCGATTCAATGCATCTATCACGATTTAAGAGAACCACTGCCGGCAAACTTGCAAGGGAAGTTCGATTGTTTCTTCACAGATCCCCCGTATACGCTGCAGGGGATGAGCCTCTTCGTATCTCGAGGTATTAGCGCACTGCGGAAGAGAAAAGGCTTGCCAATTTTCTTATCCTTCGCACATAAGTCACCTGATTACATGTTTACGATGCAGCGTGAGTTCCTAAGAATGGGGGTGACGACCAGTGCAACAATGCCGCGATTTAATGAATACGAAGGAGCAGAGATTATCGCGAATCGGAGCCAGATGATCATTCTCAAAACGACTGAGCGTACCATACCGGAATGCTCAGGGACATTTGAGGATGCATTATACACAGGTGAAGTGAGGCAGACGATGCGTACGTACAAATGTAAACAGTGCGGGAACAAGATCACGGTTGGCTGCCAATGTGAGATCGCAACGATAGAGCAGCTCAAGCACCGAGGCTGCCACTCATGCGGCAACGATACGTTTGATTTCATGAATAAGAAAACATTATGATATATCAAGAAGGAGAAAACATGGACATCATCATTCGAAAAGAAACACAAGCAGACTACCAAGTGACTGAATCCGTTGTGAAACAGGCATTCGACTCATTGGAATTCAGTGATCAAAAGGAACATGAATTAGTATCCCGTGTCCGGCAATCCGACGCATTCATTCCGGAGTTATCCTTAGTCGCTGTTCTCAGTGATCGTATCGTCGGTCACATCCTGTTATCTCGAATAACAATTCGTGGAGATAAGCACACCGTAGATTCACTCGCCTTGGCTCCCGTATCCGTGTTACCGGAATACCAAGCTCTCGGAATTGGAAAGAAGCTGATCCGCGAAGCACTGCAGCTAGCTGTACAGTTGGGATACAGTTCTGTGATTGTGATGGGTCATCCTCAATATTATCCGAAGTTCGGCTTCAAGAAGGCCTCTATATGGGGGATACAGCCGCCAATTGAAGTGCCTGACGAGGTTTTCATGGCATTGCAGCTGCAAGAGCACGCTCTGGATCACGCTTCCGGGGTTGTGCAGTATCCAAGTGAATTTTTTGAATAAATGGTCGTTCTGGCCGGTATGCAGATGATCAGGCCAGGTAGCGAGTCATACATGGGAGAGTCGATAATGAGGTACCCAATTGTCGCGTATGATGCGAAATACCATGAACGATTAGTAGACATATGGCTTCGTACGTACAGATAGGGCCTTCAGCACTCGACGGAACAGGCCGACCATTTCCATTGCTGCATCTAGAACTAAAAAATGGTCCATCGGGTTAAGCTTTTATATCGAAATAGAATCATGTAATTCTATTGCTGGTGAAATGATAAACGAAGTAATCGGGTGTTTTATATTCATATTTTATCTTTTGATGTTCAAGTCAGTCTCCCTAGAGGGGATTGGCTTGAACTCTTTTTGTCTTGAGATTAATTTCATAATGAAAAAGGATGAGGGCGGCATATTTGGATCGTTTCATCATATGATCGATACTGACCGAAAGGTTAGTAAAAAGTGAAGGAGGAGAAGCTTTGCCTGTAAGGCTCTACGAAAGAGAAAAAGTGTTGAGGGCCTGCATATCCGTATTTGCGAGCAATGGTTATAAAAACACTTCGACCGGGATGCTGGCTGAAGCTGCCGGCACATCGAAGGCTTTAATATTTCATCACTTTACTAGCAAGAAAAAGCTGTATTTCAGCTTGCTGGATCATTGCTTTGAAAAGCTATTCGGCGAAATTCAAGCGGATTGCATATTCGATAATAAGGATTTTTTTGAGGCTATAGATACGATCAGCCGCTTAAAACTCAATTACTTTCGCAAACATGCCAATGAGTACAAATTGGTGTACGAAGCTTTCTATTTAACGCCTGATGAACTGAAAGAAGACATTGAGCTGAAGTATGGGCACGCAATTGCCATCAGGTATCAAGAGTGGGAACGATTATTTGAAAAAGTTCAGCTGCGAGAAGGCGTTCCGCGCAAGCAAGCTTTTGAACTAATCAAGATTACGCTAGAGCATTTCCAAAGGAAGTTTATTGAGGAGCTCAAGGATATTGATAACATTGAAGAAGAATGCCTTAATGTCTTGCTTGATGAGATGAAAAGCTTCTGCTGCATGATCCGTCAAGGAATTGCATCGGACACGACTGACACGAATGCATGACCCAATGATTATGGAAACGGCGAATGTGAAAAGGAGCAAAAATATGAAGAGATTAACGAGTGACGACTTTATCTCTACGGAACCAATGCACGATGTCGTCTCATTTTATGCGAAATTTTATGAGCAGCAGGAACCGCTGTACCGCCTTGATAATTTTTTTGGCATGGGGGAAGCATGGCTCGCATTTCGCCACGATGATGTTGTTGCAATATTGAAAGACCCGCGCTTCATCAAAGACATCCGCAAGCTGACACCAAGGGAACAACCCATAGAGGAGAACGCATCCGTGAATGCCTTGATGGAATGGGTGATCAACATGCCGAATATGCTCACTGTTGATCCGCCTGATCACACCAGGCTGCGCAGGCTGGTATCCAGAGCCTTCACCCCCAACATGATTGAGGAGCTACATCCCCGTATTCAGCAGATTGCCGATGAATTGCTGGATGCTGTGCAGGAGCAGGGAAAGATGGATCTTGTATCGGATTTTGCCTATCCGCTTCCTATCACCGTCATTTCGGAAATGCTTGGCATTCCCGTCGCTGAGCGAAGCCAATTCCGAGAATGGACGCGTACACTTGGGCAAGCCTCACTGGATCCGAAGGAAAGTGAGGCGGTTGTTGCCACACTGAATGAATTTATTCAATATATTCAATTACTTCTAGTCGAGAAACGCAAAAATCCTGGGAACGATGTAATCAGCAGTCTCGTTCAGACCTATGACGAAGGCGACCAATTAAGCGAGAATGAGCTCCTATCGACCATATGGCTGCTTATCTCCGCCGGACATGAAACGACATTCAATCTGATTGCGAATGGCACGCTGGCTCTGCTTCAGCACCCTGATCAGATGCGTCTGCTCCAGAACGATTCCTCTTTGGTGCCTTCTGCAGTGGAGGAATTATTGCGTTATGCCGGTCCTGTCTTGCTTGGCAACCGCATTGCGGGCGAAGATATAGTGCTTCACGGCCAGACGATCCGCAAAGGCGAAATGATAGTGATAACGTTGAACGGAGCCAATTTCGATCCGCATAAGTTTGCGAATCCCGGTACTCTGAACATTACGCGTGAAGAGAATGAGCACTTAACCTTTGGCAAGGGAATTCATCACTGCTTAGGCGCCCCATTGGCCCGATTGGAAGGTCAGGTTGCTTTCCGCACACTGCTGCGACGACTGCCTAATCTGCGCCTGGCAATTGATCCCGAGCATCTGACCTATAACAAGGACTCAATGCGTTCACTTGCGAGCTTGCCTGTATTGTTTTAGGTTCTTCATCACGGTTCGCTTGACTGTAATTCGACGTTCACATGTCTTCAGGTTTTGTCGTATCAATGATACGCAAGCTTGAGGACATTTCTTTTTTTGCAAACATACAAGCCTTTAGCAAGAATGGAACAGCATCTATCCCACAGAACAGATACAATAAAGGTACCAACGAACCACTGCTAGAGGAAAGGACAGATTTTGCATTGGATTACAATGACGATATTCAGCGCAGTATCGAGTATATCGAAACAAATCTAACCAGAGAGCTTACTGCCATTGAAATTGCAGAGCATATCGGATACTCGGTATATCATTTTTGCAGAGTATTCAGCGTCCACCAAGGTATGCCTCTGATGGATTTTGTGCGTAAGAAAAGATTGATTCAGGCAAGGAGAGCGCTGCTCACGAACCGTAAAATTATTGATATAGCTCTAGAGTACAGCTTCGAAACAGCAAGCGGGTTTTCCAAAGCCTTTCGCAAAGAATTCGGATACAGCCCAACAGTTTATCTCGCGAAGTTCAAAGCATGGCATTCAAGCAATCTATTCATTCATTTGGAGGGAGACAGAATGCAGCCTACATTTGTAACGAAGTCTGGATTCAAAGTAGCTGGCTATGGCATTTACACGAATCTGGCGAACGGGTATACGAAAGACATAGCAGCCTATTGGGATACGTATATCGGAGACAATTTGGAAAGTAAGATGTATGCGCAATTAACTCCGCCGGAGCACGGCGAGGTAGGAATCTGTATCCCTGCATCAGAGGAAGGAAATATTGTCTATTTATTTGGCGTCATCGTTGATGATTATAGCAAGGTTACACCCGACATGATAACTGTCGAAGTTCCTGAGGCACATTATGCCATCTTCACAACACCGCCAGTCGATTACTTCAGGAGCGAGGCAGCCTATGAAGCAGATCCACTAGCTGCGGCCGTTCAAGCAACCTGGACCTATATTTTCGAAGAATGGTTCCCGAACAGTGAATATGTATACGATGAATCCAAGCTCGATTTTGAATTTTATGATGAACGCTGCCACGGACATCGCAATGTCGTCATGGATATTTATGTCCCAGTCCAAAAATCAACTGCTCAGGGGGAATAGAGTATGGAGAAGCAATATTATGGAGAGTTATGCTCCTTATTTTACGATTTGGATAAGCCAGAGGCACCGAAGGAACAAATGGACTTCTGGATGTCTTATGCCGATAAGACTATGAGAATATTAGAGCCTATGTGCGGGTCAGGCCGTTTTCTAGTCCCATTTCTTGAACAAGGTTATCAGATCGATGGATTCGATTTGTCTGCGGCTATGATACATAGATGTATAGAGAAGCTCACATCATTAGGCTTCAGTACACGTATTGATATATGTGATTTCAACAACTTTGATACGTCGATTGCGAAGTATGATTTAATCTTTATTGCAGCCGGATCATTTTCCTTATTAACGGAACGGGACGAGGTAATCAAGGCTCTCCAAGTTATGAAGAATTGTCTAACTCCGACAGGTCGCATCGTGTTAAGTGTTGAATCCGACCTTTCTTATCGTGGATTTGGACAAACTAGCATTAATCAACAGCAATTCGAATTGGCAGCGTTCGAGGAAGGCAGGAGGGTAGGTAAGGACTCCGTAGAAGTAGCCCTACGAAGCAAGCATGCTTACGATACGGATCAACAAATTTTGTACTCGATGATTTCCTACGAGTTGTATATCGATAATAAACATGTGCGTACCGAATACGAGGATTTTCATTTAAGACTGTATCAACCGAATGAATTCGACAGCATCGTTGAGCAATGCGGGTTCGTGATCGCTCATAAATATGCCGATTTAGATAAAAATAATGTTGATTTCCAACAGGCAGAAGAGATCTATTACGAGCTTCATAAATAAATCGAAGAGGGCGGCCTCATTCTACACACGAGAGCTGCCCTCTTCGGTTCATGCAACCACGTAAGGATTGCTAGTATCGTTATTGTCCACAATGATATCCGCGTAATCACGCGCCTCTGCCTACATTGAAGTTCCTCAGCTAGCTCATTTGCAAGTGTTGTCTTCCTAGATGCAGTGATTCCACTAATCCCCACACGAATCGGATGGTCTAATCTCAAATCTACGATTCGATCCGCGATTTCAGCGATTAACTTTCTTCGCAACATATTGCTCCTCCTTATGTGATTGAGCAGCATCCATTCTTTTATTTGCAGGTCGAAAACGTGAGGGTGATATCAGATTGATTTATGAATGAGCGGACACTGGAATATGCGTAAAGCTAGCAAAATCGAACAAGCCCATATCGGTCAGCTTCAGTTCCGGAATTACCGGCAAGCAGAGGAATGACAAGGTGACAAAAGGATTGAACTCCTGTGAAGCGCCAATGTGTGCCAATGCATCATTGAGACGTTCCATACGATCAAGTACCTCCGTGTATTTGCCCTTCGCCATCAATCCTGCCAGCGGAAGCTCGATCGAAGCGAGGACTTCGCCCTGGCTTACTACAACCAAGCCGCCCTCTAAGTCACGCAGCGCCTGAACAGCTGTCAGCATATCCTGATCGTTGCTTCCGGCTACAACTAAATTGTGCGAATCATGTGCTACGGTAGAGGCAATCGCTCCGGATTGTATGCCAAATCCCTTCACAATGCCTAGTCCAACACAGCCAGTATGGTGATGTCGCTCGAACACAGCGATCTTCAATTGATCCTTCTTGGTAGAAGGGCAGAAGTACCCATTCGCTAAGTCTACTTCCTCAATAAGATGTGTCGTGATTAGACTATTCGGATTAATGCCGATAATGTGGCAGTGTCGTTCTGTTTCACCCAGTTCAATTTGCAGATCATGCTCCGTAATTTCAGACAGATGTACGGTCTTCAATAAAGGGGCAGGGATATCAGCTGCTTGGATCTTCGGCCCTGTATACTGGCCATTCTCGCCGACTAAGCTTCCGCCTTTGTACACCTGAGCAATCGTCAGTTCCTGCAGGTCATCCAACAATAACAGATCTGCCTCGTACCCTGGGGCGATCGCACCCTTCGCATGCAAGCCGAAGCATTCAGCTGCATTCAGAGAAGCCATCTGAATCGCTTGCAGCGGATCAAGACCGTATCGAATAGCAAGGCGTGCATTATGATCAACGCTGCCCTCATGGAGCAGCTCATCCAAGTGCTTATCGTCGGTACAGAACACACAGCGACGGGCATTGCTCGCCGTAACAGCCGGGATGAGGGCCTCAACATCCTTCGCAACCGATCCCTCCCGCAGCATGACATACATGCCTCTGCGCAGTCTTGCCTTTGCTTCCTCAGCTGTCACACATTCATGGTCATTGCGAATGCCTACAGCTCGGTACACATTGATAGCTTCTTCATCTAATCCAGCACCATGGCCGTCAATCAGCTTGCCGTGCCGATGCGATGATAACAACTTGTCCACCATATCCGCATCACCACGGCGTACAGAAGGGTAATCCATCACTTCCGCCAATCCTAGGACGCGTGGGTGAGTGTAGAAGGGTTCCAGACTGGCAGCATCCAGCTTCGCTCCGGCATGCTCGAATGGCGTACAAGGGACACACGATGGGAGCATGACAAAGACGTCCAGCGGCAGATTTTCAGAGGCATCGAGCATATATTGAATGCCATCCGCTCCCGCAACATTTGCAATCTCGTGGGGATCTGTAATGACCGTCGTTACTCCATGCGGAAGTACAACACGAGCGAATTCGGATGGCGTAACCATAGCAGATTCAATGTGAACGTGCGTATCGATGAAAGAGGGTGCAATATAGCGGCCTTTCGCATCGATGACGCGATCTCCTTCATAGCTGCCGCCAATTCCTATGATAATGCCATCTACAATCGCGACATCACCTTCCATAATTTCTAGATTGAAGACGTCAACGATCTTTCCGTTCGTGATGACAAGATCAGCAGGCTTCATTCTGCCCGCCGCGGCAATTCGATTGTTCCAATGCTGCTTGCTCCAATTCATTCGAAATCACATTCCTTTTCTCGTTGTATGAATAGTGTGGGGATAAAGCACCCATATAAATACAAAAAACTTTAGTTCTGATAACTAAAGTTTGACGGTAAGGAGCAAGAACAGCCTGTCCATGATAGATAGAAGAGTTAGCGCTCAATCCGATCCCACATAGCAAGCATTCTTTTCCTCGTAGTCAAACTGTTTACGGCAGCTCGGTAGAGACGATTGGACCATATTTCCAAAGTTATACGAAGAAGTATACGGTTGTAATTCTCTACATTGTATAGGGCGCCATTATTCCCGTCAACCCGGTAGCCTGTTCCTAGCAGATCAATTGTTTGTAATAAGAGGAAGAGAAAACAACAGGAATGGAAAGCATTATAGGGTAAAGTGGAAATGAGTGATGAAACCATAAATTGTAGTTCCATATGGAAAATGGGGAAGTAGTTGAACAGAGGGAGTGAGTATCCCTCTGTTCGTTTGTGAATTCACTTCTAATCCTTCAAAGCATATAGCTGCTGTTGATTCACTGGTGACGTAATTACTGCTCCAGCATAGAAATTCAATAATGCCATCATATCTTGCGTATTTTGACTGGAATTGCTGGATAGATTGTTAACCGGCTGTTGAGCTACGGACGACTCAGCATTGCCAATGAATTCACCAAAAGTCTGTTTTGTTTCGCCTAACAATACTTTGCTGCCGTCTGGTCTGACGAGATATTGCCGAATATAGCCGTCTTCACGGGCCGTTACGAGTTTTCCTTTTTTGTTCTCTTTTTCATCTGATTCCTGCTTTTGAATTTCCTTCATTGTGTCCGCAAATAACGGCTCAGATTGTGCTTTGGATCGCTTCGCGGTAGGCGGAATTCGATAATAAGATTCAATACGCATCTATGTAACCCTCCATCATTTTGCATGTAATAAGTAATTTGCTTTCATGTTATCTATCGGAAAATAACGGCTTATTGCTTAATAATTTTGAAAAAAGAATAATGAAATTATGTCTTGAACCTGGACAGCACATACAAAACAGGCGTATTTCACCTCTATTTCTAGCTGGTTGACCGCGTCATCTTTCATTATCATTTCATATAATTGTAATGATAGGGGGGGTAATTTTGTGCAATCATGGGTTTGAAGATGACCACTGCGACAACTCGAAAGAAATATTTATCATTGAATGGGATTCGACGAAGCCGCTCAATGATTTCTTCGGAACAGTAGAATGGAAAGAGTTGTTCCAGAACTGGGTCGCTAGGGTTAGAAATGGTTATTTCATACAGACTGAGCCTTCATTCCAATATGAATGTCGGGGAAATCTGTAGAGAATTAAGGAAAATGCTATAATTTGAATATAAATAGGATACGCCACAAAAAGTACCTCTAATCCATTTCGAAAGAGGTACCTTTGTGTGGCGTATATAATTTCAAGTCATACAGGGAAGAAGAATCAGATTGTAATGAATTAAGAATTGATAACCTGAATCCCTTTGATAATATTCCATACAAAGTAGTACACGCTTATCGCTCCGCATACACAAAATGCGATAATTGCACCGATTCCCCATGCGACGCCAATGTCGCGTACACTAACCCCAATTAAGCCAAACAACATTACCGCAATAATGACCGCGATACTTGGAATAAGGTGAGTCCATAGCGCACGTTTGGCATGGCTTCTTGTTACCGAATCTCCAACAATCCAGGCTAAAACAGGGAATAAGATAGGCGCAAAAAGAACGCTCCAGTACGAAAATGCAGATATAACTTTGTTTTCTTTCATTTATGTTCACCTCTAGTAGTAATTGTTCATGTCTTGTTCTTATACATAAATCATACAATAAGACCCTGGATCTACCTATCGATCAAGCTTTCAATATCATTACGAATTTGTAAGACTAGGTCAAGTTTCATCATTCGATTCGCCTCGTAGTCCATCCGTTGACTGCTTACATGCATGATTCCTATAATAAGTTCATAGGAATTCATTTCCAACGAAACTTGTCCATCGCGCTTATGAGACGCATCGCCACACGATAAAAGGTGGGGAAGAGCTTCATCTAAGAAGCATCGAGGTTGGCATGAGGCCTGCCCGGGGATGGGTATCCGATAATCGGATATCACGAATCTAAGAAGGGGTTGTATCTTGCCGTCATGCATTCCGCCATCATATTAGCTTCGCTTATCAGCTGACTCGCTGCTAAGGAAATTATTGATAAAGTGCAATTGGAGGAATTACAAGCATGCCGATTGGCTAGATTTAATAAAGAAAGCAGATCTTAAGCGATCAAGCTGACTAATGCACTTGGATAGCAGCTTGATCGCTCATGTCACGTACTACTTGAGTATCTTGTCAATAATCCCATATTCCAGCGCTTCTTCTGCAGTCATAAAGTAGTCGCGATCCATGTCTTTCTCAATTCGTTCGGCGGGCTGACCAGTATGGCCAGCCATTAATTGCACAAGTCTCTCGCGCATCTTGAGAATGCGTTTGGCGCTGATGGCAATGTCGCTTGCCTGTCCTTGAGCGCCTCCATGGGGTTGGTGAATCATGATTTCGCTATTGGGTAGTGCAAAGCGCTTGCCCTTGGCTCCTGCTAACAGCAGAATCGAGCCATAGGAGGCGGCTAATCCTGTACAGATGGTATGAACCTGCGGCTTAATGTATTGCATTGTGTCATAGATGCCAAATCCTGCAGTGACCGAGCCTCCTGGACTATTGATGTACATATAAATGTCTTTGTCTGAATCCTCCGCTGCAAGAAGAAGGAGCTGCGCAACAACACTATTGGCCAGACTATCATTAATTTCAGAACCGACAAAAACAATTCGATCCTTCAACAATCGGGAATAGATGTCGTAGGAGCGTTCGCCTCGACTCGTTTGCTCAACAACATATGGGATATAGTTGGACATGGTAATACCTCCTCTGTTTTTCCACTGTGGAATATCCAGAAAACGAATGGATCGCAGCAGAAGATACGGTTCAGAGGACAAAAGTTTTTTTCACAAGGTTGCGTAACGCAATGCATGCTTCATTCGTTTACTGATAAGAAGATAAACCATAATTGCCGCATGAATGATTCATGTTAGGCATGAAGAAGGCTGATGAAGTGAAAGCGAGAACGAGCGAATGAAGGAGTTGACTGTGAAGGATGACCAATCTAGATCAAGTGCAGAGCGTCGAACAACCTAATCTGAAGCAGTTGAACGACGTACTGAACAGATATTGCCTCTCTCTCACACATTCCAAATGGGATTCTGAGGATCTCGTACAGGATACGTGGGTCAAGATTCTAGCCCGTAACAAGGAGATAGAACACAACAACCCTGAAGCGCTGCTGCTGCGTACAGCCAAGAATGCTTGGATTGACCAAGTACGCCGAAGACATCGATTGGATCAAATTCTGGTAAAGCAGCAGCTTCAATCTGAAGAACACAATGATCCTATACAAGAGAATAGTACAATTGACATCGAAGCCGCCTTCCAATATATGATGACACACTTGTCTCCTCTGCAAAGAACCGTCCTCCTTATGCGCAGCGTACTCGGGTATTCTGTTGCTGACACTGCAAATAAGCTGAAGACAACGGAAGGGGCGGTGAAGGCTGCATATCATCGAGCACGGAAGGTGCTGCTTGATGTGAAGGAAGATGAATACATGGAAGAAGCGGCCCTGCCAGACAATGTGGAAGCTCAAAGCCACATACGGGCACTCGCTATTGCATTTGTCAATGGAGAAGTCAATGAGGTATTGAGACTTGTGCAGGGAGAACAGGATCTCGTTCCTGTATTAAATATGTACTCTAGGTCGAATCAGATGCGTTATAAACAGAAGCAGCGGGATTATAAGCAGATGTTCCACCATTTCGAAGCATTACTAGCTGCATAAAGTATGCTCGTATGGAGCAATGCAGCATGCTGTTTCTGGATAATCTGTTAATCGCTTAGCCCCCTCATGCATACACGTCGATATGGGCAAACGTCTTCAGCATGTGACACGTAACATGGAGCTGAGGGCGCTTGCCCGATCCTCCTTTATGAAAAGGTGAGAAGGGGAGCAATTTATCTAGTTTAAGCGAGCAATAATAATGATAACCGTGCTATAAACATCTTTGGATATTCATAGTGTTGTAGACAATCCCAACATTAGGAAGTAGACTGGCTATATAGTATTTTGGACATGTCTACATATTCATCGATGAGAGGAAATTGAAGATGACAGATGAACAATTTCATCACATTCTACACTGTTTTCGCTTCCATAAGCCTGAAATCACTTTCCTGAGGCATAATGAGAATCGGACATATAAAGTGAGCGACGCTGACGGCAGAACTTATGTCCTACGTATTCATCAGCCGTTTAAAGAAAGTATGACAGGCTTGCAACATACTTATGAAGGTTTGCTAGGTGAACTGCTCATGCTGGAAGCCTTGGCGAAGGAGAGCAGCCTGCTGGTGCAATCGCCGCTGCGCAATCGAGATGGGGAATTGATTACCGTCATCGAACATGAAGGGCAGCGATTGAACTGTTCGGTTCTAACATGGCTGGAAGGCAGGGATCTTCAGAAAGAAGACGTTCAGAAGCCAGAATTGGTCAAACTGCTCGGTTCCCAAGTTGCTGAACTGCATGAATTTTACCGTCAGTATCCGCAAGTTCACGTTAAGAATAGACCCGAGCAAGGGATTGCGTATAATGTAGGCTTGATTCGAACCATACATACAGGGTTGGAACTCGGTTTATTTGCGTCTTCTGATGTCGTGATTATCGAGAAATGCATCCATCTTATCAACGATAAACTTGAGCAAATCGGAACCGATACGGATAGATGGGGACTTATTCACGGTGATTTAGGTTTTGGTAATATGATTATCTCTCCTGAAGGACAATTAAGCTTCATTGACTTCGGATTCTTTGGCCCGGGATACGATTGGACAGACATCGCCATGGGGGCGATGATGGCTCCCGCAGCACACAGAGACATATTCCTAGAGGGATATTACGGAACTGCGAACATTGCTGTGGACGAGCTTGTTCTAATCGAAGGCATGATGCTGATTTCGATTATCGGATATTATGCGTTTCAAATGGGGAATGAGTCTGTACATAATTGGATGCGGGAGAAAATGCCTAAACTTTGTGTAGATCATTGTGTGCCATTCCTAGCAGGAGAGCGAATATTTAATCAGGTATAGGGTAATTATGTCACGTCGAGTCCTTATATTTTTCCAGGCGGATTGATAAGATAGAGGAAGATCATTTATTTCATGACAATCAATAAGAGTAAGAGGAGGAGCTCCTATGCACGCGAAGAAAGTCCCTCGTTAAGCCCGTGGCCCTCCATTCATGAATCTGTATCCACTCATTCCAATTACACAAACTAAGGGAGAGATACACAAATGACCATGAATGGACCAGTTGAAATTTCAAGACAAGAAAGACTGGCAACCTGTTGTGAACTTGCCGACCGCTTGCAGAAGGTATATGGCGAGCAAATTATTGCAATCGGAGTGTACGGCTCCGTATCCCGAGGCACGGACGGTCCTTATTCGGACATTGAGATGTTCTGTGTGCTGAAGAACGCAGATGAAGAGATAGACTTCAGTTACGAATGGTCATCCGGGCCTTGGAAGGCCGAAGTGAATGTACGAAGTGCAAGTGTGGTTCTGAACGATGCCGCCACAGTGGAAGGGGACTGGCCATTAACACACGGGCCGTTCTTCTCACCGCTCAGCCTCTATGATCCAGATGGATTTTTTTCTAAGCTGAAGGAAGCGGCACAATTACCCTCAAGTGTGGATTTCTCGAATGCAATTCATGAAGTGCTCGTGGGAGAAATGTATGAATTCATTGGAAAGCTCCGGAATGCAAATCGAACCGGCACACAAAGCTATCTTCCTTACTTAGCTATGCATTTTGCCAAATACGGCGCCATGTTAATCGGTCTTTACAATCGGAAGCTATATTCGACAGGAGCTAGGGTACTTCCAGAATCATTAGAGCTGCCAGAGCGCCCAGATGGCTATGACGCGGTCGCCAATATGGTCATGTCTGGTCAGTTGTCTGAACCGGATCGAATTATTGATGCGTGCGAACAGTTCTGGAATGGACTCGTCTCATGGGCTGAAGAGCATGGTTACAAGATTCATTCGGAACGTATTCCATTCTAAGAAATCTTGGCGGCGTTACATGGCGATTGATGACCTGATCATCAAATCACAATATGCACTTCATGTACAAAAGCTCTGCTCTAAGCAGGGCTTTTTTTATAATTCAACAGGTGGTAAGCAAATGTACCGATGATGATTCGATCATAAAAAGAAGATGATTCCGCCTGTTTTTGAGATTCATACTCGTTTTCGGGTTTGAATCCAACTGTTTGATTTTTCCTATAAATGAAACTTGTCTCACCATTTGAGATATGTGATACTATTGTTAACTGCAAAAAAGGGAGGTGAATGCATTGCTGTTGGAACTCCAGGATCTGATGTCTTCTGATTTGATTCCGTATTTGATCTCGATCGGTCTAATATGCTCACTGACGTATGCTTACGTTGCACATCTGTATGTCGCAGTCGATCGCTTCTTAGTCCCTGCATACAGAGGCCGAGTCGCGATTGTTCCTCATCAGGAACGGATCGTCGGTCGGACAGAGATACATCACTGGCTAACCAGAAGCGTGAAGCGAAAAGAAGCGCCGGATGGAGATTCAGGAGACTGCCGTTCCTTGATTGGAATTAGAACGTTACCCAATCAAGGAGGACGATTATGGAGCAGTTCAATGTATTCACCTACAAGCGAAAGTTCATTCTAATCGGGGCACTGGTGCTTCTAGTGCTGTTAAGCGGATGCGGGGTAAGCGGGGCTAATGCCACCGTTGATGCTAATACCCCAGGCTTTTTTAATCATTACATTGTGTATCCGTTTGTGTATCTGATTCAACATTTTGCGGCATTTTTCGGTGGAAGCTATGGTCTGGCATTGATTTTGCTCACACTGCTCGTACGATTAGCGCTGATGCCGCTCATGATGAGACAGTATCGCAATCAGCAGAAGATGAAACAGAAGATGGACGTTTTGCAGCCAGAGTTGAAGCTTCTTCAAGACGCATATAAGGATAAGAAGGATGCGGAATCAAAAGCAAAGATGCAGCAAGAGATGATGCAATTGTATCAGAAGCATCAGGTGAATCCGCTGGCAATGGGCTGCTTGCCGCTGCTTATCCAGCTGCCTATCTTGTCCGGATTGTATTATGCCATTAAGTTCACACCGGAAGTAGCTGCACACTCGTTCCTATGGTTCCAACTCGGACGACCAGACATTGTGCTCCCACTGCTCGTTGGGATCATCTACTTCTTTCAATATAAGGCTACACAAATCGGCATGGATCCGATGCAGAGCAAGCAGTTTGCATTTATGGGTTACTTATCTCCCATTATGATGACCGTGTTTTCCCTGATCACTCCCGCAGTCATACCGATGTATTGGTGTGTAGGCGGCGTGTTCGTTATTCTGCAAACACTGCTTGCGAAAAAGTTGTATCAGACGAAGATAGAACCAGCCGCAACCGTTAGCAACAATTAAAAGCGTAACAACAAAGCAATCAAAGCTGTCCTGAATGAATTAGTGGGGCAGCTTTTTATTTACTTGAAAATGGATAAAAAGCTATTTAAACAATGGAGGGAATGGATATGGAGTTCCAATCTAGCATATTTACGCAGGAGCAAATCGAAACTATCGTGAATCGATTTGGAAATACATTTTATGAACAGATGCTGCGCCATCTCGATGATTATGCCGAGAAGTGGTCGTTGTCTTCATTGCAGCTGATTCCATCCTTCTCAGCAAACGTAGTGTTCACTTGCTTCTCGGAACAATTTGGGCATGCGATACTTAAAATAGGACAACCATCGGAAACGATTTGGACGGAAGTTACGACATTGCTACAATATAAGGGGCAGCGATTCTGCAAGGTATATGAGGCGGATATAAAAAATGGCGTTTTACTATTAGAACGTTTGCAGCCGGGTACTACCTTGCGGGACGAGCATTCGTTACAACGAAGATTAGATGTGTTCTGTTCCTTATATTCGAATATACATATCGCGGCTGTTGAAGGAGAAAAGTTCCCAACCTATATCGGTTGGGTAGAACGGATAACAGATTACATGAGTCAGCGTCAAGATTGCCCTGAATTATCTAGACACATGCAACGAGCAAGAGAAATATGCTTGACCATAGCTTCAACGTATTCACAAAATCTGCTGCTGCATGGTGATCTTCATCATGATAATATGCTGCTCGGCAGCAATGGGGAATACGTGATCATCGACCCGAAGGGTGTAATCGGCGATCCTGTATTCGATATTCCTCGATTTATATTAAATGAGTTCGAGGAAAGCATTACGGAGAACTTATATGAGAAAATAGACGAAATCATAGGTGTTCTCACGAAGAAGCTTGCGATTCCGAACGATGTCATAAGGAAATGCCTATATGTAGAAACGACAATGGGAATGTGTTGGTGTGTAGAAGACGGTTCGACACCTGAGGAATATACTGCCCTTGTCCAAAAGGTAGCCTTTGCCGAGGCAATCATGAACGAGCAAGGTACCTGGTAAGAATGATTGATGCAGCGAACCAACTGCTATATGATTGGAATGGAGTCAAATAGGCTCCCATGCTTTTACGCGAGGCAGGAGGGAAGATACATGCAGTTTTTATTGTTCTATTAATACGGGCTTCTTCTTAACCAGATAGAAGCTCGTATCGTAACCATTCCTATGGCTATCGATACGAAATGATGATATTTCGGAGGTAGCAAATAGATGGAACATATTTGTTTTGAACTCGAAAACGTCGAAATGACGTATTTAGATAAAGAGATACTCAAGATTGCCCGGTTAGCTGTACATCAGTTTGACCGCATTGGCATCGTTGGCAAGAACGGGGCAGGGAAGAGCACGCTTCTGAGGTTGATTGCAGGTACTGTTCAACCCACGAGCGGGAACGTGAAGCGGCATGTCGAGTATGGCTTGTTTGAGCAAATGGAGGCGCCTGCAGATGCTGAAGCAGATCCAGCGTTACTAGGCAGATTGGCGGTTCCGAATCGTACTGAGGGTTTAAGCGGCGGGGAGCAGACAAGGCTGAAACTAGCGCACATGCTGACTCATTATTATGAAGCACTGCTCATCGATGAGCCAACAACCCATTTAGATCAAGCGGGCATTGCGTTCCTGCTCGATGAGCTTCGCTATTACTACGGAGCGCTTGTCCTGATCAGTCATGATCGTGCCGTACTGGATGAGCTCGTCACTACGATTTGGGAAGTGCATGAAGGCAAGGTGCGTGTGTATTCAGGGAACTACAGCGATTACGTCGAGGCGAAGCGCCTGGAGCGCGAACAGCAGATGCAAGCACACGAGCAGTTTATCAAGGAGAAAAACCGCCTAGAAAAAGCTGCACAAGAGAAAATGAAGAAAGCCGAAAAGATTGCGCAAGCAGGCAGTATGTCTAAGAGAGAGTCGAAGGCATTGGCAAACCGCATGTTCGAAACCAAATCGAAAGGCACCAGTCAAAAAGCAGTCCATCGTGCCGCTCGCGCTATTGAACATCGTATGGAAAAGCTTCAAGAAATAGAGGCCGTGCAGGAAGAGAGACAGATCGTGTTTCGCCAAGCGAAAACAGCAGAATTGCACAATAAGTTTCCCATTATGGCAGACAGACTCACGCTCCAATTGGGTGACACTGTATTACTTAAAGATGTAAATTTCCAGCTCCCTCTGGGGAAGAAAATAGCGATTACGGGTGCAAATGGAAGCGGAAAAAGCTCTCTGTTAGCACAAATAGCAAATGCGGGGGCAGGCTTAACCATTTCCCCAAAAGCGAAAATAGGCTGGTTCTGTCAAATGAGTTATCAATATACAAGCAATGAGTCCGTGCTGCAATTCGTCAAAAATCGTTCCGACTATGAGGAAGGTTTTTTGCGAGGTGTGCTGCATGCTATGCAGTTCGTCGGGACTGACATTCAGAAGAGTGTCCGATCCTTAAGCGGTGGGGAAGCGATTCGTCTCCAGCTGTGCCAGCTATTCCTAGGGGAATATAACATACTATTGTTGGACGAGCCGACCAACTTTTTAGATATTCATGCTATAGAAGCATTGGAGCGGTTCATTGCCGCATATGAGGGAACGATCATCTTCGTGTCTCATGACAAGAAGTTCGTGGAGCATGCCGCAGATGTACACTTCCATCTCTCGGATCGCAAATTGCATTTAATGTAAACGTAGTTAAGCATTTAAATAAGCCGCCAAGTTCAATTTGGCGGCTGTTATCTTTTCAGCTGTGTCCTCAGTTATGCGTTCAGCATTCCTGCGAAGCACAGCGTGCATAGAAAGCACGCATAGCTCATCAGGACAAAGCTTTCAGACCCGTAACCCCAATAATAATGGCGATGAGGCTCACGATACGTGCTGGGCTTTTGCTTTCACCGAAGAAAATCATATTGAGAAGCACGGCTCCAGCAGTACCAATGCCGACCCATACTGCATAGCTGACACTAACCTGAAGATATAGGAATGAAGTATAGAGTAGGGCGAAGGAAGCTCCGAATCCACCCAAGAAGATCACTCCATTTTGCAGCGTTTTATGCTGGGAATACTTCTTAAGCCCGACTACACCGACCATTTCACACATTGCCGCTAGGAAAACAAACAGCCATCCCATCGTTATGCAACTCCTTTCTGTTTATGATCCGTGGCAGCTTGATCTGCCAATTTAAGTCCAATTACGCCTGCAACAAGCACAATCATAAAACCAATTTTGCCGATGCTAAGACTCCCGCCGAAGAACAATACATCCATCAGTGCCGTACCGACTGTCCCTGCACCTGCGAAGATCGCATATACGGTACCGGTAGGTAGCTTCTCACAAGCCTTAGCCAAGAAATGAAAATCAACAGCAATAATTCCGAGAATAATGGCCCAATGCCACCACGATGAGGCCATATTAAAACCGCATACCCACAGCAGCTCGAACAGGCAAGTGAGCATCACATACATCCATGAACGATTCATGATAACACCTCTCTTAATATGAATGACATTCAGTCATTTTGTAGACAAAAAGATAGGCCCTTGTGCTACAGGACCTGAATCCCTAGTGCGTGAGTGACGAAGGCGTATACTTCCTCCGCTTGCGCTTGTATTTCTGATTCATCCGCTTGATCGAACAGATACACTTGCTCAGCTGCGGATTCAATGGCCCCAATCACAATTCGCGCCGTTCTAGCAGTGTTGAGCGATTTCCGGATTGATCCGTTAGCTTGAGCCCTATCGAGCAGTGCAGTAACCCAGTCATAATAAGGCTTATAAATGGATTCCCATTCCTTAAGATGCTCACTGGAGGCTAATCCTGCATACAGCAGCGCTAGTTGCTCTCGGCCATCATGATGAAGCTGGAATACCGTTGCAATAAAGGACTTGATCTGATCCCGAAATGGGGCATCCTGATCTACTGAGCTCTGGAGCGCTTCTATAATCTTCTGCACCATGACTTCTGCAATAGAAGGCATGACAGCCAGCTTAGAAGGGAAGTAAAGATAAAATGTGCCCTGTGCAATCCCGGCTCCCTTCACGATATCAGATACCTTCGTCTTTTCGATGCCTTTGCTGCACAATACTTCGATAGCCGCACGAACAATACGTTCCTTTTTGTCTTCGATGAGTATGACCTCCTCTAACTCGATCACAAATGACTGACTATCATTCATTTTATAGGAGAAGACGAACTGTTGTCAAATGAACAAACATGCTTATACAATATACGCTAGCAACAATCAATTTCATGCAAATATCGGCAAAAAGGCACAATACATTCTTTAAAATTGAAGAAACCTATTTTACGCTTACTTTTAAGCTCGATAACGTTTATAATATATCGAGTACAAAGACTATAAGAAAAGGTGTCATGAATGAGCATATTAAACGTAGAACGACTCAGCCACGGCTTTGGAGACCGTGCGATCTTCAAGGACGTATCCTTCCGCCTGCTCAAGGGCGAGCACATTGGACTGATTGGCGCCAATGGAGAAGGCAAGTCCACTTTTATGAATATTATTACTGGCAAACTACAGCCGGATGAAGGCAAGGTTGAATGGTCCAAGCGCGTGCGCGTCGGCTACCTCGATCAGCATGCCGTACTTAGCAAAGGTTTGACAATTCGTGATGTATTGAGAAGCGCGTTCCAATATTTATTTGATATGGAACAAGAAATGAACGACATGTATGGCAAAATGGGTGACGTAACGCCGGAGGAACTGGAGAAGCTTCTAGAGGAAGTCGGTACGATTCAAGACACACTTACGAATCAAGACTTCTACTTGATCGATGCGAAGGTCGAGGAGACTGCTCGAGGACTTGGCTTGGTTGATATTGGCCTGGACAAAGACGTACATGACTTGAGTGGCGGTCAGCGTACAAAGGTGCTGCTCGCAAAGCTATTGCTTGAGAAGCCAGACATCCTGCTCTTGGACGAGCCTACGAACTATTTGGATGAACAGCATATCGAATGGCTGAAGCGTTATCTGCTAGCGTACGAGAATGCGTTCATTCTCATCTCGCACGATATTCCGTTCTTGAATAGCGTTATTAACCTGATCTACCATATGGAGAACCAGGAGCTTAACCGCTACGTGGGCGACTATGACAAGTTCCAGGAAGTCTATGAAATGAAGAAGCAGCAGCTGGAATCTGCCTATAAGCGCCAACAGCAGGAAATTGCTGACCTGAAAGACTTCGTTGCACGCAATAAAGCAAGCGTCGCGACACGCAACATGGCGATGTCCCGTCAGAAGAAGCTCGACAAGATGGAAGTGATTGAACTAGCGAAGGAGAAGCCGAAGCCGCAGTTCAACTTCAAGGATTCCCGCGCTTCCAGCAAGCTTGTATTCGAGACAAAAGACTTGGTTATTGGTTACAATGAGCCATTGTCCCGTCCATTGAACCTCCGTATGGAGCGCGGCCAAAAGATCGCCTTCGTCGGTGCGAACGGTATCGGTAAGACGACATTGCTTCGCAGCATCTTGGGCGAAATTCCTGCAATCTCGGGCTCTGTAGAGAAAGGTGACAACCTGGACATCGGGTACTTCGAACAGGAAGTCAAAGACGCGAATTACAATACATGTATCGAAGAGATCTGGAAAGAGTTCCCTTCCTTTACACAATTCGAAGTTCGTGCAGCACTGGCGAAATGCGGACTGACAACGAAGCATATCGAAAGTAAAATTGCGGTGCTAAGTGGTGGGGAAAAGGCGAAAGTTCGCTTGTGCAAGCTCATTAACGTGGAGACAAACTTGCTCGTACTCGATGAGCCGACGAACCACTTGGATGTCGATGCGAAGGAAGAGTTGAAGCGTGCCCTTAAAGCGTACAAAGGCAGCGTTCTGCTTATTTCCCACGAACCTGAATTCTATCGCGATATCGTGACAGAGACATGGAACTGTGAATCTTGGACGACAAAAGTATTTTAATTGAATATGTAAAAAAAACGACTCTGTTACCACGGAGTCGTTTTTTTGTACATGAACACAGACTGACTAAGTTCATTTAATATGGCCGTTCCGTACCTGTTTGAAGAAAAGTTTGTTATGCACATCAGTTCCAAATCTAACACCTGAGATTGTTTCCCGTTGAGATACCGAGCAAATTAGCGAAGATCGTAAAGAAGTTGACCCGATTTTCAACCGCCGCTGGATTTGAGCCGTTACATTCCTGTGTCCCGTTAATGGAACGAATGGTCTCCCCGTAGCCTGCTCCGTTGACAATTGCATTATGCGGAGTCATAGTCCCTGCTCCGTTCTGTGTGTTCCAGAACCACAAGGCTGTTTTCCATGCTACCGAGGAATCCTGCGCGACCAAATCTGGATTGGTCAGAAGCGGAAGTCCCAATGCAGCGCCAGCAGCACCATAGTTGTAGTTCCAGCTTATTTGGAGCGGGCCTCTTCCATAGTACTGCTTTCCAGGAGCACATGGATACTGAACATTATTGTTATTGCAATAAAACGGATAATTTGCCGTATCCAACTCAACGATGTATTTTAAATGTCCCGTTTCTTGGGCTACATTTCCTAGAAAAGCTGCTGCCTCTTGTTTTTTGAGTGCGTCGCTTCCTGTATTGGCAAAGGCAGGGTAGGAGGACAGAGCGGATACTAAACCAGAATAAGTATAGAATGGATTGCGGTTAGGGAACATTTGATTGAATTGAGCCTCGGTAACGACAAAGCCGCCACCAGTACCTCCAGAAACAGGCTTGCAAGTTTTACTGGAGCTTTGCGGGGAAGAAGTAACGGGAGTTGTCGTGTCATTTTGCGCGGCAACCGTATACGTATAGGTTGTTCCGTTCGTCAACCCTGTATCGGAAAAGGACAAAGCGCTGATCCATTTATACCAATCGCCGTTGCGATAGACGTCGTAGCCTGTAGCGCCATTGATAGCATTCCAGCTTAAGCTGCAGGTTCCATTCGATGCACTTACCGATAAAGTAGGAGCTGGCAATGTGCTGCCGCCTGAGGCGGTTGGCGTGCAAGCTTTGCTGGCGCTATGCGGGGATGTCTCTACCGGACTAGTCTTGTCATTTTGCGCAGCAACCGCATACGTATAGGTTGATCCATTGGTCAATCCCGTATCAGAGTAGGACAACGTATTTGTCCATTTATACCAATTGCCGTTGCGATAGATATCATACCCTGTAGCTCCACTAATCGCATTCCAGCTCAAGGCACAAGCTGCATTCGAAGAACTAACCGTTAACGATGGGGAAGTTAAAGCAGCAAAGGCAGTAAGAGGAGATACAAGAACGGTTACTATCACAATTGCTAGCATGAATACTCTCTTATCGATCATCTTTTTCATAGAAAGCCTCCTTATAGTAAAGTAAGAAGAAATAGAATCAAACAATTGGTCATCCTTGTACATAGCCTCTGATTCGAAGGAGTCGATTTAACATGGGAATGTGATAGAATGAATACTTCTTTTTCAATAGAGGAGATTAGATCAATTTTCATACATGTTGTGGAAATAAGTTGAGGCCATTAAACTGACGGCTTCTGTGCACGATAGGAGCGCAGCGTACCGAATATGGTCGCAAACTGACCGGTTTGCTCCACATTCTCAAATCCACATTCCTGGTACAATTCAGGAAGAATACCGTGGACATGATCCCGGGTCGTTGTGAAGCCATCCAGCCATTGAATCGGGTAAAAGGCAAGACGCATCAAACTGTTTTGCGGTTTATCAAAATCAATGATGTTAATCGTCCCGCCAGGACGCAAGGTGCGATGCAGCTCTTCTATCGTTCGACGCTTCATATCGAGGGTCAGATGGTGGAAAAAAAGACTTGAAAAAACGTGATCCAAATGGGCATCTGGAAAAGGGAGATCCGTGGACATTCCTTGCTGAAACTCAATATCCACCTTATTCTGTACTGCCTTATTCTTCGCAATCGCCAATATTTCTGGATCAGCATCAAGCCCTACAATTTCAGCTTCCCCCTGCGTTTGCTTCAACATTAACGTCAATGTGCCCGTTCCACAAGCCAAATCGAGAATACGTTGAGCTGGCTTCACATTCCCTTGCTGAACCAAATGGGTCTTGAACTTGTTCTCTTTCATCCCCCATTTTAACACCGGATCATATATAGGGGTTAACCAATGGAACTTCATAGCCGGAATATACCCTTTTTGTGTCATGAATGCACAGCCCCTTTACTCCTTAGTTCGAATGCAGAAGTATGTAAGATGTGTAATGTGGGATTCATCATATGTTATTCTTATTCTCTGTACTATACTAACATATAAGGGTAAATATGTCAGGACATTAGTATTAACCTCCATTGAAAAGTTCATATATATGACCTGGTACGACACGGTTATCCCGCTTATATCCAATGTCCTGAATCCATGGAGGAATTTGAATTCGTCATGCAGATTCCATCTGAAGAGAAGCCGCGGTTCATGATCGGTGACAACGGAACATGTATATATACCGATCCACGACAGACGATGAGTGGTATTTGAATTGGGATTGTTATTGATACTTGCCAATATGGCTTGTGCTTCGGGTGTTCGCCCATTTCCAATTCGCCCTGTATGGAATAATGTATCCATAACAACGCAGCGGCGATGGAGGCGGATTCAATGCCCGTGAAGAGCGGCAAGGAATATATAAAACGGATTAACAACAATCTCCCCGATGTTAGAATCGCAGGGAGGAGGGTAAGTGGGGAAATTTCCGAACACGAAGCCTTCAAGGGACTTGTGGCTACACAAGCGAACATGTATGACATGCAGGTTGCCGAGGAATTGAAGGGACGCCTCGTATATTCTTCCCCCTCAACAGGCGATCCAGTAGGTCTTTCCTACATGCAGCCGAGGACGATGAAGGATCTCGTACAGCGGAGAACCATGATGGAGACATGGGCGAGTGTCCATCACGGATTCCTCGGTCGTGCTCCCGATTATATGAACACAGCCATTATGGCCTATGCATCTGCTGCGGGGGTACTTGAAGAAGAATATCCTGCGTATGCATCCAACTTGAAACGGTATTATGAGTATTGCCGCGAGAACGATATCACTCTCTCTCATGTATTCATTCAGCCTAAGGCAGCTAGAATATCTACCTTTCTCCGTACCTTCAAAGAACCGGAAGCTGCCCGTATCGTGGATAAAAATAAGGATGGGATCGTTGTTCGCGGGGCGTTTCTATTGGATACACAGGGAGCAACCTCAGATGAAATACTCGTATATCCAACTCCTTTCTCTTGGACTGAAACGGAAGACAATCCTTATTCATTCGTATTTGCGGTTCCAAGTAACCTAGAGGGCATCCGTTTTATATGCAGAGAAAGCTTCTCAGCAGGCGATTCTTCCTATGATTACCCGCTTAGTTCCCGATTTGAAGAGATGGATACGCTTGTCGTGTTCGATGATGTTACTGTCCCATGGGATCGGGTATTTGTATGCGGGGACGAGAGGATGGCGTCTCGGCTCATGACGGAAAGTCATTTCCACGTTTATGCGGGTACTCAAATCATTTGCAAAAACATTGCAAAAACGGAGTTCATGCTCGGTACGATCGAAATGCTGGTCGAAGCCACAGGGATTAATAACCATGAACATATTATTGAAAAGGTTACAGAAGTTATTGTAGCCGTGGAGACGCTCAAGGCATTCCAACTTGCAGCCGAGAAGGGAGCAGCTAAGGACAGATGGGGCAGTATGCTTCCTAATCGCAAGCCGCTTATTGCCGCCAATGTATATTATCAGAAGATGTATCCTCGTATCATTGAAATCATCCAATTGATCGGCGCCAGCAATTTAATTATGATTCCACAAGAGAGGGACTTCAACACCGATATTCGCGATCAGCTAGATCGTTACATGAAGGGTATTGATCTGGATGCCAAGAAGAGCGTGCAGTTGGCGCGATTGGCATGGGAGCTGAGCGTCAGCTCATTCGGCGGGAGGCAGTCTGTCTATGAACGCTTCTTCTTCGGCAACAGCACAGTTGTGAACAACCGGCTTTATGCCGAATACCAAGATAGTCGGGCGAAGTATGCAGATCGGGTCAACCGCTTTTTGACATAATTCCTTGAATGTTAATGATCCCTGAGTACCTTGCCATCACAAGCCAAGAACCCAGGGAATATAGATTTCGTATTGAATTCCTACCAATTCCTACTTAGCAGCTGCTCTTCGCTCTTCAAAGACTTCCGCTGCTACCTTAAAGATCGTGTTCAGGGCATGTGGAAATCCGGCATAAATAATCATCTGCATAATTACTTCAACGATCTCTTCCTCTGTCCATCCAACGTTGAGCGCTCCATTGATATAAAATTTGAGCTGCGTAGTGTTGCCTATTGCAGTCAAACCTGCCACCGCAGCAAGCAGTCGCGATTTCAAATCGAGCCCTGGTCGTGAAAAGATCTGTCCATAATTAAATTCTACTGCAAGTCGCCCTAAGTCCGGAGCAGGCGAATCCTTGAAGCTGTTTACAATGGCCTCAACATGATCTTTGTCGATACGTGCCAAGATGTCCAAGCCTTTTTGATAGTGGTCTTCACAGCGTGACATTATGAAATTTCCCCCTTTGCAATATATTCATTTTCTTATACTCAACCGTTAGATGTTCCAAATGAGTTCCCTCTGTCAATCAGACCGATGGAAGAGAGGAGGAGCATGGATAACCCTGTGACACAGACTCCTACCCATTGCCAATGGCTCCATGCAAGCAAACCCAAGTAAGAGCCTAGAGCCCCTCCCAAAAACGTTGCAACCATATATAGTCCATTCAGACGATTGCGAGCTTCGGAAGACTGTTCGAAAAGACGTGCCTGACAAGCCACCTGATTCGCTTGCGTACCAATCGTTAGCAAGAAAGCGGCGAACACGAGTACCAGCAGACTTTCTCCCCATAACAGAAGCAGCAAGTAAGAGAACAGAGCAGCAGCCGTACATACTCTTCCAGCAAACACAGCTCCCATGCGATCGATCACTCTCCCGACGAGGGGAGTTGCGAACGCGCCTCCAATCCCAACCAGACCGACCATACCTACTGCACCAGAACCTAAGGAGTAGGCGGGCGAGGCAAGCAGCAAGGCTAACGTTGTCCAAAACACACTAAATGATCCAAATACGAATGCTTGACTTATACATGTCTTGCGCAGTACTTGCTCCTTCCGAATCAACGGAAGAAGAGAAGCGATTAACGCTCGATATGTCATCTCTGCTCGGCCATAACTGCGTGGGAACAAGCTGCGAACGAGTATCATCAGACCGATCATGCAGCCAAATGATATCCAGTACATGACTCTCCAGCCATAGATAGCGTCTATCCATCCACTAACGAACCTGGCACCCAATATTCCGCACACTAACCCGATTGCCACATTTCCGAGCACTCTCCCTCGCTGTTCCGCTTTGACCAGAGAGGCCGCCATCGGAACGACAACTTGTGGGATAACAGTGGTTACTCCGATAACCAAATGAATGCTTATTAACCAGTTCATATTCGGGGATACCGCAGCTGCCGCTAAGGAGATACTCACGATCCCGAGAAGGACAAGCATAAGACGCCGTCTCTCTACCATATCAGCAAGCGGAACTAAGAACAGATTACCCAGTGCATAGCCTACTTGCGCCAATGTTGCAACCCAGCCAATTTGAGTAATCGTCCCTCCGAACGTCTGGGCCATACTGGCAAGCAAGGTTTGGCTCACATACACATTGGCGACCGTAAAGCCGCATGTTAATGCCATTAAGAACAATAATCCTCTTGTTAGCTGTGGATAATGCACATCTGGTAAAGTACGATTCATTTTTTCAATCACCTCCGTTCTTCTTAGTTGAGTTACTTCTATCCGCAGTGATAGAATAAGGGTATTTTCCTAATCCAAATAGGTTCCTGTTAATCATAGTATTGAGAGTAATAGGTATAGGAGTTGAGATAGCTTGGATAAGAAGAACGACCGGGGGCGGCGCCAAGAATTAGGGGACTTTCTCAAATCACGGCGCAATCGCCTACAGCCTGCCGATTATGGTCTGCCGATCGGAACGAGACGCAAAGCGAAGGGGCTTCGTAGGGAAGAGCTAGCACAAATAGCTGCCATCGGCCTATCGTGGTATACATGGCTGGAGCAGGGAAGAGAAATCAATGTCTCTCAAGACGTATTAGAGAGCTTGGCTCGGGTGATGCGATTAAGCGCGGAAGAGAAGAATCATCTGTTTCTACTTGCTCTTCAGCAGCCTCCGGCAGCAAACAAGCCGGAAACGATTCGTGCGGATGTTCAAACTGTTGTGCAGCATTTTCTAGAGCATTGGGCGGATTGTCCTGCATACGTAACCGATCATAAATGGGATGTGTTGGCTTGGAACCGCGCTGCATGTGCGGTATTTGGTGATTTTTTCGCCATGAATGGGAAAGAGCGCAATGCGGTATGGCGATGTTTTCGATCAGCATCTTACCGAGAGCTGCTGGTCGATTGGGAGGGTCACGCGAAGCGGCTGCTTGCTTCATTCCGATCTACCAGCACATGTTACGTAGGAGAGGATTGGTACAAGGAACTTGTCCAAGAATTAATCGAGCATAGTATGGAGTTCCAACAATGGTGGCCTCGCCATGACATCATGGGCACCCCAATTGGTACCAAAGCATTGCTCCACCCAAAGGCAGGGCTAATGATGATGGAGCATATTACGTTTCAGGTATATGATGCTCCCGATCTGAAGGTGACATTGTACCGGCCGCTTCCTGACAACAACACAGCGATGACACTTGCCAAGCTTATTGAGGAATATGAGGATAGAAACAGCCTGACTGCCAATAGTAGTCGGGCATTTCCATGACAAACAACATTTTTTCTGAAAAATAGTAGAGTCCGTGTTACTATATTACATGTTCATATATTCATTCAGTTACATACATTACAGGAGTGGTGAAACATCATGTTGTCGAACAAAAGGATCAAAAGATGGAGTAGTGCCTTGTTGGCCGTTGTATTGTGCTTGAGTGCTGTAACTAGTGTCTCAGCTAGTAGTGCAAGTAAACCGCTGCCGAAGCCAAGTTGGCAAAAAGACTTGTCCGAGATGAATCAATTTATTGAGGCGCCATATCATATTCCGAACACAAAGACCGTGTATTTGGCATCGAATACCTATATCGCCTCTCAAACGAAAGTATGGGAAGCAGGTGTTGTCACTGCCGTAGATGAGAGCAGCGGCAAGCCGAAATGGTCCTTCACATTCTATCAAAAAGGAACACCTTATCCATGGAATACGAAGATTGCTTATAGCAAGTTAGGCTCGGTGTATGCCCTCGTAAAAGATGGTCAAGGAACGAAATTATTCTCCGTGAATGCCTCTGGCAAAAGCAACTGGATCATCCCTGTTCCAAATGCCGAAGACGTGCACGTGATGAATGATGGTACGATTCTATTAATCGACCCGGATAGAAAGGTTACACCTTCAGCGAAAAGCAAACCTCGTGCATATGCCTATAGTGCAAACGGCAAAAAACTTGCTGAGCTATCACTGGGACAAATGTATTCCGTAATTGGCGGTCAATATGTTGTGTCCCAAATAGGAGAGATCGGCAAGTCCAATTTAGCGGTGTATGGTTCGAAATTAAACAAGCTATTCACTTATAACCTCCCTAGCGGCGCGGTTACCTATGTGAATGAGGCGACTTGGGTCATGAACAACGGCGATATTCTGCTTCGTGTGAATGTGCCGAAGAGCGGAAATAAGTTAATCGCGATGAACGCTAAAGGGAAAACATTATGGGGACGCAGCATTCCAGGAAATGCACGAGTTCAATCCATCGGTCAGAACTATGTTGTGTACGCGGATGGGGTAATGAGCTTGTTCAATGCCCAAGGACTTGTCACGAAAGCCGGAGTGAAAGTGGATCTCCCGATAGCCATTATTTACGAAACACCAGATCAGCAAATCGAGATACATACAGAGAATGCGAAAAAGGTGCTGAATGCCAAGACCCTGCAAACGATGTATGAGTATCCTAATGATCAAGACAGACAGAAGTATCATTATGCAGGCAATGGATATCTGTACTCGATTAGCCAAGGGAATCAGCTAGCCCAATATAAATTGCAAAAATAACACAATGAATGGGGTTGTCTCAAAAGGATAGGATCAAATGAGTCAGTCCCATAAGATGTGCAAAGACGCTTCCAAAACCACTGAATATGTGGGGATGAAAGCGTCTTTCTTCGTGCATGTACCTATCAATGCGGAGGCTTCAAATTTAATATTGACCTATGAGACTGTCCCAATTAATCATTGCTTTGTCCATTGAGCTTCAATTGCGATTTGCGATTCCATAAGGTTGACATCACAAGCGCAGCAAGCAGGATTACTGCTGCGAACATGTATGGCGCATTAATGTCCAGGTCGAATAAGAAGCCGCCTATGGCCGGCCCAGCAATAATGCCTAAGCTTGTGTAGGTGGAGTTCATTCCTGCGACGAAGCCTTGATTTTCTCCAGCCATTTTCGAGAGTAAGGAAGTGACGGCTGGACGAAGTATATCACAAGCGAAGAAGACAATGCTCGTCACGACCATTATGGCTAAATAACTGCTTACGAATACCGTGGCCATAATGAATAATGCCGCTATAACGAGGGAAGCGTGAATGATATTCTTCTCCCCAAATTTCGCCACCATCTTCTCAAAGAACAGAATTTGCGCAACAACTCCTAGAATTGAGCCGATCGTAATAATGAATGCAATATCTTTGGCCGTAAATCCAAACTTTGCATCAACGAACAGGCTAAACATCATCTCGTATGCTGCCAATCCAAACGCGAGCACAAACACGATAAGGAACGGTACAAAATAGACGGACTGCACTGATTTTTTCATTTCAGCAAAGAAGTTGACGCGAATATGTTGTGCACGGTTTTTCTCCATTTGCTCCTGAGATAGCGATTCTTGCAGCAGGAAGATGGAGAAGATCGCCGCGATGAATGCAAAGGCTGCAGCGAAGAAGAAGGGGGCACGTATGCCTAATTCGGCAATGAAACCGCCTAGTCCCGGCCCGATAATGAAACCTGCACTAATAGCAGCAGCTTGATAACCTAATACCTTGGCTCTATTCTCAATTGACGTTCGATCTGCAATGTACGTAATAACGGCTGGCATAATGAATGCATCACTAATACCGCCTAATATTCGCGACGCAAATAGAACCCAAGCCTGCGTTCCAATGCCGAACAAGATCTCTGAAAACGAGAACAGACATAACCCGAATACGATCATTTTCTTTCTCCCCAGTGTTTCTACCATTACGCCGGTAAACGGGGAGGCGAGCAGCTGAGCAAAAGCAAAGACCGAAATCATATACCCGACCATTTGTCCGCTTAAGTGCATCTCCTTCGCAATGGACGGCATGACAGGTACGGCAAGACCAATACCGACGTAAGCAATAAATAAATTAAACAATACGAGTGGTAATGACATTTTTTCCTTTGTAACTATACTCATCTTATTCCTCACTTATTCAATTTTCTGTCTATTCATGTTGTGTGATGATGTTTCATAACCGTTATTGTTATTCATCAGACCCCGTTATCACCTGGTTGATCTTCTTCATCGTGTGAAGCATCTGTTCCAACTCCTCAAGCTCAATATGAGATGAGAACTTCTGTACAATCGACTCATCCGCTTTGTTAATGAGCTCCGCATAGTTTGTTCCTTCCTCTCCAAGAAGAATAAAGGATTCGCGCAGATTTTCTGGATTGCTCTCACGGATAATAAAGTGTCCAGTCTCCAATTTAGACAGCACCTGACTAACCGCGCTTTTGGAAATCGAAAATGCTTTTGCGATCTCATGAGCGGTCGTCCGCTCGTTTCGCATAATAAATAGCATCATATTTTCTTGTTGCACCGTTAATTGATAATCATCTATTTGTTTAGCTCCCTTGTTATAGACCGTGAAATAATCTTGAAAAGCATCATTGAGCTCGTTCATAACTCTCCGGTATTCCGCAATCATATCAATTCCCTCCATAGCGGTAGTATTCACCTCATCCTCAACCAGAATCAATTCCGTTACGTTAGGATAAGTTCCTTTTAGTTTAGTTAAGTTCACTTAACTATATAGATGGAATACGCTATTGTCAATTCATTAATAGGGATAATTAATGAGGTTAAACGTCGATTCATGGAGTAAGCTTGCGATACCAACATAAGATTGAGGGTTTTTGTGGAAATAGATTCATGCTATACTGAATCCGTTACTATAGATAAGGAGGTTGAACCATGTTAAAAAACGAACTCGGGACATCGCTCTGTGCAAAGTCTTACCTATAAACAACGGCGGTTGTTTGTATAGAGCCAAGCATGCTTGAACCGCCTTCATCCGTGACGGTGAGATATGTTTATATTGAGACTTTGCCACCTTACTATCTAACTAATATAAGGGGTAGAGTTATCATGAAATATGTCAACGCGGACATTTTACCACAAGAACTGCTAAAGGAAGTTCAAAAATATACGAATGGTGTCATGCTGTACATTCCGAAACGCGAGGAAGAACGCAAGGCATGGGGTACAAAAACCGGAAGCAGGAAGCTGCTGGCCTTTCGAAATCATGAGATTCGCAACAGATTTGCCGAAGGTGCAACAATCGAGCAGCTTATGGAGCACTATTTCCTGTCATACGACAGTATTAAGAAAATCGTATATACCAAGTTAAAATAGATGATTCAATGCGCAAGCCACATCAGATTTCGATCTGACGTGGCTTTTTATGTGCAAAGAACAGTTTAGATTTATTTGCTGTCTAACATCTCAGAGGGCATGTTGATACAATCGACTTCAGCAGCACATGTGAGCAGCCTGACTTGATTATAGACACAAAGAATACAAGTATCTTGAGCAGATGAATTCAACATCCCAATATGATTTTGTCATAAAGAAGGAAGCCTATGGAAAGTCAATTCCCGTTGGCTTAGCTCAAATTTGGAGTTACTCCGAACACCGAAAGAGTTGGGAACTCGGATTTGCGATAATTCCAGAATTCCAAGGACAGGGTTATGGTTACGAAGCCATAAATCTATTACTTGATTACTCATTCCATCAGCTACAGGCTCATAAAGTCGTGGGTATGTGCAATTCTCACAATGTGAAATCCATGCAACTGATGGAGAAGTTAGGAATGAGGAGAGAAGGGACTTTCAAAGAGGAATTAATGTGGAAGAACCAATGGGTTGACCAGTATTTTTATTCAATACTCAATACCGAGTACATAAAAAAAGCGAACATCACGGTCCAACTGTAGATTTAAATATAAATTGCATTAACAAGATGGATTATGACAATTCAACAAACGGGCCATTTTGCGGAACAAGGGTTAGAAATCACAGGGGAAAAAGAGTTAGCTTTGTTGAATATTTTGTGTATCCTATTTTGAGAATTATGGAAAAGATATTCGGGATGTTTGAGGCCATGTGTGAAAGTGGCTTGTCTTAGGAGAGGAGATAAATAAATGATCGAATTACGAAAAATTACCGGAGCTAACATAGATGAAGTAATAGCACTTGAAGTAGGAGAAAACCAGAAAGACAATATACAAACTACTAACCTCAGAAGCTTTGCAGACGCTCATATGTTGAACGCAGACGGGATACCAGCGACTCCCATTGCTATTTATGCCGATGGAGTTGCGGTTGGATTTTTGATGTATATTTATGATACGTTGGATCATGAATCATTTGAAAATGAAGTTTTTTACGGGAAGAAGAGCTATTTTATATGGCATATTATGATTGAAAAGAGTTATCAGGGGAAAGGATACGGCAAACTTGCCTTTGAAAAAATGTTGATGGATATTGAAAATAAGCCATATGGGGAAGCAGAATATGTAGCCCTCTTTTATCGAACAAGTAATGTCATAGCTAAAACATTATACGCTTCATTTGGTTTCGTAGATACAGGGATCATTCAGGATAATTCGATGTTGGCGATTAAAAATCTAGATAGGAAAATAACTGAATCCTTAGTAGAATAGGATCTATCGGAAAGAAATGTTAGCTATCTACGTAGAATCACTACTCCTCCCAATCGGGGATGGAATGACCATTGCCCAGGTAAAGCAATAAGAAGGTGTAACGGAATAGTTCTTTTTAAGTGAGTTCAATCATACAGAACAGTTATAGAAAAAAGTGCCTATCTTGGTGAAGGCACTTTTTGCTGAGCTGGCTCGACTGGCCATTTTATCCAAGATGCTCAATTAAGTTCGCTAAAGGAACATCCTGCTCCTGCTCTGGATCGTCAAGTGGATAAATTCGAGCAGATTCGTTGTCGGAATCTACATGCTGAATATAAACTTGTCTACCGTTGTAGGTTACGTTAGCCAGCATTGGAGAGCCTGCGATCTCTTGTGCGCGTTGTGCGTTCATGCCGATACCTCCTGGAATCATCATCTTTACACTAGTGTGTGTAAATGAACTGGAAAATAATCGGCATGAAGCTCGTCATCATCTCAATGGCTTGCCTTCTTTATAATAATAGTGCGGATCGAGGATGATGAAGAAAATATGAACGCCTGGATATCCTCGCTCTCGCAACATGTGGTCGATGCTGGCAGCAACGGCGTCATGCGTTTCCTTGTCCCGTTGGAACATCATAATCTCGACCGATAGCGGAGTGTTCGTAATAATATGAACGTTCAGCACTTCAATCTTGACCTTCTCCTGTTCCACGCGAACAATCGAGGCGAATTCCTTTACAATTTCTGGTGCGATCTCTTCCACGAAGGCATCTGGAAAAGCTTTAAATCGAATGTATGGCATATAAATCCCTTCAATCTGTCTAATGTTCAATATTGTGATTTTAGGCGCAAATCTATGAAAAAGTCAATTCCCTTGTATCGGAACAATGCACAATACCTATATTCAGCAGCGGGGGCGTAAATCCTTTTTCTTTCCTTGAAGAGTTAAGGTTCATTTATTTAATCCTATTAACAAATAAACATGACTCGATTCGATCCTGTTTGAAAAAACAGGATCTTTTTATTACACTAAAGAGATCAATAGGCATAAAACATAGAATACAATGACGCAACGGGAGCGAAGATATGATGGAGAGACAGCCGATGAGAGATCATTTGGTGAATATACTTAATGTCATTAATCTTGGGGAGAAGTTAAAGTCTGAGCTGCGGCACAGCTGGCTATCGAACGGCAGACAGGAAAGCGTGGCGGAGCACACGTGGAGAGTTTCGCTCATGGCCATGCTGATTGAGCCGTATTTAGATCAAGAAATCGATACCGCCAAAATGCTGAAAATGATCATTATTCATGATTTAGTGGAAGCAGAAGCGAAAGATATTCCTGCATTCGATACAATGAACAACGAACAATTGCGAGAGCAAAAGGCTCAGAACGAAATGAAGGCCATACAACGAATTCGGGAAACACTGAAAGGGGATCTAGGGCGAGACGTATATGACCTGTGGATCGAATTTGAACATAAGCAAACGTATGAAGCCAAGGTTGCAAATGCTTTGGATAAACTGGAAGCTCAAATCCAACACAATGAGGCGGATATAAGCACATGGATTGAAATCGAATACGAGATGAGTTTTATGATGGGGAAGCATACCGACTTTAGCCCTGTATTGTCCCAGTTGAAAGAACTCATTGAAGAGGAAGCAGAGGATAAACTACGACGTGCAGGTATTGATGTAGACAATCGCAAGAGTAAGAAATGAACGGCGGCCAATTTCTAGCCAATTGGAAATTAAAGCGAAAGTCGTAGCGCAAGCGATGGTCCAGGTTGCGAATCAAGACCGTACAGGAATTGCTATCTACACCCCAAATCAAATAGAGAACGCGGCAATATGAATATATCGCATATCTTCGGGGACTAAGGCTACAAGCTATTTTAATGGGATACAGATACACATCATCTAAAAATGACAATGACCCCGCCTAACGCCAATGCGTTGGTGGGGTCATCTTGTGGTGCATATTCACTTAAAAGCTTATTTGCTTACTTGATCGATTTGGCATATTCAGCGGATTTCGTACCCGCTTGACGACCGAAGATAATGATCTCCGCAACGGAGTTGCCTCCAATTCGATTCTCGCCATGCAATCCACCTGTCACTTCACCTGCAGCGAACAATCCTGGGATAGGCTTGCCGTCCTTGTCCAGCACTTCTGTATTCGTGTTGATTTTTACACCACCCATAGTGTAGTGAATCCCTGGGCCGATTTTGATCGCATAGAATGGGGCAGCTGACAATTCATGATCCATCCCCGTTTTTCTGTCGAACTCCGCGTCTTTCTTATTTTTCACCGCACTGTTCCACGTATCGAGCGTTTTTTGCAGCTCTTCAGCCGGTACCTTAATTTCTTCTGCCAGCGCCTTGATCGAGTCTTTTGTTTTGACAAAGCCCATCTTTTCGTACTGTTCGATGGCTTTTGCTCGTGAGCGGACACCCGCGTCAAATATAAGGAACGCGTTTTTCTCTGGCAGCTTTGTAATTGCAGCCGTTACGCTATCTCGGGCAGCCATCTCGTTAACGAATCGCTTCCCTTTGCTCGTAACGAGAATCGCACCTTCGCCGCGCACAACTTCACCAATCAGGTAGGAGTTTTCCTGCTGTACAGTAGGATGCACCTGAATTTGCTTCAAATCAACCGTAGTTCCGCCCATTTTCTCAACCATAGAGATGCCATCACCTGTGCTTCCCGGTTGGTTCGTTGTGACATAGCCTTTCAGGTCGGGACGAACTTCAGCAATGCGATTCATGTTGGCTCCAAAACCACCAGCTGTTATGACAACCGATTTTGCTGCAATCGTTTTTTCTCCATGCTGGCTGAATCCAACCTTCACTCCCGTTGCTTTACCATTTGAACTTGTAATTTCTTTAACATCCGCATTTACAAATACCGGGATGCCTTTTTCTTGTACATTTTTAAGCAATCCAGTCACGAGATACTGGCCCACGGCTGAACCGTCTTTGGGACGGTGGGTACGCTTCTCGCTCATGCCCCCGGTAATCGTGATGTTGTTGAGTGTTATACCAATGGAGTCGAGCCAATCGATCGCTTTGGCCGAATTGTCTACGAAGAAGTGGAGCATATCTTTGTTGTTCGTGTTATGTCCACCTTTAAGCGTCTCTTCATAAAATAAGTCATTTTTATCAGAGATGCCTTGTTCCTTCTGGAACTTTGTTTCTGATGCATTCATACCCGAAGATGCTTTACTTGTATTGCCGCCTGCAACTGGCATTTTCTCAAGAATGACAGGATTCATCCCCGCTGCCTTCGCCTCAAGCGCGGCAGTCATGCCGGCACCACCCGCGCCAACGATGACGATATCGTAGCTATTCTTCAATTCCTCAAGCGGGGTATACTTCGCCACTGAAGCACCTGATGTGGCATCTTTTTCTCCCTTATCCTTCTCTTTTTGTACATTTTTGTTCTCGCCCGCATTAGTCTCGGGCTTCTTGCTTGCATTCCCACAGCCTGAAATCAAAAGCAGCATAGAGAGCAAGAGAATCATGACAATGGTTGATTTTTTTTGCATGATGCGATCCTCCACTATGGAATCTGTTCTTCTCACTAGGATGAACACAAGGCACCCTAATCGAACTGAGCGTTTCATCACATTTAGCATGTCATTTTCAGCTTTATATTATTTATGAACATCTGAAGCCTAGATGGGGAGACATGAACGATAGGAGTTGACTTTGCCCTTAGGGGAAGATGTACAGTGGAGTTGAACCAAGAAACGATACACAATTCATGTTGATGATTAGATAAATGATAAAGAATGGAGGTTATCTCTTGTTATCAATAGGAGAATTCTCGAAAATATGCGGAGTGTCAACCAAAACACTTCGATATTATGGTGAAATCGGATTAATTAATCCTAGTGAGATTAACCCTGAAAATGGGTATAGGTATTATTCCATTAAGCAGCTTACAAGAATGCTTTTCATTAACCGTTTGAAATCTTATCACTTCCCGCTGGAGGAGATTAAAGACATGCTCGTGTGGGAGGAGAATGATTCGGAAGAAAAGTTGTGCGATTCCCTGATCCGCAAACGACAGGAGTTGCAACGCAAGATCCAAGCATTAGAACTAACGCTTGCACAAATGAATCATGATATTTCAAGTTTAGATGAGGGCGTATCGATCATGTCGTACCTTGATCATATTGAAGTGCAGCTTGTTGAGACTCAGCCTATGAATATTTTGTATATGCGTCGGATGATGAGCAGCGATGACTACGCTGCAGGATATGGTAAGTATTTTGGTGCGCTCTATGAAAAAATTGCCGCCGATCATCTCACAATGACGGGCACACCAATGACGATTTATCACAGTCCAGAATACAACCCCGCGGGCAACGATACAGAGTTTGCTATTCCGATTCGGGAAGCAGTTAAGGGGACAAGAGATTTGCCGGAAGGACTATGCGCAAAGTCTGTCGTGAGGGGACCATATGCGGAATTAACTTCGGTATATGCCAAGTTAAGGGAGTGGGTAGAAAAAGAAGGTTATGCACAAGTGAACTCCCCCTATGAAGTTTATGTAACGGATCCAAATCAAACCGCTGAGCCTGAGGCAATGGTTACTGAGGTATATTTTCCTGTCAAGAAAAGATAGAACCTGAGACTGCCATCATCCTTAATTAGGTTAAACAAATTAACTAGGACAGTACTCTCGAAGGAGTTGCGATATGAATAGAAATGACTTAACAACTACAGAATGGCAAGTTGAAGTTCCATCTGTCTTGGGGATGGACGCTAATAAACTATCAACGCTTGAACCTATTATACAATCAGAGTATAGCAATATAAACGGGATTGTCATTGCGAGACATGGATACATTGCTTACGAAAGGTATTTTAATAGCTTCGGCCCAGATGATACGCACCATGTAGCCTCGGTGACGAAAAGTGTGCTCTCCGCGCTGATTGGTATTGCCATAGATGCAGGCTACATTCAACATATAGACCAGAGGGTGGTTGATTTCTTCCCTGAATATGTGCCTGATTCGGCTGACAGACAGAAGCGAGAAATCACCCTTCGTCATCTTCTCACGATGACGGCTCCTTATTCATTTGAGGACTGGCGGGAGCCGCTGGACAAGATGTGTATGCAGCCTGACTGGGTAACTTATTCACTCGATATGTTGGGACAGGATGGTAGCATTGGAGATTTTAAATACTCAACCGCGGGGGCACACTTACTATCGGCCATTATTACACGCAGCACAGGACAGAGTGCCCAATCGTTTGCCAACGAACGAGTATTTGCACCCCTCGGCATGAGCATAATTCCTGATTTTGAAATGAAGGAGTATGACTTTGAGCATTTATTCGGGAAGAAGGTAAAAGGGTGGGTGAAAGACCCGGACGGCAACTCTACAGGAGGGTGGGGACTTACATTAAGTCCCCGTGATATGGCTCGGTTCGGTGTTCTGTATTTGAACCGTGGTAGTTGGAACAATCGTCAAATCCTATCAAGCTCATGGATTGCTGAATCAACAGCGATGAATCCCAATCATTACGGTTATCTATGGTGGTTGCGTGAAGAGAATGGGGTACTTGCTTATATGGCACTAGGCGATGGCGGCAACGTTATTTGCTGCATTCCAGATCAAGATCTGGTCATTGCCATTGCATCTGAATTCACCATGAATCCTCGGAATAGATGGACACTGATTAAGGAATGCATTATCCCGGCAGTTATAGACTAAGTAAGTTTGAAACTTACGGTTTCACATTCCCCAAGCTATTCTCGAACATATCAATGATTTCAAGGAAGCGTTCAGCTTCACGAAATACATGGTCGGCTAGCAATGGATGAATAATGCTCTTGATTTTACATGCATCAATCAAGTCTCTCGCCGTCTTTTTGAAATCACGCAGGGAGGTTACGGAGACGCGGTTCTGATCCAAAAATTGTTCCAATAGCGGCTTCGTCTGCGATTGTGGTCGCATGTGATCTAAATCAATCGCTTGATAGAGCAGCTGGTCAAAGTCATGACTAAAATTGCGGGCCTGCTCAACTAATTGGCGTTCAGATGGATCAAGCAAATGCCCAATAAACTTCGCGTGATCGGCCATGATTTTCAAGAAGAATACATTTTCATTAATGATTGCATCGGGGAGTGGATCCAACTGACCATTATTCAGCTGTTCCATACGATTTCTGAAATAGTTGGCTTCCCTGCTCGTATGATCAATAAGCAAGGGGAAGTTATTCGCGCCTGGCATCTGGCAAGTGAGCACAAAGCCGAGTATTTTACGTTTGAAGGCCCATATGTACGCGGCTGCGTTACGCACTTCTGTATTAAAACGAACAATTACTTGTGGATCTGTATCCTCCTTAAAAGCATGTGATTGATTTTCTATTTGCTCAAATAAGGAATAGAACTGGTTCGCTTCATTGATTAGCTGTGTATCTTCACATCTAAATCCAAGCTTTAAAAAAAGAGAATGTTCTTTCATAATGCGCGACCAAAAGCGTATTTCGTCTAGTGAGCGCGAGACAAATAAGTCCGGCACAGTGCACACCTCCAATGGATCAACAATGGAAAGTCCTTAGTTCATCGTATTCTCTGGCATTCAGATTATGTAATATTTCAAACATAGGGAATGAAAATTAGCCCAAGTCGTATTTTTCAGGTATTGTTGAATGAACGTGTATGTAAATAAACAAGAAATAAGCTAAAGTGTCAGGAAGAGCTTGAACCAACAAGCTCTTCTTTTGTTGACTTACAGCTCAGGAATTGATTCTTCGCTGAAAACAGAAACTGGAACCTATCGCTTATGTTATTCTTTCAGGAAAAGTTCGTTATAATAGAGTCAGGAAGTGAGGAAAGGAAATCAAGTATGAAAAAAGTCATCGTTGTAGGAGCAGGAATTCTTGGGGCATCGACCGCTTACCAGTTGGCTAAGTTCGGAGCGGATGTCCTGATTGTAGACCGTAAGGATCAAGGACAAGCTACAGACGCTGCAGCAGGGATTATATGTCCATGGCTGTCACAGCGACGCAATAAAGCTTGGTACCGATTAGCGAAGGCCGGAGCCCATTTCTATCCGCAGTTAATCCAGGATCTCCAGAGCGAAGGGGAGACGGATACGGGTTATGCGCAAGTGGGAGCTCTCTGTATACATGAAGATGTTGAGAAACTCATCAAAATGGAAGAGCGCGCATACGTACGTAAAGCAGATGCACCAGAAATCGGGGAGATCACACAGCTTGATGAATCAGAAACGCAGGAACGATTTCCTCTGTTGGCTGAGGGATATCGATCCGTACATATAAGTGGTGCCGCTCGAGTAGACGGTCGTGCACTTCGTGATGCTCTGCTCCGATCCGCTCAAAGAAATGGCGCTGTCTTCATAAATGGAGATGCCACGCTTCAATATGAGTCGAATCGCGTTACAGGTGTAACCGTAGATGAACAGAGCTACACATCTGAGCTTGTGATCGTATGTGCAGGAGCATGGGCCAACCCGCTTCTTCAACCATTAGGGCTTGACTTTCGGGTAGGATATCAGAAGGCGCAAATTATGCACTTGCGAGTTCAGGGGGAACACGACACTGGCAGCTGGCCATTAATTATTCCGCCTTCTGATCAATATCTGCTTACCTTTGACCAACAGAAGATCGTGATTGGAGCCACACATGAAAATGATGTCGAAGGTTATGATACGAGAGTAACAGCAGGGGGAGTACAAGAGGTTCTGAATAAAGGATTGCATTTAGCACCACCGTTGGCTGACAGCACAATGGAGGAGATTAGAGTCGGATTCCGCCCTTTCACACCAGGCTTCCTTCCCGTTATCGGCGCTGTTCCCGGCTGGGAGGGGCTTATTGCAGCCAATGGGCTAGGATCATCTGGATTGACGGCAGGGCCTTATTTGGGTAGCCAACTTGCCAAAATGGCACTGAATATGGAGCTTGATATCGATCCGACGGACTATGATATTCGAAATGCCATGGAGGAAATCTGAAACTCTGACCATCGATAAGCAGCATCATCATTATAATTTTTAGCAATGATAACAAGATTCAGGATCGTCATAGGTTCATGAGTACAATAACGCCGCTAGCTTCCGCCTCGAAGTATAGCGGCGTTTTTCTATACCGATGATTTCGTTCCATTGACACGTGACGTCCCCATATACAATCCAGCATTCTCCCTTGTTCTTTTTATCGAAAGCAAACTTTTTCAGATAGCTTATTCGTCTTTCTTATGTACAGCAAGCAAGAATAAATGGAGGTAACATAATGAAAAACCAACAAGCAAAGAAAATTCCTTTATTAGCGATGGCGGGTCTCATTTGTGCTGTCAGCATCGGAACACCGCAAGTAATATTTGCAAAACAGGCATCCTCAACTCCAAAAGCAGTAACTCAACCGACAAAAAATAATAAGTCATCAAATGTAGAGATTGGCCAAAAATGTAGAATCCCAGAACTAAAACTAAAGGAAAATACGTATGTCCTTGATTATAAGCAATCCGAAATTACTGGGGATAACATTCAAGACAACGTGATATTGGTCGGGACAAAAGAAAAGTTAAATGGAAAACTGGATACTTATGCGAGAGACTTGTCCATTATCATTCAGGACGGAAAAACCAAAAAATACGTGAAATACGATTGGATATTCAAAGGATCGGACGGAAAAATGTATCGAGAAATCGGAAGAGAACCGAATTTGATTATTGGCGACTATACGGGCAATAAAGTGAACGATATTATCGTAACGGCCCCTCAAGGCGGAAATGGCGGATTCGTGGATCATCTTATCTTAACTGGGGAAAACCTTAACCTCAAAGATGTTATGGCGGATAATCAAGCGCTATACGAGAATTCTCAGGCAAAATTCAGCGTTAAACTGCCTGCTTCATGGAATGGACATTACAAGGTAAACCCAATTTCAGGCGCAGAGGCAGATAAAGTCATGCCATTCGCAAAGCATGTCGTGCAGTTCGAATACGTGACGAAAGATAACAAAGATTCGGAAATAATGATGATGATCTCCGTTTTTACCAAGACTGATTGGAGCAGCCTCTCCAATGAAGATGGCCCGCCTGTAGGGAGTGTAATTGCGGAGGCCGACGGTATGGTATATGTATCTACAACGCCACAATCCAATCCATTTGATCCGAAATCCAAAGATGGCAAAATGTTCGATGAACTCTATCAAGATCTAAATTTGAATAAATCTTTCGAGCTGATTAAATAGGTTGTTTAGTTCACACATCTAAGAGATATAGAAAGGTTATCAATACATCTGCAGATTAGAAATAAATATCAATGAACCTGCAGGACACGAAAACTCGATTTTCCTTTTGAAGAGGAGATCGAGTTTTTTTGATTTCATTAACAACGTAAAATGTTGAACGATGATGACAGTACCTATATTTACATCACAGAATGATCTTACTTTTGTGATTAAATAAAAGTTGCCCAATGAGCTCGAAAAAAATGAAAATTTTACATCTACTTTTCACTACTCAAGTACAAACTTTTTGAGTTGCTGTCTTCGTCTTATTCTATAGCAACAAAAAGATATGCGCATATCAAAGGGAGAATCTCTGCATGAATCACAAGTTCGAAAAGTTACTTATTCGTTTCATTACGGAACATAAAGAGGATATATATCGATTGGCTTACAGTTACGTTAAAAATGCTGAAAACGCACTGGATATTATCCAGGATACCATTCATAAAGCACTGTCATCATCAGAATCGTTGAAATCCGAAGGCTCGATAAAGAGCTGGTTTTACAGAATATTAGTCAATACAGCGATCGATTTCCTAAGAAGGCAAAAAAAAATACAGATTGTAGATGATAAGACATTGGAATTACACACCCCAGCAGGAGAAGATGTCTACCACGACATTGATCTCGAAAACGCATTGGATGAATTGCCTCCTGCATACCGGACTGTCATTGTACTTCGATATTTTGAAGATATGAAAATAGAAAAAATTTCAGAAGTCATGAATGAAAACGTCAATACGATAAAAACACGGTTATATCAAGGACTCCGCAAACTCCGAATTAAATTGAGTAATGAATTGTTAGAGGAGGTAAAGAAATGAGCGAGCAACTTGACCATCTAAAAAGAAAATATAAAGATATACCCATCCCTAAAGAATTAGATTCTATTGTAAAGAATGCGATAAAACAAGGGAAAAAGAAACGGAAACGAGTGAACTGGACGAAGAAGCTGATTGGAGCAGGCGCAGCTGCAGCTATTCTGATGATAGCTGGGATCAACACTAGCCCCGCCTTTGCAAAAGCCATATCGAATGTGCCCTTGGTTGGTTCGCTCGTCAATGTGCTCACGTTTACTGAATTTACTGTGAATGAAGAGACCGCCAAAGCCAATATCAAGGTGCCTGCCATCACGAATATGGATAATAAAGCACTAGAAACTGCCATAAACAATAAATATCTCGAAGAAAATAAAAAACTGTACAATGATTTTAAAGATGAAATGGAAGAAGTAAAGAAAAGCGGCGGGGGACATGTAGGTGTAGAAAGCGGCTATGAGGTCAAAACTGACAACAATCAGATACTTGCCATTGGCAGATATGTTGCAAATACGGTCGGTACATCATCTACTACATTTACGTACAATACGATAGACAAACAAAATCAACTATTAATTACTTTACCAAGTTTATTTAAAGATAATAGCTATATACAGCTTATCAGCGAAAATATTAAAGAACAGATGAAACAGCAAATGAAGTCGGATTCCGATAAGACCTATTGGTTAGATGGTGAAATGGGCTTCAAAACCATAACTCATGATCAGAGCTTCTATATAAACAATAATGGAAAACTCGTCATTTCCTTCAATAAATATGATGTCGCACCTGGCTATATGGGCGTGGTTGAATTTATCATACCGACAAAAGTAATTGCAGATGTACTAGTAAGCAATGTTTATGTCAAGTAAGGGATGTTCAAGATGTACTCCAAGCAACATTACGTCTGCTTGTTGTGCTCTCTTTAAGTTTAGGACGTGCTGTATGAGCGCTGTACTATTTGGCTGAACGCGATGATTCGAGAATACATTGCCGTCGTTGTGACTGGCTCGTTAGCAATAACATTCATAAGTTTCCATATAGCTGCCTTCGTCTGGGAAGGCAGCTTCTTCGAGTTAAGAGGTGATTCGCCTAAAATACGTAACCCAAAAAATTCTTGTACGTATAATGATAATAATTGTTGACGAGTTGACGCATGCACAATGAATAATCTTATCGAAGTCGAGGGAAGCCACCTGATGAATGAAGCACTTATCGATCATGCCCATACCGCATACCGGCATGCTGAGCAGCGAGCAGCGCAATATTTTGCAGCGTTGTATGAACAGACAACTAAGAAGACTTACGTGACGAAGTTAACAGAGGATTTTCGATTATGGAAGAAGAGTCATCTTCCTCGTCATTCATGGTTCTCTTTTTTTTCAAAAACTAGGAAAAAGCCATCTACGAAAGAGTACTACAGGTATATTCAATGGCTGAATCAAAGCGGCAAGCTAGATGAATACTTGGATCGAAGCGTATCCTACATGTACATGAGAGATCTGGGCAAGTCCCTAGATTCTCCTGACATACGCGCTCGAGTGAAACGCCTGGCTGCCGATATCAAGCAACAGCTTGTTGCCTCTCAGGAAATAAGGAATCAGAAACAACCTCCAGAATTGATGAGCTTATCGGGATTGTATCGGTGGGCCCAGAAGGAGGGAATTGAAGAGGACGTCATCTGGGTAATCAACAAGCTGAATGCCGTATCCTCTCATATTCCGAAAGAGATGAATGCAGAGCATGCCCAGCGCAAGCTGATTAAGATCATGCTCGGGGTAGTTCTGAATATGAAGGAAGAGATAGATGATAATGCGCCCCCAGCAGAACGTGCCAAGCGGCTCGGTGATGCAATCAGGCTGGGATATAGCTATGGTCTGACCTACCCGTTCATTGACGACCTTCTGGATTCTGGAGCATTAACGGCAGAAGAACAAGTGCAATATTCACATATGATTCGAGAGGCTTTGATTACTGGAATCGTTCCGGAGCTCGGAATGTGGACGGGTAAGCACACCGATATGTTTCACTTTATCCACTCTGAGCTGAGCGAAGCGTTCACCTATATTAAGGGTTACCAAAATCCACGGTCTGAGAACACTTTTTTCGAGCAATCCTATGTGTTTTTTCATTCTCAGGACATTGATCGTGTCAAAGATCTAGCAAATGCAAATTATACGAATGAAGGGCTTTATATCCCAATCATCCTAAAATCATCATCTTCCCGCTTAATCGTCCGTTCGGTTATCCGTGCACCTGAAGATTCCGGGTTCGAACACCGGACATTCTATTACGGAATCTATAATCAGCTGGCGGATGATTTCGCGGATATGTTCGACGATATGCAGGAAGGAGCCGTTACGCCCTATACGTATTATTTGAAGTATCATCAACAACGGCCTGATTTGCTGAATCCGTTCGAGTTGTACTGGTCAGTGATCTCCCATATTATCCATCATGTCCATCATTCTGATGCCGCAACGCGCGAGGTCATATTGGATCGGGCAATCAATGGCTTGAAGCGCTGCAGAGAACGAGTTGGGGAAGCTAAGTATGAAGAAATCATGGATATATTCGACTTCAATGAATCGCCCTTTCTTTCTCTTGTGCAACAGATGGTGCAGAAGGCGGACAACGTGGATTTCTTCGATAAACTGCTTCGCGATCAGCTCGTTATTCAACTCGCGAACAATCGGAAGGAGAAGGAACACTTCCATGATTCGATTGCGACAATTCGACAAGAGATTAACAGCATCCTGCATGTCACCAAGCCTAGCACACTTCCAATTGAAGATTCACTATTTGACGCAGCCAATTACAGTTTGACAGGTGACGGGAAACGATTACGCCCTATATTAACTTGGGTCCTAGGTGTGAATGAATATGGGCTGCAGTCAACTGCCATCGTACCGCTGCTTCGATCATTGGAATATATGCATACAGCATCTTTAATCTTCGACGATCTTCCGTCTCAAGACAATGCCGATACGCGCAGGGGAAAACCTACGCTCCATAATGTATATAATAGCGCCACTGCGGAACTGACAGCTCTATTGCTAATTCAGAGATCGATTCAAGAGCAATCTTCCCTTGATAAGTTCGATGCAGCTACGGTTCTGGACTTAATTCGGTATTCGGCATGCAAGACAGAGGAATTGTGCAGAGGCCAAGCGATGGACTTGCAGGCAAAAGGTATGCCGTTGACGTTAGAGCAATTGAATGCCATCTGCTTCTATAAAACAGGGGCTGCCTTCGAGGCATCCCTGGTTATGCCTGCAATTTTAGCCAAGGCTCCTGAAGCTGAGATAACGATATTGAAGAAGTTCGCCTATCACGCTGGTATTGCCTTTCAAATTAAGGATGATTTGCTTGATCAAGAAGGGAATATGCACGTGCTGGGGAAACCGGTTGGACAAGATAAGGAGAACAATAATTCGAATTTTGTATCTATCCTAGGTGTGAATGAAGCGCGGAAGATGATGTGGGAACACTATTGTCTTGCAACGGAAGCATTGCAGAAATTCCCTCGCAATATTGCATTTTTGAAGCATCTATTGAATTATATCGTTACCCGGGATCGCTAATTCGGACATTGCGTAATCATAATGTATATATAGAAAAAAGGTATAGACATTCTACCGCGTAAACCGCGGTTTTTTTATGCTCTTTTACGCCGTGAGGTTTTCTATTGAGCTTCGATTCACGAATGGGCATGCCCGAAAGTACATTCTGACTCTGCCCGCATGTACGATTTCAAATGTCTGTTTGATCGCTATAATGACAGATATTCATGCTAGTAGAGGATGGTGATTACACATGGCAGCGTTCTTGTATAAGCTTGGTATATCAGCTGCTCGTAACAGAAAGAAAGTCTTGTTTGGAAGTATAGCAGTACTTATCATCGCCGTATCAATTGGTCTTGGAATGGGAATTCATTTAAACGGTGAAATAACCATTCCTGGCACCAAATCCGAGGAAGCAATGAAAGTATTGAAAAAAGAGTTTTCGCAAGGAACTGGCCCTGAAGGCGGTACAATTCAAGTGATTTTCAAAGCCCCAGAAGGTCAAACGCTTGCATCGAAATCCACGCAAAACATAATCGCCAAAACGCTAAAATCTATATCGAAAGACTCCGAGATTGCATCGATCGTCAGCCCATACGAGGCAGGTACGATCAGTTATAAAAAAGAAATCGGATATGCGGTTATTACGTACAAATCTGAGGCTTTGCAAGTCACAGATGCATCTAAAGAGCTCGTATTGAAAAGTGTGGAGCAGGCGCGTAACGAGGGTTTGCAGGCTGAACTCGGCGGAACCGTTGAATTCTCCGAGCTTGAAATTGGCGGGACGTCCGAGATCATTGGCATTATTGCCGCATTTATGATTCTGGCGATTACATTCACATCCTTGCTCGCTGCTGGGTTGCCTATACTGACAGCAATCATTGGTCTCGTGATAGGGGTCATGTCCGTCATTATTGCCTCTAATTTTATTGAAATGGCATCATTTTCTTTGATTCTTGCCATCATGCTTGGATTAGCAGTCGGAATCGACTATGGTTTATTCATTATTTCGAGATTCAGACAAAATCTTGTTGAAGGTAAAGACGTGGAGGAGTCCATTGCGCATGCAAATGCTACCGCAGGCAGCGCTGTTATTTTCGCCGGATTGACAGTTATCATAGCCCTTGCCGGGTTAGCCGTAACGGGTATCCCATTCATTGCGGTCATGGGTGTGGCGGGAGCATTCACGGTACTTGTGGCTGTACTCATTTCCGTCATCGTCGTTCCTGCACTTCTAGGAATGGCAGGTGAGCGGATTCGTCCGAAATCGAAAGCTGCTTCCATTCAGAATCCTTCTAAAGACAACGCGCACTCGAGTCGTTGGGGGCGAATCGTTACGAAATATCCATTACCGATCGCGCTTGCAGGTGTTTTGCTGTTAGGAGCAATAAGCCTGCCTGCACTGCATTTGCAAACCGGTCTACCAGATAAGGGCTCTAAATCGATCGACACAACGGAACGCCGCGGGTATGACTTAATAGCAGAAGGATTTGGGCCAGGTATGAACGGACCGCTCGCTATTATTCTTAATGCAGAGACAACAGACAACTTGCAAGCAACATTCGCGAAGATAGGGAAGGAACTAAGCAAGCTGCCAAATGTGGCAATGGCTATTTTACCTGTTCCGAATGCAACAGGTAAAATAGCCATGGTAACGATTATTCCTGGAACCGAACCGAAAGATGAGAAAACAACTGACTTGGTTCATTTGATCCGCGATAAGGCGGCTGAATTTAAGCAACAGGATCAAGTTGAGGTTATGGTTACAGGTTCAACGGCAGTAAATATTGATATCACCGAAAAATTAAATGAGGCTTTGCCTAAATTTGCTGCTCTGATTGTGGGACTTGCTTTAATTCTTCTCATGATGGTATTCCGATCCATCTTGGTGCCAATTAAAGCCGTGATCGGTTATCTTCTTACGCTTACAGCAACGCTTGGATTCGTCGTATTTGTCGTGCAGGATGGCAATCTGGCTAAGCTGTTCGACATTCCTGTAGCCGGTCCTGTATTGAACTTCCTGCCTATCTTGACTGCAGGGATTTTATTCGGATTAGCTATGGACTATGAAGTATTTCTCGTCAGCCGCATGCGCGAAGAATATAACCATTCAGGAAATGCGAAAAATGCCGTATTGTCCGGTCTTAAAAATAGCGGAAGCGTTGTAACGGCAGCCGGTCTTATCATGATTGCCGTGTTTGCAAGCTTCATCTTCGTTGAAGATACTATGATTAAATCAATGGGCTTAGCTTTAGCGTTCGGCATCTTGTTCGATGCATTTATTGTAAGGCTGACAATCGTACCTGCGGTCATGACACTAATGGGTCGCTCCGCATGGTACCTGCCGAAATGGCTTGGACGCATATTGCCGAATATCGATGTTGAAGGCGAGTCTATTGAGAGAGTATCGGAGCTAAAGAAAGAAATCGTCTAAAAAGATCGAATAGATATATATCTGGTAGTACATCATTGCCCAATCGTACATGAGGGGATCTGCCCTTATGTACGATTTTTTCATGTTTACAATAGGGGTATAATAGAAAATATAATCGAAAATCGGAAAAAGTTGAAATACTGGATAGAACGAAAGGGGAGGACACATGGAAACGGGAAACGAGTTCAAGCAGAGGTCGCACATAAATCGATATAACGAATTACCCGATGCCATGTTTAATGCCAGAGTCCCGAGCTTGACTTGGTTTTTTTTCATTTATTTCATATCTATGTTTGTACAGATATTACACGGTCCCTCGTTTATTTCTTTATCCTTCTTTTCGGGATTGATGCTTCTCCACGCCTCATTAATTTGGCATTTCTCGTCTCTTACGGCAAAATATCCTTGGGTCTACTTCATGATTCAAGGCCTAATTATTATGGGATGTGCGCTTATTATGGATCAGGCCCTTTTTATGGTCTTGCTTGGGATGTATCCCGTGTTGACGGGTCAAAGCGTTGGTGTCTACGATGACAGAAGTAAAATAGTAATGCTGTCTGTTGTGTATTATGTATTATTTCTATCAACTCTCTACATGATGGGGCAATCCGAATCAATGGTTTTAATGACGATCTTGTATGCGATGATGAACGTCATTCTCGTTTCGTTTGCCGATTTATTTTTAGAACAGGTTCATGCTCGGTTCCGTACCCAAGCCTTTCTTGAAGATCTAGAGCGCGCACATCGCAAGGTTGAGGAATTGACACTGGCTAACGAACGTCAACGAATGGCTCGGGATTTGCATGATACGCTGGCCCAAGGTCTTGCGGGTATTATTATGCAGCTGGATGCTGTCGATGCACATTTGACGAAAGGCAACTCCCAAAGAGCACAAGAAATCATTCAACATTCCATGGTTCATGCGAAGAAAACGTTATCGGAAGCCAGGTTGGCGATTGATAATCTTCGTTCCAAAACGTTTGCAACAGTCGACTTCTCGGATGCGATTCACAACGAGGTAGAACGGTTTCAGAATGCCACCGGCATTCAAGTGCTTCTTGATATGAACATAAAGGGAAGCATACCTAAGTTGATGATGGAGCATGGACTTTACATTATAGGCGAATGTTTAACGAACGTTGCCCGGCATGCGGAAGCCAATCATGTGTGGCTATATGTTCGAATAGAGGACGGGAACATGAAGTTGGAAATCAAAGACGACGGGATAGGGATTGCTTTGAGTCAAAAGGATTCCTTAACTGGACATTATGGATTAATCGGCATAAAGGAGCGAGTTCGCATCTTAGGGGGAACACTTGTTATTACGAATAATATTCCTCGCGGAACGCTGATTCGGATAGATACACCTGAGAAAAAAGGAGAGAACTCATGACTTACAACGTACTTATCGTCGACGACCATCTTGTAGTAAGAGAAGGGCTCAAGTTTATGATCGAGACGAACGATAATTTTCAAGTCGTAGGAGAAGCAGCGAACGGAGTGGAGACTCTCCGACTATTGGAATCTCTTACGCCCGATGTCATTTTGATGGACTTAAATATGCCTCAAATGAGCGGATTGGAGACGATGAAGGAACTAAAAGAAAGGAACTTCGATATCCCCGTCGTTATATTGACGACTTATAATGAAGATGAACTGATGATAAGCGGGCTGGAATTGGGGGCAAAAGGATACCTCCTGAAGGATACCGGCAGAGATCATTTATTCCGAACGATCGAATCCGCGGTTCGTGGCGATACGCTTCTGCAGCCTGAAATTATGGAAAGAGTATTCGCGGCAAGGAATAAAGGCAATGATAAGCGAGATACGTCCACAGAACATATGGTACTATCCGAGAAGGAACGAATCGTCCTTCAGGCCATTGCGCGGGGGTATCGCAGCAAAGAAATAGCTAGTGATATGGGTATATCCGAACGTACAGTCAAAGCTCATTTGACGAGCATCTATAACAAGCTAGGAGTGAATTCGCGATCTCAAGCAGTCGCTGTCGCGGTTGAACGGGGCATCGTCCAGTTTTAAGATGCCTGAATAGCCGATTGATGAGCCTCTATAGTAACCCCGCATAACATGTTGAAATTGAGCCGAGCTCGCAGAATCAAAACGCCAATCGATAGGTTCATATCGATTGGCGTTTTTTTGAAATAGGTCTGAAACAATTTAAATTAAGCACTCGCAGTCGAATTCGAGATCAACGGACTGCGCCATTTGGAAGACATCCGATATTCAATCGCTGAATCGGCTAAATAAACTACCAGCGTTTTACACGCATTGGTAAATGAGTCAGCGTCTGCCCGGCAGCAAAAGGCGTCAGATTTTCCTCCAATTTGAATCCGGGAACCGGCTCAATACGTTGGAAATGATCCATAAACAACCTCAGCCCAATGTTTGCCTCCAGCCGTGCGAGTGGAGCTCCAAGGCAGAAGTGAGGGCCGTTTCCAAAGGTTAAATGCTGCTTATTATTGGGACGGTGAATGTTCAGTGTAAACGGATCTGCAAATACCGCCTTGTCCAAATTGGCTGCACTCATCCAGGCGACGACGACATCACCTTTTTTGAGTTCCACGCCAAGCACATCGTTATCCTGTTTCACTGTCCGATCCATCCTGGTAACATGGAAACGGTAGCGAAGCATTTCTTCGACTGTATTCGGAAGAAGTTCGCGATTGGCCTGTACCTCAGCATAGATCTGATCATTATCATACAAAAAGGAATAGAACGTGTTCGCTAGTAAATGCCTTGTCGTTTCAATGCCAGCTCCCAAAATGAACATGGTCATACGTACAATCTCATCATCTGTTAATCGATCGCCGTCGACTTCGGCCCGAATCAAGTCTGAGATGATATCGTCGGTGAGATGAGTTCGTTTGGCAGCTACATGCGGGTAGAGATAGTTGTAATAATTCAGCGCCGCTACTCGCTTCAATTCTTGTACATCCTCAATGTTATCGATCGGGAATGGAAGGAACAGATGATCCACCCATTCCTTGAAGAGGAATCGATCCTCCGATGGGACACCAAGCAAATCTGCAATAACGATCGTCGGAAGCGCGCTCGTAAAGCTCTTGACGATATCAATGATCGGCTCGTCTCCCATATCCTCAATCAGCTTACCGACCACTTGATGGATTCGCGGCTCCCACAAGCTCAAGCTTCTAGGCGTAAATGCCGCGGATAACAGACTACGGCTTTTGCGGTGCAGCGGGGGATCCGAGCTCAAATTGATTCTTTCAGGAGTACTGCCTACCTCATTGTCGGCCCCGACGCTGATTGTCGTCCTGACTCTCTCACTAGAAAAAAACTTGTAATCGCTCAATACTCTTCTGACATCTTCATACCGAAACACGTTCCAAGTATTCGTAGCTTCGTTGTAGTGAATCGGCTCATGTTCCAAATGATGTCTGTACCATTCAAAGGGGCTGAACTCTTCGATAGCTGATCGAAACCGGGTAATTTTAGCTGAAAGGATAATTTCTTTCTGCATGTTACTCCCTCCCAATTTGAATAATAAGGTTTATGTTCAAGTTAATAGAGATTAACTTAACATATAATTGGTAGAAGGCCACGACTAACAGACCTATGCTTTAAGGTTCGCCAGGCAGAAGAGCGATGATGAGCGAGTTATTTAGAATTCTTCTCAGGCCTCTTTTACAACGGCTTTTTTCAAAGCAACTTCAGGAGCATCCTCTTGGGTTCGAGAAGTACGTTTGATAAAGAATGAGAGAATTAAGCCAATAACCCCAATTCCGATTATGACAACGTAAGCATCGTTAATCCCTAAAATAGAGGCTTCTACGATCATATCCTTTTGTGCTGCACCGGTTGTCCCACTTGCGGCCATCATATCCGCAAGATGCGATTTGGTCTGATCCGTCATAACCGTGACGAGAAGAGAAGTCCCTACTGCACCCGCTACTTGTTTAACCGTGTTGGATATTGCGGTACCGTGTGCGTGTAATCTAGAAGGCAGTTGATTCAGACCTGCTGTCTGAATAGGCATCAGCAGCAGCGCCATTCCGATTCTACGGATCGTTGACATCAGAATTAAATAGGTATAACTAGTTGAGTCGGACAACTGGACGAAACCGGAAGTGGCCGCAATCGTTATGATCATCCCCGTTATGGCAAGCCATTTTGCTCCGAATCGATCATATAGCCGCCCAGCAACAGGCATCAGCAGACCCATCGCAAGTGCACCAGGGAGCATGAGCAGACCAGATTCCAGTGCAGAATAACCTCGTGCATTCTGGAGGTACAGCGGAAGCAGCATCATATCTGCGTACATCACCATGGTGATCATGATGTTAATGATGGTTGTGAGCGTGAACATATTGTACTTGAAGGCTCGAAGATCCAGCAGTGGGCTCTGGGAAGTGAGCTGTCTCCATACAAAAAGACCAAGGGTCACGATGCCGACGGCAATAGACAACAGCACCTGGGCACTTTCCCAACCTTGACTTCCTGCAGCACTGAAACCATATAACAGCGTGCCAAATGCAATGGTGGACAGGATAACACTTAGAACATCGATTTTCGTACGGACTTGCTCCGACACATTTTTTAAATAAATATGACCGCAGATGATGACAAGCAAGGCTAGCGGGATCATGCCGTAGAACATTGTTTGCCATTTATAGTTTTGCAAAATATAGCCGGCTAGTGTAGGCCCAATCGCTGGGGCAAATATAATGGCAAGTCCCATCGTTCCCATGGCTGCTCCCCTTTTTTCGGGTGGGAAGAGCACCAAAATAACATTCATAAGCAGCGGCATGATAATGCCAGCACCTGCTGCCTGAATCATCCGCCCCGTTAGGAGAAAGGGAAAGCTTGCTGCAAATGCGGACACAATTGTACCAGCAAGAAAGATTACCATCGAAGCTTGAAACAGCTGCCGAGTAGTAAACCTCAGCATGAGATAAGCCGTAATAGGGATTAGAATTCCGTTTACCAGCATATAGCCGGTTGTCAGCCATTGCGCCGTGGAAGCCGCGATAGTAAAGTCAACCATCAATTCCGGGATGGCTACGCTCATGACTGTCTGATTCAGCGTTGTAAGAAAAGCGCCCAAGATCATGATAAACATAATCGTGCCCTTCTTTATGGAACCGTTGGTTGTTTCCATGCGTTTACTCAACTTACTCCTACCTTTCGTTTCTCTATAGACTTAATTTACAATGTGTAAGATAATTAACATTGTATAAAATAGATTATAGTTATACAGGTTAGGGCGATCAATCAACGCATTTTCACAAAATGTAAATTAGTTATCATTTGGCTTGCAAAGTGTAAAGTAAGCTGGAGATTTACTGCAAATTATTTATAAATTGTTTATTATCTTGTGAATCGGAAAGGAAAGAGCTGAATGCCGGACAATTCCAAATCTCAAACAGACCCAAGAATTCGCCGTACAAGGCAGTTAATAAAGGATGCCTTTGTTGATATGCTGCAGAAGATGGAGATAGAGAAAATGTCCATCAGCGGTATTGCCGAGCGGGCGACCATCAGCCGCGTTACCTTTTATCTTCATTATCGCGATATCCCGGACATGCTGAACAAGATGGCGGACGAGATGATTGAAGATCTTCAGCATGCCATGAATAGCAATCCTGCTCACCCTAATAGTCCTGAAGACAATGATTGGTTGAAGCTAGTAGGGATGCTTGAGCATATTGCTGAAAATGCGCCATTTTATAAGGTTACTTTAGGATCGAGGCGAACGCCTATTTTTACCGATCGGCTATTAAAAATGCTTACTGGGATAATTACGGCAAAGTTCGAGAATAAGGAGACCGACTCTTCGAATAAGCGAACAGCCATTCAAAAGGATATTGCCATTTGGCATGGGTCCTCTGCCTTAATTGGAACCATCGTAGGCTGGCTGCGCAACGACATGCCTTACACGCCAGCTTTCTTAGCAAAACAACTCTACTTACTTCACTCTCAAGATCTATAAGGTTACTAGCAAAAATCACTTTGGCGACGAATAAATTAGCAAAGGCCTAATTTCTCAGTGTTGTAAACGAGAAATTAGGCTATTTTATATGGTTTCCCTTAATCGATGCGAGCGAAGAGGGAATCTAGGAATCACGCCCATTACGAAGAATACGAAGGATTGAAATCCTAAAAGCTCATAGTAGAGTTCGGTTATTAGGGATCTTTACTTAACCCTCTTTCGGTGGGTGGGTGACATAGGAACACTAGCGGAGCCAATTTCATAAATTATCTAGTCGAGATGGATGATGGGCAGCATGCCGGCCGGTTCCAGCTCTGATCATTTTCGTATAACGATTGGACGATTTGTCTCATGTAGGTACAGTGAAATAAATAATAAGGAGGGTATAAAATGAACGATTTTCAGAAGGATCTGCAAAACTTGAATGTCGGGAAGTTCAATTCGACGGGGATGACGTCTGCGTCGGGGCAAAATCAGAACGGAGCAGGGGATTCACGCTTATGTGTTGGCTTTTGCTTTTTTTGTGTAGGGTTTTGTTCATGCAGCAACTGTTTTCGCTGTAGCAACTGCTTCAACTGCGCACGTTGCAGTAACTGCTTCAATTGCGCCCGCTGCAGTAGCTGCGCACGTTGCGGAAGCTGCGCTCGCTGCCGCTGAGTACCAAAAAGCTCCCTTAGCGATACGTAAACGGTATGCCCCTACAGTGTCTCTTCCTGTAGGGGCTGTTCCTTTTTTAGTTTCTGGCATGACGGACAAAATGCTCTACATAACTTATAAATGACGGATAACCGAAGGCCTGCTTACAATGCGGTTTTGCCTCCGGCAAAACCTTAAGGAGGAATAAAAACTTGAATCCTTCTATGCGTCTGAAAGTGAAAGGGGATACGTTCTTTCTTCCAGATTCGAAAGGAGGCGTCTACTTTCGCAACAATACAGGTTCGTTCCGAATGGAAGGCGACATGGTTGATCAGTGGATCGAAAAATTGATGCCCATGTTTAGTGGGGATTATTCCATGTCGGAACTGACGGACGGGCTGCCGGAACCGTACAGGGTACGGGTTTATGAAATCGCGGAAGTACTGCTCAATAACGGCTTTGTCCGAGATTCCAGCCAAGACCTACCGCACGACCTACCCGAAGCGGTAGAACGGAAATATGCCGCACAGATCGAATTTCTGGACAGCTTGGGCGGTTCGGGCGCTCACCGCTTTCAAACCTATCGCCAGGCTAATCCGATTGCGGTCGGTTCCGGTCCGATATTTGTCTCGCTCGTTGCTGCCTTGTTGGAATCCGGATTACCCCGGTTTCGTGTGCTGATCACGAACCAGACGACCACGGATCGGCTGCGGATCTCCGAACTGACGGCGACTGCGCGTCTATCGGACAGTGAGATCGAGGTTGAGGAGATCTTTCCGTCTAATGACGGCTCCCTCGATTGGCAAGAAGTCGTACAGCTGGCGGATTCCGTTCTATATGTCGCTCAGGGTGACGATCCCCGAGAGCTTAGAGCATTGCATGCGGCCTGCAGGGATGCGAAGAAGCCACTGCTGCCCGCCATCTATTTGCCACAGTTGGGCATAGCAGGGCCGTTGGTGCACCCGGATTCGGATGTCTGCTTCGAATCTGCATGGCGCAGGATACACCGAACCGCCCTTGGCGATGCGGATCGGCCGTCCGCCGTCTCTACCACGCCGGAAGCCATGCTAGCGAATGTGCTCGTATTCGAATGGTTTAAGACCGTTACGGGGACGGCTTCGGAATTGAACGGAAAGCTGTTTCTGCTGAATCCGGAAACATTAGTTGGAGAGTGGCATTCGTTACTTCCTCATCCGCTAGTCACAGGTCTTCGTCAGGCCGAGCCAACGGATCCGTTTGACCTTCCAATCGATCCATGTGCGGAGCGGCAGGAATCAGACCGACTCTTCTCCTATTTCTATCGCTTGACTTCGACGGAGACCGGCATTCTTCACCGTTGGGAGGAAGGGGACTCGAAGCAGCTTCCGCTCTCACAGTGTCGCGTCCAGGCAGTCGACCCGCTGTCGGAAGGCCCCGCTGAGCTTCTGCCGCAGATTGTCTGTTCGGGAATGACGCACCATGAAGCAAGGAAGGAAGCAGGCTTGGCAGGCATCGAGGCGTACGTGTCGCGAATGGCCGGTGTTCTGAAGGCTGCCAGTCCTGCCCAGCCGGATTCTGCTAGCCCGCTCGAGTCGCAGTCCCATGAATATGTAGGGGTCGGAGCGGGAGAGACAGTTGCGGAAGCGGTCCTTCGCGGACTGCGGAAGTGTCTATTCGAAGAGCTGAAAAGTCGTTCCGAATCCAGCATACCCTCCGTTAATCCAATCAAGCTAAGCGAGGTTGAAGACGAATATTGCCGCTATTGCTTGCGTGCATTGACTACGATGCAGGACACCCCGGTAATCGGATTGGGACAAGAAGCGGCGGGCTTCCCAGTCTTCTGGGTCGGTACGAACGGTTACTGGTACGGCGGGGTCGGAGTTAACCGCACGATGGCACTGCGAGAAGCGCTCCGACAGGCGCTGATGAAAATACAAAACGATCCGGCGGACATCCAAGGCCAAATCCTAGAACGCTCTTCGGTCATGGTGGAAGATGCCTTGGCGCAGAGTCTGACGATCCCCGGCTTCGATGAATCGGAATACGGCACGATAATGCAGTCCGTACGGCAAATTCTGCACTGGAACCGTAAGCGGATCGCGGTCGTTGATTTGTCGACAGAATCGTTCATGAAAGAAGAACTGGCAGGCGTGTTCGGCGTGTCGTTGCGAGAGGAGGAGACGCATTGAGCGCGATTGTAACGGTCATCGGGGGAGGACAGCTCGCGGATTTGGTAACCAAGCAATTGTCTGCCGATGACCGCTATCGACTAATCCGGCAGAAGAACATAGAGTCTGGAGAAGCAGCAACGGGAGACTTGGCGCTGGTGTTGAACGATGCTTGGGATCCTTCCTCTCATTCTGCGGCAGAAGATCGGTTCAGACAGTCGGGAATGCCTTGGCTGCGCGGATTTGTTGCATTCGGAGAGGGGATTGTCGGTCCACTGGTTCGTCCAGAGGGGCAAGGGTGCTCACAATGTGCGGATACCCGACTCCTGATGGCGGGAAGTGACCGTAGGGAATCGTGGAAACTGCAGCAGAAGCTGGCGTCAAATGGGGGAATCGCCCGGGACGCTTGGGCGTCTCACACGGGATTATTGCAGGTGGCGCGCCTTGTTGCGGCTGAAGCCATGAAGATGCTGATGGGCGGGCAGCCGGAGACGGAAAGCAGGATGTACTTGATCGATATGCGTACGTTGAAAACCTCATTGCACTTCTTCCTGCCCGTTCCGCTATGTCCAATCTGCGGCCGATTGCTGGAAGACGATGAGGAGCTGGCCTGCATTGCGCTGAAGCCAAGCATGAAAATCGGCACCGAAACGTATCGCAGCCGCTCGATGGAGGAACTGAAAGATGTTTTAGCCAAAGAATACTTGGATGCCAGGACCGGATTTTTGAATGGGAAAATGGTGGATCTTGTGTCGCCTTTCGCTGATGCGAGCATCAATTTGCCCTTGTTTGGCGGAGATGAGGCTTGTGCAGGTCGAACCCACTCCTATGCGGTTAGCGAAATGACAGCCATCCTGGAGGGACTGGAGCGTTATTGCGGTCTGTCGCCCCATGGGAAACGATCCGTCGTTCATGACAGTTTCCTCAATGTCCAGCACCATGCGCTCGATCCCTTCCGTGTAGGACTATATGCTAAGGAACAGTATGAACGCTCTGACTTCCCGTTCAAGTCATTCGACCCCGAAAGGCCTATAGATTGGGTATGGGGCTATTCGTTTCTGCAGGAGCGTCCGATTCTCGTACCGGAGCAGCTGGCATATTACAGTTCGGGCTGCGGTCACGGATTCGTCTATGAAACCTCCAATGGCTGCGCGCTGGGCGGAAGTCTGGAGGAAGCGATCTTCTACGGGATGCTGGAAGTGGTGGAGCGCGACTCCTTCCTCATGACTTGGTATGCTCGTCTGCCCCTGCCTCGCCTGGATCTCCGTTCTGTTCAGGATCGGGAATTGAATTGGATGACGGAGCGACTGGAGACAGTGTCGGGCTATGAACTGTATTTGTATAAATCGACAATGGAGCACGGCATACCAAGCGTGTGGGCGCTCGCGAAGAATAAGAAAGAGCAGGGCGTGAACCTCATTTGCGCCGCGGGTGCCCATCCGGATCCGATTCGTGCGGCAAAGAGCGCGATCCACGAGCTGGCAGGCATGCTCCTCACGGTTAGCGAGAAATTCGAGGAAAACCGTGAGCAGTACGAACGGATGCTTCACGATCCGTACCAGGTTGTTCAGATGGAGGATCATTCCATGCTGTACGGGTTGAAACAGGCAGAGGAAAGGCTCGATTTTCTGCTGAATGACGATCGTCCGATGCAAACGTTCGAAGAAGCATTTGAACCGACGAGCTGGAACGCCGATCTGACTGATGATCTGAAGGCCATGCTGCTTGTTTTTCGCCAATTGAATCTTGAAGTGATCGTGGTCGACCAGACGACTCCGGAGACCCTTCGCAACGGACTGCATTGTGTGAAAGTACTCATTCCCGGCATGTTGCCGATGACGTTCGGGCAGCATCTCATCCGGTTGACGGGACTGGATAGAGTGCTCAGGATTCCTGCAGAGCTGTCTTATTCGCCGGAGCCCTTGTCACCCGAGCAGCTTAATCCATATCCGCACCCGTTCCCATAAATACGGCTATGGAACGGCACGGATGAAACCAGGGAGGAAAGCGATGAGTCTAATGAATCTGGACGTTTTTCTTCACCATTTGCAATATGATCCGGATAAGGTCAAGCCCTTGGATTGGGAGACTGATTGGGAGTACGCGCCGCTTCCTTACAAGCTTTATCGTGACTTGCCAATGTTTCCACTATCTAGGGAAGTGCCGATAACGCTCGAAGGAATGGATACACCCGATGTGCCAACCCTTCGCAATATTGGACATTTCCTCTACTATGTATACGGGCTTGCACAATTGACCCAGTCCGTCATGGAACGGGATGCGTCGGAGGAATCGGGAGGCGTCTTGCAGATGTGCCGGCGCTTCGTTCCTTCCGGAGGCGGGCTCTATCCGAGTGAACTGTATCTCTATCTTAAGCTCGATGAGTTGCCTGCAGGCGTATACCATTACGATGCGGCACATCATCGGTTGGCGTTGCTGCGCAAAGGGAATTTCGACGATTATTTGGCGAGGTCGCTCGGTAATCGATGCGACGCGAACGGCTGCTTCGGAGCTGCGTTCGTATCTACGGTATACTGGAAAAATTTTTACAAATACAATAATTTTTCATACCGGCTTCAGGGACTGGACGCCGGTATTTTGATTGGACAGCTGCTCGAAATCGCGAAACGATTCGGATTTTCGTCTGGCGTGCATTTTCAATTTCTCGATCAAGCCATCAATCATCTGCTCGGTCTATCAGAACAAGAGGAGAGCGTGTATGCGGTAATCCCGTTATCGGTGAATCCGGCGATCCGGTGGATGGAAAGTGGGAACGAGGATACGGACATCGTGTCCGCCTCCGAGCTGTGCCGGGAGTTGTCGCCGGTCAATCATGATCACTATATAAAGTCGCGGAGGAGCGCCGATTATCCAATGCTGCTCCGGATGAGCGATGCGTCCCGATTTGATTCGGCGCGATTGTTTCAACAGATCCGGCAGGATGAGCAAGCAATTCCGAATCAAGCGCCCGTACTGCCTCTGCCCCCTGTAGATCGCTTATCATATGATTTGGCGGCGGTTTGCCGCAACCGTTTCTCACCCGAGACGGAATTTATCTGGAAGCCGATCGGTATTTCGCGGTTTGCATCTCTGCTTCGGGAAGCGATGGCTTCCTTCACGTATCGCAACGACCTGGATGACCCGCAGAAGAGGCCGGAACCCCGTGTATGTCTTTATGGCTGCTTCTACGGGGTCGAAGACGTTCCGGATGGCGCTTATCGGTACGATAGCACTGCGCATGCGCTGCAGTCGGTGTGCCTTGGAGATCACCGGCAACGGATGCAGGAGGGAATGTCGCTTCCCAATATCAATTTGTTTCAAGTACCGCTCAGCTTTCATGTGGCAGGGAAGAGGAGTTTCTATCAATCGCAGCTCGGCAAGCGGGGATACCGCATACAGCAAATGGAAGCCGGGATGCTCGTGCACCGATTATTGCTGGCAGCATCCGCCCTCGGGATGGGTGGGCGTCCCCTTCTCGGGTTTGACGCCAATTCCAGCGATGCGCTTTACGGGACGGCTTCCTGGGATGAAACGGGACTGATTTTTATACCAATCGGTCCCTACCGTCAACGATTGCGATTGGTGGGCAGCTTGAGCCGTTAAAAAAAATCATCGCTAATGACATTGACGCGAACGGTCATGTCCTCAGCGATGAAACCACCCTTTCAAGAAAGGGAGACTGGACTTCTCTTAGCAATGATAGTTATCCCACGGATGATGGCAATGCAAGTGGCTATGATCCCATGGATGGAACCAATCATGATGGTAATCGAGCTCGCAACAGTCCCACCCTGAATACTGATAAGGATGAAGGTGGTCATCCATATACGGATTCCATGGATGATGCATGCAGGGATGGATCATCCATGGATAGTGTTCATGCTCCCAGGGGTGAACCATATCGGGGTGCTGCTCATGCTCCAGGGGCTGAAATTTCGTAGGTGAGTGCATATTCTCACAGGGATGAGCCATTACGGCTTGATGCTCGTTACCACAAGGACAACACATCATGGGGTGATATCCGTGATGATAAGGAATATGGCACCAAGGATAGTGTGACGCTTGAAAACCGTCATCGCGAGGTCTAATTTGATTATTAGATTGCTGCTCAAATGCTTGCTCGGACGGATTGGGCACGCCGGCCGGGTTCTGAACGTAAGGTTGATGGTATATCATCGTTTTCCTCCTAATCTTTTGAGGGGCATTGCATCGTGAATCCTCTTCTGGCAAAGCTCGCTTGAAGCTACCGCTAGGCATAATTCACAATATGCTGAGATTGGGGAAAGGGCACTTGCCCCTATAAAATGGGCAGCTACCCAAGAGGAGGAGAAGCAAGGAACGAAATTGGTGTCGAAACGAAGTCCGAGCGTGTGACGGTGATGATAAGGTTGTAGCAAATAAAATTGTGATACCTTGATCCCCAAACTTTCTCAGATGAATCAAGTCATCAGATTATCTATCCGTATTCTGAATAAATGGGTCAGTTTATTTTATGTCCCCAAGTTCTTGTCATTTTTATTTGACAAGAACTTGGGGACGTTCGTTTTTGATAAGAACTTAGAGACATTTTTGAGTAACCTATAATTATACAATATCATTTCAAGCAATATCTGAGAGAAGAGCATTGCACACGTATGGGATATCCTTATCCTTACATGCAATTCAGCCGCCATTCTCTTCTTCGACTACGGATGTTACCGCACCTTCTCGACATCTGAAGCTTTCACAAAGGCGAAGCGGTGATTGAAGAAGATGCGATAGAATGCCTCTTTGCCTTTAATGTGCTTATTCGTCGCATAAGGATCCTTCGTGAATACGGGGGCTTCGTAATAATCGCCATTGACCTTCTCGACGGCAACATACGATTGTCCCTGTGCAATTGTGTACTGCAGCGGTACGAGTTCGTTCGGCTTTACATCGGCAGGGTAAGCTGCCGCTTCTGGATAGGCCGCACCATAAACCGGAATAGAAGCTGTGTCCGCTTTCGGAGTAATGAGCTCTCCTGAACCCGTAACCGCATTGCTTCCTGACGGGTTATAGAACCATGCCTTTTGTCCACCGTACCAGATTGCTGTCCAGTTCCCCAGCTCTCCTGCGAGCGAGAAGGTTTGCCCTGTCGTAGCCTTAGCGCCTATGCTCAGCCCGTCTTTCTTGTTTTGAACGGCAAGGGCAGGGTCATCAATTAAATCCGCATCAAACTGCGGCTCCTTATACAAATATACGAAGTTCGTCGGCTGAAGAGGAGCATCCTGAACTTCAGGTAAATTACTCTTAAAATTAGGCTTGATTGTCACAATGTCTTTGAGGCTATGCATGGTACCAAGTGGCGCTCCAACCAGTTCCATATAATGCTCCCAATCCCAGAATGGACCGGGATCCTGATGCATTGCCGGTGTTCGCTTCGGAGTAAGCCCCGGAATTTCGTTGTGCCCAATGATATGCGCTCGATCCAGTGGAATATCATACTTATCTCCCAAGTACTGAACGAGTGCGGCAGAAGAACGATAAAGCCGTTCGGAGTACCAAGTTGCTCCTTCCATCGCATAGCCCTCATGCTCGATGCCGATGGAGTGCATATTGAAGTAATAGTTGCCTGCATGCCACGGCACGTCTTTGTTGTTGACCATTTGTGTTATATCGCCATCAAATGAGCGAACAACATAGTGAGCGGCCACGCTCTTCTTCGGATTTGCAAAAATACCAATGGTGTCTCGATATGTTTCTTCTGTATCATGAATGACAATAAAACGGATATCTGGCCCGAATTTAGGACGGTCTGCAAGATCATAGTTTGAATAGTCTGACGGGTCATCTCCGTTCTGCTGATAGGCTGCAGGAATAGACCTGCAAGGTAGTAGGGAAGGGCAATCCGCGTTGCTTGATACGGTTGAATGCAGTTGCAGACTCTGTAAAGTGGCTGGGTTTGGCTTTACTTCCTTGGATGCGAGGCGCAGCGCCTGACCTTCCGGAGTTTGCCGTGTGATCCCTTGCTGTATCGTATGGAACACTTGATCGGCGAAATCCTGTGCATAATACAATTCTTGAGATCCGCTATATTTGGCAACAGCACCATACCAATCGGATTCTGATACCGGCAGTTTGCCTGCGATGTCCTTCGCATATTTTGACAGCAGCGCAGCTCCGCCTCGAATGTTCTCTACGGGATCCTTCTTCAGAAAGATGGGATTTACCTTTAGGAGTTGAGATGCTGCAACGAGAGTATAATGGCTCGAATCGTCAAGCGAATCCGATGTGCTGCCTTGGTCAGCGGTTGCATTCTGTTCCTCTGGCTGCTGCTTCGGCATCGGTATGTCGGTCAAATGCATAACGCCGAAGCCACCAGATGTGCTTGGTTCGCCATTATGATGCTCCCACCGTGTCAGGTTGTAGGAGACGGACATCAGAATGTTCACAGGCACTCCGAACTCTTTCGCTGCGGATTCGAAGGCTTGTTGCAGCTGCTTCGAATTCGGCTTGACTTGCTCCGCATAGACAGACGGTACACTGTTGAATGGAGCAGGCAGCGCTGGCGCAAATCCTGCGGCCGCCAATGAGGCGACAGTGAGTGTGAGCGATAGCTTTTTCCATTGGATTGTTTGAAGTCGTTTCAATTATTTCCCTCCCAAAATGATAATCACTAAGACAAGATGACACCGCTTTCAAAACACAATTGGCATCCACATTTGCGCTTCCTTCTTTATCACCACCATTCCATAATATGGGGATTGGTAACTATTATATTATCTTTCGATTAAAATTTTCAATATATTTTTAAAAGACGAAATATTTTTTCAAGTAGAAAAGAACGATTCTCCTATCAATCTTTCAGATGCCATTTATGCAGAAAAAGAGGGGCTCACATTGGGGTAACGAATCGAAAAGGGCGGGGTCGTGCTAACAATTAGGGGAAGGGATAAAATCTAACTATTGACATTCGTTGTGTATTACGGGCATAATACACCCATGAAGTGTATGAACCACATAGTACACACACTTGGCCATAAATGCGAGGGGTGATCATAAAGATGAATGAAGGGTGGACGAGTGTGGTCTTTAATAACCGTGACCCTGTCTATTTGCAAGTCGTAAGGCATTTCAAGGAGCGGATCGCAACAGGCCGATTAAAGGCAGGGCAGGTTATTCCTTCCCGCAGAGAGCTCGGAGCATTGCTCAAAATAAACCCAAATACGGCGCAAAAAGCCTACAAGGAAATGGAGGAGCAGCGGTTGATTATAACGGAAGGGAACTCACCGAGTCGGATTACGGAGGAAGCAGATATTCTGCGGGCAATTCGTTCGGAACTTATAGAAGATGCAGTAGAGGCTTTTGTCGTGTCAGTAGGGAGAATTGATGTGCCTGTCGATGAACTGCTGGATCTTGTCCGAGCGAAGTATGTAGAGGAACGTGCGCGTACGAACCAAGCAGAAGGGGGGAACGCTGATGATTGAGGTTGTTGATTTACATAAGCGTTATCGTGGGCGCAAGGTGCTGAACGGTATATCCTTCACAGCCGAAAAAGGGCAGATTACATGCCTGATCGGAATCAATGGAGCTGGGAAATCCACGATTCTGAAATCAATTATGGGACTTACCCCAGCAAAGAGCGGCACGATTCGCATTGATGGCAAGCCTGTTGGGCCAGCGATGTATGAGAAGGTAGCTTTTGTACCAGATCATCCGACAGTACCTATGGGGATGAAGCTGTCCGACGGGATGCAATTTATGAAAGATTTCTACCAGAATTGGAATGAGGCGCGAGCGAAGGAATTATTGGATTTTTTCAAGTTGGATCGGTCGGAGCGCGTAGGTAACCTGTCTAAAGGGACAACTGCGAAATATTGTCTGCTGCTTGGTTTATCGCAAGATACGGATTATATCTTAATGGATGAACCATTCTCAGGCATTGATATGTTTAGCCGTGAGATCATTGCTGAAGTATTCTCGTCGGATCTTATCGAGGATCGAGGCGTGCTTCTGACGACACATGAAATAGACGATATGGAGCATTTGATCGACAAGGCGATTCTGCTGCAGAAAGGGACGGTTCATCTTGCGTTTGACTGCGAGGACATGCGTACGACGGAAGGGAAATCCGTCATTGACGTAATGAGGGAGGTGTATATGGGGTGAATCGCTATTTGAAATTGGTTCATATGGAAATCCATCGATTCCGATATATTTTGGCATCCTTAATGGTGGTGACGATGGTCTGTCAGTTCAGTTCATTCATTCTGACAATCAAGCATGCATTAGCGTTCAAAGTGAAAAATGGGATGGGATATGATGATATAGGTTTACCTGATATCCTCACCTTCCCATGGGTTATCTCCAAAACAAAGGAATGGTTCATTCTTCCGATTTTGCTCAGCATAACGGTTCTATTGTTATATACCATCCTTATTTGGTATCGGGATTGGTTCGGGCGATCGACGTTCATCTATCGGCTGCTGATGCTTCCATCGAAGAGATGGATGTTATACATATCGAAGCTTACAGCTATTATTATGTTTGTATTTAGTATGATTGCCTTTCAATTGGTCCTGCTCATCGGCGAGAATATGATCTTTAAGGCGATGGTTCCGGCAGAACTGCGGACGGAGTCGACATTCGTCGAAGCGATTTCGAAGAATGATGCATTAAAAATGCTACTGCCCAAACAGTTTGAGCAATTTATATATTACTATGGTTTAGGCATTGTTGCTGTAATCGTGATCTTTACTGCGGTTCTACTCGAGCGAAGCTATCGGAGGATCGGTGTTCTATACGCGATTGCATATTTCGCAGGTTGTGCGGTCTTGGCTGTATATCCAGTATCCTCCTTGCGCATGGATAAATATTGGTACCCGAATGAAATATATGGAATGCAGCTTGGTGTCTGCTTGCTCGTTGCCGTGATCTCCGGCTGTCTCGGATTCTGGCTTCTTCGCAAGAAGATTACGGTGTAAAGGAGGATTTACGATGAAACGTTACTTATTATCGATCATTCTCGGACTTTGTACGTTAGGGATATTGTGTACCTATTATACTTACGGTGCGGCGGATCATCTGCCGGCATACAAGCTTGTAACGGTTCAAGGCGACCCGAAGGAGGGAGCGGGTATCGAACTTTCCGGTAATTACAGAGGAATAGGATCGGAATCCTTATCCATTAATATGGAAGGAAGCAACTATCAGAGTCGGGAGACGTTTCGCGATGAGCTCTTGTCCATACGATCATGGAGGAATTATTCGCAAGGCATGGGGCAGCTCTTTCGGGATTATCGCCAATTTATGAGGGGCAAGATGGATCCTAATGGATTTTATAAGGATAATGAATGGTTGATTTATGCTGACACAAATATAGGATCAGGTCAGTTCCCAAAGAAGAAATTTCAGCTGCATGTAGACCTGTTGAATAGGAAGACGAATGAGGAGAAGCAGTATGTCACCGAAATCCCTACTGACAACACATTTGATAGAATCTATATCGATGATGTACAACGCATCAATGATCAGCTGCATGTACTAATTCAGCAGGGTAAGAGGGATGAATTGTTGCATCAATCTTTTGACTATGTGTTGGACATAAAGAGCGGCGCACTTATTGAGGGTAAGCAAGTAACCCATTGGAAGAACAGCACTGATAAAGATATAATAATTGACGTTCGCTCATTAAGTAATGGCATTGCTTCGAATGAATATATGGTCTATCAAGTTCAAAAGAATAAGGTCACATCGAGAAAAAAATATTCGTATTCTTATGTTCCAATTGCCGTTCATCTCTATGTTTATTCATATCGAACAGGCAAGCTGTCTGCCTTGCCAGACCCAAAGCAGCCAGACCCAACTCAGAAATTTGATCCTTTCCAGTCCTATTATCTAGAGAGCAATTCGTTAGTTTACATAAATCACAATGAAAATGCAATTCAGTTATCACGTTATAACTTAAGCACAGGTCTTGAAGAGCGAGATTACGTTAAGATCGAAGCTTCGAAACTTGGCGTTGATAAGATACAAACGGTCGTTCAAACTAATAATCGTGTCAACATCTTGAGTAAGAAAGGCACAACACATCTCGTAGCTATTATTGATACATCCGATGGGAAAACACGCTACGTGGGTCAAGTAGCCTACGAAGGGCCTGAATCTGAGCGTGATAAAGAGATGGGGTTTTTGCGGTTAAATAGCTTGCAGATTCGAGAGACAGCTTCTTAGAAAAGAGGTACAGCCCGATGAATCGAACGATGAGCTTTGGGCAGAAAGTGCAGGTTTTAAGAGGGGTGGAGACGTACGGATACCAAGCAGCGCATTATCTGCTGCAAGAGGAAGTGCTTGCTTGGGATGCGGCCAAAGCAGCCCTGCTGGAGTTGAGCTCAAATGATGATTTTTTCGCTGAAGACTCTTCATTGCAACGAGCAAGACTCTGCAGAACTGTTATACGTCATGCCCTTCTTTTGAAACAAAAGTGTCTGAGAAAAGAACAAGGTATCATAAGCTGAATTAGATCGTTTTTTTATACCTGGATCATCAGGGTTTGAAATGCTTCGTTTAAAGAAGTTAAAATGACTACGAAAGTCTATAGTTCCCGCCTGTCTGAGGATAGGCGGTTTTTTAATTACGGGACTTCTACTTTTTCGTTCCTCAGAAAATATCATTTGAAGTAACCTTTTGCTATTTACATGGCACTACTATATAGAAAGAAAGGAGTTGGGGGCGTGCACCATTGGATAGAAGCAGCGAAGCAAGGAGACCGCGAGGCGTTCGATCCCATCGTCCGACAGTTCACTTCAATGGCTTATGCTGTAGCCTATGAGCGGCTGCACGACGTTCAGTTGGCGGAGGATGCCGTGCAAGAGGCATTCGCGGAAGCATACATCAACCTCAGTCGCCTGAAAGAAACAGAAGCATTTCCAGGCTGGTTCAAGGTGATTGTCGTTCGCCAAGCGAACCGCATTCTCCGGCGCAAACGTCATCTGTCGGTCCCGTTGGATGATATGACTGGTTTGGCCGAATACGGGAAGAGCATCTCCGACATAGTCGAGCAAAAAGAACTGAGAAGGCTGCTTCATGAATCCGTATCGTCATTATCATCCAATATGCGTGTGGCGGTACAGTTGTTTTATTTTTACGGCTATTCATTGCAGGAAATCTCTGCGTACTTAGGCACATCCGTCCCTGTATTGAAAAAACGGTTATTCGACGCACGACGCAAACTGAAAGGAATCCTGCCAGTTGCTGATTTTGCCCATGTATGCAACGGCTTATATGAAGGGGGAAAACATATGCTGCATATTGTAAACGGGGATCACGTAGCGAACACGTTGCGTAAGGTTATACCTCAGGGGGACATTCTCGTGTGGAGGGAAGTGTATCCGGAAGGGCCGAACTTCACCAATCCCGCTGATGCTTCCAATCGGCAGGTACGGGCTCAGTACTTGGAACAGGCGTTAGGTATTCCCGCAGCAGAATTTACACGTCTCTCAGGAGATCAAGAACAGCAGCTCGCTCGCTTTGCCGAATATGAAGAGGTGGTATTATGGTTCGAGCATGATTTATTCGATCAGACGATGCTCTGCTACTTGCTCCATTGGTTTGCACAGCAATCGCTTGGCCGTACGAAGCTCAGCTTGCTTTGCGTTGGGTCATTCCCAGGAATTGAATTATTCCGTGGACTCGGCCAATTGAATGAAGAACAGCTGGCTTCACTATCAGGCACGTGGCAAACTGTCGGTCGCGAACAGCTCGATCTAGGGTCAGCATTATGGGAGGCTTATACATCTCCTGTTCCTAGCAAGCTCGTACAGCTTCTGCGAGAGGATACGTCGGCATTGCCCTATGCGAATGCAGCATTCCAGCAGCATCTTGCCCATTTCCCATCTGTCCACAATGGGCTCGGCATTGTCGAGCAATTCACTTTGGAGCAGATTGATTGTGGCATTGCTTCTCCGTATGAATTATTTAAGCATGTCTGCAATAAGCTGCATGAACTTGGAATGGGGGATTTGCAATACTGGCATGTGTTGGACAAGCTGACTAGCGGTACCCATCCACTTCTGCACGTTGAGGGAGTAGAGACCTTCCCGAATTTCCAAGGCACACCGCCTTCATTCCGTGAATGTACGGTGTCGTTAACGAAAGAGGGGCAACAAGTTCTGGAAGGGCAAGCAGACCGGGTAGCTCTGAACGGCATTGATACGTGGCTTGGTGGTGTTCACCTGACCGGACAAACTGTACCGTGGCGCTGGGACACAGTAGCGAAAACACTCATCAACGATAACCAAGGAGCGTAGCAAAGCGGAGCAAATTCATCGTAGGGTGACCAATTGCCTGCATTTGAACAACTGAACTCGCAAATTATGCCTTTCATAACAAAAACGGCTGAGCAGTCGAATAATGACGCTCGGCCGTTTTATTATTTCACCACATTCTTTTCTACATAGTTGTTTAATTCCTTCGAGGCATCCAGGGATTAATTAGAGTGGGATATTCTCATCCGTTGTATTAAAAGTATTAAAAATGTAGCTTGTTATTAGATGCTGCACCCGAATCGGTATAGGCACATTGGGTTTAACAGTGTATATAATATATATATACACTAAATACTCTATTGACACTTATCGCAACAGTGTATATATTGTATATGTACACTATATGGATATAAACAGCATTGAGGTGATAGAAGCTGAAAATTATTATTTCCAATGCCTCGAGCGATCCGATATACATGCAAATATTGAACCAAATCAGACAGAGCATTCTGAGCGGGGAATTGCGTGCAGGTGACAGTCTTCCTTCCATTCGGCAGCTGGCTAAGGATTTGCAGGTTAGTGTTATCACAACCAAGCGTGTGTATGAAGAGCTGGAGAAAGAGCAGTTGATCGACTCCGTGGTAGGGAAGGGGTCGTTCGTATCAGGGGCCAATAAAGACTTCATTCGGGAGCAGCGTATGAAACAATTAGAAGAAAAAATGATAGAGATCATTCGTGAAAGCAAGGAATTAAGCATGAGTCAACAAGATGTGATCGATCATATGAAGCTACTGTTCGAGGAGGAGCACACACCATGAATGTAATCGAGATACGTAATTTAACGAAAACATATCCTGAATTTACAGTTGAGAAGGTATCTTTGGATGTGAAGCAGGGCTACATCACCGGGCTTATAGGTCCGAATGGCGTTGGGAAGAGCACCTTAATCAAAATGATGCTCGGCATGATTCGCCCTGACTCCGGGAGCGTAAAGATACTAGGCTGTGATATGCCTGCACAAGAAGTGGACATCAAGCAGCGCATCGGCATCGTGTCGGATGATTGCTTCTATTATGATCACCTTACGATTCGTGACATGAAGAAGGTGATCGCGCCTTTCTATAAGAAATGGAACGATCAGAAGTTTAACAACTATCTGGAACAGTTCGAGCTGTCCCCGAATAAGAAGATTGAACAATTATCCAAGGGGATGAAAGTGAAGTTTGCCCTTGCTGTTGCTTTTTCACATGAGGCAGAGCTCCTCATCATGGATGAGCCAACCTCCGGGCTAGATCCTGTGTTTAGAAGGGAAATGCTCGATATTCTTGCGGACATGATGCAGAATGAGCGAAATTCGATAATTTTCTCAACTCATATCACAACAGACTTGGATCGCATTGCCGACTACATTGCTTTCATCAATCGCGGAAAGCTCGTATTCAATGAAGCGAAAGATGATGTCCTCGATAGATACGTAATCGTGAAAGGTGACTCCCAACTGCTAGATTCCGATGTTCGCAAAAAATTTGTCGGAATTCGTGAGACAGCCGTTGGTTTTGAGGGCTTAGTAGATAATCGGCAGGAGGCCGAGCATTTATTCGGAAATTATGCGATTCTCAACAAACCATCATTAGAAGACATCGTGTATTTCACAACCAAGGGAGGACGCGTACATGCATAACTTGCTTCGGAAAGAATTCATCGCTTTGAAAAGCTCGTTGTGGATACCTCTCATGTATTTTGTTGTTTTCAGTGTTGCTTTTATACCAAAGCATTCATCGTCTGTTCACCTTGTGGGTATTTATACGGCTTTCGCTACACTAAGTCACGTTACGCTGATCGATATAAAAAATCATAACCACAGTTTTCTGGTCACGCTGCCGATTAGCCGTAAAAATATCGTAAAAGCGAAATACATAGCGGGCATTATTATTAGCCTTGTCAGCGTCCTAGCATCTTATGGCATTCACATGTTCGTTACATCTGTATTCCCGGCATTTAACAAGCCAGACTTAACGGTCATGGATATACTAGGACCAGTAGCAATCTTGCTAGTCCTGGCCTCCATTTATTTGCCGCTGTTTTATACGCTTAGTAAGAAAGGAACGTCAATTATTCAAGGGGTGTTCACACTAATCCTAATTGCACTGGCGCAGCCTACGGCAATATTTATGCAAATGATCAACGAGAACAGATTACATAGTGACCCAATCTTGTATTTGATCCTGATCGGCATCATATTTCTGTTCATTGCCTCCTACTTAATAGCTGCTACACTGTTTACGAAAAAGGACTTATAAGAGGCTTTACTGTTGCATGTTCTAAAAATATACGAGAAGGGGAGCTAGGAAAGGATGTATACAAGGAGAAGTCGTCCTATTCAAATAAAAAGCTGGATGATGCCCCTTGGGGGATTTATTCTTGGGCAACTCTTTTTAATCGCCTGTGATCGATTTTCATGGAACCTGTACAGAGAATTCAAGCCAGGAACGATTATGGGTAGAATTTTGAACTCCGAGCTTTTTACAGAATGGTTCACTCCATATAACTTACCGATATCTAATGTAATTACGGCATTTTTGATCGTAACCTTACTCTTGCCCTCATTAATAGGTGTGATTATGAATATCTTTTCCAGAAAATGAATTGAATCATGTTAGGAATGAAAGGACTGTGATGTAATGATAAAGAGAGAAAATCAGAATATGAAATGGATAGGTTTATTGTTCGCAGGATGGTTTACAGTAAGTGCTGCTCTGTTTTTAGCCGGTCTTTCCGGTGATGTTGCTGAACAATTGTTCGGCTCATCAAGGCATGTTCGGAACCTAATTCAGAGTCTTGTGATGAGCGGGCTGGTTGTTCCTATTATTTTGTATTTATATCAGCGCCTCTATCGGATGACTGGTATAAAACCGAAGACACCGGTATATTCCTGGAAAAGAGGATATCACTTTTTTACTGGGGTTCTATTGGCAAGTGGACTGGGTGTATTGGGTTTCGTTATAGCAAGTGTCCAAGGTTGGATTGTCATTGAAAAATGGCATGCCCCCGATCAGTGGTTTGCTGCCCTGCTTATCAATGTATTGTTTGCCGTGTTTTTTGAAGCTTTGCCGGAGGAACTAGGGTTAAGAGGGCTGCTGTATGATGTGTTACGTCATCGATTCCCAGCTTGGTTATCCGTATTCCTTCAAACCATACTATTTGTATGCGTCACGACATCGGTTGCCCTATTTCAAGCGTTCGTTGGACAGACACCTGGATTAACGCTTAATATCTTTTATATCGTAGTCATTTTTTGTTTTGGAATAGGCTTGCAGTTACTCCGTTTATGGACCGGAAGTCTTTGGGCGTCAATCGGTTTTCACCTTACCTACTTAGAAATTATGCGGTTTGTCGTTCTTCCGCATGGCTATGGCGGTGGTGTACCCCCAATTATAAGCTACCAAGAATCAGCGCCCTTACTCGGCTACTCAATCTCTATTAGTATGATTCAAATCGGGGGCATTATCGTATCGCTCGTTATATTAAGTGCGAAGCGTATCATACGGAAGAAGCATACCGCTCGAACTGGTGAACGAAGCAAATGAAATATCTGATATGTATAGATCTAATCCGCTTCCATGATTAATTAGATTTAAATCAAATGCATAGATTGATATAAAAAATAAGTACAGTTGAAGAGAGCGACATACGCTCTCTTCATTTCTTTCTGGGGCTCACATTCCTTATTTTCCATGGAGAAAGAACCGATTCCCTTGCAAATTCAAATCGAATGGCTATGCTCTTTTCCGACATATTCTTCTGTTTCATGAAGACAGGTAGTTCTAACACTGTAGTTAACCGATGCCCGTTGTCTGGATCGGGGATTTCTTTTCTTTTCATCATCCGATATGTCGTTCCGTTCTCCATCTGCTTAAGAAAGTAGTTTACCGTTTCAGAATGTGCACCTTCAGACACTGCAATAAGTAAATTATTATCTCGCTGAGACAATGCTCCAATAAATAGCTCCGAGAGCATCTCGGGCGTTAAGCTTCGTAAAAACGCCTCTCTTTTTCCAGCTGCCGTGTTCACCATCACCTGATGCAATAAGTCTGGGTGAATGGATCGATGCGTACTGCTGCCAAGAAAGTGTACGCAGAAGTGTCCTGAAAATCCATTGTCCGGAATCCCATCGCCGCCATGAGGCATTCCGTTCATAGAAGCAGCGATTTTTCGATTGTCATCAGTAACGACGATTATCGCTTTCCGATTCCAGCTCCAATGATTATCATACATCTGCTTCATCGTCTTCGTATCCTCTTTGGTTAGCGGCTGCACATCGGCATGCCTGCTTCCCGCACGACGCTGAACACGGAATTTCAACCCTTTCTCCAAATCAATAATTGAGAAAGTACTTTTTCTAGGAAGCAAGGCTTTCGCTTCACTCCAAGGAACAATCGTCCCATAATGATGTTTTCTTAGAAAATTTGCATGTACCAGTAACTGCTTGGTCGCTTTAGGTGTAAGGATAAGACGTGTTGATTCAGCCTCGTTCCATAAGGAACCGGATTGATCCATACGGAAATTCTTAGTTCCATTATTTTTTGTAATCGTTACATAAATGTCGGAGAGTACAGGGCGATATTCTATTTGTTCTTCCTTGCTATCCTGATATAAACGAATGGCTTCCTTATTTTTCAAAACCATTTTATGTTCATATGTTGCGTAGGGGCTTGTCCGTACACTTATGTTCATTTCAGCAGATGGCGCCTTGTAGTCAGCATGGACAATCATGCTGCTATCAGAAAAATAGGTAAGGAGGAGAAGGAATATCATGGAGCGGGTCACGAACGAGATCATTTTCAAGCCTCCAAATAACTGTTGTTTGTTAAAATCAATATTTCTGAGCTTCGTCCTGAACGCCTAGAAATTGGATGACGCATGTGTAGAATTCATCTTTTGTACGATTTTTATTCAACATCCTCTATATATGCAGTGGCACGTCGTGTACCGAAGGTTAAAAGTCGCTTGCTTATCGTTGGGACAGAAAACGACTTTTTCTTTCTTCCAATTCTATAGGTGATAAACCAACGAAAAAAAAAGGGGAGTATGCTGGAAAAATCCAGCACCCCCCCCATGTTCCACCATTCATGTTTTACTTGAGTAAAATAGATCCGGTATTGACGCATTCGATTTCTTTTCGAATTGCCGACAATAGTTGCTCCGGATGAGAGTGCAAGAAAAAATGTCCGCCCGGGAGCAGTTTGCTTGAAAAATCGGAATTGGTCAAGCTGCGCCAGGATGTCAGCGATTGTTCGGACAGAAATTCGTCGTCTTGTCCGCCTAATGCAACGATGGGACAAGGTACGGTACCTCGTGTATATTTATAAGTTTCGCATACCGAAAAATCGGCTCTTAGAGAAGGGGACAGGAGTTCCAGCAATTCCTCGTCATCCATCAGCTCTTCTGGAATTCCCCCGTTCAGGCGAAGCCGCTTGCGGAATTCTTCCTCGGGCAAACCATGAATGGGAGATACCGGACTCTGAACAAACGGGGCATTCAATCCCGCGACAATAAGCTTGAGCGGAGGACGATTCAAGCTCCTCGATAATAAGATCGACAATTCATATGCCAATAAGGCGCCCATGCTGTAACCAAACAGAATATACGGTTTGTCCAATAGGGGCCTCATCGCATGTGCGACTGCTTCCAGCAGCGGTGACATGCTTGTGTAGGCTGGTTCGCGCAATCGCGCGCCTCTGCCTGGATATTGAACTGCGCAAACCTCCGCGAACGCTGGCAAATAGTCATGCCATGCGCGGAAAATAGATGCGTTCCCTCCAGCATAAGGTAAACAAAACAGCCGTATTGCGTCTTTCTGATTCACCTTATTGCGAACGAACCATTTGCTGCTTGTATCAAGACCGCTCACATCGTTCATCTTCCGCTCGTTGACAGATGAATGGGATTCTGATTGCTGGCATAATCCAATCATGATTCGAAGCTCTTCCTCAAACCTTTGAGCCAGATTTTCGATCGTTTGTTTACGATGCACATTTTCGCTGTATGACAAACTTATGTGCAGGCGGCCTGACGTCACCAATGCCGCCACGTCGACATAATGGGCCCGTTCGGAATCAGGCGCAAGATCCTGTCCTGCTGTATCCGCAACCAGCGTGAATAGAGCTCCCTTTTCCTTATTCCAATCAGCATTGAATTGCCCCAAGTAATTAAAGCTCATCATTGGTCGTGGAAGCTTGCGAAGCTGATTCGCAATACTGTCATCTTCGGTCATATAGCGCAGTAAGCCATAACCGAGTCCGCGAGTTGGAATAACGTTCAGTCGCTCTTTTACCCCCTGGATGTCCGCATTTATATCCGCGCTATCTGTCACTTCAAGCATGACTGGATACATGTTCGTAAACCAACCTACTGAACGCGAGATATCAAGGTCAGTGAATAATTCTTCTCTGCCGTGCCCCTCCATATGGACATACATTTTCCTTTCTCCCGACCAGCCAGAGACAGCGCGGCCGAGTGCGGCCAACAGAATAGCGTCAATTTGAGCGCCGAATGCTGATGGAGCCTCCTGCAGCAGAATCCGCGTTTCTTCAGAAGACAAATTCGATTCCGCAACCGCCAAAGAGGCCGTCGTATTGGCTCCGTCTGGGAAGTCGAGCGGAATTAGGGGAGGGGGAGGACTGACTTGATGTAACCAGTATTCCAGCTCTGCCCGCAATTGATCCGTAGCGGAGTAGGCAGCAAGGCTGTGCGCCCAATCGCGATATGAAGCAGTTTTCGACGGCAAGCATATGGCTTCACGGTCTACTAATTGCTGACAAGCTGTGCTTAGATCATCCAGCATAATGCGCCATGAAACACCATCTATCGCCAAATGATGAATAACCAATGCCAGCTTTCCTGCCTGTCCGGTGCCATAGTCAAAATAGATGGCGCGCAGCAGCATGCCTTCGCTTAAGTCGAAGCCGGTTTGAGCCTCTGTGATCGCGGCAGCAAAAGCATCTGTCTGCAGGTTTGCAGGCTGATCGCGAAGATCAATGCGCTTCAGAGGCGATTCGTCCGTATAAGCGGCATATGCCTGTTCCCAACCGGATCGGCCCATCGTAAATTGGAGACGCAGCGCATCATGATGTGCCACGAGATGGGCGATCGCTCTCTGCAGGACTTCATAGCTTATTTGGGAATTCACGGACAAAATCATGGACTGATTGAAATGCTCGGGAACGGACATCTCCTCGAATAACCAGCGCTGAATCGGTGTAAGCGGCAGCGAGCCCGTCACTTCTTGCTGCCCTATTTCATTTGGCTCGAGCGGCTTCAGAGCTTCTAACATGGGAGCCAGCTCCGCTATCGATTGATACTGAAACAGATATTTCGGCTTCATTTCCAGACCCAATTGACGTACTTTGCTTGTAATTTGAGTGCTTAAAATGGAGTCGCCGCCTAAGCTGAAATAATTATCATGGATGCTGACGAGTTCAATGCCAAGCACCTGAGACCAAATGTCAGCCAACTTTTTTTCGGTCGGCGTTCGGGGAGGCACATATTCTTCCTCCTTGTCCGTAAAATTCGGTGACGGCAACGCATTGCGATCCACTTTACCATTAGGCGTCAATGGGAGAGCCGCCATAACGACGAAGGCGGCAGGAACCATATAATTCGGAAGCCGGGCCTGCACATGCAGCCGAAGCTCGCTTATATCCAATCCGTGAGTGATATCGGCTGACGGAATCACGTATGCAACCAGCCGCTTGTCTTCCGGCCCAGGCTCCTTTACGGAAACGATCGCCTGCTCAACAGCCGGATGCAGCGTAAGCGCCGCCTCGATTTCGCCGGGTTCAATGCGATATCCCCTTACTTTTATCTGATCGTCGGCACGCCCCATAAATTCAATGGATCCGTCCGGTAAATAACGAGCAAGATCGCCGGTTCGATACAATCGTTCCCCTGGAAGGGAAGGAACGTACCCGAACCGCTCAGCTGTAAGCTCGGGCCTTCTCAGATAACCGCGAGCCAGGCCGTGGCCTGCAATGTATAATTCGCCAACAACGCCGACAGGAACGGGATGGCGATGCCGATCCAGCAAATAAATTCTCATATTGGCGATCGGTCTTCCAATCGTCGGTGCTGTAAGCTCCGCGGAGGATCGTGATTTCACAGGCACGCGGCATGCCGTGGAGACTACTGTTCCTTCGCTCGGCCCGTAATGATTAAACAGGGCAAAAGGCAACGTCTCCGGCGGAAAATAACGCAGTCTGTCACCCCCGGTAAGCATGCACCTCAGCGGGCACTCGTCAGGCCAGGTCAGAGAGAGAACCGCCTCAGCCAGCGGCGTGGGCAAAAAGCTGACGGTAATGCGCTCATTCACGAGCCAATCCCGCAGGCGATCCGGATCCAAGCGGGTATCCTCGTCTGGAATATGAATTGAGGCGCCGCTGGCCAAATAAGGCCACAGCTCCCAGACGGAAGCGTCAAAAGCGGGGCCTGCCAGCCATGTCGCCCGATCGCAGTTGGATATGCGATACGCATTCTGATGCCAGGACACTAAATTGAGCAAGCTATGATGCTCGATTTCGACTCCCTTCGGGCGGCCGGTCGAACCGGAAGTGTAGACGACATAGGCTAAATTGCTAGGCGCAGCGCCGCTGTCGGGAGCCGATTCATCGCCATCTTGCGGATTGGCGCCGATTCCGTCCAACGGAAGAACGGTCAAATTCGTGTGCCGAATCCGCTCTGCATGCCGCTTGTGAGTCAACAGAACATGAATTTGGGCATCTTCGATCATATAAGCGATCCGTTCGTCAGGGTACGCCGGATCGATCGGTACATAAGCCCCGCCGGATTTTAATATGGCGAGTAATCCGATAATTTGCTCGGCTGAACGGTCAGCCAGCAAGCCTACCAGTACTTCTGGACCAATACCGAGCCGCTGTAGATGGCGGGCCATCCGATTCGCGCGAATGTTGACCTCCCGATAGGTGAACTTCTCGAACCCGAATGTCACCGCAATTGCATCTGGGAATAAGGAAGCTTGTTTCTCTACAATTTCATGGATGCACATATTGCCTAAATCTGCGGATTCTGTCCGATTCCATGCCGATAGCAGAAGCTGCCGCTCGCATTCGCCCATAATCTCCAGACTGCTCAAGGACAAGTCAGGATTGAGCACGATGCTCTCCAATAGATGTTGGAGATGATCCAGCATCCTCTCCACGGTCTGTGAATCGAAAAGATCCGTGTTGTACTCCAGCTCGGCAACGATTCCGTGATCCCTAACACGGCTCATCACCAGGGACAGGTCATATTTTGACGTCTTGTTGACAATCGGAAATAGCTTTACCTGCAGCCCGTCCAATTGCACCGTATGCTGAAACGAATCGTCATTCATTGCGAACGTGACTTGAAATAACGGACTATGGCTCGTTGCGCGATCAGGTTGCAGTGCCTGCACCAGTTGATCGAACGGAAGATCCTGATGCTCATATGCGTTAAGAACCTGTTTCTTGGTTTGCTGAATCAGCTCGCGGAACGTCGGGTTAGTAGACAGGTCGCTTCTGATCACGAGCGTATTTACAAAAAAGCCGATCAATCCTTCTATTTCCGACATTCCGCGATTGGCTATCGGAGTGCCAATGCAAAAGTCATGCTGTCCCGAATAGCGATGCAGCAAAGCTTGAAAAGCTGCCAGCAAGGTCATGAACAATGTCGAGCCTTCTCGGCGGCTCAAATGCAGGAGCGGTTGCACGACGGCTTCCGGTATGCACAATTGAGCGGCATCGCCCCGGAAAGTTTGCGTAGCGGATCGAGGACGATCCGTGGGCAGCTCTAATACCGAAGGAGCATGATGCAGGGTGTCCAGCCAATATTGCAGTTGCCTATCCAATTCTTCTTCCGACAACCATTTGCGCTGCCAGATCGCATAATCCGCATACTGGAAGGGGAGATCGGGCAGGGTAGACGGCTTTCCCTGCGAATAGCAGGAATAGAGCGTTAGCAGCTCCTGTTGAAATACGCCCAGAGACCAACCATCAAACACGATATGATGGAAGGCAAACAGGAGAAAATTCTCCTGTTTGCCGGTTGTGATGAGCAAGCTCCGGCACGGATGCCCATGCTCCAAGTCGAACGGCTTGGCTGCCTCTTCATCGATGATGCGGCGAGCTTCCTGGTATTTGTCCTCGACGTGATCATCTGCGGACAAATCGATTTCTTTCATGGGTTGAACGGCGTCGATCGGCTCAATGATTTGTACTGGCTCATTTTCCATCGTTGAAAAACGCGTTCTCAATGATTCGTGGCGGCGGATGATTTCGATCCACGCCCGCTGTATGGCCGTTATGTCCAACTCCCCGATACATTCGAACGCTAACGGAATATGATAATGATTCATGCCCGGTTCAAGCTGATGAAGCAGCCATAATCGTTGTTGAGCAAATGACATAACGGATCCCGCCAGCTTCCTTGACTGCGACTTTATGGGCGGTTTGCGAGGTGCCTTGTCCTTGGCGAGCCGGGCTGCCAACATTCTTTGCTGCTCGGGAGTTAACGAGGCCAAACGATCCCGCAAATCCGTCATACCCATGCATCCTCCTTATGGGGTAGTTCGCGCATAACAGCTTCTCGTTCTTCTTCTGGCAATTTTTCCAGCTCGGTCAGCAGTTCGGACAGGAGAACGGGATCCATTTCTGTTTCCGATTCCATTTCCGTCATTCCCATGTCTTCAAGCTTGGCGGTTAAAGCCGCAACAGTCGGCGCATCGAACAGGGCATGTAAAGGGAGCTCTGCTTGAAACGCTTCCCGAATGCGGGAGAGGAGCCGGGTAGCGAGCAGAGAATGGCCTCCAAGCTCGAAAAAGTTATCTTCCACGCCCACTTCTTTTACTCCGAGCACTTCTTCCCAGATTGCAGCCATTTTCATTTCGGCCGGATTGCGCGGCGCCACATAGGTCGGCTGCAGATCCGTTCTTTCGTAACCAGGCTTCGGAAGCGAATCGCGATCGATTTTCCCGTTATTCGTAAGAGGCATCGATTGCAGCCACATTAAGAGGGAAGGGATCATGTAATCCGGCAGCCTGCTTTCGAGATGCGCTCGCAGCAACGGAATAATATCGCCCGATTGATCCGTTTCCACGTAGGCAATCAGACGCTTGTCTCCATGTGGATCAACGTCCGCAATAACGAGAGCTTCTCTTACGGACGGATGTTCCTTCAGCGCCGCCTCGATTTCCCCCAATTCGATGCGATATCCCCTAATTTTCACCTGATGATCCGCACGTCCTACATATTCGAGTTCGCCGTTATGCCGAATGCGGGCCAGGTCGCCACTTTTGTACATGCGTGCATCAGGATCATTAGCGAACGGATCGAGCACGAAGCGCTCGCTATTTAATTCGACCCGGTTCAAATACCCTTTAGCGACTCCAGGGCCTCCAACGTACATTTCGCCAGGCACGCCGGGAGGCACGGGCTGCATATGACGGTTAAGCACATACACCTTCGTGTCTGGAAACGGAATTCCGATCAAGCTCCCAGTGTCCTGCCCGATATCCTCAGCGGTTATTCGGCGGTAGGTAGAAACTATCGTCGTTTCCGTAATTCCGTACATATTGATAAATTGAGGTGAACGATCACCGTGTCGATCGATCCAAGGCTTTAATGACTGAAAATCCAGCGTCTCTCCGCCAAAATTAATATAACGCAGGCTTAATTTTGACAAGTCTTGTGATTCCTCATATTGAGCCAATGGCCGAAATGCCGACGGCGTCTGGTTGAGGACGGTAACCTTGTGCTGCTCCAGCAAGTGATACAGGTTCTCCGGTGAACGACTCGTCAGATGGGGCACGACCACCAACCGTCCGCCATAAAACCAGGCGCCCCACATTTCCCATACGGAAAAGTCGAAGGAATAGGAGTGAAACAGAGCCCAGACATCGTCTTCATGAAAACCGAAAATGGATTCGGTAGACGTAAACAGCCGGACGACATTCTCATGCGAGATCATTACGCCCTTCGGCTTCCCGGTGGAACCGGAGGTGTAAATCACGTAAGCAAGATTGGTGGAAGGCAGCTCCACGTTCAAATCTTCGCCGGATAGCTTCTCTATCGTATCTCGCTCTTCATCCAGGCACACCGTTGCGATCTCATGCTGCGGCAAGGAGCGCAAGAGATGAGACTGGGTAAGGAGAATGGCCGGAGCCGCGTCTTCCATCACATAACGGATGCGTTCCGCAGGGTATGCGGGGTCAATTGGCACATAAGCAGCGCCCGCTTTGAGCACGCCGAGGATGCCGACGAGCATGTCCAGGGAACGCTCGACCAATATCGCTGCCAGCACGCCCGGCCCGGCCCCCAGCGTCCGCAAATGACGTGCAAGACGATTGGCTCTCACATTTAGTTCGCCGTAGGTTAGTTGTTGATGATCATATACGGCGGCGACGGCATCGGGTTTGTGCCGGGCCTGCGCCTCAAACACTTCATGAAGGCAGCGATGATCGCGCAGGAGATTCGCTGGCTCTGCAGCAAAAAGCAACCGTTCCCGATCTGAATCGTTAAGGAGAGGAAGCAAGGCGATTGGCAACTTTTCGGCAGACGGTTCAATAATGGCCTGCAATATATTTTCGTAATAGGTTAAAAATCGTTCGATCGTATCTTTCCGGAACAGATTCGAATTATAGGTCAGATCCAAAAGAATATTTCGGTTGAATTCCATGACGTTGAAACTGAGCTCATATTTCGTTGCCGTAATCGGAGTAGGGATGGTATCGACTTCAATATTGCCAGCGTCTGGGATATTGACTCTTCGCTCATAGTTAAAAACAACTTCAAGTGGCGCAAGCCGATGAGAGGCATCAGGATTTCGAAATACGCTGCTGAATGAAAACTCGCTGTGCTCCTGGGCCTCCAAAACAGAAGTCTTCACCTGGCTTAGCAAACGAGTAAAATCAGCGTTTTCATCCATTTCGATGGATATCGGCAATAATGTGATCGCATATCCAACATAGCTGGAGCCGCCAGGCAGAGAGCGCTGGGCAAAAGGCACCCCGACGGTCAGATCCGTCTGATTCGTCAAACGATTGAGAAGCAGGGCAAAGGCACTTAAAAACGTTGTAAAAGGAGTGACCTTGTTGCGCTGCGAAAAGCGGTTCACTCGATCGGCAAGTGTAGGATCGACCATATGCCGAACAATGTCGCCATTATAGGTTTTTTTGTGCGGACGCCTCATATCGAGCGGCAAATCCAGGGTCGCATTGCTGCCTGTTTTGTTCAACCAATACAGGTTATTGGCTTGACGCGCCTCACTGCATTCCAGCTCCGCCTTCCAGGCCATGTAGCTTCTTAATTGCAAAGGCTCAGGCAGATGAATGGGCTTGCCTTTCAACAATGAGGAATAGGCGGCGAACATTTCTTCAAGAATAATTCCAATAGCGTATCCGTCTACGAGAACGTGACTTGCAGTAAATACGAGATAATGTCTGTCGGTCGTTAATTTGAGCAGCGTGCAGCGATATAAGCTCCCTGATGCAAGTGGGCGCTCCGTCTCATCGCGAATCCAATCGATTGCAGCAGATTCCGGACTGGAATCAGTTGCGGAGCTCAAATCCACCACCGGTATATCGACGCGAACCGTTCCCCGAATCGGTATCATATTGCCTTGATGATCGAATGTCACCCGCAAGGAATCGTGTCGTGCTACGACACTGTTCATTGCCTCAATCAATAATGAATGGCGGAGCGTCCCTTTAAGGGAAAGCACTACGGTTTCATTGCAGGCGATGGCTGCCTGATCGCCTAGCTGCGAAAGCACCCATAACTCCCTCTGATCCTCGGATACGGGGATAAGTTCCTTATCGGAAGCCTGCTGTCCAGCCGGAATGCGGGCACCCGGAAACATTTGGGCGTCAATAAGCTCTGTCATCGTATCCTTGATTATCCCAATCAACTTACGGATGTCTTCGTCGGAATGCTCTGTCGACAGGAAGCAGTTGCGTCCTTCCCAGATATACACGCCCTTATCCAGCAGGCCATAGAAGAATAGATCCATGTTCACTTGATAGACGAACCGGAAGAGGGAGCCGAAGTGAACCATCTTCATAGGGATATTCGCGGATTCGAAAAAGTCGTTCAATTCGCGCACCAAATAGGCTGTCTTGGCATTGACGTTCTCTTGCAATTGCGGGCCGAACTCCAACAGATGAAGCAGAACGGCATGCGTGCAGGCCATCGTAATAGGATGCTTGCAGAACGTGCCTGCGATTATGGTTGTTTCAGCTTGCGGGTAAGAGCGGTCACCAAAATTCCATTGCCCTCCATCCACGGCATCCAAGAACTTCGCGCTGCCGGCCACTACTCCAATGTGCATGCCTCCGCCAAGGACTTTCCCGTAAACGCACATATCCGGTCGAATCCCCGATATGCCCTGGAACCCGGCAGGATGAACTCGGAAGCCGGTAATCACTTCATCAAATATCAGCGCCGTATTGCTGCTCCGCGTGATTTCGCGAAGCTCTTCCAAAAATGCGATAGGAACGAGGTCAGGACGACGGCTTTGTACAGGCTCGACCAGTACTGCTGCCAGCTCACCCGACATGGATCGTATAATCTCCAGCGATAGTGGATTATTATATTCGAGAATCATGACGTCTTCCGTAATCCCGGCAGGAATGCCTGGCGCCATAGGGGAAGCTCCGTTTGAACCGGGGCGATTGAACATGCTGGCCAGAACACCGTCATACGTGCCGTGATACGATCCTGCGAACATGGCAATCTTATTTTTGCCGGTTACGGCGCGCGCAAGCCTCAGGGCAGCCATTACCGCTTCCGTCCCGGAATTGCAGAAGGTGCTTCTGTCCATGCCGGTAATCTGGTGAATGAGGTCGGCTACTTCCCCTGCGACGCCGGATTGCGGGCCTAGGGCATAGCCGTTTTGAAGCTCTGCTTTAATAGCTTCGTCAATAAACTCAGGCGCGTGACCGAAAAAATTCACGCCGAAGCCCATCGTTAAATCGATATATTCATTTCCGTCCTTATCCAAAAAACGCGAACCTTTTGCATGATCGACAACGGGCAAATAATGAACTTCTTTCGTTGAAAACCGGAAACCAGATGCACCACGATAATCAGCGAACACGGGGCGATGCTTGGCTATCCACTCTTTCGATTTTTTTGTTTTATCGGCCAATCGTGCCACGAGCGATCTTGCATATTGTTCTTGCATACCAGTTACGCTTTCTTCTTTCTGATCCTGCCATCTTTGATAGGGAACCCAGGCTTTTTCAGAGATTGTCGTCAGTGAAGGCGCGGCAGGAGATTCCGGTCGGATCGCCATTGTACTAGGATGAGCAGTCGATCCATTCTGCGAACGGTTGATTGCCGTTGTACTAGGATGAACAGCCGTTCCATTCAGTGGTTGATTGTGGATGAAGGATAATTGATGTTGGATGACACGTTCCATGGAAGCCAGTTGTTCGCTCATGAAACCAAGCAGCCCCGATTCGTTGCGCATCGAATTGGAGAGTGCTAGGGATGGTTGATTGACGACTGTCGAATTGAAGAGTGCCGGGGATGGCGAATCAACGGCTGTCGGGATCGGCAGCTCTTCGGTCAGCGCTGGCGGTTCTTCATGCGGCATAACCGATTCGATGGCTGCGCATAGCTTGGAAATGCTCGTGATTTCGGTGAAAAAATCGCGCGCCGAAAAGGTTACTCCGTATTTATTCTTTACTTTTTGAATCACGTCCATCAGAATGAGCGAGTCAGCGCCCATTTCCAATAAAGGCAGGTTCTCATCGATTCTTGCCACGTCTTGATTCAGCAACTGGGCGAATATTCCCTTGATCTCCATCATAATAGAAGTTCTGATATTGCTATCTTGGGTTGTTTTCACCAACTTTTCCTCCTTTGGTGATTCCGGATTCATATGACCGCCTTGCCAGCATTTTGTATAAGCAAACGGATAGTTCGGCAATTGCGCGCATTCATGAGTGTCCAATTGGTAGAGTGCCTCGAACTGGACTTGTCCGCCGGCGACGTACAGATTGCCTACAGCTTCGAGCAGCGAATATTCGTCATCCCTTCCTTTTAGGAGAGAAGGAATCCATTTATAGGCACCATTATTGAATTCTCGCTGTCCAATCCGTGACAGTACGGCATGAGCACCGATTTCCAAAAAGATATTGCACCCGTCATTTGCCAATGTATATAAAGAGTCTTTGAACCGAACAGCTTCCCGCGTATGCCTGATCCAATACTCGGCGGTAATGGACCCGATGAAATCGCCGGTTACGTTAGAGACAAGCGGAATTTGGGGAGGATTGAATTTTAATCGTTTTATGATATCGTAATAGTCTTGCAGCATTGGCTCGACTAATTGCGAATGAAATCCATAGTTTACCTCAAGCGGTACGGAATTAACGCCTGCCCGTTGCAGGTGGTTCGTAGCTTCAGCCACATCATCCGGGGCGCCTGCAATGACAAAGTTATTGCTGCTATTAATGGCGGAGATTTCTACGTTCGGATGGGCACGAAGAACTCTTTCCAGCTCCTCCGCATCTCCCATGACTGCCGCCATTGCTCCAGGATCGCACTTTTGTGTCATGAGCTTTCCTCGCTCGGCAACTACGGCCAACGCATCTTCAAGAGAAAATACCCCTGCAATGCATGCCGCCACATATTCGCCCACGCTATGTCCGACAACCGCAGCAGGTTCGATTCCAAGCGATAGCCATACTTGTGCTAGAGAGTACTCGATCGCGAAAAGAGCGCACTGCGTGTAGTCTGTACGGTGAAGGAGAGCTGACGCAGAATTATTTTCTATATCATAAATAACATCCAGTAGAGAATGATCCAATCGATCCTTTACTAAATCGGCGCATCGATTCATGTTCGTGCGAAACACTTCTGAGCTTGCATACAAGCCGCGCGCCATATTAACATATTGGCTTCCTTGTCCCGTAAACATAAAGACGATTTTAGGAGAGTGGACGAGACTGCCTGCAATGTCGTTGACCCCGCGAGCGGAGAAGCTCCGGACTTTCTCATGTATCTCTTCAAGTGAGCCGCCAACGAATGATGCCCTGTGTAGAAATGGCGTTCGGCGGGTATTGGCCGTTCCGCATATGGCTCCTAATTGCTCCGAGGATGCATGCTGTAAATAGGAATCGTACGTGGAAGCGAGTCTAACTAATCCGTCTGCGGTAGGGGATGATAATGTCAATAGATGCGCTCTCGATCCCATGGCATTGTTAGCTCGCTTATCGGCACGGGATGGTGCCTCCTGCACAATAACGTGGGCATTCGTTCCGCCAAATCCGAACGAGCTTACCCCGGCTGCTTTTACAGGTTTGATCCAGCTTTCCGTCTCAACAGGGATGCGGAGGCGGGAACGATCGAGACTTATGTATCGATTTAGCTTGGTCATGTGCAAATGTGCAGGAATTTCGCCGTGCTGAATCGCCAGCACCGTTTTGATAAGTCCGGCAATGCCAGCAGCCGCTTCGAGATGTCCGATATTCGTTTTGACGGAACCGAGATAGCAGATGTCGTCGTCATTTATCCCTGCCGACGGACAACCATAAATCTCTTTAATTGCCTCAGCTTCGATGGGATCGCCCAGAGGCGTACCGGTGCCATGAGCCTCTACATAGCCGATGTCCGCAGGTTTCAGCTGAGCCTGCTCGATCGCTTTGCGTATCACTTGTCTTTGCGCGATCCCGTTAGGCGCGGTTAAGCCGTTGCTGCGACCGTCTTGATTAACGGCCGTTCCTTTAATGACGGCATGAATCCGGTCACCGTCTGCAATTGCATCCTTTAAGCGTTTCAGGATAACGACCCCGCAGCCTTCTCCGCGGACGTAACCATTGGCCCTGTCGTCGAACGTCTTGCATGATCCATCCTCAGACAGCATTTTGGCTTCCTGCAATCCTTCCGTGATGCTGGCGGAAAGCAATAGATTTACCCCTCCGGCTACTGCCGCATCGCATTCCCCGTTCAGTAGGCTTTGGCTTGCATAATGAATGGCCACTAATGACGACGAACAAGCAGAATCAATACACATGCTCGGACCTCGGAAATCATAATAATACGAAATCCGATTGGCGATTATGCTCAGCGCTCCGCCCGACACTTGATACGGCTCTGACTCATTCATTTTCCTTGGTTTCGGCAAATAGATATAATCGGTAGCGCTGGCTCCTATAAATACGCCTGTTGCGCTTCCCTTGAGATGAGCGGGATTGATATTGGCATTTTCGAATGCTCTCCATGTCACCTCCAGCAACAGCCGTTGTTGGGGATCCATGCTTGCCGCCTCTCTAGGGGAGATGGCGAAGAATTCACTGTCGAATTGATCGATGCCTTCCAGAAATCCGCCGAACATATGAAAATCGGGATTTATGCCGCATAGCGCTTTCCTTTTGTCGTCGATGTCGGATATTGCGTTTTTTCCGCCCTTCAAAATTTCCCAATATGCCGCGATGCCGTCCGCCCCAGGAAATTTCCCTTCCATGCCGACGATAGCGATTGAATCATCAATCGATCCGCGATCTGCATCAGGCTCTTGGACGGAAGGTTGGCTTGCAATAGAGTCTAGGTATTGCGCAAGCTTATTTGGCGTCGGATAGTCCCAGATCAAGGCCGGGGACAGCGTCATACCTAACCGGTCGGCAACATGATCGATCATTCTGACCGCCTCTAACGAATCCAGGCCGAATCTGACAAAGGATTCATGTTCGTTCAGATTGGTCTTGGCATTGCAATGATGATGCAAATAGGACATGATCATTTCTAGGGTTGAAGATTTTCGCTCCGTGGAAACAGGGGCAGGACTGATGTTGTCGCTTTCCTTCGCCTGCGAAGCGGCATAATTCTGTGCCAACTTGTACCTTTGCACTTTACCGCTTGTCGTTTTCGGCATTTGCCGAATCGGTATTACCTTTGCGATTTTCCAGCCTCCGCGCTGGAATAAATGGTCTTCCAAGCTTTCGGACAGCGAGGCGAAGTGAGCATCATTTTTTTTGCTAACGACAAATACGACGATATCATCCTCGCCTCTCTCTTTGTTGTATACGCCGCAGGCAGCGATCTTACCTAATTCAACGCCCTCGACTTCTTCCGCTGTCCGTTCAATATCATGCGGATAAATATTCTGGCCGTTCACAATAATCATGTCTTTGTAACGCCCTGTCATAACTAGACTTCCATCGATGAAAAAGCCTAAATCTCCCGTTCTGACCCATTGATCCGCCGTAAACATGTCAGCAGTAGTCTCTCGGTTATTATAATAACCGGCAGTTACATTTTTTCCTTGTATTTGAATATGGCCGATTACCTTATCCGGCAGAATGCGATCATGATCATCGCAAATTCGGATCGCACAGTCATCAATTGCATGTCCAACTTCGACAAAGGTAAGAGTATGTTCAGTGGATCTGTCCGAAATGGCAATCTCTTGGCCAATGTTTAATAAGCTGCGATCCAGGTGAATCGGAGCAAACTCAGTTTTGCCATCAGTGAGGGAGACGGCAACAGTTGCCTCGGCTAGGCCATAAGCTGGCCTTATGCTTGTCCGCTGCAATCCATATGGCGCCATCTTATCCAAAAACTCATTGCAAAGCTCTGATGAAATGGGTTCGGCACCATTTACAATAATTCGAAGTCTAGATAAATCCCAATCGGCAGCAATCTCAGGCTTGAACATTTTCAGAAAGTATTTGTAGCCGAAATTTGGGGAAGAAGTGATGGTAATATTGTGGTCGTTTATTTTTTTGAACCAAAGCGTCGGTCTGCGTATAAACACGGATGTCGGCATGATGTATTGATTTACGCCTTTGATGAGCGGGGTGATATGGAAGGAGATCAGCCCCATGTCATGAGTTAACGGCATCCATGACAAAAAGGAGTCGTCATCCCTCGTTTCGAACCGATTATTGATCGCACGCGTGTTGGAGTATACATTTTCATGCGTCACAATGACTCCTTTTGGATTGCCCGTTGAACCGGAAGAGAACTGAATGAAAGCAATCGTACGGGACGAACCTTGATGAATCGTTCCGTGGGCGGGGAAGGAGCACTCCAACGCTTCCAGATACACGGTCTTATCGGCTATCACGTCCATGTCGTGCAATGTTTGTCGGTTATCCGAGGCGTGCGCGCGCAATCTTTCCATTACAGGCGGCGAAGTTGCAAGGTAAGGGTTTTGGAGTGTACCCCAGATTTTAAAAAACTTGTTTTTGTGCTCCGCATTGCTGCCGACCGAGACGGGTACGGCAATGATTCCGCCTAGTATGCAGGCCCAGAACAAAAAAATAAAGTGCTCCGATTCGTCATCGTTCAATTGAAATACAAGCTCGTCGCCAGCACGAATGCCGTGAGCTTGCAAGGTATGCAAATACATAAGGGCATTATCAAAGACTTGCTTGTAACTGTAAAACCGTTCTTGCCGATCTCCTGTAATGAGCGTTACGCCATGTACATGGTTCTCTCGGACATCTCTTACTGCCTGAATAAGCGCAGATTCGGATTCGTTCATTGATTATCCTCCTTTGTGAAAGTGAAAGGGACTTGTGCGACGACGGAAAACTTTATTTCTCAGTAAATAGCATGTAAACCATGAAATGGTTCCCCATTATTTACAACCCTTATTCTAGTTTATGATACAAAAAATGTATATCGATGATTTTGTCGCAATTTGGTTTTTTATGTCATAAATAATATATATTTTTATAATGTATGATAAATCCTGTTGATTACGCATAAAACCTCTTTCCATCAGAAAATGATAGAGTATATAATGTCGACACGAGGAAGAATGAATGAATTCAGTCATAGAGTAGGGGAACTAGTGATGAAGATATTAGTTGTAGAAGACGATAAAACGATCGCGTCCGGATTGGAATATTCACTGCAGCAGGATCAATTTGATACCGTGTTGTGCCATGATGTCGCATCAGCTAAGAAAATGCTCACTGAAAACAATGATCAATTTGCGTTATGTCTGTTTGATTTGTCGCTTCCAGATGGAAGCGGGTATGAACTGTGTAAAATGGTGAAGGAGCGGCAAGATATTCCGGTTATCTTCTTAACCGCGATTGACGATGAGGTCAACGTCGTCATGGGACTGGATATGGGGGCCGATGATTATATTACGAAGCCTTTTCGAGTTCGCGAACTTCTGTCACGGATCAAGTCGGTGTTGCGGAGATACCACAAGCCATCGCAAGCAAAAACAATCATTGATATCGGGACTGTGCGTATCAATACGCTGGAAGGCAAAGTGTACAAAGATCGAGCTGAAATCCTATTGACCGCATTAGAATACCGTTTGCTGCTGATCTTTGCCAATCATATAGGGCAGGTTCTCACGAGAAATCAGTTGTTGGAGCAGATTTGGGATGTTGCCGGCGAATTCGTAAACGATAATACGCTAACTGTGTATATCAAGAGGCTGCGGGAAAAGCTAGAGGATGATCCGCAGCATCCGACCATGATTAAAACGATCCGTGGATTCGGCTACAAGGTGGGTGATTAGATGCTCCGCAATCGAGAAATACAAATCCTATTGACAGTTATGATCACAATCAGTGCAGCAGCGATCACCGTCGCTGCTTTTATATCGTCTGCTGCATTGGCACTTGTTGTTATCTTGTCGCTTCTGCTTATAGGAAGCAGCTTGGCATTTACGAGATGGAGATATCGAGAACTTGAGAAACTTTCAATTTATTTGCGCGAAATCAGCAGCGGCAATGATTCGCTCGACGTACGCGATAACCAAGAAGGCGAGCTCAGCATTTTGAAGAACGATATATACAAAGTGACACTTATGCTATCCGAGCAGCGCTCACTGCTGCAGCGGGACAAAATGCAATTGACGGACGCCATTTCGGATATCTCGCATCAGCTCAAGACGCCGCTTACTTCCATGACGGTAATGGCCGATTTGTTAAGCAGCGCTGATCTGCCGCCAGTCAAAAGAATGGAATTCACCCACAACATTCGAATTCAACTGGAGCGAATCGATTGGCTTGTGTCATCTCTCCTAAAGCTCTCGAAAATGGATGCCAAAACAATTCCATTCAAAAAAGAGCCAGTATTGGTTAAACAGCTTATCCAGCAAGCGCTAGAGCCTGTCCTGATACCGATGGATATTAAGGAACAGACAGTTTCGATCAATGGAGATGACAACGTCTCATTTATAGGTGATTTCAATTGGACAAGTGAAGCGCTCATCAATATTTTGAAAAATGGCGTCGAACATACGCAGGAAGGCGGAGCAATCGCCATTTCGTATACAGAAAATGCGCTATTCACGGAAATTGTCATTGCCGACAACGGCAAGGGCATACCAAAAGAAGATTTGCCTTACATTTTCAAACGGTTTTATAAAGGGAAGCATGCTAGCGAGGGAAGTATCGGCATCGGTCTGGCCATGGCTCACAGTATTATCGCAAGTCAGGGCGGAGTGATCGATGTGAGGAGTGACGGCGAAAACGGAACCGAGTTTCATATTAAATTGTATAAGCAAGTCATTTAACCGAAAGTGACTAAATCGTCACTTTCACTGTCACTGGAGAGTCATGTTCGACAGATAAAATGATATCCATCAGCAAAGCTATGGAGGTTAACACATGGAAATTTTACGAATCGAACATCTGTCTAAACAATACGGGAAAGGTGAATCAGCAGTAACAGCACTGGATGATGTATCTTTTTCCGTGCGAAAAGGGGAATTCGTCGCGATAGTTGGGCCCTCTGGGTCAGGAAAATCAACACTTCTACATATGCTGGGGGGTGTGGATCGGCCGACGAGCGGCAAAGTGTTCGTTCAGGATACGGACATGTATGCCTTGGACGAAACGCAGCTGGCCATCTTTCGACGGAGACAAATCGGCCTGATTTATCAGTTTTTCAATCTCATTCCCGTCCTGACCGTGGAAGAGAATATGACGCTGCCGCTTTTGCTGGATAAACAAAAGGTAGATAAAAAGCAATTGGACGTGCTTGTAGGGACATTGAATTTGAAGCATCGGCTAAACCACCTGCCTAACCAGCTATCTGGCGGGCAGCAGCAAAGGGTCTCGATCGGCAGAGCACTCATTAGCAATCCTGCGATCATGCTTGCAGATGAGCCGACAGGGAATTTAGACAGCAAAAATAGCAGTGAGATCGTTGACTTGTTAAAGATGTTAAATAAGACCTATCAACAGACGCTGATCGTGATAACACATGACGAACGAATCGCCCTACAGGCCGATAGGATCATTTCCATTGAAGATGGAAGGATTGCCAAGGACGAGGTGATCCGTCCGTGAACATCGTCAATACACTTACGATCAGACATTTGATGCAAAATAAACGGCGTACACTGGTCACGATCATAGGCGTCATCATTTCGGTTGCCATGGTGACGGCTGTGGCAACGCTTGGCTTTTCTTTTTTGGATCTCATGAAAAGGCAAACCATCGCAGATGGTGGAGAATGGCATGTCCTTTATCAAAATGTAAGCAAAGAACAGCTTGAAGCCATTCAGAACGATGATGCAACCAAAGTCGTCACGATCACCCAAGATCTCGGCTATGCTCCGTTAGTAGGGAAACAAAACTCTAGTAAGCCCTATTTATTTATCCAGGCGTATAATGCACAGGGTTTCACGCATTTTCCCATTCAGTTGAGCAAGGGACGACTGCCTCAAACAGACAAGGAGGTCGTGATATCGGAAGCCATAGTGAAGAACGAAAAGGTCAACTATAAAATTGGCGACCACTTAACCTTGTCAGTCGGCGAACGATTCGAGAAGGGCAACGAGAAACCGCTGGATCAATTAGAGATGTTGCGACGTGAAAATGGAAAATTGTCTGAATCCTTACAGCTAATCACGAACAAGGAATACACGGTAGTAGGCTTCATCAAACGTCCGGTCATGGAACCGGCATGGGCGCCTGGATATACCATTATAAGCTATATCGATGAAACCAGTATAAAGGCAACAGATCGAGTCAACGCAGCAGTTGTCCTGAAAACCGTTGATCGTTCCTTGTTCGATCATGCGGAACAGTTGGCGAAAAGCAACAACATCGAAAACGTCCAATATAATCACGAGTTGCTTCACTATTATGGCTTGTCGAAAAACAAAGCCTCTAGCAGCATGTTGATTTCTTTATCAGTTATCATTATGGCGGTCATCATCATCGGCTCGATCTCGTTGATCTACAATGCATTTGCGATATCCGTCTCAGAGCGTTCACGTCATCTTGGGATGCTTGCAAGCGTCGGGGCGACCAAGCGGCAGAAGCGGAATTCGGTGTTCTTCGAAGGTATCATCATAGGAGCAATCAGCATTCCCATCGGGATCCTCTGCGGTCTTGCCGGGATAGGGATAACCTTCTTGTTCATCAATCCCATCATTCAAGGGGCACTTGTGACTACGGAAAAATTAACACTCATCATCACGCCAATGTCGCTCCTGATTGCCTGTGTTGTTTCGATGTTGACGATTTTCATTTCGACATTTGTCCCAGCAATAAAAGCTTCCAAAATCTCTGCAATTGACGCAATTCGCCAAACTGCCGATGTGAAGCTTACAAGGAGAGCCGTGAAAACGTCGAAGCTCATGCGCAAGCTATTCGGCATCGAAGCCGAGATCGGATTGAAAAATATAAAACGAAATAAACGAAGATACCATGCCACCGTATTTTCAATCATAATCAGCATCGTCCTGTTTTTAACGGTGTCATTTTATACCGCCAATCTAAAGCAATCTCTAGCACTCTCACTGGAAGGTGTTAATTACGACATTCACATCTGGTACAACAATGGGAATCAAATGGACGATACGACGGTTCAATCGATTGTATCCCTTGACGGTGTGACCGAATACAATGTGACGGAAATGTACAGGGTTAACGCCTGGATCGGAGAAGCTGCAATCGCCAATGAGCTGCAAGAAGCGGTCAAGAAGGATAGGAGTGTACTGAAGAAAGGGAAATACCTTTATGACATAAATATTAATGCCATGAACGATTCGAGCTTGCAAGCCTATGCCAAAGCGGTTGGCGCAAATGTCGAACAGCTGATGAATCCAGATCATCCCGCCGCGATCGTGGTGGATACGATTCAATATAAGGACGAGGCGACCAATCAATTTGTGCAAACGAAGAATATTCATGCAAAAATCGGTCAAAGTCTTCAGTTGAGCTATATAAGCGAAGAAACAAATAAAGAAACAGATTTAAAAGAAGTAACCATCGCTGCGAAGACGGATCAATTGCCTATGGGGATACGTTCATCAGCAGTAGGCGAGTTAGATATTGTCGTATCAAATCGTGTCTTGGAGCGACTCATTGATGAAAAGATTGGGGCATACGGTCAGTCTCAATTATTTTTAAAAAGCAAAGATCCTTTGAAGACACAGCAGGAGATTGAAGAATTCAGAGATTCTAATCTGTCCTTTTTGAATGAATACCAGTCCAGAGCCGTGGAAGAACAAAGAATTTTGATCATGTCTGTATTCTCGTACGGCTTTATCATATTGATTTCAGCTATTTCTATCGCCAACATCTTCAATACAATCTCGACGAGCATATCGCTTCGGAAGCGAGAATTCGCGATGCTGAAATCAGTAGGTATGACGCCTAAAGGCTTTGCGAAAATGATGAACTACGAGAGCATTTTTTATGGAGTGAAATCTCTCTTATACGGCCTTCCTCTAAGCTTCGTCGTCATGTATTTCATTCATAGAACATTGTCGCAACGTTATCTTTTTGAGTTTACTTTTTCTTGGGTTAATATTCTCACTGTCATTGCTGCCGTATTTGTTATTGTCAGTGCGGCTATGCTATATTCAAGTGCTAAGGTAAAGAAAGAGAACATAATTGATGCGTTGAAGCAGGAGAATATATAAGATCCCGAACAACCCAAAAATAGCCGACAGCAACTCGAAATGAGATGCTGTCGGCTATTTGCATAGCTAATTGATAGCGCGCCGATTCTAAGGGATTACTTTCCACACATCAGCGCCTGAAGAACCTGGTGTTTCGCCTTGCGTCCACCATTTTGCTTCATAATTCACACCGTTATGCGTTACTTTATTACCGGCTACATACACTGTCGTTGCGCTCCAAGACGGATATGTAGTAGGGGCGGACGGTGTAGTGACGTTTAGAACGTTGCTTGCTAACGATACGTTGCCAGCAGCATCAATCGCTTTAACGGTAAAGGAATACGAAGTGTTTGCCGTCAAACCCGTAACAAGATATTCCACAGTTGAACCTGAGACAGTCGCTATCAACGTCGTGCCTTGAAATACTTGATAGCCTGTAACTCCGACATTATCCGTAGAAGCGTTCCACATTAATGGAACTGTTGTGGAAGTTGAGCTGCCCATGACATGAAGGCTGCTTGGCGCTGTAGGGGCTACTGTATCCGGACCGGTCACAGGAAGCGTCGTGAAGGTTACCGCATTGCTTGCTGCGGATATATTTCCTGCGGCATCAACAGCTTTTACCGTAATCGTATACGAAGTATTCGAAGTTAAACCTGTCAAGTTGGCAGTTAGCGCTCCGTTTGTCGTTGCGATTTGGTTGGGTCCGTTAAAGATCTGGTAGCCGGTTACGCCAACGTTGTCCGTGGAAGCGCCCCAAGTGATAGTTGCATTTGTCGCCCCAATATTGGATGCCGCTGCACCGGTTGGAGCAGTCGGAGCTACATTATCAACGTTCCCACCAAAATTAACGTCAATTACATTATAGAAGGCATTCAAGGTATCGGAAATTTCCCAAACTGCAAGAATAACTTGATACCCAGTTCGGCTCGGAACGTTGCAAGTGTCGGAATATGTGTTGCCAGGCAATTTACCGTTGTAAGGCACGTTGCAGAAAGGAGTTAAATCGAAGGAGTCGCGAGTAAGCGGTGCATTAGGATTCCAATTTTGCTTTGTGATGTAATATTTCCAGCTTGTCGTTGCGTGGGGTACTTTAATTTTCCAATTAAATGTCGTCGGTCCCGGGCTTATGTTAACCTTAGTCCAACGCGTCGCGGATTGCTCGTCAAGAGGCGCAAATGCTCCATTAGCACTCGCAATTTTACCATCGGCAGGGCCTCCCGCCGGGAATCCCTTATGTGCTTCCAAACTATAAGGTTCATAAATAATCAGACCACAGTTCTTATTAACGCCGTCTGCACAAAGACCTGCACGGCTATTGGTCACGTTACCGTGTGCGAATGCCTTATCCCCGAGTATGAGGGACATCGCGAAGAGAAGCACGAGCACGGTGCCGACAGCAAAAAGAAAGTTAAACCGTTTTGCTCCAGATGAACATAAAGTAGACATCAAGAATTTCCTCCATTTCATTCATTTTATTGGCAATGTATAACCGCTGAAATAATCAAATGACACCTCCTTCATAGGCGGATTATATATAAACTCTCTTAGGAGCTTATATCAGTTCCTAACATAAAGAATAAATCTGTTAACCCAGGGTGATTGAAAAAATGATAGAAAAGAAATGCATCTTGATATTGTCGAATCGTGAGAGATGCATTCTAGAGTAGTAGAAGCGGATTCATGAAGCAGCAGGTGATTCTTGTCTTTGGGTGATTGGGTGTTAATCTGAGGGATTACGAAATCGATTTGCGTTATAGTGAACGTGGACAGTTCGTTCAATCGTTGATCATAGGGTAGGTCTCAAATGGATACGTAACTTGGCAGGAAGTATCCGAGCTAAAGTAGGTAGTACCTTGTGACAACAACATAGCTATACCCATAAATTACTATGCATTAAAAATATATCATTATATGTTTTCTGTGGCAATTAGTTTGTTTCTGGCAGCATAACTTTGTGCATTTTCACCATTTCACCTACTTGCGGACTTAGCATATTTTCTCAGGCCTTACAGACGTATGGCGAAAGTGATAAATAAAAAAGGAGAGCCCGTCAAATGTCGAAGCAGGAGAGTATATAATTGGAAATGCACTCCAAACCAAAAGCTTACATTTGCATGCACGACAGGGTACCAGTGGTGTATACAAAAACTTGTAGGGTAGTGTCGTATGGTCCAACAGGCATATATACGAAGAACACCATATCAATCAGCTGGGCATATACTCAGAATAGAGGAGAATTGAGTTAATTAACCCCATTAACAATTAAGTTCATCATAAGAAATTGATCGCCTTGGACATAAGAGAGGAATTATTGATATGGGATCTTCTTTTCATAGCAAGACTGCAATCTTGCTTGCTGCTATGTGCTATCAGACGTATCCATTATACCTAAATGGAACGCTTGTCCTGCCATCGGAATACAAGCTTATCTATACGATTCATGCACTTGCAAATGTTGAGAATCCTACTGAAATCGTGTTTGGTTATATTGCAGAGTCCCCAGATCAAATCATTATCGCGTTCAGAGGATATGCGGCCTATCCGGCAGATTTGTTAGCAGCCTATGACATCCTTCAAGTACAGTATCCCTTCGTTCCTAATGCCGGGAATACCTCACGTGGATTTACATGTATATATCGCTCAACAAGAACTAATTTAATTCATGAGTTGAATAAGCTCTCAGCCACAAAGCAACTATATATTACCGGCCACAACTACGGTGGGGCTCTGGCCACGCTAGCCGCGCTGGATATTGCGGTCAACACCAAGTTTAAAAATCCTGTTGTATATACGTACGGGAGCCCTCGTATTGGAGACCCGCGCTTCGCTAACCAATTCAACAATGTGATTAGAAATAAAGTTAGGATTGTGAATATCCATGATTCATTTCCTACGTTTCCTGCTCGGCATTATCCGCCTCCGTTTACGAAGCAGGGGATACGATATCAACATGTCAAAACCAAGTATCCGCTCGCCTTTCAACTGAATACGGTTACTCGAAATGACAGCATTGCTTGTTATTTTGCATCCCTCAGCAAGAAAGACCCTGTTTTCGCCGATATGTTATGCAGCAATAATCCCGGTTTTTGCCCAAATCCCGAAATGTGTGTTCCGTTTGGGGGAACATGCTAGAGAAGGAAGACTTGATTCATAAAGGGAGCTGCCTAGATGAAAATATCCGAATTAGAACATCGTTTTGTTGCAGAAGACGCCATCTTACTATCAGCCATGATCCATCAGGCCTATCAACTATTTGCACAAGAACCATTTGTACTCCCCAAGGGATTTTCCGTATCATTGATCATTCGTGCTCTTGCTGGCGTTGAAGAGCCGGAGGAGGAAGTGTTCGGCTATATTGCACAATCGAAGCATCGAATCATCGTCGTCTTCAGAGGAACCCGAACGTTCAAGGACAACGAGTCGGATCAAGATTTATATCAGATTCCCTTTCCGTTTGTCCGCGAATCTGGACGTACTCATCGCGGATTCACATGTATCTATCATTCAACAAGGGAAGCGTTGATTAGAGAACTTAGCAAGCTTTCACCAACGAAAACACTATTTGTGACTGGCCATAGTTTAGGAGGAGCCTTAGCCGTACTGGCTGCTTATGATATTGCAGTTAACACTCCCTTTACGAAACCTATTGTATATACGTACGGCAGCCCACGTGTCGCAAGCCCTGCGTTTGCATCAAAATTCGATCTAACGGTTAAGAGCAGCATTCGCATTGTCAATATTCATGACATTATTCCAACCTTGCCGGAACGATCGTATCCGCCTCCGTTTACGAAGGACGGATTAACCTATGAGCATGTGAAGACGAAGTATCCAGTCTCTTTTCAATTGAATAGTTTGGCCAATCGTAATCACGAGATTGTCTGTTATTTTAAAAATCTCAGTAAAAAGAATCCTTATTACGCGAGCTTACTTTGTGAAGAAAATCCAGGTTTGTGTCCGGATACAAGTTGGTGCGTACCTTTTAAAGGAATATGCAGCCCAGTGGAGGAGGAAGGGTAAGCCGACATTAGCCGACTTGAAAGACGGGAAGTTCCAGGAGTTCCCCTCCAGATTGCTGAACGAACTCCTTAATATAAGTCGGAAGACAGTGGAGGGGCTGGCTATACCACAATCATATCTAATTGAAAAAATTGATATTGGCGTAGAACATAAGACCAGCCGGGTTGCCGGGAGTGACAGGCGGGTTAGGACCCAAGTAGTTCACGACAGTGAACGAAGCGAGAATCCCGTATATTCCTCCTGCTGGCAGCGGGTTACTGGATATGTTATAAATGCGAATGCTCTGCCAATTATAAGGTAGAATTTCAACCAATCCTGTATTGGCATCCATACTGCCATCAGTCAATACGGGAGGAGTGAGTGTTGTGATAAAAGCGGGATTCAGGCCTGAGAGATCGTAGACATCGAGACGTGCAACATGAGCATTATCTGCAAATACAGTAAGACTAACGTCAAGCGATACTGAACTTACTTCACTACCAACCCCACCACTAAAGGCAGCAAATGCCCTTACCTGGTTGTCTGTGGTTGTTGAATCCCAAATATATTTGGGATCTGGAAATCCACTATTATCATTACTATACTTAATGATATTTGGCCAGACCGGATATTGAGAAATGACGGTAGCTCTGTTGCCAGCGGCTGCTGTTACAGCTAAATTTATTGCTGTGAGTTGATCAGCTGCTATATAAGTGAATTCATCGCTTAGAACGATAGTTTGCCCTACAAAAGGCATAAGTGACACCTCCATGAGCATGAAATCTCTGTTCCCATGCAGGATATTCATATGACGATAACTTGGATTGGACAAATATGCAGAAAAAATGATCTAGGAATTCCGCCAAGTTCCCTACGATATTAATGCTCGAATCGAGCAATTCTTGCGTGAAGGTCAATAAAAAACAAATAGGGTCGGGTATGGCCCCGCCCCATCTATTCATATCTGTGTACGATGTTATTTAGGAAGTTTCCTCAGAAACTGCTCTATCGCATCCATATAACCTGGTATCGTTATTTGTCTGGGAGCGAACAGACTAATGAGCGTTGCTCGTAGATTCGAGTTCACCGTCTGCTTGCTGAGCATCGAATGATCAGCATCAGAGAAGACAGCAACAGTCAACATTTCCGGCTTAACGATGTCACGGTAGACCCGCTCCGTATCCTTCACATCGACATTAATATCCTCTTCACCTAGAATCAGCAGTACAGGCGAGTTGAAGTTGCGAAGATCTTCTGTGGCATCCGACAAAAAATTTTTGCCGGCGAATATCCATCTGTCTCTCGACATCAAGCTGTTTTTACGTGCGATTTTGACATACTCTTCATAGGAGGCATGTTTCTCTAACAGCTGTCGTACTTGTCGGTTATAGGCCAGTTTGTCTTGAATCTCTGCTTCCGATTTTCCATCAGCCAGCATTTCACTGCGTGTATTGTATTCACCTTGACTAATCCAGTTGATCGCAGGGGATAGAAGAAGGCTAAAAGCAAGCGGCTCCTGCTTGGCAAGCTTCGGAATGACCCAGCCCGCTTGACTCGCTCCCCATACCCCAATCTGCTTCCCGTCAATCATTGGCTGCTCTTTGGCCCAAGCAATCGCCTGACGGGCTTCTTCCACTCGGTCATCTATACTTTGATGCTCCCAATTTCCTTCCGAACCGTTAAGGCCTCTTTTATTAAGAGACAAAGAAGCATACCCAAGGGAAGCTAACCGCTCCCATAGCGGCTTATAGCCATCCTCATGCGTAGCGTCAATAGGGCCGTCCCCATGAATGAACAATACAAGTCCAAGTTTGTTCGTGTAGTTCTTAGGCAGTACGAAGCTGCCTGTTAATTTGCCCTGAGGCGTCTGGATTTCAACAGCTTGTTCATCCATGTCAAAGTTGTGTTGATTCAAGATATACAGTCCAGCACCGCCAAAAATCAGAACGATCAATAGTAAGGATATCGCTATCTTCTTTTTCATCTTATTATCTCCTTGTAAAAAGCCCTCTATGATTTCAATTTTCGGGTCATATAATGCCATGTTCCTTCATTGAAGAAGAAGTGACGCAGAATACTATATTCTTGTATATGGGTAGAGAAGGATAACTGCTCATACAGCTGTTTTGCCCGTGGATTCGTACCTGCGACATGCAAGCTTAGTATGCTCAGGCTTGGTTCTGCTAGCGCAAACTGCTGCACCCATTCCAACAGCAATCTTCCAATTCCCTTGCTTCGATGATCGGGGTGGACAGCCACGTCAGCAATATAACATTCCTCAGCTAACGGCTTATGCTCTAGTAGGGACAATCCGATTACCAGTTTAAGAAAGGCCCATTTTCCAATGAAATGATAATCCTTCCTCGAGGGAAGGTTTCCCGTTGCCTGTTGAATTTCTGCATTTGCACTCCATTTGATCGATAGAGTTCCGATCACTTCTCCCGCTTGCAGCGCAACAACTCTCAAGCTTGCTGGTTCAGCAGGAAAGGAGTCCAGCATTTTCTCGAAAAAAAGAGCAAGATTCTCCTCACTCAAGTTCGTAAGGTGTTGGAATTTCCCGCGGAACCCGTGGACGAGTAAACGTCCGACTTTGGCATTGTATTTGGGCTGCATCGGTTCAATCGTTATCCGCGCCACAGACATGATCATAGCCTCCTTCAGATTTGGCAACCGGCTCTATTAACGTTTGCAGCTCGTAGTGAAGCTTGTTGTTGCTGAACAGAGACAAATACGATTTCTCAATAACGATCAAAGGTCCCCATACAACATAAGATTGCGCAGCAGCATATTCATAGAACTGTTCTACGACTTGATCTAGCTCTTCGACTTCTTGAATGGCGCACTGCATCGACAGGTAATCTCCCTCCGGCACAGAAAAATCGCCAGGTGCTTGCGTTTCCAGACACAAGGTGCTCAGACTTGAACCATCATCGATGTAGTGGATATCCATCTCGAATAAGTCCGGAATATGTTTCTGCTGCTCTACCAATTGTTTGGCCGTAAGCTTTGTCTGGGGATACATCTCAATCCACCGTGTGAAATGCCTAGGTTCTCGCCGCTTGACTTGATAGGTGCTATTCGAGTTCATTATGTTCTGCTGTTCGTGCAGCACTTTTTGAATGAACTGTTGGAGATCCCTAAGACGCTGTAATTCCGCTTCTATATCTCGTAGGGAGGATTGAAGCAGCTGTCGGTATTGGGCTCCAGAATAAGAGGTCATGCATTCCTTAATGGATGAGACAGGCACCTCCAACTTGCGAAGCAGCAGAATTTGCGCCAGCTGGTATACTTGCTCCATATCGTACATGCGATACTGGTTGTTATCTGTGTAGCTCGGTTGAAGTACGCCTTTCTCTTCAAAGTACCGGATTTGATGAACGGATACATTCATCAGCTTCGCTAATTCACTAATTGTAATTTCACTTTTCATCACGTCCACTCCTAGGGGGGAAACTTGGAATATCTCAACGATACACCTTAGGTCTGACCTAAGGTCAAGTGTTTGTTGCACATTCATTTTATAAATAGAAGGGAATGTGCCTTTTGATCTAATGGCTGCAACAATATTTACAAGGAACAAAGACGCAAACAAGTAGGACTAATGTATCGTTCCCTAAATACTAGTGGGCTGTAAGGTTGATTGCTATCTTCCTTACCCCGTATACTATCCATAATCAGGAATGGAGTCCCTTCCTTCTACTTGATCTATCAAAGGAACATAGGACTCCGATCTCCTGATATTTATTTGTATTTTGCATGAAAATGACGGGATTGTTACTATGGATTAGCGAGAAGGGAAATGTACAGATGGATAAACAGTCATACGCGAGATATTTACTTCAGCTTATGGATGAAGAAGTAGAATCCGATGATGCAGTCATTGAAGATAACGAGCTGTATGGATATTTTCAAATGTATATGCCAAGCGGTGAAGGGGTGGAGGCTACCTTTGCACCGCTGCAAGATGGAGACGCCTATTTACAGCGGATTGTACCGATGTATGACGTCCTCGATCCCGCGGATTTTGGCGGAGACACGGTGCCAGGCTATTTTAACAGTAAAGTTGCAGCTGTACCTGAAGAGGTGCTGAGAGGACATGGCGAGCAGCTTATTAAAGGGCTGAAGGAGCTGCTTCAAGAGTTTGAACAAATTGAGGGTGCGGCAGATGCAGCGTCATACCTTTCTGGAATCAAAGAAATTCAAATCCTGCCGCATGGGAAAATAAACAAGATCCGCCAATCACACGATTCTGATGTTTATGATGCGCTGTTTGAAGTTATCAGTGCACACAAGGATTACGATGCACCGATTGAAATTCTGGATGAAGCCTATTACTCGATGGCCTGCGATTATTGGATCTCTTATTATTTGCAGTGGCACCGCTACGGACTTAAGGGCGACCCATTCGCACCTTATTTCGAGCTGTATAGGCTCGGATATTCCGCAATCTTCTCAGAGCACAAATTGCTCATCGGCTCGTAAGAAGTTGTATGCTGATGCGTTGAACGAGAGACAAATAGAGATGAAAGAGGCGATAGTGCTTTGATAACACCAAATGAAATCTTAACTATGATTCGTGCTGACGGTTTCTTCGAACGTGTTTTTGAAAAAGAAGGGGACTGGGACGCACAATTAGACGCTAGAGAATCAACTGCATTCGATGCGGCATGGAACTCTAGCTACGAAACCATACATAAGAAAGACCCCACTGAAAATGCGACAATTCGAGATATTAGAGAATATGCATTCAAGCAAACGTTTCGGCTCACGCAAAATTCCGAGCTGGCTAGTTATGTGTCTGACGACCTCGGTCTCATTGCTAAGGCTTTCGATAGCAAGCTCGCCAATGCATTTGTTAGTAGACTCTGGAATTCCTATCTTCAAGGGCAGTTTCCGAAATGAATCGGTTCGAGATCGATGAATAATAGAACAACATGTGGAGGGTACTCAACTATGGCAGAACGCATTCCATGCAAAACGGAAGGCTGCAGCTCGACGATCCTGCCGGCTACGGCGGCTAAAACAGGCGGTATCTGCATGCCCTGCCAACAGGAACAGGTACGTCAGGAACAGCAAGCGTATATTGAGCAGCATCGTAAAACGGTGAATTTATATGAAGGCTTAACGAACCCAGTAGACATTTTGAAGGTTATGCATACACAAAGAACGTATAGCCCGCTAATTCAATATGTCGATTACCCGCATAGCAAGGAACACATCTATGTATCCTTGACGGCTGCTGAGGCGGAGCAAATGCTGAAGTTTACGGTGGAGCTACTGGATGCAGGGAATGAGGATGAAGCGGAACAAATTCTACTATCTCTCGTATGTTACCGGAATGATGATATTTCAAAAGTTATGCCCAAGCTTATAGAGCGTGACATGTATTATCCCTCGATCTTATTTAAGGATGCGCCGCCTGAAATCCGGGAGCGACTCCTCCAGCAAGTAGAATGGGACGACGACAACCGCAATCATATTCTGATCATACTGAGCTGGATCGGTGACGCTGAGGTTGTGAGACAATTTGAGGAATGGCGGCTGCATCCGCCGAAATGGGCGGGACAGTTATTCGTCAATCCCGACGTGTATGCTCTAGAGGGGGGCTGGGAGCTTGCATCGAACGGAAAAAAACGAGATTTGATCAGTGAGCGATGCTATGCGATTCGGTTAACGGAGGAACAGCCGATACTTTCAGTAGCAGAAACTTCTGCTGCGCACTTCCTACAGACGAGCAATTCCAATTGTCCATGGTGCATGAGGAAGCTCACTATCTTGATGGACGCGGACACCACTCATCCATCCTTGGCGTATCTCGGCCTGCCGATGGAACGCCTGCAAGTGGCAACATGCGAACACTGTGGAGGCTTCAGCACGATTTACATGGAGCTCGATCAACAGGGAGAACCGGTCTGGAGCCGGTTTAATCAGAAGCCCGATTATTTGCCTAATTGGGATGACGAGGACAGCAACGTTGCTGTTGAAGAAATTAAGCTTACTCTATCATCCGAGCCGCACTCTCCGTACTATGCTGCGACTTGGACATTAACACAGCAAGATTCGCAAATCGGAGGCCACCCAAGCTGGGTGCAGGATGCAGACTACCCGCATTGCCCTTGCTGCGCTCAAAGAATGCGGTTTATCGGTCAGCTGGACTGGGCTGATTTCGACAAGTATGGTGAAGGCATTTTCTATATGTTTATTTGTACAGAGGATAGGATGACGGCTACATTATATCAGCAGAGCTGATTCATAGATGCTGAAAGCATATTCACTTTTTAATCAGGAGGAGACACCGTTGAATCACGCTGTAGAAGCTTTTCTGAATGATGTGTGGGAGGAAGTCACATCGATTTACGCAAAAGAAAGCAAAAGGATAAGCGAGTTTAAGGATAAAAGAAGTTTACAGGCTGGAGTCAAGAATTATCTTCGGGTCGCATGGAGAAAAGGCAAGTTTACATGGGCAAATGGAAACATCCATATCGATATCTACGAGCCATTATCTTGGAGCGACAGCTCGTATAAGGTGGAAGCTGGCGCCTACATAACAGAGTTGACCAATGAACTGCTCATTGAGGAATTCTTTCCTGCCTTGTGCGAACGAGTAGAGCGACTGTTCCTCTCTGAGGAGCTGGGAGCGCGTTTCTTTGATTACAAGTTTGAGGTTCTATTGGATTTTGAATGGGAAAATTCAATGTTATCGCGTAATCAACAGTTCATCAATGAGCCAAAGCTAAATCAACTGAAACAGACCCTAGAGCAATTTATTCAAACTAAGGTATTATCTGATCCACCAGTACAACCAGCAGTAGATGACTATTTCTTTTTTGCCAAACATTTGGTCAATCCTGATCTAATGAAACAGGAAGTAGCAGATATCGAGCCGTTGATCCGACGACTCAATGACAAGCTGAAGGAGAACCACGAACGCAAAAAAGAATGGATCAGCCGATATACTTATTCCTTCAAACGTTGGGCGGAGGATCACTTTTTACCGCAGCATTTTAACCAAACCGGTTATTATCGAAACGAATGGGTGTTGAAGGAGGAAGTGATTCCTTCTTCCGTAGATGCAGGAGAATTGGAGTTCTTTATTTATGCAGCCGTACAGATTGGATTCACTGAGCCGGATAATCGGCTGAAATATCTGGGACTTGCGGCGCAATTGGGTTCAAAGCGGGCAGCAGATTATTTGAAAATAGGCAGCGGTAAATTTGAGAGCACCTATCGGGGAGAGAAAGTAGAGGCCCACAACAATGACGTGACGAAGACGATCGTCATTCGGATTCTCTCTGAAGAGGAGGCAGCTTACGGTGAAGCGCTCGATTATATCATTGATCTGTTGCGGCGGGATTTCCCTAAAGAATATAACCTTAAGCTGAAAAGCAGCCAAAAGCATGTGCTTCCGTATAAAAAGCTGGCGAAGTCCAAGCTGCATCGATTTTTTGCCAATGCACTCAGCTATCCGGCATTGTTCCCCAAAGTTGCAGAATATGCGGAGACGGCAATGGAGGAGTTCGCATGGTACAGCGATGTGGAGCCAAGTGAGAAATCGGCTATGCCGGGCACTTATGCCGTACTGGGCCTCGGCTTGTACAGTGAGGATTATTTCCCATTGGTATCCCGTTATATGGGCATGGTGGATACAGAGCACCAAATGGTACAGGATGGCTATCCGCAGGCATTTATCGAGGCGCATGGCGTCAAGGCAGAGCATATGTCGGTAATCGTATCCATGTTGCTGGGAGGCATTGACGAGGGGACGAAGGTCAAAAATCTGACTATCGACCGTCCTGAGCTTGCCGAGGCGCTTATCGAAGCATTGAAAGACAAAGAGAATTACCAATGTGAGATGGTCGTGTGCCGAATCTTTGGAAGCGTGAAGAAGCTGGAGGGAGCGGCACGAAAAGCAGAGTCGCCGCTAAAAGAAAGACTAGAGCAGCTATTGACTCTCTCGAACTGTTAATTCTATTAAATATTAACCTAATAAATGATCAGGTAAGCAGCGACGTCCCATGTATAAATGAAGCGTATAAATGATGTTCTGATCTATAAGGTCTATACATTAAAGGGGGAAACAAAATGGAGAAGACGGATATCTGCGACATTTGGTTCGATTTTGCCTCTTCCTTTGTGGATAAGAAAAATGATTCAGGCTGGGATGCCTTGACTCCAGAGGAACAAGAGATCACTTCCTTGTGGCTGTTGGAAGTTGACTTATATAACGGCGGGTTTATTCAGTTTTTCTGCAATTGGGGAGAAGTGGCATATCTCCATGCAATTCGAGCGTTACAAGCGATTGGAGCGATTCATGCACTCGACATCATACAATCCGGATATGCCTGTATCGAACGTTTGTCAGAAGACAAGCGCCTTACAGAACTCTGGGATATTCCTCAGTTCCTTACTGAGGAAGAGATAGAGAGACTTGATAAGTTGGATAATCGATTTTGGGAAGATCCAGATAAAATCGCGGAAATCGCACATCGATACTACGTAGAGCAATTGGGAATACATACTTAATGAGAGGAAGCTATGCATTGGATAAACGGGACTATATCAAAAAAGGATTTGAAGCTTATTATCGCCGATATGACCAAGTAACGGAGGATGGATTTGGTAGATGGATGGGACCAGATGTTCCGGGTGAAATGAAGGCAACCGACTCTAATGAGGAGTGGTCGATATGGAGATTAGTTCCTTCTACCGTTACTGATGGCGACATTTGTGCGCTGGAAAAAGAATTCGGGCTGGACTTTCCGGAATGGTATCAAGCATTCATTTCAACCTATCATCACTATTTCGACATCGTGCCAGCACAACCGGTCGATGAGCCGTTACGCCGCATTCAAGATATGTATAATCCACTACTGTGCAAGTGGGGTTACCTTCCATTCTCCTGGGACTCCGAGTATGGTCACATATTATGCATGGATCTTACTGGTCCGGATGAGGAGCACTATGCAATCTATGAGATTGACCATGAAATATTATTTGATTTTGATGGAGAAAAGGCAGGGCGTGATCAACTGAAAGCGTCGATGAGATTTTTGTATCCTAATTTCAAATCGTTTTTTGACGATGCTTTTGAATTGAAAAAATAGTCCTTTATTTTTTTCTGCCAGAAGGAAATATTCTTGTTCCCGCTGTATACTGAATCTCCCATTACTAAAAAAAGAAGAAGAGCCCTCGTCCGAACGTGGGCTCTTCTGATTGGTTGCTTGATGCTTGGTCGGTCTTGTTAGGCTTCTTGCAGCTGCTGAACTAGTTTCTCAATCGATTGCTCAGTAAACCGAAGGTGTCCATTAACCTGCACAATCTGTCCTTCCTTTTTGCGGCGATCCAGCCAATCCGAAATAAAGGATGGGGCGTAGCCGCCTTGACCGAACTCGCCGCCGAAGGCGATCATTTTCTCATAGATTCCCAGATACTGCTCGCGGCTGGTCTCTGGATATGACTTTGTATATAACCAAAACTGCAAATCATACATCAAATACGAACGTTCATCCGCATGAAAGGAAAAATGGCCTTTCGCTTCTACAATCTGTGTACAGATCCGGCGGATCCTCTGTTCAATCTGATCCACTTCGATTACATTAGCGCATAACTCCTCCAACAACGGAGAAAATTTGCCATGAGCTACCCTATGAAGATCTTCTAGCTTATCCTCCTCAGAAGTATCATACTCCTCTGCGCTTACTAGACCTCTAATAAACGCTTCGAAATTATCGGCCAGGAACGTAATTTCATAATCGTCCTCCTGATCGACATGAATGACTTCCGGTTCGCCATCTCTTCCGCAGGCTCGGTAGTCCAGCATGACTAAATCATGGCCTGCTGAAGGACAATCGCAGATCACGACGCCAATGTCAGGGTATCCCCAATCCTCAATCATGAACTGACTGCCGAGATCCCCGCAGAGCGAATAGCTCTTCTCACGGCCAATACCCAGAATTCCTGTGATTGCGATATGATCCTCTGCCCAAGAAGTAGCGTCCTCAGTCGGGAAACAGGTGTTATTCGGAACCCCACCATTACGCTGCTTCATCAGTGTGATATAGGAGGAGGGGAGCTTGTATCCCAATTCTTCCTCAATTGAGGCGATCAGCTCATCTGTAGGCGGCTCGGATTGATAAGTTTCTCTCGCATACTCGCGATCATCCCAAAAATCATCAAAAGACATATCCGAAAAAGGCTCTACTACTGCCGATCCACTCGCTTTCAAGGCTGCTTCTTTCTTAGCTGCAATTCGGCGTTCTTGTCTTTGTTGTTTCTCCGCTTTTTGAACACTTAACTGCAATAAGAATTCGATATGCTGATCACCAGGCTCTAACCGTTCAGCGGTACGCAATGCCTGAACGGCTTCCTCATAGCGCATTACATGATAAAGAGCAAAACCTACCCGGTAGTGCCACCGCGGATCGTGCTGCCCCGCTTCAGCAATGCTATTAGAATGATGGAGTGCTTCTTCATAGAGTTCCAAGTTATTATAAGCTCTGGCCAGTCGACTAATCGTTTCATAATCCCGTTCGTTCTCGGGTATGGCTAACAGTGTATCCACAATTCGTTGGTGTTCATCATCTTCATGCCACTGATTCAATTGATCCATAAGTACTTGGTTCATCGCTGCCTCCATGAATTTAATAGATTGTATTTCATTTTATACCGACGTCAGCCAAGCAGTACCACCACCTGCAATCGCCAAGAGAGATCCAGCTGATATGATCCATATATGCTTTTTATCTAATTTCATCTCTCCAATGACCAGGGGTAGCAGCCATACAAAAGCAATGGGCGCGTAGGCACCCTGTACCGATCCCCATAGAACCAGCTTCTTGGCTTGCGCAAGGTAAGCATCGGTCGAATCTGGGTGCTCGAAAGCTAACATACCTCCGGTACGTATGATCCGATAGGTAATGATCGCATACAAAAATAAAATGGACAAGGTAAAAAAGACCGATAATGTAAACTTGATTTTATCCGGCGAGAACCTTTGTTTCGAGGAATGGGTGGGAGCCAGCCCGACTAGATAAAAGACAAAGCCTACAAAAACGACGCCACCTACAAACACACATTGGATCGTGTTCACGACGGCTCCCGCCATCAAAAGCAAAAATGTCATGACTTAGTTAATTTTTCTACGTTATGATCAAGTTTTTTCACTAACATCTGCAGCTGCTTTACCTCTTGCTCTGAAAACCCGCCAAACAATTCAGCGATAAATTGGTTTTTATCTACATCACAGTTCCTTAAAATGTCCTTGCCTGCCTCCGTAATCTGAACAATCACTTCACGATTATTCTGCTCATTGCGATTGCGGGTAACAAAGCCTTTTCCCTCAAGTATTTTTAAATGTCTTGTTATTGCAGCTTGATCGATCTTCATCTCTTGTTGTAAACCGATTTGAGAAAGCAAGCCCATTTCAAGTAATTTGTACAAGATTTCATATCTCGTTAAGCTAATGCCTAATCGTTTCTCAAAGTGCTGGGTGACATGTCTTTCCATATTTTTAAACATTAGAAATACTTGCTTCATTTCCTGGTGAGACACTTGCATTGTTTTTCCACCTCTATAGATGATTAATCAATCATTGATGCGTCAATTATAGAATACACAACCTCATTCTTCAAGGCGGACAGTAAGCAGTCAGCTGAGTTTATCTAAAGAAGTTCACTTGACTTAATGTTAGACCTGATATATATTGTTTGACATATCAATAGTTGACTAGTCAATTGTTGATTGATCAAAGGATTTACATTTATATAGAGTAAGGAGTAGATCACATCATGTCTAACACAACAAGAAACAATGATTTTCAAGAAATACTGGTAGGACGCCGCTCTATTCGCAAATATGACTCGTCCGTAAAAATAAGCAAAGAAGAAATGTCAGAAATGATTGAAGTTGCTACTCGTGCACCATCATCTGTCAATATGCAACCATGGCGTTTTCTAGTCATTGAGAGTGAAGAAGGAAAGGCAACATTAGTACCTCTTGCTCGTTTTAACCAACTGCAAGTTGAAACTTCTTCAGCAATGATTGCAGTATTCGGGGATTTGAATAGCTTTGAAAATGGGGAAGACATTTATAGCAAAGCAGTAGAATTAGGATATATGCCAACTGAAGTAAAAGAAAAACAGATGGCAGCATTAACAAACTACTATGCAAATCTGTCTCCAGAAGTAAACAAAGAAACCGTGCTAATTGACGGCGGACTCGTATCGATGCAGTTCATGCTAACAGCTCGTGCCCATGGATATGATACTTGTCCAATCGGAGGGTTTGAAAAAGATCAGATCGCTGAAGCTTTCGGTATGGATAAAGACCGCTATGTTCCGGTAATGCTCATTTCCATTGGAAAAGCAGATGGTGCAGGATACCAATCCGTACGTCTTCCTGTGGAGACAATAGCCGAGTGGAAATAAATTTTTATTTGAATAATGAATGAAAATAACAGGTAGAGAGGGATTCAAATGATTATTATTCATGCTGTTTCAAGTGTAAATCCAGAAAAAGAACAAGCTTACGTTGAAGAGATTCAATCTCTAGTGAAAGCTTCTAGAGCGGAAAGTGGAAACATTGCTTATGATTTCTATAAAAGCGTAGAAACAGAACATGTCTATATCATGGTGGAAGTATGGAAAGACCAAGAAGCGGTGGCAGCACACAATTCAAGTAAACATTTTACTTCTTTTGTTGCAAAGGCTAAAGCTTATTTAACAGCTCCGCTCGAAGTGAAAGTGTATAGTGGATCTGAAGCAATAGCGTAAAAGAATAGGACTATGATTTATAAAAAGATGACCTCTAAAGCCACCACGATATTGTGGAACTTAGAGGTCATTTTCCTTATAACGTCGTCCTGAAAAAGAAAACACACAGTCCAATATCGCTGGCGCTTCACCTTGACGTTCAAGCCTTCATTTGCGTAAAACAAATCGAATGGTCTTCCTGCAATCATTCATCATTACCGTAAAGTAAATCTTCAGCCGAGATTGTTCCCGTACATAGTTCTATGAAGGTTGAAGCAACTTGTGCGCTGTCCGCGTAGCCTAAATTTCCCGAGTGAGATACAAGAATGGGATATTCATTTTCTTCTGAGCTGCTGCGCATATCCCAAGCATAATGAATCCCGCAGCCATCCATAGCAAAGGGGATCGCCTCTGGCATGTACTCGGGAAATTCATAGGCCAGCATCATCGCTCGTAACTCATCAGCACTGAAAAACTGAAAATGCCGAACACCATTTCCGAATTCACCGCCATTGGAATAACGCAGTAAATCAAGATAAGCGGCGGGAAGACACTTGTTCGGAATAGACCATTTTGCCGGATCGAACGGGTGGTATAGCTTATGTAAAGGATCGGTTACGGGGAAGGGATTGCGCTGCCTTTCCCGTATTTCCGCAATCTCCTCTTCAGATAGAGGGTTGTTCCAATGACTAATAAAATGTTCCGCTTCTTGCTCCGTCAAACCGGGATATTTCTGGTAGCACACTTCGAATACAGACGCCCAATTCATCCGAGCGTTCCTCCTTTTGACCTGTTGATTATTTTTTATTCTTTACAAGTATAAGGGTCGATTACTTTTTGTTCATAAGAAGATAACACGATATTTGTTGAGGGCGTACCATATTGCATGGAATCATCAATAAATTGCTCTAAACTCTCTACAGAATACGTTGCTATTTTGACAATATAGCTAATTTCCCCTGCTACCCGGTGACACTCAAGTACATCTGGATGGTTACTGCAAAAGCTTGCTAACGATTTACAATCCTTCGATTCAAACAAAATAAGTGCAGAGATTGGACGGTTCATTTTTTTTAGAGAAACGCGTGCATGGTAACCTTCAATAATTTGTTGCTCCTCTAACTTTCGTACTCGCTCAGTTACGGATGGAGAAGATAAATGAACAGCTTCTGCCAAATCTTTCATGGAAATTTTCGCATTCGACTGTAATATTCTCACGATGTTTTTATCAATTTGATCCATAACATATCCAACCTTTTTTTATAATATAGAATAACCAAAATAATTAATAAATTAAAGCCAAACAATAAAATATCCTTTTCTAGCCTGTTCATGAGTCTTCTATATTTTTATAAAATAAGGATATGGAGGGGATTTAGAACATGAAAAAGATATTATTATTATTAGCTAACGGATTTGAAGCAGTAGAAGCTAGTGTATTTACAGATGTGCTAGGTTGGAATAAGTGGGAGGGAGATGGCTCAACTGAGGTCGTAACCGTAGGTCTTCGGAATAAATTAACCTGTACATGGAATTTTACTGTTATCCCTGAAAAAACGGTCAATGAAATTCAACTAGATGAGTTTGATGCACTCGCTATTCCAGGAGGATTTGAAGAAGCTGGATTTTACGAAGATGCCTTCAGTGCGCCATTTTTACATATCATTCAACATTTTTATTCCAATCAGAAACCGATTGCTAGTATCTGTGTTGCATCATTAGCACTTGGCAAAAGCGGTATTCTTAAAGAAAAAAAAGCGACCACATACAATCATTCAACGAGTAAACGAAAAGAGCAGTTAAAGAATTTCGGTGCAGATGTGCAACATGATTTAATTGTTCAGGATGGTAATATTATTACATCTTCAAATCCAGGTACAGCTTTTGCTGTTGCATTTCTATTACTCGAAAAACTAACGTCTAAAAAAAATGCGGAACATGTGAAGGATCTTATGGGATTTTGAATCATTCAGAAGCAAGTGAATGTGTAGAAAATAAATATAGAAGTATTCAACATAGTAAAAGCAAATCTTTTCATTTACAGTTTGGTATAGGGCTTCTTATATCTGGAAGCACATGCGAATGAGTAGAGAAAAGTCTAAAGAAAAGGGTAATGATCAAGATGCCAAATCAACAAAATCAAACACTCCAAACGACAAGCATGCCTAGATTTTCAGAGATGATTGCTGCCTTTTGGCAGGGGCAATTCGGAAACGGGGAAGTCCTTTATCACGATGAAGTCTTTACACTCACCATCAATCCTGACCTGAGCGATGACAACCGGGTTATGGTATTGGCAATGACCGACGGGAAGGTAATGGCGGTTCTGACGCCGGCAATGGCTGATAAGGCGGGCCTTACTCATCAAGCAGAACTGACGGAAGCCACCTTGAGACAAAAATTAAATGAAGCAGGGGTTACGCTGCATGGGGCAGATTATCTCTTCTATTTTACAGAAGCCGATAAGAACACATTGATGCAAGAAGCCGTGGACGGTGATTTGCGGCAATTGACAGAGCAAGACCATGCTGTATTTTTCGAATTCCAAGCCGCTGCCTTGGAACAAGACTTGGATGACGCTTATGTGGAATTGGATCACTGGGCTGTGTTTGGCTCGTTTGAGCATAACCGCTTAGTGAGTGCCGCCAGCATGTACCCATGGCTGAATTCGCATATAGCGGATACCGGAGTGCTCACGCTGAATGACTATCGAGGGAAAGGCCATGCCCGCAAAGTAGTGCGCTCCATTAGCAAGTTCGCTTACACACAAGGGTACGAACCCCAATACAGATGCCAGCTTGATAACTATGCGTCTACGTCCTTGGCTAAAGCCGCAGGTTTAACACTGTTTGGCAAGTGGGAAATCATTTCTCCTGACTCTGTGAACTGAATTATCCTTTAAAACGAACCTGTCAAATGTGCGTTGATCCTTAAACAGAAGGAGAGGATTATAACAGATAAACATCCGAGTAATTATGAACAGATTTTCAATGAAATTGAAAAATTGCCGTTGCTATTGAATGATGTAGATTATTACTCTTTAGTAAAGCGCGGATACGATTATCTAGTTATGCTGCATGATAGCGGCTTGGATGAAAAAATGGTATATAACCGCCTCTTAGCAACACATCAAAATTTAAAAAATGAGTGGCAACAAGACTTTATAGCAGAACTCTTAGATTTTGTTTGCGGTTTTATTGGGAACCAAGCGTATTATATTTGGCGGCATGATGGAGCATTTTCAAGGGAACTCTCATCCGTAAATGTAAAAACAGAAAGATCAAATCAAGATTAATCGAATCGATTCTCTGCGAATCGTACTTTTTGTTTAAAATCGGTTGTTCGTCAGAACGCCACGCGGCGCCAAGATAGTGCAGCAATCTACAGTGTAATCAAACGATTAATAGAGCCCTCATCTGTGTAACAAGGTGTGGGCTATTTGACGTTTATGTATAATTTTTTATATAAAATGAACTTTTCTGATCCCCGCGATCTCTTATCTATGAAAAGGGGAGTGAACATGAGAGTAAGCCATCTTGTCAAACAAGCCAAAAAAGGCAACAAAGAGGCATTATTACAGCTCATTATGGCCGATAAGGACGCTTATTACCGACTTGCCTATACCTACATGGGCAATGAGCATGATGCGATGGATGCAATGGAAGATATGATAGTCGCACTATATGAGAAGATTGAGCAATTGCAGAATAGCGAAGCGTTCTACAGTTGGAGCAAGACGATTCTCGTCAATCGCTGCAAAACATTACTTCGCAAAAAGGATCGGTTCGTACCACTGGAAGACGAGGAAGAGCCATCACTAGCTGCATTAACAGATGATAATCCTTATCGTGATACCGAGTCCGAATTGGACATGCAGGTGCTGCTATCCCATCTGAATGCACAGCAGCGGGAGGCGATCGAGCTTCGCTATGTTCATGATCTTCCGTATCAGACCATTGCCGATATGACCGGAGCGCCGCTTGGAACCATAAAATCGAGAATCTCACAGGGCATACAAAAACTAAAAGTGATGATCGGAGGTGATCGTTATGACAACGATCGAGGAGAAGTTACAGGAGCATAAAGAAACCTTGAATCAAATCCAGGCTCCGTCTGACCTTGAGGGCAGACTTCGAGATGCACTTCACAATGTTCCATCCAAAAAAAGAAACAAGAACAAAACTCGGGCATGGGTTGCATCGGCAGCGGCAGCAGTCATTCTCATTGTTGGCGTATACGAGTATCCAGCCTTAGCTTATTATGGAGTCAAGCTGTTTGGCGGCGTCAACTTCAACAGCATTGCGGATGTGATGAAGCAGGGAGTCGCACAAGAAGTAAACAAAAGCACAACGCTTAAGGATGGAACTGTCCTTACTATTAATGACGTAATTGCGGACGATAACGTATTCCGCATATATTACACGATTGATCGACCCGCGGGCACTGAGTATACGGACCACGACTTTGTACGGTATAGTTTTGAACATGTGAAAGGGTTCTTGACCGATTCCAGCCCAATTGAGGGGGGCGGAAGTCCCGGAAAAAATAAAAGCCAGTTCGTGGGAGATGCTGATTTCGAACCAGTCAGTCCATTTTCTCGTACATTAACCCTTACATTCACTGAGTGGCTGGACAATGGGGAGAAGATATCCTATCCCATCTCCTTCGATTTTGAAGCGAACAAAGCGATGAAGAGTATCATTAAAGAGGATATTTCCGAATCCATCGTTGTCGATAAAGGAACCATTCATTATGACTACATTACAGCTTCGCCTACTTCAACCATTGTTAAGGGACATTATGAGTTAGAGGAATACCCGAGATTTTCAGGCCAAACCAAGCTCTATGTGAATGGAAAAGAAGTTAGTTGGACTAGAGGAGGGGGAAGTAATCCAGACTTCGAACTGAAATTTGATCCATTCCCTACAGACAATATTCAGTCCATTGAGCTTGAACTCGTCAATTTTGAAGGATATCATAACATACAAGAGCCTATCTCGCTTGCATCACCATCCGATCGCTCCATTCAAATTGGAGATGAAAAGTTCTGGATTCGCAGCGTTACCAAAACGGCTACAGGTCATGATGTCGTCATTGCGAGAAAACAATTTACTTTCTTGAAGACGGACACATTGTCCATACAGGCTGGCAGTAAAGTTATTCCTGTATCGTCAATATCGAAAGAAAGACAATGGGATTTGAAGAACGGCAACATTCTGTGGGAACAGACGTATTCGTTTAATACAACCGATAAACCAGAATTCCTACTGGTGGACGGCTACCAATATATAAAAACCTATAAGAAGAAAATATCGATTCCTGTAGATAATAATAAATAAAATCACGCTGTACAGCGGTTCATAATCATACGTACACAAACCAAAATAGAGAAATAACCAGATTTAGAGTACATGAAAGCCCGGAAGATAGACACTTGTGACAAAGAGTGGGTATTCGCCGGGTTTTTATACTTTGCACACAAAATACTGCGCGTGCATTTTATAACGCAATGTATATTAATTATAAACTTTACAGGATATGGTGATAAGAATGCATGCAAAAAATGAGCTTATTGTCATCGAGGGCTACGGCCATGTAGGAAGAACCATTTGCGCGAAACTGGGGCCGGTATTCGATACCCGGCAATCCGCTCTTCCGCTGAAGGGGAGGGAGAACTGTTGAGCGTTGCTGCACACGAAAGACTAGGAACAGCTGACGGAAAACGGGCATGGATGATGACGGCGATTTGTCTCAGCGCATTCTTGTCTCACTTTACCGCCGGGGTAGTGAATGTGTCGCTTCCCCGATTCGTCTCCGTGTTCCAGTCCGATATTGGGACAGTGCATTGGATGACGACTGGATATCTCCTCGCTATTACGTCGCTCCTCCCCTTGATGGGCAAGTTAGGCGATCGCTGGGGGCATCGCCGCATCCATAACTGCGGCATAGCCTTATTCACAATTAGCTCTGTTCTGGTTGCGCTCTCGCCGAATCTCACCGTGCTCCTCTTCATGCGGGTTGTGCAAGCGACAGGTACGGCAATGTTCCAAGCGACAAATATGGCAATTATCACGTTTCATATGCCGGGCACACATAGAGGGCGGGCTCTCGGTTTTGTGAGCACCGCTGTTGCCCTAGGCGGCATGGCGGGACCGGTTGCAGGCAGCTTCACCGCGGCATGGTTGAGCTGGCAATGGGCGTTTCTGATTCATGTTCCCGTGGCAGTCGTGGCAACCGGGTTAGCGCTGCGCTTCATCCCTGCTGATCAGAAGATTAAGACGAGGAAAGCCTCATTGGACGTAATTGGAGCCATTTTGTTCATGTGCAGCATCAGCATTGGAATATACGCCATTGTGAACGGAGGCGCGATAGGGTGGCGATCTCCGAATATGCTTCTACTTTATGTAGTCCTGCTAATTGTATGCCCTCTGGGCTGGTTGTGGCAGTCCCGGCAGAAAGAGCCTTTTCTGCCGCTCTCGGCGTTCCGTATTCCAGCCGTAGCCTGCGGTCTGATCATTAGCTGTGCATCTTTCCTGATGGCCAATATTGCATTGGTTCTCATGCCTTTTTATATTTCCGGAACCACCTCGGTATCCACGGCGGATACAGGCTATGTCATGCTGGCATATCCGCTTCTCTTGGCTGTAATCGGTCCCGTCGCAGGGCACTTATCTGATCGGATTGGATCACGTCGCTTAATGGGACTTGGATTATGCGCCATGGCAGGCGGGTTCATGCTATTCTCTGGGGTATTCGGCGTATTGCCGCTGTGGGCAATTATTTGTACGCTTGCCTTGATCGGTTCGGGGATGGGGCTGATCGCTTCGCCAAATAACAGCTTCATTATGAGCCATGCGGTGAAGGAAGACGCAGGATCGCTCGGGAGCATGATTGCATTGACGCGTAACGTGGGCTTGGTGCTCGGTGCCGCGCTAGGATTGGGACTTATGGACGACGGCGATCCTGCCAAGCCGTTGGAGGCATATCTGAACATCTTTGGTTTCGGCGCATGGATCGGCGCTGCCAGCCTGCTGCCGCTCGGATACAGTTGGTACGTACGCAGAAGGATGATAAAGCGGCGGCATGGTATCAGTGTAGAAAAATGACGGTAAAATGCCAGCATACACCTGGTTAACTTATTTTATGTTTTCAATATCGAGGAAGCTCAATTGGCTAGCGTATGTAATGAAGGACTGTATCAGATTGTATTCAACGCATTCATCCCTTTGGGAGAGGATGCGTTTTTTGTGCAGCATCCCGGCAGATAAACAAAGTGGATAAAGCGGCTCTACAATTCCTCCACTGAACCATTACCATGGTGTGGGACGAATTATTAGAGCCGCTTATGTACAAGCATGAAAATAATTGTTAGCGAACCGAATTAGTTCTGGGCAATACATCCGCTACGGGTTTCTGTCTCTGTCCATGTTTTGGTCTCTGATTGGCCGTTGTCATACTTGCAGGTTTGCATGTAGTGTCTAGTGATGTAGGTTTTTCCATTGATGCAGTTTGTTTCGGTTCTGATTAAAGCTTTTCCGCCGCACCAGGCTGCATGGGACGGGCTTGGCAACGCAACGAGTACTGCAGATGCGCAAACAACAACCGCCATTAGTTTTGTTATTTTGTTCATATGTTCACCCCCTATTATAAGATACATTCTACTTATGAATGCGTTTTCCTCCTTTATTATAGAAATAATTTCAATGATTTCCCATCCCGTTACAATTATCAATCAACACGATATACAAAATGAGGAGCAGCTGTAGGAACTTTCTCCGGAAAAGAAGGTTTATCGCCGATTTTTGAAGAATATGAAATGTAATGGAATTTCGTGGATGACTTATGATTGAAGGGATAGCTGCCAATAGAGTGATGATGGGTCTGATTTCGATAATTGGTTAGGGGGTCATTGCTGTGACGGAGCGGAATATTGTTGTCGGCATCGATGGAGGCGGTACGAATACAAGAGTTATGATTTGTGATATGAACGGAAATGAGCTTGCTTATGCGGAGGGCGGCTGTGCATCCAAGTATAAAGACGTGAACGCAGCTGAGAATGTGAAAGCAACCATTAAGGATGCGCTTGCGGTAGCAGGGCGAGATACAACCGATGTGGCCGCGCTTGTTGCTGGAATTGCGGGTTATGACTCAGAAGCAGATGACGCCTGGATCCCTGCATTTACCGACCTTCTAGGGCTCGATTGCCCCAAGCTGCATTTGAATGACTCCGATGTTGCTCACGCAGGAGCACTGCAAAATCAACCAGGTATCATTGCCATCGCCGGAACGGGAACGATGGTTATGGGCATCAATGAATATGGCACACGAACCCGAAACTTGGATTATTGTCATTACTCGTATAGTGCCGCTCGTCATCTTGCCTATGATGCTGTGTATGAAGTCCTTGCAGGTCACTCAGATGATTCGAATGAAGGACTGATTGCGCAGATGCTGCAGCATTGGAAAACGAACAGCTTGGAGCAGTTGCAGGAGCTTGCTCGGCGGGGATTTGAGCCAGATACGATGAAGCGCGATCAGCATTTTGGTCAATTCGCTCCATGTGTAACCGCAGCGGCAGAACAGGGCAGCAGTATAGCAAGAAACGTATGCAACCGCGCTGTAGAGCAGCTCCGATTAGGGATCGAGCTTGTCGGCTCCAACTTTGCGGAGCGCAGTCTCGATGTCGTGCTAATCGGCAGCGTCATCTGCAGCCCCTATATGCGCAGCAAGCTGACAGAATTGCTTATGGCCAATCCATTAAAGCAATATCGCGTGGTTGAACCACTGTTTCCACCCGTAGTCGGTGCCATTCTTCTAGCCTATAAGGAGCTGGGCATTCCACTTCAGAACCTGCGACAAGGATCTTTCAGTAAACTCCGGTTAACTCAAAAGCAACTAGAATGATAATAACACCATGTGGAGATGCTTACGATGATTCAAACTATTAAACCTATAACTGATTTACAGAAGTTGGTAGACTATGTTTGGGTCGTTGATTTCTCCGATCTCGGGGACGACAAGAGAGAAGATATAATTATGCCGCTCGGACATATCAATATCATATTCAATTATGCTTCTCCTTATCGGCTGGTGGAGGAAAAGAGGGAAATAACGCTCCCCAATGCGGTTGTGATTGGGCAAATGAAGAGAGCCAAGCATGTCCGATATGGACAACACTTATATCAAATTGGCATATCACTGACTCCTTTAGGGTTTATACAACTTTTTCATGTACCCAGCTTTGAATTTACAGAGCAAGTCGTACACGTCGACGAAGTGGATCCTCTTCTAGGTGAGCTGTATCGAGAGATGAGAGGCTGTAAAGATGTGGAGAAACAGATCACAGCAATCAATCATTATTTGTTGCATCGATTAACGTTGAATAAGAAAGATACCAGCCGTATAGAGCAGATGCTTATGCATGTAGAACGAGAGTACAACAACTTGAACATTGTGAGGATGGCGAAATGTTTTGAAATTTCAGAAAGTACGCTGGAGCGTTCCTTCAAGAAACAGATCGGCCTGACCCCGAAGGCCTATGGAGATATTATAAAGTTCAGAAAGCTTGTTGAGGATGAAGGATTGAGAAAAGATATCCAGATTGGTTACTATGATCAGTCGCACCTAATAAAGACATCCAAAAAATTCACAGGCAAAACCGTCAAAGAATTAGAGAAGCCGCCTCATGAATTAACCCTTCACTATGTATGGTATGGTCAGAAATGATAGAGCTTCATCAAAGATGCTGATTTATTACAATACATTCTCCTTTCCTCTTGTTAAGCTTGTAACACTAACAGATGAGAGGAAGGAATAACGATGCAGAATATGATGTTCATCGCAAGTTTATTCGTGTTTTTAAATGTAATGTTGTTGGCGATATTGGTTCCGGGAGGGCCGATTGAGAATAGGGATTTTTCCAAATTAAAAGGAATTGTATTTTGGGGATTCAATCTGTTTCTTATCTTACTTGGAATTACGTCGTTTATCGCGTGTTATCTCTTGTTGATATCACATGCGAACGCCATTTTCATCACGAAAATCATCGCAGTCTTATACTTTATCGTGTACATAATCGACTTAGCTGGTAGGTTTCCAAAATCACCGACTAAAATGTCTAAACCGCTTATGCTGTTCGAAGTCATTAATGCATCCATGGCGGTATTCCTTTTCATCTTTGTGACTGCGATTGGGCATTTTGGTTCGTAATGAAGAAGTTAAAAATGTACCTTAGCATATTCACTGATTTGGGTTGCCTTATGGCAGCCTTTTTCATCTAACAGGCAGAAAGCTGCGAATACTGTTCCATAAGCTTAGCCATTACACAGAATGGACTTCGAACATAAGTGTCGAAGTTTTTTGTAGCTTTTTTAGCGATTACCGACGGAAAATGCGAATGTAGTGTGCGTTGCTTATGAAGTCGTTCGGGATTATCATACTGCGCAAGACATTGCGCAAGAAACGTTTCTTAAAGCATATACGAATATGCACACCTTACAGAACCCAGAGAAACTTGGGAGCTGGCTATATTCTATTGCTAGGAGATTAAGTCTGAATGCAATACGTACGGAAGGCAGATATACATCGCTTGAAGTTGCCAAGGATCTTCATTTCGGCCAATCAGTCGAAGAACTTGTCATGCAGCGTGGCGTGAGAAACAAGGTCTTCGATGCTTTCAACGCCCTAAGTGAACCGCAGCGGCTTGCATCTATGCTTCACTATTTAGGCGGGTTCACGATTCGAGAACCCACAGAAATACTTGATATATCGATGAACGCGGCGGAGAGTCGAATTCGCAGAGCAAAAGATTCACTCAAAAAGGAGCTGTTTGTATTAATGGATGATTTCATGAATCATGATGGCTTTGGACAAAACATTGAACGAGAAGTTCTGCGTGCGATAGTCCCGCGCATTGCAACAATTGAAATTCCTGTATCGGATTTACGCAGGGCAGTTGAATGGTATGGTGTGATGCTCGGTGCTAACCTTCAAGAAGAATGGAGTGATGAATGGACAACAGCAATGCTGCACTTTCAAGGCGGATCAGGAGCGATTGGAGTGCCTTCCTTGTACCTCGTAAAGACAGAAGATACTCGCCGATTAACATTTAGAAATACGAAACATGGCTATATTCAAAGTATTATCGACCTCTATACGCATGATCTCAAAGGATACTATCGGTTTCTAAAGGAACGCGGAGTTGATGTCAATGAGATTGATTGGGAGCAGGATCCTCATCGTCAAGGATTCGGGTTTCGGGACTGTGACGGCAATTCGTTTGGGGTTTGTAATGTTGAACTTAACGGTCAAGGAGACGCGAACCAAGCAATTCCACAATCTCATCCGTACGTATGGCGTGTTGCAGGCATAGAAATTCCTGTGTCGGATTTGAAAAAAGCAATAGCTTGGTATACCGAGACTTTTGGCATGAAAGTTCTTGGAGAACCGGACGGAGATTGGGAGGCAGCCATGCTTTATCTGGATGGAGGCGAACGTCTTGGGGTTCCAAACTTATATTTGGTTGAAAACCAAGATGAACAGCGACTTGCTTTTACGAATACATATACGAATGTACCCCATAGTGTAATCGACTTCTACTCAGCCAATGTGAAGGAGATGCTATTAGGGTTGCGTAATCGAGATGTGGTTATGAATGGAGCTAGTGGATTTTTTGATCCAGACGGGAATTCATTAGCCGTATGCAGCGCAGTACATCGTGGACAAGTGAATAAACAAGACGACATAACATCCGACTGTAAATTTGCAAAATAGTTCAACACGATAACATGAAAACCCGTATAGTATAAATGAATTCACATTCCAATCGAGTCTACATCTTACTATCTCAGGGGGAACACATAAAATGGACGTAAATGAAATCAAACAGCCAAGGGCCGCAGGACTCCGTAAAGTCGAAATATCGGATAAGGCTTTGGGCATTACATTTCCAATGTGGGTGATGTATCCTACGGGGACGGCTGAGCAAACCGTTCAATTAGGGCCATATTCGATCGAGTTAGCGAAGGATGCTGAGGTCTTGGAGGGAACGTTCCCATTGGTGCTGATCTCTCACGGTACTGGCAGCACTCCTTTTGCCTATCGTATGTTAGCTCAGCATTTGGCACGGAATGGTTTTATCGTCGGAATGCCTGAACACCCATTCAATAATAGAACCGATAATAGCTTGGAAGGTACGGTTCAAAATCTAGCGAACAGACCCCGTCACATTCAGATGGCCATCGACTGTTTTTTTGAAAATGAGAGGTTTGCTGGGAAAGTGAACCCGAATGACGTTTCGATTATCGGACATTCCCTTGGAGGATACACCGCATTGGCAGCGGCAGGCGGGGAGCCCACCTCATTTCCTCATGAGTCGCCAGATGGTCAACCACAGCACATTGAGGTCACGCCAGATCCCCGCATTCAGTCGCTCGTATTACTCGCGCCGGCATCGGTATGGTTTCAATCCAAAGAAGCGTTACGCAAGGTTGATGTCCCAATTTTGATGCTTGACGCCGAAAAAGACTCATACACACCCGCTTTTCACGCGCAAATTATTATGAATGGGGTTGCTGATCGAAATAAAGTTCAATATCGAACTGTGCAAAATGCCGGACACTTTTCCTTTTTGAGCCCATTTCCAGATTCGATGAGTTCACCATCATTTCTGCCATCACAAGACCCTCCGGGCTTCGATCGAATCCAGTTTCACAAGGAGCTGTGCGCAGAAATCACGAGCTTCCTGGAGCGGTAGTAATCATTTTTGCATGCCTCGAAGAATGATTTGGCTAACGGGACGATAACTCAATAAAGATAATTGGCGGCAGCCGACTCCTTGGGGTCAGCTGCCTTTTTTCACGAACAGGAGAAGCGAGTTGAATTAATGTCCCCTACGTGCATTATTATAGCAGGTGGAAAGGGTGGAGGAGTGAGAGCCCCTTTATCACTGTCCATAAGGTGACGACAGTTTATGTAGGGATACAGAGATTGCGAATTGTTCGTGTAGAAGACTGTTAAAAAATAACTAGTACATACACATATGAATGTGGTAAAATATGACTCCCTGAAATCAACTGGCTAACGAGAAGGAGTGTACGCGTGGAAGATCTGATAATAGAACCATACCAACCTGAAAGGGATAAAAATTCAATCAGAGCTATGTTGTGTGGAGATGAACAGATTAAAGAATTGCTAAGATGCGAGAAAATGTTCCCGGATGGTATATTTGTAGCCCGCTACAATGGCATAACAGTAGGTTTCCTATCCATTGATGGGATTAAGAGAAAAGCACAGACAATGATATATGTTAGCGAGGAATACAGAAGGAAGGGGATTGGAACTGCCCTCATGGCGAAGGTAGACCACTTGCTCACCCCACATAAGATCGTAGAACGTTCGATAGGTGGATGCATGGATGGCGATCGTTCTACATTGCAATTTTTATATAAGAATGGTTACTACATCAGTTGGTCGTCTCACATCATGGAGCGGGAAGGTGGCTATCTTCCTGAACAGCATATTTCGGTTAGACCTTATGAAGATGATGATTATGAGACCTGTCATGTACTTATCGAGGTCGCTTTTTACAAGTTGCATGATAATCTGGGAATGCTTCCAACCTATTATTTCCCTCCGAATGAAAATGAACGAAAGCGCATGTTCGATAACAAAAGCAACATATACGTGCTTCTTGTTGAAGGGGAAATCGCAGGGGTTGGAATGATTGATGGCAATGAGCTGAGTCATGTCTCTGTTCGGCATGATCTCCAATCTCAAGGATATGGCAGACCATTCGTTTCATTTCTTGTAAACGAAATCATGCGTCGCGGCAATACCATCGTTCAGCTGGGGGTTGTGAAAGGCAATTATGCGAGGAAGTTATATGAAAGTCTTGGTTTCAATGAAAAGTCATTGTACCACTGGCTAACTAAATACTATAGACCTGACACCCGAATAAGCAGACCGCCAAGTGAGATATTGTCAGTTGAATCGAGGTGAGAGTTATAACCGAACTATTTCCAATCGAGATACAAGCCTACTTCAGTGAAGCAGATGTGACAGTCGTTAAGAAAACCGTAAGATCATCAGTATATCACATGAAAAATCAATCCCACGATGTCTTCCTAAAAGTAACTCCAAAAGAACAAATGCAGCGTGAAGCCATTATGACGAGCTATTTGCATCATAAAGGCATATGCCCAAGCGTACTACACTATAGTTCCAATGATACCAATGATTATCTGGTCACCGAACGAGTTCCCGGTTCACATGCAGCAAGCGATGAATTTATAGCTCACCCAGAGCATTTATGCGATGTATTTACGGAAAGCCTTCTACATTTGCATCAAATTGCACGTACAGATTGCCCTGTTACAAACGGATTAGAGGATATGTTCATCCGGGCAGAGCGCAATTACAGGGAAGGGAAGGCAGAAAAGAGCCTTCTTCACTATATGGGATATACCAGTAGAGAATCCGCATATAAAGATATGGTGTCTCTATATAAATACGCTGAAGAAGACAAAGTGATCATACATGGCGACTATTGCTTGCCGAACTTAATTCTGCAAGATAATAAACGGAATGGCTTCATAGATGTAGGGTATGGCGGGATAGGAGATCGGCATTATGATATCTTCTGGGCGCTATGGTCTCTACAATTCAACTTGAAAAGCGCTGACTATGCCAATCGATTTGTGAAAGCATATGGCGAACATGTTATTGATCAAGATCGACTTCGCCTTTGTGGGCTCCTATCGGTATTTAACGGCTTTAGAGGACAAGATTATTATGAATCGTAGATTCTCTCCACAAATCGTAATATTAAAGCCGCACGAACTATTACCTAGTCCTGCGGCTTGTTCACACGTTAAAATTGAAACTTCGAAGATCTCCAGTTCGTACCGATCATACTATTCAACAGTACGGAAAGCGCACAACCAATTACCAAGCCCCAAAAAACATGATCCGGCAATATGTACATTGGAACGAAACACAAGCAAAAAGCCGTTATTATGAAGTTCATGCTGTTTGAAAGTTTGGGATGTGATGACCACCATTTTTTCATGCTATTCACCCTCCCTCATTTACTATCCTTCCATTATATATCATTTGTAAAACAATTTGAATGAAAGAACCCAATCTACAAGCTTGATTTCTCTTGGTTTAGGACTCCTAAGGACAGACATCTCGTTAGATTGGGTTATCATTTCACCTAATTATGTTCAACATCAACATTTCGCCGTTCAGCAGTTTTCTTCTTACCAAATAAAATGATAATAGCAGGTAAGATCGTCAACGCACAGACCAAGGAATACAGCGTATCGATAACCGTTGTCATCCCGAATGATCGGAGGACAGGGAAGCTAACAAATAGTAAATTAGAGAACCCGAACATAACGGTTAGGCCGGATACCGTAATCGCTTGCCCAACCTTGGATAAGGATACGGTTATTGCTTCTTTTGTAGATAATCCTTTCGATTTTTCTTCTCGATATCTTTCCATGATCAGAATCGTGAATTCGGTTCCTATGCCTAATACTAGGCAGCTTAGCGCAATCGTAAGCGGGTTATAGGACAGGTCCAACATATGCAGGGTACCAGGCGAAAATCCAAGAACCAAGACAATAGGCAGGGAAGGATGCTCCATAGCAAGCATTTCATTCATTAAGCCAATATAGTGCATGCTGCCTGTAATATCCTTGATTTGACCGGCTTTCTGAGCAAAGCGAAACGATTTCCTGTGAAGTTTTTTGGGTGAAAAGAACTTGCGGATCTCCGCTTATCATAACGAAAATGGATTCTCCGCCAAATTGCTCCTGATAGGTTGTCGTGCGTTTGAATACATCAGACGCTTGATTCACGAATATGTTGTTGCCCATTTGCATATCAAGCTCCGGGAGACCAATAACAAAAGACACGGTCAATATCGTGATCACGATGATCGTGAATTTGGAACGTCGAATGATGAAATCCCCGAATGTAGTAAATAATCTGTCCAACTCATGCTCCTCCTTCGTTTTTGTCATGACGAATATAGCAGAGTAGATAGTGGGGAATCGACATTCAATTAGAGATATATGTTTCAGAATAAGACAATTGTCGCAAAATGTTCCGTTACTCCATCAATGTTTGGAGCGTTTCAATTAATTCTTGTTTCGAAATTTTGTAATTTTCACCAACTCATTGTATACATCATTGTTATTGTTTTTAATCGTAAGGTTAAGGAACAGTTGTTTGTGTTCTTCTACATAATTCAGCATTTGCTCGTAGAAAGAATGCAATGACTCACGGTTGCTATTCACATTCTGGAAAAAGTCAGTTGCAATCATGGTCGTGACTTTGTTGAACAAATCATACTTGTCTTCATAGTAACGATAGAAGGTACTGCGATGAACAAGCGATTTTTCGCAAATATCCTGAATAGTAATGGATGAAAAAGTCTTAGTCGTCAGCAGTTCCATAAATGCATTGGTAATATCGCGTTTTGTTCGTATATTCGAATTACTGTTCATATTGGGCATCCTTTCTGCCAGGGAGTGAAAATGAATGGATAAGATAACAAATTTTTTATGAAGATAGATTCGAGCAGACTCAAGTCTGTTGGTATTAAAACTCGTGCTGAATTGAATAATGTGATGAGAAGCGGTGTTGAGTTAACAGTAATAACGTTATGTTAACAATATGGGCGCAGAGGTGCAGTGGTTACAGGTTCTAGCTCGCATGCATTATGATTTGTAGTTGCGTTGGAAGAACTCGACGAACGAATCTGAGCTATTCTGTCAGTAGATGGATTGTTTTAGCGAATTCTGCGCTTGCCCGGGAAATTTCAAATAACAATTACTTGGCTCTGTTAAACTGCTTTGTTGATGTTTTATTGAAGTAACCGGCAAATTAGTGGAACAAAGAGGAGGGAGACTGATTACGGAGAAAATTATAATTTATGAAATACGCGACCATGGCCAAACTTATAATATATATTAACACCATGAGAATCAAAGTGGAAAAGCCTCCCGGTACTACGCGCCTTAAGCCTTTTATATTCGTGAATACAAAGGCTATGCGATATTCCGGAAAGAAATAAATTGTTTATATTTACAAAAGAGAACAATTGTTCTATTATATTAAATATCTCTACTAGCTAGAAATTAATGGTTTTGAGCACTAACTTCATAGTTTTCGCGTAACGTACCAGCATTCGCGCCCCACGCTCTTCCAAGGCAAGTCGATGGAGAGAACTCTAGAAACCCACCAACAGGACTTCATATTAGCACAACAACACATTCTAACAGGTTCCGATAGAGCCATAAGGCTGTTCGCCGTAAAATACATGAGACATTTTATGAAAATGCCGAAGAACCTAAAAATCTTAAGCATTCAGAAATGATCTTCTTGACCATATCGATTGAGATTGTACACCTCAAGAAAACAAATATTCTAGGTATTCCTTGCACAGGTCTAACGAATAAATCAACAATAAGAAGAGATGGATTATAACCTTTTTCACAAATGATATTGAGTCTTTACATACCTATTTGAAATCAGAAGTATCTTTATTCCAGTAAAGAATCTTGAAGAATCCATTCACTGGTATGAGAGCATCTTAGGCTTTCAACTAACCGTAAATTGGGGAAGGGTGCAACATTGAAACTGAATCATACTCCTACTGTATTAGGACTGATACAAGTAGATGAAAGGCAGCCGGTTACATTTAAGAACAAAGATGCATTAATCACACCTTACTATAACTTCTTAACCGAGGATGTCCACTCTGCCCATGAGTATCTGAAGAACAATGGAGTAAACGTGTTTGATATCCGTGACAATGACGATTTTTATTTAATGGATTTTGAAGATCCAGATGGAAACTTGCTCAGTATGATTGATTTGAATCAGGATTCAAGATGGCTCAAAAGCCTTACGAAATAATTTCAAAGGAGAAATGAATATGAACCAAAACCAAGTCGTGGTTGTTCACCTCCAGGAAAAAAAATTTATCGGCATTCCAGTAACATCTAGTTTTCAGAATCATGACCCAAAGAGAGTTGAAGCTACAAAAGAATCTTTCTTGAATCGCAAACATGAAATCAAAAACGTAATCAATTCACATGAATATGTGTGTCCGCACTTCTCATCGGAAGTACTATTTACTTATTTTTTCTGCATGGAAGTAAGTTCCCTTGAGGATATCCCTGAAGGCATGATTGGTTTTACAGCTCCGCCACATTCCTATGCGACAACAAGAACAGAAAAAGACCCTTATGAAGAAATCCATACTTACCTTGCAAACAATGGATTTGAAAACAATTCGAAGGCACTTGCACTTGAGGTCTATCAATTTGAAGATCCGGAATGGCCAGGAAAAGTAGATGTATTCGTTCCAGTTATCGATTAAGTAAGCAATATTGAGAACACAAGAGATTGGTATTGCAAATTACTCGGCTTGCCAACTGATGGAGAAATAATGGAGAAATATTATTTAGCCATATTTATGTGCTTCCAATAGTAAAAAGGTACATAATAGCATTTTCAGCACCCCGCCAAAGCTTTAAGCCGATGGGGAATTGTGATTACAGAAGCCTTGAAATCAATATATTTAACAAGGAGGAATACACATAATGGCAATAAAGATAAAAAACTATGCAGTTGTTTCATTGCCGGTTCGTGATCTAGAGGTTTCCGTTAGGTGGTACAATGAGGTACTCAGTATTCCGTTCACTTTCGAATACTCCCCGGGTGACCAAGAGGCTTGGCTTAACGTCGGGGGAGTCGGACTTGGGCTTATTCGATGCCCAGAGGTGCCAAAGCTGGACTTTACGAATAGCAGTGGAGAGCATCAGCCAATCATTTCGCTGGAGGTAGACAATATTCATGAAGTGTACGAGGAGTTAAAGAAGAAAGGGAACGATATCGACGAAATGGTGTACAAGCCACAGGGCGGGTACGGCTTCACTTTCCGCGATCCGGACGGTCATATGGGGCATTTGTGGGGCGGTTGGCCAAAGGAAGAAAGCTGATAATTTTCTCACACAACAAAGAGGCGGTATTTCATATGGATGTTCCATTGGCCGATTTCGATATATTTTCCGAGGAAGAGAAGCAGATCCTCCTTAACGTTAATCAGTTGAATACAGAGGATCCATTCCATCAATCGATCAGCGAGCTTTTTGAAGCACAGGTTTCCCGTACTCCAAGTCATATTGCCGTTGTTTGCGAAGGGCGGCAAATTAATGCATTGGTACACTCACGAATTTACATTTAGCGAATCGGATTGTGTACTGTTGATTGCTTCAATCAGTTTTGACTTGGCGCAAAAAACTTGTATGCTCCGCTACTAACTGGTGGACGCCTTTGTCTTTTTCCAGCAGCCGTCAATGATTATGCAGGCATATCTGAAACGATCGAACGAGAGCAAGTAACTGTGATCAACTGTGCGCCTAGCCTTATATTTCCCTTGATCGACTTGCATGTGCCTGAGGAAGATCAAAAGGATCTCGGGCATCATTTTTCGCGTCTCCGCTCTGTCAATCGATTGTTTTTGGGAGGCGAACCCATCCATTTATTAAAATTACGACCATGGACAGCGTCGCCTTCTTTCTGCGCAGAGATTATCAATACATACGGCCCAACCGAATGTACGGATGTCTCATCTTATTATCGGCTTACTTACCAAGATGTATCTCATGGAACGAATGTGCCGATCGGCAGTTCGGTTTATAATACTCAGTTATATGTACTTGATGAAAACCTACAGGTGCTTCCGCTTGGGATGGTCGGTGAACTCTATATTGGAGGTGTTGGACTGGCTCGCGGATATTACCGGGCGAAAGAGCAGACGATGGAGAAGTTTTTAGATAGTCCAGTATCCGGCAGCTGCTCAGCCATACGGGCGGCGTCAATGTTCCTGGATTTCCCAGGAAGAGCGCGTAATCGGAGTTCTATGCTCGCAGGACGGCGTTCAGCAATTTGGGAAAAAGCTTAGATATTCACTATTTTAACTGCGTGCCGGTCAAAGGCCGTACAAATGACGGGAGGTTCTCTATATGCTGTATTTGAATCATGCTGATATTTTGGATCTCGGTGTGGATTGGGATGCCAATATTGATGTCATCGAACATGCGGTTCGTTGCATCGCGAATGAGGAATACTCGCAACCGATTAAACCTTATTTACGATTCCAGAATCAAGCCAACCGCATCATTGCGATGCCTGCCTACGCAGGCGGCGCATTTCAGATCGCGGGAATAAAGTGGATTGCCAGCTTTCCAGAGAATATACAAAAAGGTTTACCTCGGGCCAATTCGGTAACGATCCTTAACGACGCGGAAACGGGTGTACCGATAGCAACTATTAATACTTCGCTGATAAGCGTCATACGCACATCAGCCGTGTCAGGCTTAATCGTGAAGTACTATGAAAATACGAGACGGCTACAAAATATTCAAGCCGGCATTGTAGGATTTGGCCCTATCGGTAAGTTCCATTTGAAGATGCTATGCGCATTACTGGGAGAGCGCTTAAGCAAAATATATATTTATGATGTAGCAGGAGTTCGGCCAGAAGAAATTTCGCATTTAGAAGGGAAAGTAGAGGTTTGCAATAGCTGGGAAGATGCTTATGTAAACTCGGATATATTTATAACTTGCACGGTGTCCAAATCTGGTTATATAGATCGAAAACCTAAGGACAACGCTCTTATTCTGAATGTATCCTTAAGGGATTTTAAGCCTGAAATTCTGAATTACACGAAATCCATTATAGTCGATAACTGGGAAGAGGTTTGTCGGGAAAATACGGATATCCTGCACATGAATGAACAAATGGGATTGCAAAAAGAGCACACGAAATCCATTGTGGACATTGTGCTGGAAAATGAACTAAAACAACGAAGACCAAACGATGCTATCATGTTTAATCCTATGGGCATGGCGATATTCGATATTGCCATGGCCCATCACTACTATAAGCTGGCTATGAACCGAGGGATAGGAACCCTCTTGAGCAGCTAGAAATGAGACAATTTGCTGAAGAAGGTATCGACGAGCTTAGGAAATTCTTTGCATCCCTTTCTGCACCAAGCAGATTAGCGGATTATGGCATCGACGATTCAACGATTGAATTAATGGCGGATAAAGCAATGATATATGGTGATTTAGGAAACTTTAAGAAATTGAGCCGCTCCGATGTCTTGCATATATACCGGATGTCGCTATAAGAGAACATTAATTCATATTACCGATCCTACTCCTTCCAAGTAAAGGGAGCCAGGATCGGTTTTTATTATGTGTCTGGAGTATGGGAAGATGTAGTGATGCCTCACTAATCATCAGCGTTGCTCTATGTTGCAGGGTATGACATGCATTTCACTTCGGGATAATTAACGCAGTTTAATGTCGGTTGGATTGCCAAGGTGGACAAGGAGCAAGGTGAGCAGTGTTTCAATTTCAAGATGCGACGAAATTCTAATCTGGTTCCGTGAACCACATCGTGTCAACCGATTGACTTACGTACTTCGCATCTGTACAATAATAGACAAATGGGATCTATAATATCTTTTGAAATTGTCCTCTTTCTTTTCAATATGATGACACAAGCAAAACCTATTTTAGAGCGCATCTGCAGAACAAAAAGGTTACTAAAGTAACCCAATATGCTTGCAATTCATGAAGTAAAGTAACATTCACTTCATCAGAGATGTTTTTTATATTCTATTTACAGATATAAGATATCTACAATATACATTATATGCTTTTGTATTATATCGCATTTGAAACCATCACAGAGGAGAAAGCTATGACAGAATTCTGGGAAGCAAGCTTTATTGAGAAACAAATGATGTGGGGATTGGAACCTTCCGACTCTGCTTTTATGGCAAAGGACTTTTTCCTCGAGAAGAAAGTGAAGGACGTATTGATACCTGGTTTTGGTTACGGAAGAAATGCAAAGATATTCTCAGATAACGGAATGCATGTGACAGGTATTGAGATATCAAAAACAGCAATTGATTTAGCTAGGAAAAACGGGGTAAATGCTACTATTTATCATGGTTCAGTGACGAATATGCCATTTGATAACAAGCGATATGATGCGATATTCTGCTACGCCCTGATTCATTTACTGAATCGTCGTGAACGGGAAAAATTGATTCAAGATTGCTACAATCAGTTACAACCCGATGGATACATGATGTTTACTGCTGTTACAAAAAAGGCCCCCATGTATGGCAAAGGCAGAGAACTGAGTAAAGATAGATTTGAGATTATGGAAGGCGTCAAAATGTTCTACTATGATTCGAATTCAGTAAGACGAGAATTTGAGAAGTATGGATTAATCGAGTTCTCAGAGATTGACGAGCCCAATAAAAATATGAAAGATAAGCCTGCTATGAATTTTGTAATTATAACATGTAAAAAGGGAGCTATATAAGTGTTCAACTCCATCCGTTATTTTAACTGGTCTTCATTCAATATATTGCACATATGCTCTGCTAATTTCCGAACTGCCAGCATAGACAAAACACCACATTGTGAAAGGTGTATGCTATCATTTTTGGAAAAGGAGCGTGGATATCATGTTGACACAGCCACTCGCAGCAGAGTATGGAGAAGCTTTTGCAAATTACATTAAGGTATTTGGGAGAATAGAAGATTGATGGGAAGAAGGAGGTAAGTAAAGACTCACTCCTATGGATAAATATCAAAGCCGCAAGGATTATTCCTTGCGGTCTTATTCGTGTCTTCTAAGAATGAAACTTCGAAAAAACACTAAGAGGTCTGCCGTTTGTTTTCATTTCGGGTTCAGGACATACACTAGCGATGTATTGGTGGAAAAAGGCTTATAATTCGCCCTTTTCCAATCTCTCAATCAAGGTGGGAATATCAATGCCAAGCAGAGTTGATTCTTTCGGTTCACAAATAACGGGAGGTATTTTGAACATTGGGAAGTTTTCTTCCATTACGTAAGTTTCGATCCGCCGCTGATTATTTGGCTTGCATTGCTTTGCATGCCCCTCTGTATAGAGAAGTTTGGCTCGTAAGGCTTCAAATGAATAGCCCCTGCCTAAACGGTTAATGACACGGATAAGGCTGTTGAGAGAATCCGTATAGGCGTTTGTAAAGCGATGGTCGAAGTAGGTGAATATCTCTTCTTCCCAGTTCGTCACGGCCATAATTAAAGGCTCAAAAGCGGATTGGAGTTCCTTTGGTATTTTAGATCTCCAATTGAGGTATTTGAGGAACGCTATTTGTCTTGTGTTGCTTTCCCAAATATCGAAAAAGGACTCCTTGATTTCATAAGCAATCCCCAGTAAAGGGTGATTATTCGTCCATAGGTCAAGCGTTATCTTATCCATCTCTGTAAGCTCTTTGTGGCGTTTTAGGAGGGTAAAACGGTCGTGCATAAGCACACGTTGTTCCTTCGGTGATAAGCTCTCTCTAATCTGTTTGTGAATGGATTCTAATGCTTGGTTTGCCATGCGGACAATGTGAAACTTATCGACGATTATAGCAGCTTTTGGCAATATAGCTCTGACAGCGTCCCTATACGGTTGCCACATATCCATTGTGATGTATTGTATTTGTCCTCTATTTGGAAGGCATGAGAGGTAGCCTACAACGGTTTCCTTGTTAAGATTGGCTAGAACGTCTAACAAAGTACATTCTTTAATGTTGGTTATCATGCATCTTGGCTTGATAATGTGTATTCCGTGAATCCCAAGCCAATTAGGAGTTTCAAACCGAATGGTTTCTTTAAGACGATTGATGTAATCACGAAAAATGTTACGTATCGTTTTTTCATTCAATCCAACATCCTCGGATATGCTGACAAACGTACGCTTTAGGCTTTGCTTTTCTATATAAGACAATAATCGCTTGGTGCAGTTTCGCCTCTCGTCTATGGTGTGGTCTAAGCGATCCCAAAAGGTTCGATTGCATTCTCTACAGCGATACCTCTTACGCTCTATTTGAAGTCCTACACGCTTGCCGTAAAGAGGCACATCCATACAAACATATTCCCTGTTACCGTGCTTATAGAAGTTCGCTATGCATCCGCAGTGAGGGCAAGCTAAAGGGGGAGAGTTCGTCACCACTTGTATTAGAATATCAAATTCATTCTCACTAATACTTAGTATGTTGAATTTTGGAAGATTTAGAATATCCATTTGATTTCTTATATGCATTCAAGATGCAAATTCCTTTTTTGTTTTCGTGTGAATCGTCAAAATACCACTTAATATAAAAAATAACAACGAGCCAGCAAAACAAATGGCCGCAAAAATGCCTACGCCATAAAAACCGTTAAAAGTTGCATAAATCATGCCTGCGATCCAAGAGCCGAGTGTTGTCGCAGCGTACATGATCGAATTGGCCAGGCTTGAGATCGTGCCACGGATTGTCGGATTTAACGAATTCAGCAGTCCCAAAATCAGCGGAAATGCGATTCCCATATTAGCAAATATTAAAAAGTATATACCTTCGAAAGCCGAAACCGATGATAGGTAAGGCAAAGCAATAAAACATGCAATAGAGACAAGAAAGCCCACAACTATCGTATTGAAACGGTTCAACATTTTGATCACATAAGCACCGCTAATGCTCCCGATCATATTTCCAAGACCAAGAAAAAACATCACATACCCCACTTGATCGATCGAAAGGTGATAGCGATCCGTCATCCATTTTCCAATGAAAGAAAAAGCAGCAAAGAATCCACACTGAAATAAGAAATGACCCAGGAAAGTTCTTCTCGCTATTTGGCTTGTCAATAGCGGGATGTATCTTCTGAATATTGATATTCCTGTTCTTTGGTCTTGATTCGGTTTCATTTCGGGAAGAGCATACAGGATAAATATCGCCACCAACAAAGAGCAGGCACCGATTGTAAAAAAAGGATAAGACCAATGGGTCGCAGCAAGCAGGCTTCCAATAGGTATACCGAACGCTTGGGATACAGCCAAGCCTGCCATTACGATTCCTGATACTTTGGCGATCTTTGGCGGGGGAAATAGAGCAGGAATAGATGCCCAGACTTGAGGCGCTGTAAATGCTGCGCTGACTCCGGCTAAAAAACGGAATAAAAACATCGACCAAAAACCTGTGGCAAGACCGCATAAAATGGTTGACACCGAGAAGCATATCATGCCAGAAAACATTACTTTTTTTCGATCCCATCCATCGGAAAGCGGTCCAGCGATCAGTGCAAATATCGCATAACCTAAAGCATAGGCCCCCACCATCCAACCGGAATACTCGGTCGAGATATGAAACAAAATTTGAAGAGTGGGGATAAGTGGAGAAATCAAAAATGTATCGGTTCCGATAACAAACATGATGAGGAAAAATAATGTTGTTAATTTTTTCATGGTGCTTACCTTCTCCTTTGCAATTAGTTTTGTAGTTAAAAAACTATTGAACTAAATGATAAAAAAATAGATTTCTTTCTACAGTGTATCCAGAAATCCGGGCAAGTAAGTTTGAAAGGTCTCTATATCGATACTCATATACTTCGTTTGGGCTTCTTTTCGTACCTTGATCAGTTTCGCCTCCCTCAAAGTACGCAAATGATACGAAGTATTCGATTTCGAAGTATCGCGAATTTGCATCACTTCTCCGCAATTCATCTCCTTCCCGTTGGCGTACAGAGTTCGAATGATATCCAGTCTTGTTTCATCAGCTAATGCTTTAAATATTTTGACCCTTTGCTCATCATCAAACATTATTTGAGTTGTCATAAAACTATAGTACTACAATATCGCTACAAATCAACTCTTTAGCAAAATTCCACCATAATCTCCGATTTATAATGAGTGCGTGCGCTTGCATATACGATTGTGGGGCATGAGCTGCATCATGTGAATGTACTGAAGGAACGGTATGACTCATTACTATGAAAGTCAAAGCCGCGAGGATTATTCCTTGCGGCTTACCAGCGATGTATTCACTATCAATCGGCTCAATTACTACGAAGTAATAACGATATCAGGGCGGACATGCCGCAGATTACGCCTGCCGCAAGGAATGCACTATGGTAACCGGCTAGCTGCGCCACTACGGCTGTACTCCCAGACTCTGCATGTAGAGTCGTCATAGAATGAGAGAGTGTCACTAGTATGGCTATACCAAGTGCCCCGCCAAGTTGACGGGCTGTATTTTGCAAACCGGAAGCAAGGCCTGTGTCCTGTGCCGGAATGCCCGCAAGCACAGCTTGGATGGCGGTCATTAACATCAATCCTAGTCCACATCCAACAAGCAAACTTGGAAACAAGAACTCAGAAATATAGTGGGGTTGAGCTGGCAGCCAATTGAACCAGACAAATCCTGCAGCGGCCAAGAGACCACCCAGAAAAGGAAGCCTTTTAAATCCGGCGGCACGAAGTGGACGGGATATAATCGAAGTAATAGCAAGCATGGCCGCCATAGGCAGCAGCGCTAATCCCGTTTGCAGCGGACTGTATCCGCTGATTTGCTGTAAGCTTAGGGATGAAAATAACACGTTGGCTGTTAGAGCTCCACCAAGTCCGAGTACCATGAAAATGCCAATCCGTACATTCCAGTGGCGGAAAATGCTTAGACGTATTAAAGGTGCAGCTGTGTTTTTTTCAATAGCGATGAACACCAGCAATAGCACAAGCGCACCGGCTAACGAGCACAGAACAACTGGAGATTTCCAACCCAGTTCAAGCGTCTGTGTGATTCCAAAAATAAAGGCCGTCAGGGCAAGCGTAATTGTAACAGCTCCTGGTATATCCAGCTTGGCGGGGTTATTTTCTTTCGACTGTGGAAGCAGGCAAATGGCAACCATACCGCTGAGCACAACCCCGATCGGAACGTTGACAAACATTACCCAACGCCAGTTGATTACGCTCGTTAGAACACCGCCAATCACTACTCCGAACGCAGATGCAATAGAAGAAGAGGCTGCCCATAACGATATCGCCCGATCTTGCTTGGCACCTCTCGGATATGCTGCAACGATTACAGTTAATGTAGATGTGGCGAGCACTGAGCCTCCCAGTCCTTGTATGGCACGTGCCGCTAATAACATGGGGCCTGTTGTTGCAAGTCCGCCGGCGAGGCTGGCTAAAGTAAATAAGATAAGTCCAGACTGAAGTATTGCTCTTCTGCCATAAATGTCGCTGGCACGTGCCGCAAGCAGCATAAAACCGCCTAATGTCAGCAGATAAGCATCAATTACCCATTGCTGTTCAGCAACAGAAAGACCCAGATCCGTTTGCATGGCCGGCAAAGCAACATTTACAATCGAACTGTCCATGACGACCATAAAGGCGCATAAACAAGCAACTAATGCGGCGATCCATGCGGGAATGCCTTTTTTCAGCAATGACGATCCGCTTGGGGCAGACAAATTTACAGATTTAGATAACATCGAGATCCCTCCAAAAAATGTGCTGGTTGAAATCAATCATTAGACATTGGTCTGTTCCTTATTTTAGAATAGGATCAACGATGTACGATAACGCTAATTGGACAAAAAATAACGAGAAATGGCCAAAAAAAGGGGCGTTGCAAAATGACCACAGAAGAGGTAGATAAGAGTGATTGGCTGGAAGGGCCTTCATTAATTGCTTTTTGGGGCAATGATGATTCTGACAACCCTTTCCGGCTTGGAACACGTGAATACGATTGGCACAGTCATCGGCGAGGACAGTTTTTTTGTGTGGAAAGCGGGCTAATCCATGTGCGAACACCAACCGGTTCCTGGCTGCTGCCTCCTCGCCGTGCAGGGTGGATTCCACCGAATATAGCGCATAAGGTCACAGTTAGCGGAGCCATGAGCGGCTGGAGCTTACTGCTTACACCTGAAATTAGCAAGGACTTATCATATACTCCGTGTGTTATCAATGTAAGTGAGCTCATGCGTGCGCTTGTGCAGCGAACGGTGTCTTGGAGGGATCAAGAAATCCTCGAACCTAATCAAGAAAGAATAATAGCGGTTTTGCTCGATGAGATTAAACTCGCTCCACTTGAGCCATTACATTTGCCCTTACCGGTTGATCCGCGCCTTTTGCGTATAACGGACGCGATCCTTCAGCAGCCCGAAGATAATCGTACACTTAACGAATGGGCCGTTTGGGCAGCATTATCTCCACGTACATTGCGACGCTTGATATTGGCAGAAACCGGGCTGACGTTTGCGCAGTGGCGCCAACAGGCTCGTCTCACCCTTGCACTGGAAATGCTGGCGCAAGGGGATTCTGTAGGGATGGTAGCTGATGCGCTTGGCTATGGAACTCCGAGCAGCTTTATTGCGATGTTCCGCCGCGCATTCGGTGATTCTCCATCGCATTATTTGGCGGTCAGACGCGAATTGAAACATAACCTTCCACATACTCCTAATCACTGAATGGGGTATACGGACGGAAAATAACTAGAATTGTATTCTATCTTTATACTTTCCTTAGAATTCGCTGTTACGATGTCTTTGCAAACAAAAGAGTAGCGAGAATGGATTTCTAAGGAGGAGTATTTTCATCATGCAAGCAGTACAACGATTAAAAGGATTGATAGCTCTAGGTATGGCGTTTACGCTCGTTCTATCCCTGTTCAATGCCTCAGCGGCAGCGCAAAAGAGTGACGGAGTGAAGGAAAATATACGGGAGATTACATCGACAACGTCATCGAATTATAAAGATTTAGAGTTTCTGAAGCCGATCTTGAAGGATAAGACGGTCGTCAGTCTCGGTGAGAACTTCCACCGTGTTGCGGAATACAGCAGCATGAAGACAAGATTGATTAAGTATTTGCACGAAGAGCTGGGGTTTGACGTGATTGCATTTGAATCCGGACTTGGGGATGCCTTCATGACAAACGAGAATGCTCGCAACTTGACCCCGAAAGAGATGATGCAGCAATCGATATTCCCAATTTGGCACTCCAAGGAGACGCTGAATCTATTCGAATACATCAAGAAACAGCAGGGAACCAAGAACCCGCTCCATCTCGCAGGTTATGACATGCAATTCACTTCGGGCTATCTCACACAGTTTATTGCCGGTTGGATTGCCAAGGTGGACAAGGATCAAGGTCAGCAATATTTCAACTTCGAGATGCAAGCAATGACGGATTTGTATAAGGTACTTAACGAATATGGCATGGAGGATGGCCACCCAGAGGCGAAGGCGGAGGTTAAGAAAGTAAAGGATACATATGAACCGAAATATAAGGCGCTGATCGAATTCATCCAAACAAACAAGAAAGAACTCGCCGCAGCTTACCCAGCCAACCCGCATATGGTGGATATTGCGATCAAGACGCTCGAAGATCGAGTAAAATTCATCGAGATGGGGATGTACGATACGAAGAAAAGCTATGAATTCCGTGACCGTATTATGGCTGACAACGTCGAATGGCTAATGAAGGTGATGTATCCCGGCAAAAAAGTGATTCTATGGGCACATAACGATCATTTAGCGAAGAATACATCTAAGATTCAGACCAAAGAGCAAGGAAAATGGATCGGCAGCTTCACCAGCATGGGAGAACTGCTTCATAAGAAGCTGAAGGATAAAGCTTATGTGGTCGGGCTCTATATGAACAGCGGCAGGGCAAGCACCATTACGACGCAGAAGCTCTTCGATATAAAGCCAATGCCGAAGGGAAGTCTGGAAGAGTTGATGATGCGTAGCGGGTACAAAATTGCATTTGCCGATCTATCCAAACATAAGTCCCCGAAGCAGAGCAATTCATGGATGTTCAAGCCGATCTATGCAGCGGAGGATGGCATGACATCCGAGATTATTGAGCCGATGTCAATGCGATTCGTTCCAAGGGAACAGTTCGACGGTATCATCGTCTTCGATCAAGTGAAGGAACCGACAACGAAATACTAATCTTATTCCATTGGAGAATTAATCGTTCCCCCTGTCGGTGACACCGCGCGTGTTGCTGCAGGGGGATTTTTGACATCGGGCTTCGTTCTCAAGCCTCGTTAATCGAAGAAGAAGTAACCAATTAGTTGACTGACCTCATTACACGATAAATATAAATGTACAGTCTATTCTTTAAATATTATCGACATGATCTGCATCTTATCTTTATCTTTCTACATTAATCTATCACTTGTAAAAAGAAGAAATAGACATGAATGTATTCATCTCAACAAGTGAATGACAGAGAAAGGATCGATAACATGAGATCATCACGACACGGCAGAAGTAATAAGCGCTCGACAATGAAAGCAGGTTTTTTAGTAGGGATCGTCCTAGTAGTATCTTTTCTTATATTTTTTAATATTGGAAAACTATCCTCTACTGCAGCTGAAAGGGTCAGAGATGTCAGCCAAAGCGCTGTTCAACAGCAAGATAAGAGACCTTTCACACAGCCAGCACAGCAAAAACAGTCAGACGGTAAACCGAAGGGAAAGGTAGTCTACCTTACTTTTGACGATGGACCAAGTTCATTAACAGGGCAATTTCTAGATGTATTACAAGAATACAATGTAAAAACAACCTTTTTCATGCAAGGAAGTAATCTAAAAAATACGGGGTCTCAAGATAACGTCAAAAGAGCCGTAGAAGAAGGTCACTATGTTGGAGCCCATAGTATGACGCATGATGCTATCAAATTATATGACAATAAACAATTTGTCCCCGAAATGCTAGAAACATTACATTTGATCCGCAATATTACCGGTACAAATCCGAAATTGACACGTCCTCCATATGGTTCAGCTCCCGGCTTGAAAGAAGAACAAATTCGTGATCAAATCGCAGATGCTGGTATTAAAATATGGGATTGGACGATTGACTCGTATGATTGGAAGTTAAAAGATAACCCAAATAAGATTGTTGAAAATGTAAAAGAACAAACGACTGAAGATTTGGAAGTTGTCCTTATGCATGAGAAGCCGCAAACCTTGCAGGTACTACCGGAAATCATTGAATTTTATAAAGAAAAAGGATATGAGTTTGCAGTGTACCGGGATGAAGAGCATTTTCGTCTTAACTTCCAAAAGGATAACCGTTTATAACACCCACATGTTGGTGATGATATTTATGTACGCAGCCCCCCCATAAAAAGGGGGGATTTTTCATGTAATTGGGGGATCAACCATGAGTAAATCAATATTAATTGTAGAAGACGAGCATATTTTACGAGAAATTATGAAAGATTACTTTCTTAACGAAGGATATTACGTTTTAGAAGCTGGAAACGTTCCTTATTGACACTGTCATCTAGCAATCATGCGAAAAGCTGTATGCTGATAGTTCAAACAAGCAATTGAGTCTGAAGGTATCGCAAGCCCCGATTGAAGTCGTGGCCAAATGAGCCTCTACCAATCTCAACTGCACGTTTTTAGCAGCTAGATTTGTAATTCTAGATAACGCTTGTTAAACTGGTAATAACTACACATTTTATAATCAATACGATACACGATCAATGTAGTGAAAACGTATTGAAACAAGCTAGGGAAGGAAGGATCTTTTTGAAACATACCAGGATACGAAAAATAGCGCTGTTCGTCGGAATACTAACTTTGTCTCTTGCAAATATCAACTTGTTTACTGGAGTATCCTTACATGCAGAAGCAAAAGACAAAAATGAGCAACAACTTAAGCCTGTAAATCAAGTTCATCAACAATTCGTTCAACTTGAGAAAAAGTATGATGCTCGACTGGGCGTTTATGCGATCGATACGGGCACGAACCAGACAATCACTTATCGTTCAAATGAACGGTTTGCTTATGCGTCTACCTTCAAGGCACTGGCTGCAGGCGTTCTGCTGCAGAAAAACTCAATTGAGCAGCTTGATAAAGTGATTACATATACCAAAGATGATCTTGTTGAATATTCACCGGTCACGGAAAAGCATGTAGATACAGGGATGACACTTGAAGAACTTGCAGAGGCTGCTGTTCGTTTCAGTGATAATACGGCAGCCAACCTTTTTCTTAAAGAACTAAATGGACCGAAAGGATTCGAAAAAGCGCTGAGACAGATTGGCGATCAAGTTACTCACGCGGATCGTTATGAAACAGAATTAAACGAGGCTGCTCCTGGGGACATCCGCGATACAAGCACACCTCAAGCGCTTGCTGATGATCTGAAGGCTTTCACACTCGGAAATGCGCTCCCGCTCGATAAACGCAAACTTTTAACAGATTGGATTCGAGGAAATGCTACCGGAGACAAGCTCATTCGCGCTGGCGTACCAAAGGATTGGGATGTTGCCGATAAATCAGGAGCAGGAGGCTACGGAACACGAAACGATATCGCCATCGTATGGCCACCAAATCGAGCACCTATTATCATTGCAGTTCTATCCAGCCGCGATAAGAAAGATGCTGCCTATCATAACGAACTGATTGCAGAGGCTGCTAAAGTTACAATGAATGCTCTCCAGTGATACCTTTGCTGTCCATTCCCTTATAAAAGGCGATCTATTATGGTGGCACCTCATCGTATCAGACTAAAAACGCACAGCGCCGACAAAGGCGCTGTGTTTTTATTTTCACATGGTTCCTGTCGAACATACATTTCTAGAGTAGGATCAAATCCGTATTCGATAATACAGCTCGGTTCCGTGTTCCCGGACTATTCAGCATATGCCATGCTGTGTATTGTTCAGCATACGGATTGGCAGCAGACATTCCGTCGACTGGAACTACTACATCACACCCACGGAATGCAGCAGCAGTAGCTGTGTGGAGAACAGCCCCATTTGCCGCGTAACCCGTTACAATAACCGTTCGAATATGATTCCTCTGCAAAATCTGCTCTAATTCCGTGTTATAGAATTTATCTACGTTTGATTTCACAATTGGCTCGTTCAGCGTAGGGCGCAGGAGTTGAGTAATATCTGAAGCATTTCCTGTATGTGTGAGACTATAGACAACTAACATCCCTGTCTTGCGTGCTTCCGTCAATAAGTAATTAATTCTAGGAATGGATGCAACACAGCGTGGATTGTTACATATCGAATCTTCCATATCCAAGATGAGGAGTGCAGTACTTGTCGGATCAATGGAGACCGCTTTTAACTCTGGGGCTGGTGGGGGAATCACCTCACTCCATTCATCGATGATCGTATGATCAGTTCGCCAATTACCGCATAAGGGACAACGATACCTCATAATAACCCTCCAAGATGCTTCTTTCCATTAGCCTATGTAACCGATTAGAAAAAGTGTATGGCGTGAATAAGGTGAGCCCACAACCAAATCAAGTAGCTATATTTTTTTTGCATCGTTACTATGCACTATATGTATTTCACGATTGGAACGATGGTTAATAAAATAAAGGAAACCGCAGTATGCAGCGGCACAATTGTCGGAGGGATACGATATGAATAACACCGAATTTGGTCAAGTCCAGAACCGGCACCAAGCACTGGGGTTATCAGATCAGCAGGTTCTTGACATGTATCAGCATATGGTTCTGGCGCGAAAAGTAGATGAACGGATGTGGCTGCTCAATCGTGCAGGAAAGATCCCTTTTCTCGTTTCCTGCCAAGGTCATGAAGCAGCTCAGGTAGGGGCGGCATATGCACTGGATCAAACGAGAGATTTTCTGTGTCCCTATTATCGGGACATGGGTATGGTCGTTGCTTTCGGGCTGACAGCACAGGAATTAATGCTTTCCGCTTTCGCCAAGGCAGAAGATCCAACGAGCGGCGGACGCCAAATGCCAGGTCATTACGGGAGCAAAAGCCGGAATATTCTTTCGGGCTCTAGTGTCGTGTCGAGCCAAATTCCGCACGCAGTTGGAATCGCTTTATCTGGAAAAATGCAAGGAAAAAGGCTAGTTGCATTAACGGCCTTCGGGGACGGTGGCAGCAACCAAGGGGAGTTTCACGAAGCGGCTAACTATGCTGGGGTGCACAAGCTGCCTGTCATTTTCATGTGTGAGAACAACAAGTACGCCATATCGGTTCCGTTCTCCAAGCAGGCGGCTTGCGAAAGCATCGCGGATCGAGCAAAGGGATATGGGTTTCCCGGCATCAGTGTGGATGGAAATGATCTATTAGAAGTATACAAAGTCACAAAAGAGGCGGCCGATCGGGCAAGAAGAGGTGAAGGGCCAACGCTTATCGAGACGGTGCTCTATCGTTTAGTCCCGCATTCAAGCGACGATGATGATCGAACCTATCGTTCCCGTGAAGAAGTGGAAGAAGCCAAGAAGCGGGATCCGCTCATAACCTTCAGCAATTATCTGAAAGCATCGGGGCTATTAGATGAACATAAAGACATGGAGATCCATGACCGGTTACGCATGAAGGTCGATGAGGCCACGGAATATGCGGAGAATGCCCCGGATTCAGCTCCGGAAGATGCCCTTAAGCACGTTTATGCAGAATAGGGGGAGTGAGGAGAAATGGCCGTAATTTCTTATCTTGAAGCAGTGTCCCAAGCTCTTCGAGAGGAAATGCAGCGAGATAGCAGGGTATTTATATTAGGAGAAGACGTCGGAGTGCGTGGGGGCGTATTTCGGGTTACACAGGGATTCCAGGAAGAATTCGGGGAACAGCGGGTTATCGACACGCCGCTATCGGAAGCAGCCATTGCTGGCGTATCGATTGGAGCAGCCGCTCATGGAATGAGGCCTGTTGCAGAAATTCAGTTCGCCGAGTATATCATGCCTGCCGTCAACCAAATTGTGAATGAAGCAGCCAAAATGAGATACCGCTCCAACGGAGATTGGAACTGTCCCTTGGTCATCCGTGCCCCTTATGGCGGAGGAGTTCGTGGAGCCCTCTATCATTCGCAAAGCGTAGAAGCGATGTTTTGCTGTATTCCTGGTCTAAAAGTGGTCACGCCTTCCACACCGTATGATGCCAAAGGCCTGCTAAAGGCGGCCATCCGCGATGAAGATCCTGTTCTTTTCTTCGAACATAAGCGATGCTATCGATCGATCAAGGGAGAAGTTCCAGACTCGGATTATACGGTCCCGATCGGGAAGGCTGATATTAAGCGGCAAGGGGAAGACATCACGGTTATTTCTTACGGACTTTCTTTGCATTTTGCGATAAAAGCGGCAGAGCAGCTTTCTAAAGATGGATACAGCGCTCACATTCTGGATTTACGTACCCTCTATCCTCTGGACAAGGAAGCTATTGTAGAGGCTGCTCGCAAAACCGGCAAAGTGCTCATTGTTCATGAAGACAACAAAGAGGGCGGCGTTGGAGCGGAAGTAGCTGCTGTCATCGCAGAAGAATGCCTTTATGAATTGGACGCGCCAATCAAACGTCTCTGCAGTCCGGATGTCCCCGCTATGCCTTACAGCTTGCCAATGGAAAAGTTCTTCATGCTCAACCCGGATAAAGTATATCAGGCCATGAAAGAATTGGCCGAATTGTGAGCCGACGGGAGGAGAATATGGCTAAGAAAATCGTCATGCCCCAGTTAGGCGAAAGCGTAACGGAAGGAACCATCTCCAAGTGGCTCGTCAACGTCGGGGATAAAGTCAATAAATACGATCCTGTATGCGAAGTGCTGACAGATAAAGTGAATGCGGAGGTTCCTTCTTCATTTAGTGGCACGATAACCGAAATTGTCGTTCGAGAAGATGAAACGGTAGCAGTAGGAACGCTGCTCTGCTGTATTGAGGAGGAAAAACAAACAGGCACGCCAATTGAATCCAAACCAGCTGCCGCCGCCCCAAACGAGGAGACCGATGATTCAACTATGCAATCAGCCAAGCAGCAGCGCTATTCGCCGGCCGTACTCAAACTGGCGCAAGACTACAACCTGGATCTTTCCTGTATAGAGGGTTCGGGCACTGCGGGACGCATCACCCGAAGAGACATCTTGCAACTCGTCCAAGGAAAGAAACAGTCTGAAGACTCCCCAGCTCAGCAAATCGAATCTCCATCTCAGTCATTATCACAAGCGGCAGCATCAGTTCCCGATATTGCGTTACCGTCCGAATCATTTGATGCCTTATCTGCTGACCATTCTACCATTCATCAAGCCGACGAGAAGATCCCAGTTACCGGCATCCGCAAAAGCATAGCCAAGCGAATGGTACAAAGCAAGCAGGAAATTCCGCACGCATGGCTTATGGTGGAATGTGATGTCACGAATTTGGTTAGTTATCGCAGCCAGATTAAAGAGGAATTTAAGAAAAAAGAAGGACTCCAGCTTACTTATTTGCCATTCTTTATTAAGTCAGTAGCAGAGACGCTGAAGGAATTCCCTATTTTAAATTCGCAGTGGACAGACAATCACATCATCGCCAAAAAAGCGGTTCATATCTCGATTGCCGTTGCTACCGAGAATGCCTTATTCGTTCCTGTAATTAAGGACGCCGACCAAAAAAGCATTTTCGGTCTAGCCAAAGCGATAGACGAAATGGTCACGAAAACGAGAGAAGGCAAATTAACGCAGGCGGATCTAACTGGCGGAACGTTTACCGTGAATAACACAGGCTCCTTCGGCTCCGTACTTTCAGCCCCGATCATCAATCCACCGCAGGTAGCCATTCTAAGTATGGAAGCCATCGTCAAACGCCCGATCGTCATTAATAACATGATTGCCGTTCGCGATATGATGAACATTTGTCTTTCCTTGGATCACCGGGTTTTGGACGGTCTTGTGTGCGGCCGCTTCTTGAAGAGAGTCAAGCAAAAGATTGAAAGCTACGGCACGGACATCGGACTATATTAAAAGGGAGCGATGAATTCATGCAGTTTGATTTAACCGAGGAACAAGCGTTGATCAAAAAAATGATGCGCGATTTTTCGGAGGGCGAGGTTGCCCCAGGCGCGGATGAACGGGATCGTACGAAGCAATTTCCGAAGGATGTTTTCGAAAAATTAACGAAGCTGGGCGTCATGGGCCTGCCTTTTCCCGAACAATATGGCGGCGGCGGAGCGGATACCATAAGCTTCGCTATCACTGTAGAAGAATTAAGCCGGGTCTGTGCTTCCACGGGCATTACCTATTCCGCCCATATTTCTTTAGGCGGGGCACCCATCCATTTATTCGGAACACATGAGCAAAAGGAAAAATACTTAACCCCTTTATGTACAGGAGAATACATGGGCGCGTTCGGGCTGACGGAACCAAATGCAGGATCGGATGCAGGCGGAACCCAAACGACAGCGAAGCTGAATGGGGATCAGTGGATCATTTCCGGCTCCAAATGCTTTATTACCAATGCAAGCTATGCCAAAAACCTGTCCCTCACAGCCGTTACGGATCGCACTAAAGGGACGAATGGAATCAGTGCATTTATCGTGTCTACAGATGCGCCAGGATTTACGGTCATTAACAATTATGAAAAAATGGGGCTTCATTCATCAAATACAACGGAATTAATTTTACAAGATGTAACCGTTCCCAAAGAAAATCTTCTAGGGAAAGAAGGGCATGGATACAAGCAATTTTTAGCTACGCTTGACGGAGGCCGAATCGGTATCGGTGCGATGGCGGTCGGAATTGCTCAGGGGGCTTACGAAAAATCGCTTCAATATGCCAAAGAAAGAAAACAATTCGGCCAAAGCTTATCCTCCTTTCAAGCGATCCAATTCAAGCTGGCCGACATGGCCATGCATATTGAACTCGCACGCACGATGGTGTATAAAGCGGCATGGCTTAAAGATAAAGGCAGGAAGTTCAAGAAGGAAGCGGCGATGGCCAAATTATTTGCATCGGAAATATGCATGAAAGCATGCGATCAAGCCGTACAAATCCATGGCGGTTATGGATATATGAAGGAATACCAGGTTGAACGATTCTTTCGGGATGCCAAGCTGCTTGAGATCGGGGAAGGAACTTCGGAAGTGCAACGAATGGTCATTGCACGCCAGATCGGTTGTTAAAGGGGATTGGTTCTATGTTCAAAAAGATTCTAATCGCCAACCGAGGCGAAATTGCGGCTCGAGTGATCCGCACTTGCAAAGCGCTGGGCATTGCCACCGTCAGCATCTACTCGAAAGTGGATAAGGAAGCTCCGCATGTCAAAATGGCAGATGAGGCCTACGAGGTCGGAAATCCCAAAGTAACAGATAGCTATTTAAAAATCGACAAGATTTTAGAAATCGCCCAGCTTTCACAAGCGGATGCGATTCACCCCGGATACGGGTTACTTTCGGAAAATGCAGAATTTGCACGCCGTTGTGAGGAAGCGGGTATTGTATTCATCGGCCCATCATCAGATGTCATCGCCCGCATGGGCAGTAAAATTGAAGCCCGAAACAGCATGGAACAGGCAGGCGTGCCTGTTGTTCCCGGCATTTCCTGTGCATTAGCGGATTCGGAAGAAGCAGCACAGGCAGCCGGCCGAATCGGCTATCCGGTTATGCTGAAAGCCTCAGCCGGTGGTGGCGGCATCGGCATGCAAATCGTGAATAACGAAGCGGAGATGAAGCAAGCATTTGAAGGGAACCAGAAGCGTGCCTCTAATTTCTTCGGAGATGGGGCCATGTATCTGGAGAAGGTTGTAGAAAATCCGCGGCATATCGAAATTCAGATTTTAGCGGACGCCCAGGGAAATACCGTCTACTTGTGGGAGCGGGAATGTTCGATACAACGGCGTCATCAAAAAGTCGTGGAAGAAGCTCCTTCAACCTTTTTAGATGAACTCACACGAGAAAAAATGGGAGAAGCGGCGGTTAGAGCCGCTAAATCCATCGGATACCGGAATGCCGGAACCATCGAATTTTTAGTCGACGAGCATAAAAATTTCTACTTTCTTGAAATGAATACTCGTCTGCAGGTGGAGCATACGATCACAGAAGAGATTACCGGCTTGGACCTGGTTGCGGAGCAGCTGCGAATTGCGGCAGGACATTCCTTGAACTTCGGTCAATCTGATGTGAAACGCGAAGGCCATGCGATTGAAGTACGGATATATGCGGAAGATCCGAAGACGTTCTTCCCATCACCAGGAATCATTACGAAGTTCGCTATCCCTGAAGGAGACGGAATTCGCCATGAGCTGGCTGTACATGACGGTTCTGTAGTCACTCCCTTCTATGATCCGATGATTGCAAAGCTCATCGTCGCAGGGAAGGATCGCAATGAAGCGATTAACCGACTTCAACAGGCGCTGGCCGATTATCAGGTTGAAGGCATCAAGACCAACATTCCAATGCTGCAAGAAGTCATTGCGCATCCAGCATTCCGTTCAGGCGAGACAACAACAGGCTTTGTTGCGAAATATGTACTGGAGCAGACATAACTTGATCGGATAAGGCCTCGGCGAGTTACCGTAAGGCTATTCGTAAAAAAGGAGGTTATTCAGATGAGCAAAATCGTGGCGGTTATGGCGGGGAATGTATACAAGATTCTTGTCAAGCCTGGGGATCAAGTCGAGGCAGGACAAAATGTAGTCGTGTTGGAATCGATGAAAATGGAGATCTCGATTACGTCTGGCACCGGAGGAACGGTAAACAAGGTCAACGTGAGCGAAGGCGACTTTGTTGATGAAGGAGATTTGTTGATCGAGCTGCATTAAACAGATGCTGGGGGTTGGAGGAGATGAACTGGCCGGCGAGAGTGACGATCAAAGAGGTTGGTCCAAGGGACGGATTGCAAAATGAGAAGGTCTTTGTTGCAACAGCGGATAAAATCGCTTGGATCAACCAATTGTCCCGTACCGGAATCACATCCTTAGAAATCACTTCATTTGTAAATCCGAAGTGGATTCCAGCACTGGCAGATGCCGCTGAAGTTGCCAAAGGGATTGAGCGGATGCCTGGCATTACGTATTCGGCACTCGTTCCGAATCGGCAGGGCCTAGACCGAGCACTTGAGACCGATGTAGATGAGGTGGCCGTCTTTATGTCTGCCAGTGAGACCCACAATCAAAGAAATATCAACAAGTCAATAAACGCTACGTTTCCCATTCTGCACGAAGTCGTGCAAGCAGCTCATTCCGCTGGGAAGCCAGTCCGCGGTTACGTGTCAACGGTTTTTGGCTGCCCCTATGAAGGGCCTATCTCTATCGACGAGGTCATCCGTGTATCGGAAACGTTGTTCGAAATGGGGATTGGCGAATTATCTCTAGGGGATACGATAGGCATTGCAAATCCGAAGCAGGTAGAAGATGTATTGGAAATGATGCTCAAGCGTTTTGATGCCGAGAAACTGGCTCTGCATTTCCACGATACGCGTGGAACGGCGCTGGCTAATATTCTGGTGTCCATGAATATGGGGATTACAACATTCGATGCTTCTGTCGGAGGGTTGGGCGGGTGCCCGTATGCACCTGGAGCCTCCGGCAATGTCGCTTCGGAGGACTTGCTATTCATGCTGGATTCAATGGGAATTCAGACGGAGATAAATCAGGAAAAACTTCTCTCCGCGGCGCGTTATATTCAGGAGAAGATCGGAAGAACCTTGCCGAGCCGGAATCTTCAGGTCAGCAGCTCGAACGTATGAGCAGGTACATGATGTAGGAGAATGATTCGGTGCTAGGAAGGAGGGGCGATCATGGAAAAAGCCGTACTGGTCTCCAATATGGGAAATGGAATTTTGCTCATCACGTTGAACCGGCCGGAAGCTGCCAATGCGTTATCCATCAAGATGCTCGAACAATTGCGTGATGCGGCAAATGTATGTAAATTGGATCGGGCTGTTCGCTGTATTATCATCACAGGCGCTGGAGAGAAAACCTTTTGCGCAGGTGCTGATTTAAAAGAACGCGCAGGGATGGACATGAGCCAAGTACGTAGAACGGTATCTTTCATTCGAGAGACCATCAATGATGTAGAAGCCTTGCCCCAGCCGGTCATTGCCGCGGTAAACGGAGCTGCTATTGGCGGGGGAATGGAATTGGCCTTGGCCTGTGACATTCGGATTGCTTCCACAACAGCCGCATTCGCCCTTGCGGAGACTTCACTTGGGATTATTCCCGGCGCAGGTGGAACGCAGCGGCTGCCGAGGCTGATCGGGAAGGGGCGGGCGAAGGAGCTCATTTTCACAGCAAGAAAAATCGACGCCGAAGAAGCAAGGAACATCGGACTGGCAGAGGCTGTGGCACCGCCTGAATTCCTGCTCGATAAGGCCTTGGAAATAGCAGGCCGTATTGTTCGAAATGCTCCTATCGCTGTGACTCAGGCCAAATTCGCCATCGATAAGGGATTGGAAGTGGAGCTGAACACTGGACTTGCGATTGAGCAGCATGCATATGAAGTCACAATTCCGACAAAGGATCGCTTGGAAGGACTGCAGGCGTTCAAAGATAAACGTCCTCCCATATTTAAGGGCGAGTAACAAGCATATCGCAGATAAGGAGGAATAGGGGATGTCCATCGAATTCAATCCGGAGGAGCTGCAGAAACGTGTTTCACGAATCCTCGAAGGAGGGGATCCGTCTTATCATCAAAAGAATGCGGAAAAAGGGAAGTTATTTGTTCGCGACCGACTAAAGCTACTGTTTGATCCGGGTTTCGAGCTGGAGGATGCGCTGTTCGCCAACTGCGCCGCAGAAGATCTTCCGGCGGATGGCGTCGTTACGGCAATTGGGAAAATGAACGGAAGAATCGTATGCGTAATGGCCAATGATTCTACGGTAAAAGCCGGATCGTGGGGATCGCGTACGGTAGAGAAGATCATTCGAATCCAAGAGACGGCTGAGAAAATGAGAGTGCCGTTAATTTACCTCGTGGATTCCGCAGGTGCCCGAATTACAGATCAGGTCGAGATGTTTCCTGGCAGACGCGGAGCGGGCCGAATTTTTTACAATCAGGTCAAGTTGTCGGGCAAAATTCCTCAAATTTGCCTGCTGTTTGGCCCTTCGGCTGCGGGTGGAGCCTACATTCCAGCATTTTGTGATATCGTGATTATGGTAGATGGAAATGCATCCATGTATCTCGGTTCCCCGCGGATGGCGGAGATGGTAATCGGAGAAAAGGTTACGCTAGAAGAGATGGGCGGTGCGCACATGCACTGTTCGATTTCAGGGTGTGGGGATGTGCTGGCGAAGAATGAAGAAGAAGCCATTTTGATGGCGCGGCAATATCTCTCTTACTTTCCCTCCCATTTTTCAGAACAACCGCCGGTTGCGAAACCAGTGGCACCACCATTCTTTGAGAAATCATTGGAAGAGCTCATCCCGACCAATCAGAATGCCCCGTTCAATATGGTTGATCTGATTGACCGTATTATCGACGAGGGATCATTTTTTGAGATGAAGAAGCTGTTTGCCGGTGAGCTTATTACAGGACTGGCACGAATGAACGGCAAACCGGTCGGGATCATTGCCAATCAGCCACGGGTGAAGGGTGGCGTGCTGTTCCTCGATTCAGCGGATAAGGCAGCCAGATTTATTACTCTTTGCGACGCATTTCATATCCCGCTTCTATTCCTTGCCGACGTCCCTGGTTTTATGATCGGCACAAAGGTGGAGCGGGCAGGAATTATCCGCCATGGGGCGAAAATGATTTCAGCTATGTCCGAAGCAACCGTGCCTAAAATTTCAGTAATCGTTCGCAAAGCGTACGGAGCGGGTCTATATGCGATGGCTGGTCCAGCATTTGAACCGGATTGTTGCCTCGCACTGCCTACAGCTCAAATCGCGGTGATGGGGCCAGAGGCTGCAGTCAATGCCGTCTATGCCAATAAAATTGCTCAATTGCCTGAAAGCGAGAGGGCTTCTTTTATCGAACAAAAGCGTGAAGAATATAAGCAGGACATTGATATTTACCGATTAGCCTCCGAAATGATTATTGACGGAATTATTCCCGCCAATTCGCTGCGTACCGAGTTAGTGAACCGTTTTGCAGCTTATTCATCAAAGGCTGTCGTCTTCACAGAGCGCAAGCACCCGGTATATCCGGTTTAATCCATCGGCATATTCGAACAGCACTAAGCGTTTAACGGCGCGAAGTGCTGTTTTTGGAGTGTCAGGCATATCATGATCTTGAGCCAAGGGATGAATGGTTTGGATACCACTTTGCCTGTAAGGGAAGGAGGAAGATCCGGATCACATGGATATTAAACAACTTCATTATTTTGCAGAAGTAGCCAAGCATAAAAATTTTACAAAAGCTTCGCAGGTGTTGTATGTTTCTCAGCCGTCCATCAGCAAGATGATCAAGAGTCTCGAGGATGAATTGGGCGTTATGTTGCTTGACCGTTCCGACAGGGAAGTTGTACTCACCGATACAGGAAGGCTGGTTAACGAGAAAGCTTTAAAAATTTTGCAGATGCTAGAGGATTTATCTTCTTCCGTAAATGAGCTGGTTCACGTGCAAAGAGGAAAAGTGACAATGGGGATCATGCCTACAATTAGCGCATTGCTTTTCCCAAAAATCATTTCCGGATTCAAGAAGAGCTATCCCAAGATTGAGATTCAAATGGTAGAATACAGTGCGAAACAAGTAAAGATGCAGATGGAGCAAGGAAATATCGATTTTGGGGTCACGGTGCTGCCGGTGAACACGCAGCTGTATCGAACGGTTTCCTTGTTAACGGAAGAACTGGTTGTCATCGTGAGTAATCATCACTGGCTGGCTGGAAGGAAATCCGTCAGCTTGACCGAATTGCAGAATGAGCCCTTCATTCTGTTCACCAAGGAATTTGCCCTTCATGATGTAGTTGAGCAAGCATGCTTGCAGGCTGGGTTCGAACCCAAGGTGGCTCATTTGACCTCTCTATGGGATTTCTGCTGCGAGATGGTAGCTTCACAACTAGGAATATCATTGATTCCCCGATCGATGGCGAACCGATTGCATCATCTTGCCATTCATGCCGTTACCGTGTCCCAACCGGAAATCGCTTGGGAGCTGGCTCTCATTTATCCTCGGGATAAATATCTTTCTTATGCATCCCGCGCGTTTATCTCCTATATCAAGGCCAATCCGCCGAATCAATCGGGATTATGACAGTGGCTGAAGAAATTGGATGAAGCGGAGTCCAAAACCTATTAAGGTTTTAGACTCATTATTGGAGACTTCACCCAATCATCATTGGATTACGGTAAATAGTAAAGCGAAGGGAAGCATTTATTTCACTTTTTTGCAATTTTGTATGCCGAGAACTGCATTCGCCGGACAATAGCGAGTTGTGCCTGTAATGATAGGAGCCAATCCAATTAAACCCCACCATTTTCTGTAATAAAGTCCCGTAAAGATGATTGCAGCTCCAACTGATATTCGAATCGCTTGTTCCGTTTTTCCAACATTACAGTTCACGTACTTTACACCTCCATAAGCTACTGTCAATTTGCTCATACACCATTTAGAGTTGCCGCATAATTATGGTTTGAAATAGGGCACATTCTCATGCGTGGAATTGATTGGTTCGAGGCTGCCTTTTTATGTAACAGGTTCATCGACACTCTCCTAATGTAATGCTTAGGGGAGTGTTTTATTTCACTCTTTCTACAAATGGGATATTCTTAGTAATTTAGGATTTCATATACAATAATAGAATCAAAAAGAAAAGTCCTATAATTTGAAAATATTACTCTAAATAATCGAATTAGACTTAAAAATATTTTATTCATGTCATAAAAGTTATGAAGTTTCGTATTATTTCTTAATAAAAATATAAAAATTTCATACCAAATTACCGATAAAAAAATTAATGTAGTACATTAGTACTACAATTTTACATAAAGAGGGGTAATTGTATGAAGAAAAAATCAAACTATGTGAAAGGAAGGAAAGTACTCGTAAGTCTGTTAGTTAGTTTGCAAGTGTTCACTTTTGCGAGTATTTCCTCCGCTGCACCCAACGAATCCAATGATATTGATCTTGGAATCGCAGGCCTGAACTATAATCGCAATGAGGTTTTGGCAGTACAAGGGGATCAAATCAGTAGTTTTGTTCCCAAAGAAGGCATTCAGTCCAACGGTAAATTCATCGTGGTTGAACGAGACAAAAAATCACTTACAACGTCACCCGTAGATATTTCAATCATTGATTCGATCACAAATCGTACTTATCCAGGTGCAATACAGCTTGCAAATAAGGATTTTGCGGATAATCAGCCTAGTCTGGTTATGGCTGCGAGAAAGCCAATGGATATTAGCATTGATCTGCCTGGGTTGAAGAACGAGAACACAATTTCCGTTCAAAATCCAAATTACGGCAGCGTATCTAGTGCCATTGATCAGCTCGTATCGACTTGGGGCGAGAAGTATTCCAGCACGCATACACTGCCAGCTAGATTACAGTATGCTGAATCCATGGTTTACAGCCAAAATCAAATTTCCAGTGCACTGAATGTGAACGCTAAAGTGCTTAACGGTACGCTTGGAATCGACTTTAATGCGGTCGCAAACGGCGAGAAAAAAGTGATGGTTGCTGCTTATAAGCAAATCTTCTATACCGTAAGTGCAGGACTGCCCAACAATCCATCGGATCTGTTTGATGACAGTGTGTCGTTTGCCGAGCTAGTCCGTAAAGGGGTTAGCAACGAGACTCCACCGTTGATGGTATCAAACGTAGCTTATGGCCGTACCATTTACGTCAAATTGGAGACGACCTCCAAGAGCAATGATGTACAAACGGCATTTAAATTATTGCTCAATAATCCTAGCATTCAGGCAAGCGGACAGTACAAAGATATTTATGAAAACAGTTCATTTACTGCCGTTGTACTAGGTGGCGACGCGCAAACCCATAACCAAGTTGTCACGAAAGACTTCAATGTTATCCAAAGCGTAATCAAGGACAATGCAGAATTCAGCAGCAAGAATCCAGCTTACCCGATTTCATATACAAGCGTCTTCTTGAAAGACAATTCCATCGCTGCCGTTCACAACAATACCGAGTATATCGAGACGAAAACGACGGAATATACGAAGGGTAAAATTAAGCTTGACCATAGTGGTGCATATGTAGCTCAGTTTGAAGTATATTGGGACGAGTTTTCATATGATGAAAATGGACAAGAAATCGTGACTCGTAAAAGTTGGGATGGAAATTGGCGCGATAGAACTGCTCATTTCTCAACAGAAATCCCACTTCCTCCTAATGCCAAGAACATCAGAATTTTTGCAAGAGAATGCACAGGTCTTGCTTGGGAATGGTGGAGAACAGTTGTTGATGAATATAACGTTCCGTTAGCTAGCGATATTAATGTTTCGATTTGGGGAACAACGTTATATCCGAAATCATCCATTACTCACTAATTAATATGAATACATGAGCATCTCCCCATTCACTTGGGGAGATGTTTTTTTGCTCTAGCATGTTTTTGTTTATCCTCATTTATGATAGGATTTGCACTAATTACATCTCGAGTGAGAAGATTTACGGGGGTTATACAAAAATTATTTGTACTATTTGTATACTGTGATAAACTTGATCCCGAATACAATTTCAAGTTGATCCAAGCGAGGGCATGTGGATACTTGCGAACAATGTAAGCGAACCCGTATTGTTTAGGAGTGATGATAATGGCACGTGTATTATTTATAAATGGGGGATCAGAGGGACATATCAATCCCACGATTGGGGTCGTACAGGAGCTTATCTCACGGGGAGAAGAGGTCGTATACTTCTGCATAGAAGCATTCCGGGAGCGATTGGAGAAGACAGGCGCTATCGTACGAACATTTGATGATCAGAAATTCATCAAAGCCTTTATTTCAGGTGGACGAAATTATGTACTTGAACGAATCAACGGCTTGCTGCTTACGGCAGATGTCGTCATACCTAGCGTACTTGAACAAATAAAGGGAGAGCAATTCGATTACATCATGCATGATTCTATGTTCGGTTGTGGACGAATACTAGCTCACATGTTGAAACTGCCTGCAATCAATTCCTGTACTTCTTTTGTACAATCAGAGGCATCCTTCGTAAGCTTGATGGAACAGTTCCATGCAAGTGTACCTGCAGAGATCGCGAAGCCTATCCATGATACATTTGTAAGCCTGACGGATAAGGTAAAGGAAACCTATCATGTGGAGATCCATTCTCCTTATGAAGTATTTTGTAATCCAGCACCACTTACCATCGTGTATACGACTAGGGAGTTCCAACCTGAAGGAGAAACATTTGATCATTCCTTTCAATTTGTTGGGCCATCCATATCTTCACGGGTCAGCCAAACGGACTTCGACCTTACGGCAATCGAAGGAAGAAGCCTCATTTACATTTCACTCGGTACTGTCTTTAACCAAGCGATTGATTTCTATAAGCTCTGTATCGATACTTTGGGAGACACGGAACATACGATTGTCATGTCGATCGGTGATAAAGTCCAAATTTCAGATTTAGGTAGGATCCCTGCAAACTTCATCGTAAAAAACGTTGTGCCACAAACCGATCTATTGCCACACACGAAATTATTTATTACACATGGTGGCATGAATAGTGCTCATGAAGGTCTCTATTACGGAGTTCCGCTCATTGTTATCCCGCAAAGTGCCGATCAGCCAGTCATTGCCGAGCAAATCTCCAAAGTTGGAGCGGGTGTTACATTACGTATGGATGACTTGACTGCAGAGCAAATCCGCGAAGCCGCAGACCATGTGTTAAGCCACGCATCTTACAAGACAGCCGCTGTAAACATGCAACAATCCTTCCGCGAATCGGGTGGGTATGTACTAGCTGTTGATGAGATATTAGCATTTGCAAGTAATCATCTTAGATAAATATTGTAGAACTACATTCGCCGTGAACCCGCTCCTTCGAACATGTAAATTGATAGTTTTGATGATAGCTCATGATTGATTCCCTGGTATACCTGAATCAATCATGAGCATTTTTATATCCATTTTTATTTGTAAAAGCCAACTTGAAACATGTGGTACCATTTCTGAGCCTTTTTAGCCTGGTGCATATCCCTCTAAATAGGAAAGTGATTACCTGTATGCTCGATTATGAGACCGATGAATTTATGGATTGTGAGACGGTAATATTATGTAGGGGAAGCGCTTATTACAACATAAGATAGGAGATTTCACATATGGCTGAAAAAGGTTCCCCATCATCCTATATGCCGAGTGGCGGCAAAAGTTCATTAACATTCTGGTCGGCGATTGTATTCACTGGCATCTTTTCTGTGTGGGCGGTCGTTAATCCTGAAAATCTAACGAACACGTTATGGGGATGGGTGTATAAGTACCATGGCACCTTTAGCTGGTTTACGATGATGATTCCGCTTATTATTATCGGAATTTGCTTAATACTTGCCTTCAGTAGGCTTGGGAATGTCAAGCTAGGCAAGAAGGATGAGAAGCCTGAGTTTAGCACTTTCTCATGGTTAGGAATGCTGTTCACCGCAGGGATTGGTGTCGGTCTTGTAAACTTTGGTGTCGCTGAGCCGCTTGTTCACTATTTGCAAGCAGCTGGTGGCATCAGATCTGGGGCAGATGCGGTGGCCGCTGCTGAAAACGCGATGAAATATACGATGTTTATTTGGGGCTTGCCAGCATGGTCAATCTATACGATATCAGGGTTAGTGATTGGCTATTTTGCTTATTCCCCTGGCGCAAAGTTTCTGCCGGGGACACCGATTGCGGAAGGTTTTTCGGATAAAAAGTGGGGCAAGTCATTAGCTAACATCACCAATATTTTGGCAGCCGGTGCATCCGCGCTGACGATGGCAGCCTCGATTGGTCTTGGTGTATTCCAAGTTAAAAATGCGGTTTCTGCCGTTTTTGGCTATAACAATGAAGGCTTAGGCTATTCAGTTTTCATTTTACTGGCGATTTTCGCAATCTATACGTTAGCTGCCGTATTGCCAATCGGCAAAGGTATGAAAATTTTAGGTGATATCAATGTTGTTGTTGCGGTCGCTATATTGGTTTATGTATTTGCGTTAGGAAACTCACCGTTTCTAATGAACTTTATTTCACAAACGTTCAAAAATACGTTCCTTGGCGTCGTGCCTACTAGTCTTGAGACCTTACCGTTTCTAAACAAAGGGTGGTTCTTCGATTGGCCGAATACGACTTTGATTTGGTGGATTTCGTGGACACCGTTCCTAGGGATATTTATTGCCCGCATCTCTAAAGGTCGTACGATTCGGCAAATTATTGTTGGGGGCGTATTAGCACCAGTGATGTTCCTCATTGTGTGGTTCAGCGTATTTGGTGGCACAGGCTTCCTCAATGCGATTGTTGGCGATGGCTCAATTATTCAATATATTCAGGATCATCCTGACGATGTATATCTATCGTTCATTATGGTTCTACAGCGGCTGCCGTTGTTCACACTCACCGGGATATTGTTTATCGTGTTGATTCTTGTGTTCCTGTCAACGACTGCGACAAGTTCGATGATCTCGCTGAGTATTATGACGAGTAATGGTCCAGAAAACGCGCCAATAGCACGTACGTTGATCTGGTCGGTCATAACCACGATGGTTGCCTTCGCCAACGTAGCTACAGGGACACTGAATGGGGTGCGGGCGATAGCTGTTTTCTTAGGTATCCCGTATATGTTTTTGTTCTTCATGGCGATCTCCGGATTAATTCGACAATTGCGTCATGACACGAGACGTGAAGAACGTCATGACACGATCCATGAAGGATATGTACATCCTCAACACAAGCTGCAACAGGAACCGTAACTGCAGTTTAAAAAGAAAGGAGTTTACTTGAAATGGAGACTACGAAAGTTCCTTTGCCGCTGCCCGAATATGGAGTAGATCAAACATTAGCAAATAGCACACTCTTGGGGAATCTAGGATTGTTTGTGATAACCACTGCCTTTTTAGTTGTGCTCGGTTGGATGGTAAAGTTGGCACTCGAACCAAAGCATGAGACATGAGATTAGAGGAGACATCATGACCAATCATACGAGCAAGTACACGACACAATTACGACCTCTTCTACAGAAACTGCCCGTACCGGCGTTGCCGGCCACACTAGCGACTTTACTGGAGTGGGTGGAACCGATACTGACCGAGGAACAGCTGAACGAGTTTAAGCAAATTGTGCTGCGTTTTCAGCAAAATGAGGGACCGCAGTTGCAAGAGCAGTTAGAGCAGCATGCAGAAGCTGGAACGGACAGTTGGCTTGCTCCGTGGTGGCTGCAAAGCTACTTAATGACAAGGGGCAACTTACAAAGCGAGACGAATATTGCGTTAACGATTCATCCTGATTACCACGCACATATGGGAGACAGAGCTCATAAGGCGGCAGTGTTGATTGAACGGGCGGTAAACATCTATTTACAGCTTATTTCCGGTAGCTATCCAATGGAACAGACGGTTAAAGGTGCTGCTGTGGATATGAGCTACTATCGGAATATTTTCAAGAGCTGCCGCTTGCCAGCTCACGGGGAAGATAAGTTTTATGTAGGTGCAGATACAGCGGAAAATAACTTTATCGTTGTTATTCGCAACTCACACTTCTACAAGTTAATGGTAACGGATGAGCACGGTGCCGCTATTCCAGCGGCACAATTAGAAGGCAACTTGCGGCATATCTTAACGCACAATGTACCCGCAGCGACCGTTGCTGTGGAAAGTACGGCGGCTGCCAAGCGTGAACTGTCGGCGGATGTATATGAGCAACTACAGCAAAACCCAGTGAACGCTCAGCATTTGCGTACGATTCATGATGCGATATTTGCGATTGGTTTCTCAGATGATGCAGCTGAAAGCACAGCAGAGCAGTTGCATCGTGCGTTATTAGGTTGGAGAAATCAATGGTTTGCGAAGACGATGCAGATGCTTATCGACGCCAACGGTGCGATCAGTTTTAATTTCGAGCATTCATCGATTGACGGTGTGCCCGTAATGAATGTGTTAACTCAACTGTTTACCAAACAAGACGGTAACCTGCGAGAAGAACCGATTTCGCAGCAAGAGGGTTCCAGTGAATTAGTTACAGAACTGAGTTGGGAACAAGATGAACGCGTGCAGTCGTTATTGGCGCAATGCAATGAACAGGCTCAAGCGGAGTATGATAACCATTACTTTGCCCACGTTAGTTTTGAACGTTTCGGTAAGTCTCTAATGAAGCGTGGCAAAGTAAGTCCTGATGCCTTCTTCCATATTGCCTTAGCATTAGCCCAATATGAGTCAATAGGGAAATTGCGTAGCGTATATGAACCGGTCGCTATGCGTCATTATTATCAAGGGAGAACCGAATGCGCCCGTTCCATAAGCACGGAGAAGAAGGCGTTCGTGGAAAGTTTTATGAATGAGTATAAGCTAGGCGAAGATGAGCATTGGCAATTACGCCGGCAGCAGCTGGTTGACAGCTTTATGCGTGCAGCAGCGGTGCATACTGAGCGGATTAAAGCCTGCCAGCGCGGAGAAGGGATCGAGCGTCACTTGTTCGGACTAAATAAAATAAACCAGTTGACGCAGGATTCCCCAAGTCAGTCCGACTACTTCTTCCAGTCGCAAGGGTTAAAAGCTTTGACTGCAGACTTCATTTCAACGACAAGCATACCTTATGAGATTATGGAATCATTTACGTTCGCGCCAGTAAATAGCGAAGGTTTCGGTCTGTACTACGGTATTCTGAATGAGCGGATTGTCCTTGATATCTCTGTCAAGAAAGCCAATAAAGAAGCAGCCAATCAATTGCTGCATAGTCTATGTACGAATTTAGAACGGTTGGCAGCTTTATTAGAATTAAGTTAGAAAGTGTTATTACATAAAAATGTAGCGAATCCAGTTTCCTGGAATTGCTCTATAGCTTTTTCCATACGAAGAGGTTACTTTACTCGGTGATGAATTCATCGAGTTCTTTTTTTGAAGGATGGAGATTGAAAGAACAGTTGTTCGTAGTTATCAAATGACTGGAGAAGGGAAGAAAAGTTTGATATCGTGCATTGCAGGCATAGAGGCTTAGAAACGACGCGAGGAAATTGATAAGATAAAAGCAGATGTATCGTTTAGGATTGAGAAATAATTCACATATTAATAGTGAATATGTAAGTAGTTGAAGTCGGTTGATAATGGATCGCCAAATCAATAAGGATTTTATGATTTGGATCAATAGCGATCAATGATACGATCTAAGTGCCAGTAATCCGTAATATAAATGCAGACTTGTAATGTAAGATTTAAAACAGCTATGAGCAGTAAATCTGAATAATCAACAGTATAAATGTACAAAGAAAATGATAAGCAAGGAACAATTCAAAATAATATTTTGTGATGAGCATGTAGCAAAAAGATAAAACAGAAATAAGGAACAATGAAAACGAAAAATGTACTTATATATAAGCAGTATAAGATATATGTAATGATGCGATTTAAGCAGCTGATTGAGGCCAATTTGGAGAGACTCCTTTTAAATCGATACTACTGTTTCACAAAACCCGTATTTTGTACATATGTCTTAAACAAGTGGAAACCCCCTATATGACAGCTATTCTCCATTGTTAATTGACACAAAGTTACCCCCATTTATGACACAAAGTTGCCCTCTCTAAGTTTAGTGACACAAAGTTACCCTTTTTATTTAGTTCAAATTACACTAATGAGGGTAACTTTGTGTCATTTTGTAAGAGATCTTTCAATCTCATCAAAGATAAGACTCTCCTCCAAGCATGAGGGTAACTTTGTGTCACTACTACTCCAATAAGGGCAACTTTCTCCAAGCAAAAGGGTAACTTTGTGTCATTATTAATTAATTGTCCATTCTGTTTATTGCTTCTTTCATTTCATCGTTTGTCAAATGAGTATAAATCATTGTTGTTTGAATTGAAGAATGGCCCAATTGATTTCTTAATTTGGGAACATCATTGTTCTCTTTATGATATCGAGTTGCAAAAGAATGTCTTAACGTATGCACTGATAAAGATGATTTTCCATATGATTTAGCATATTTCTCAACGATTTTTTCTATTGATCTTTGAGTAAATCTGCGGCTTTTACCCTTCCGTCCTACATCAGCAGGTAAAAATAAAAATGGATCAGATTTTCCTGGTTTGTACCTTGCTTCTCTAATTTTTATATACTCCATTATATCATTAAATGCCTGATCGCTAAAATATACAAATTGTTCTTTATTCCCTTTTCTAGTGACTCGTATCAAGTTGTTTTTTAGATCTAGATCTTCTAGATTACAACCGGCGACTTCTGATAAACGGAGTCCTGATCCTAATATTAGTGAAATAATCGCAGTATCACGTTCCCGATTGTGTTGATGAAATCGGTGCATCCTTTTATTATCTTTATATTTTTGACCATAACCATGCGATACAAATTCACGAAAGGAATCAAAGTCATCATCTCTTAATAGGGTTCCGCCTATTCTGTTTGCAACTGTTTCTTGACTTTCTTTAACTGAATTTAGTTCTACCTTAGCCATGACATTGCGCAATAGATATGGCTTTAAATCGGTGGTTTCAGCTTTATTTTGTAAGTAATCAAACAGCGATTTGAGAGCTGAAATTTTTCGATTAATGGTGATTCTGCTGTTTCCTGTTTGATATTCAAGATAAGTGAGAAAGTTTTCAATGTCCCGGACTGTTAACTTTTCTAAAGCGTCAAGTGATACATTTTTTCGGTGGTCATCTACAAAACAGTCCGTTACCATCCAATCAAAAAAGATAATAAAATCATGGGTATAGTTAAGGAGAGTGGTGTGTGACAGTTTCCTCTTACGGCTATCTATGTATTCTGTAACATACCAAGGTAAGTCAGAAAGCTTCTCATCAATCCGTTTCATATAATGGAGCTTTGTTTGCTTATCCATGCCATGTTACCTCCGCAACCGGTTATCTTATAATAAATTTCGTCAAATTTGTATTTTACGTAATTATTAGTAAATACCTAGTTTGTAGACGTTCGCCAGATAAAAGATGTTAGTTGGGGAGAAACCAAGTGTCAGAGGGATAACCATCCCCCCAACAAAAGGTTTTCGTATGAAATACTATCACAATTACTATCACTTTTCTTCTATAGTTAGTTTCTTAATGAAGTCATCAATAACGACTCGATTGTTGTCTGTTACTCGATAAATACATAAAGGAATATGTAGTATATTCGAAATTTTTTGCGCGAATTTTAATTCTTCTTGCTGTAGTTTTCTTATCATATCAATATCAATAGATGCAATCGAGTCTCTCTTAACTAGCCTGGAGTGGATTTGTGCTTCGTCGTCAGTCAATAAGATGATGCCTCTTGGTAAGAGATCTGAGAACGTTTGAATGGGCAGTCTCACTATATTACTAAACTCATTTATTACACAAAAATGGCCATCTAATAATAAAGTGGTATCAAGCAGTTCAAGTTCATTAATGGCTTCGATTAAATAGTCTTGATTTTCAGTGATGTGACTTACTCTTTTACTAATATCAAAGTGTTTTTGTTTTTTAGATGCGATTAGTTGACTTGCAGTATGGTGAATTAGTTGATAATCATTAGTCAGTTCACGACAAAATTGTGTTTTCCCTACCCCATGTACACCAGAAACGAATATGATATTATTCATCTATAATTCACTCTACTTTTCAATTGATATAACAAAAAGATTGAGGTGCATGAAAAGACTTGTATTCTGATTTGGGATCAATTGGTTTATCGTAAAGAACAGGATCTGAAATTTTAATTGCGTAACCTTCTACTCTGTTTTCAAAGTATTTTTTAAAATATAGATTGCTTATGCCTGAAGCATCTTTCGTCTTTTCCCATAATATATCGGGACGGTTAGCGATTATGGCTTCTATTTTGAATTCACCTACTATTTTCCCTTCAGGCATCGTAGAGTACACTACAACTGTATCAATATTCTCTTTCTTGAAAATTGATTTTCGATACTCATATTTCTTTTCACCGCTAAATATTTTTTCAACGAATTCGGGTTTAATCGATAACAAGACTTTCATATACATCACCTTTTATTAAAATCTGTTCAAATTCTTGATCATTAAGAGTGAAGTAGCCCCAATAGTTATCTTTAGATAGGCCTACTTCCTCCACCAATCTTTGTTGATTTAATCTTCTTCTTAACGCTATATTATAAGTCATTTTTAAAATGTATACGTTACCAGGTTTATTCCAATAATACTGTAAATCCTGAGTTGAAAATACAGAGTAATCTTTACAATACTTAAGAAACTCCTGTATATTTGCAAAATCTCTTCGATGCTTCATCTCCTCTACAACACAGATAGATGTTGCTACCGAGGTATACCATGCTTTTGTGTTTTCCGTTTTTGTTCTATAGATTACAATCAAGTCACCTGGTCTTACAGTTGCAAGTCCAGGCATTGAAGCAATATAAACCTTATGAATACTGTTAGTATGAGATACATCTTTAATTATATCAAAGCTCTCATTACGAAGAATAGAATCCGGAAACAACTTCGTGTGATATACGGGCTTTACTGCTAATAAGTGCTTTCGTTTCCCTTTTGAGCAGACTAAAGGATAATCTTGTAGAATATGACCTACAGCGCTTTCAAGCGTCTTAGTCAATACTAATTCTTGGCCTGTAGTTGATTGCTTAACTGAATTATTAATAAAACCGTACTTAAAGAAGAGACTGACAAGTGATTGGTGTTTTGGGAATACTGTAACATAGATATTCTCTATTCCACATACAACTGCAAAGTCCAATATTTTTTTAATAAATCTTTCACCGAGACGTGTTCCGTGAGGATTTACCTTCATCGTTCCTACTTTTAACCAGGTTCCTTCTTTTAGTGCTGGGTGAACATCTGTAACCGGCCCTATTTCCTTTTTCATATAAAGGAAGGCTTCCAATAATCCCGATTCATTATATAAAACTTGAGCCTTCTCATCTTTTTTCTTATGAAACCAATCAACAAATCCAGGGTAATCTTCCTTTAAGCTAATAAAGAATGGATCATTTAAATCTATTTCTTTAAATATTTTTATCTCAATAATTCCATCCATAATAACACCTCTTGCGCTAAGTATTTTATGAAAATAATGATAACAAATGGCTGATGTCGAAAGCTGTCTAATTAGGTCGTGTGGTCTAAATAAGATATTTTGATTTCCGTGCTGAATACCTATTGTTTTTTATAGATGTTGGAGGAAATCATACAAGAGTAATTGCAAACACAGTGGAATTCTATATAATGGAATTAGCATTCGTTTATGAGAGTGCTAATAAACTAATTTTGAGGAGAGTTTTTCATGTCGAAAACATACAATTTGTTTATAAGTCATTCTTGGGCTTATCCTGAGGCATATGAGGGATTGATTAAGTTACTAGATAAGGATCCCTCCTTCACTTATAAAAATTACTCTGTCCCTAAAGATGATCCTGTACATAATGCTAAAAATGACAAAGAACTTTATGAGGCTATAAAAAAACAAATTAGTCCAAGTTCAGTTGTAATAATCCTCGCTGGAGTTTACGCCTCTTATAGTAAATGGATTGATCATGAGATTACCATTGCCAAAACCGAGTTTTACACATCTAAGCCTATCATAGCTGTTGAACCATGGGCTTCTGAGAAAACGTCTAAGAAAGTAAAAGATAATGCAAATAAAATAGTGAAATGGCAATCTAGTTCCATTATTTCAGCAATTAAAGAATTAGGTTAAGGAGATTAGATACTGTGAGAAAGGCTTTAGTTGTTGGACTAAATGAATATCCTAGTTCCCCACTCTATGGATGTGTCAATGACGCCATTTCTGTTGGACAAATTTTATCGAAAAATGGTGATGGTTCTCCTAATTTCGCTATCAAATATATTACAAATAAATCTACTCGAAGCGAACTAAAAAGAAGTATTGACGAACTTTTCAAAGGTGATAGCGATATTGCTCTCCTCTATTTTTCAGGTCACGGTCTTATAAACTCATCAGGTGGATACATCGTGACGACTGACTATGAAAGTTACGATGAGGGCATTCATATGGATACAATCCTAACCTTTGCTAATCAGTCTACAGCTCGCAACAAAATTATTATTTTAGATTGTTGTCATTCAGGTTTATTCGGTTCTCCTGGTTTAAACCAAGGGAGTTTAAGTCAACTTAGTGATGGATTGACCATCTTAACAGCATGCCGGAGCTCTGAAGTGGCCTTGGAAAGTAACGGTCAGGGTGTTTTCACATCTCTCTTGCTTGATGCACTGCATGGTGGTGCAGCTGATTTAAGGGGATATATCACGCCAGGGAGCTTGTATTCCTATATTGACGAGGCACTCGGTGCATGGGATCAACGACCTGTATTTAAAACTAGTATTTCTCGATTTACACATCTAAGAAGAGTAGAACCTGTTATACCACTAGTTACATTAAGAAAAATCATTGATTATTTTCATATTCCTGAGGAAGAATTCCAATTAGATCCTTCGTATGAGTATACAAGTGATAGTGCAAATGAGGAGAATGTGGCTATTTTTAAAGATCTTCAAAAATACCAATCTGTTGGTCTAGTAGTGCCTGTTGATTCAGAATACATGTACTATGCCGCTATGGAATCAAAATCTTGCCGTTTGACAGCTCTAGGGTATCAATATTGGCGCTTAATAACGGAAGGAAAGGTATAATCAAGAATACTCAAAATTGAAGATCCTAGGCTACCGTAAGGGGGTGAATCCGGTCTTGTACCGGACTCATGCCCTTTACCTTAATTCGTTTGTTACTTGTAGTACACAAGGTATATGATCAAGTTCATTCTTAAAAATGCTCTATTGGTACGTTTTTGTTAACGCCAATTCTTATTACAATGTTCCCCCCTCTTTTCCTTCACGTAACTTTTACCTCTTGTATTAATGTAAATAAGCAACAAAAAAACTGCACACCCAATCTTAGATGTTGTCTAATAATTAGGGTGCAGTTCAAATTGAGTGGTTTTCGATTGGCAAAATTATTTTAAAGGTCTAGGTATGTTAGAGCTTCCGCCAGGAGGCCCTTGTGTTTCTTGGGCTTTATTAGGTTGGTGTCCATTTTCAACCTTTTTGATAGGCTTCTCGCTTTTTTTGTTCATTATTTTCTTCCCCAGTCATTATTTATTTAGGATTGGCCTTGAAATACTTGATCCACCTTTGGGAGGAGACGTATTTTCTTTAGGTGCTACAGGTTGCATACCTTTTTGTTCGCTTTTAGAGCTTGTTTGATGTCCATTTTTATCGTTTTTCATATTTCCCTCCATCAATTACATTTTGTAAAATTCAATATGAAGAATCTGGTCACCGGCTATCCAAACTCCATTAGACCGAGGGACTTCCCTCCAATCCCCTTCGTCATCCAAGCTATAAAGTGTCTCTATATATACATCTTTCTCGTTTGGAACAGAAGAAGCAATAGATTTACTTGAATACTTCCCAAAAATTCGTGTCCCATCTTTTAATGTAATAATAACATAGGAAGCCTCACTCATTATATAATCCCAAGCTGTAGGTACAGGGTGCAATGTATATATATTTAATTTATGGAGCAGTACTCTTACCCATTCCTTCTCAGTTATGTATCCTATCGTTAAACCCAAGATGAATGGGAAAATTATTAGTACACCAATAATACAAATAGACCATCGGAAAGGATGGAGATCATAATAAGCTATCTTAATCCAATGATGTATTAATGGCCACCAAATGATGAAGTTTAAACAACTAAAGAAAAAGAACCTTAGGAAAGCTGGTTGATAAGCTTTATCTCTTTGAGGAATAAAAATACCATAAGCATAACTCATAGAGAACCCAGGGATAATGAACAACAATGTATAAATAGCCATATCCAAGTTAGAAAGAGTCAAATCATAAGCCCCATTTCATATTTACAATAATCTTCACATCCTCAAATAAGCAGATAAACAGTTGTTTAGTGACGAATTCTAATTTCACTATATCAAATACTTTTTCTGTTGTCACATTTTAACTTTACGACTAAACAAGCAATTACAGAAGCTAATCATAATTCGTGTAAAATATATAATAAAGGCGAAATCCACTCATATGGATTTCGCCTTTATTATATATAGTCTGAATATCTATGAAATGTTTAATAACATACACTTATCAAAATTTTATATCCCAGTTCCCAAAACATTTGTGACACATTATTACCTAACCTACTAATAATATAATGCAATGCTGTTGTTTGTGTCTATTACAATTTATAATGCAGGGAAATAATAAGAATAAGGGATTAGTTTTTCTCTCATTGTATTTGTCCAGAAATAATCCAAATAGTCACAGTGTTTTATAAAAGGTTCATTAAGTTCATTCAAATTATATGAATTACAATACTCCTCATTTTCGAACCCTAATACATGATGATTATACAAGTTTACATACTGTTCTATGTTTGGTATGACTTCTCTGAGGAAAACAATATCAAAAAGCACTGGCTCATTTGGATTAAAATATTTATAGGCGTTTAAAGCACATCTTAAATAATAATCTTGTCTTGTTCTTAGTGGTAAGTAAGTTATTTCTAAAAGATTTGAAGGGGTACTTCGTTTCTTACCTGCTCCTAGAATACTAAAAACTATAGTAGCAGAAACTACAGTTAGTAAAAGAGAATGAGACTTATTTTTAATAAGATTTGGTCTTATAGAATTATAGTAAGATATATTTTCATTAAAAGTGATAGTACCTATAATTCTTGTAGCTGCAAAGGCATCTGCATCCATCTCCAATACTTGACTTTCAAGTGGAGGTAATTCATTACGCTCGGATTCTAAGAACATAATTGTTTTGTTTGCAGTATAACCAAGACCTAATTTGTATTTTAAATGTCCATTAAATATATGTCCTAATTCATGATTAATAAATATTTTGGATGAAAGTTCGAATAATATATCAAGATATATTTGAGCGTTATCCTCTGTATAATCCTGGTCTCCATAAGAAATGATTTTGTAAAAATTGAAATTCCCTTTATTTAAAAGTGTATTATAAACTGCAAATATTCTTTCGAAGAATTCCGAGTAAAAAGTCATTGAATATTTATCATCATATAAAAGACTTTGTGCATTGAAAAATATACCGTTCTTAATCTCATAATTAATGCTTAATTCATTATTTGAATATAATTTCAAGTTTTGGTTAGCATAAATAATAGCGGATTCTATTATGTCTTTGTATGTTTCTTTTAAATCATTCGATAGAATTTTCTTTCTCCTCCTCATCTACGACCTTCTGTCGTTTTTGTATATTATTCAATTTTTCTTATTTTATTTTAATGAATCCATTGTATCTAACCAAACACTAACAAGCTTTTCAACAGCTTTAACTTCTTTGATGTCTCGAGCAATTAATTGTGATTGAAGTCGGTTCATAATCTCAATAAATTCATTTGATGAGCCATTATCCTGATAGTTTAGAAATAATTCCTCTGGTGAAACTTTCAAAGCATTTATGATTTTTTGCAAAGTCTCAAGTGTAATATTTCTCTCACCTCGTTCAATCCCACCTACATATGGCTGGGGAAGATCAACTAATTCACCAAGTTGTTCTTGAGTAAGTCCTTGTGCCATTCGAAGGGAACGTATTCGTGAACCTACGAATTGATTTATTTTAATCATATCAATGGCCACCTCTCTTTACTTAAGACTAGGTGTACCATTTCAAATGATAAAGATACCTAAACTATATATTACCACTACTAAATATATATTATATGATATATATTGTATGAACAATATTCAAACTTCTGTAAACTATGGGGTGCTATGTAAAATGATGAATCTACCAAACCAAATAGTTATTGAAAATGTTCTACAGTGCAAAATGAGAGGCAAAGTAGCCTATCAAAGTTATTTCTCAGCCTCTATTGCTATGCAATTAACGTATACTAAACCATATGATCATACTTCAGGTAAAGGTTATCAAAGACCGACTGATGCTAAGAGAATCAGAGACTTCTCAATGTATTTATCAAGAGGCGATGAGGCACTGTTTACTCCGATATTGTTGAATGCAGGTGGTAATTGGGAGTATGTGGCCTATGATAAGCACAGACCATCGTACGGACGTTTAATATGTAAAAGTAAAGCATCTTTGATGGATGGCCAACATCGACTAGGAGGAATTCGCAAATATATACAAGAAACAAATTCAGAATTAAACGTACCTTTTATGGCTTTTCATTTTCTTGATGAGGATGAAGAAATTAAATTGTTCGACACAATAAACACAAAAGCAAAAGGCATCAGTTCCTCTTTAAGTAAATATTTAAAGAGAGAATCTGATGATTTAAGTTGGATTGCAACAGAATTACTTTCCAATAGCGATAGCCCCTTCTATCATATTGGAAGCATCATTGGAAAAAGAACAAATGGTAGACATGTGACTTTACAGAACTTATATAGGATATTGAACTATTTCACAAAAGAAGAAGGCATTAGAAATTTGAGTAAGGACGAAAAATTAGCTCTTGTTCTCTCTTACTTTAATTTAATTCGAGATATGTATCCTAACGAGTGGATCAACTATAAAGAGTTTAAGTTAACTCACATTGTATGTTTGGATGCTCTTGCTATTGCTGGTTCTAAGGCCATTTCTAGATTTATGCGTGAAAATAAAAGACATATCGATCACCAAGGCTATACCAAAGCTGTAAAACGACTGAAGAATATTAACTGGTCAGCCGAAGGTCCTTTCAAATATTTAAAAGGAATTAATGGCTCTAAGACATTGTCAATCGATCTTTTAGAAATCATGATTCCCAATCAATAAGATCCTTGAAGCGGAGTCTTTCACATGTTTCTTATCGCTTGACGTAGTGGATGATGAGAGACTTCGTTGGGTTGTATTTTTCGAGTTTTTTTAGTTGGAAACGGGCAATTAATATTGTTTATCAGTTCGCTAATATTCGTATTATCATCCCATATTATATGGATTGATTCTGAATTGTGTTTTGGATAAAGTACTGCTAATAAGTTGTCTGTTTTTCTTTCATCTACCTCATGATTGGAAATTGACGCTGCCTGTGATAACCAATTATAAAAATTGTTCAAACATACATGACCTATAACATGAGATATTACCCATTTGATGTGAGTATAACATTGTGGATTGGTAACCGGCATATTAAGTAACAAATTATTGACTAGATCTATTAATAAATCCTTATCAGGATCATATGTAAAAGCAATACTCTGGATATTATGAGTTAGCTTATTCGTTGGTTTATTGTCAACATCATAGTAATAATCTAATTTAAGTAGTGATTGTTTCCATTTTGCATAAGCAAAGGCAAACGGACAGATTGGCCTTTCTGATGAACCAGGAATTCTATAGACATTGGTATATCGGTGAATACAGGAGCGATGAGCAAATAGAAAATTATTCATTAATTTTTTCCCGATTGATTGAATCGTTTTTACCTTTATTTCGATTAATTCCTTCATGATATTCTTTACTAAAGGATTGTGTATATCTTCTAAGTCAAAACGATTATGAACTGGATACAAGTTGCTTGGTCGTGTTTTTATATCTGTTTTCATAATCGAAGGATTCTTAATATGCTGAATATTAGATGAACTCGAAACAGACTTTAAATTTGCTTGCAAATTGCTATCTAATTTCCCGATTCCTAATAGAAAGTCCAGTAATAGAGTGTTTTTAGTTATATTAGAATACTCGTAGAAATAAACTCTTTTAAACTTCTCTTGTTCATCAAGATTAAGCCTGATCCATGTATTTATTTTGGGATCTATGATGTCCTCAAAGCTATATTTTTTCCACAGAGCTGTAAATGGTGCATTCTGCTGAAGTTCTTTGTATCTATAGCCGCACGAACAGATATATGGTGAGCTCATAAACCGATCGGATATTTCGTATGGGATTTTCACGTCACATTCAGGGCAGTTTTCAATAAGTGGAGAATTGTGAAATGGGCAGTGATAGATAAGAGCAAATTGATGTAGTATGCTGTGGTAGCCGTCCTTCATACACTCTAAGCATATAGTCAAAGATCTTCTCCAATAGTGGTTTTCACATACGTCTTTTTTTAATTCAATAAACGTTCCGTTCGGTAAAAAACCTGACATCTGTTCAAGAATATATTTGTTATATGATTTTAGAGAAAATCCTAATAGTTGAATGAAACGCTGTTCCTCGAAGGCAGATAGCAAATATAAATCATGATTTTTAGTACCGAGTATTGATCTTTTTTTAAGTACTTCTGTTTTAGCAAACAATTCAAAGATGTCTTTTTTCGTAGCATCGTTAGCATATTTAATTTTTTCGAATATAGACCAAGGTGATTCAAAATCACTTAACCAATTGTCATTCCATGTCAGTAAAATATCAGTTGGACTCAAATAATCTGATAGTTTAGGAATCACTAGATTATCTCTCCTAAATGGAATTATATTAATTCATGTAGAAGTTCATTTTCAATATAGCCTGATTTTTTTATTGCTTCTAACCAATGAGATTGTAATAATGATGGAACATTTTTTCCTTCTAATCCATTCTTTTTAAGAGCATATTCCACAGTCAAAGTTAAATATTGCATGGGTATCTCTAATTTTTTTGAAATTCCTTTTTCTTTTCTAAGAGCTTCGTATGTTCCATATAATTCATCAGTGCAATTGAAAAGACGAAATCCTTGTTCATATGATTCTGGAAAATAATATCGAGTAAATGACCATCCGCTATTCTCTGGGAATTCGGAAAGATTATCATACCCTTCCAAGCATACTTTGAGCTCCTCTTTGGATTTAATTCCCGAAAAGCAATATTCATGCACCATAAATCTCCCCACAATTTGACTCATTTTTGCATTGATAAATGATGAGCGAATATGTTTTAGTTCATCTTGTCCAACAAGAATTGCGGTCATGTTAATTCCGGATTCCTTCAGGTAGTTATAGATGTCCATTAGAATATTGTATTGTAATGGTACGAGTCTTTGGGCATCGTCAATAAAGAGAACTATACGATTACATCCTGCCCTTTCTGCTTTTTCATGTAAGAATTTGTTGAGGCGATCACTTTTAATAGTTTGCCTGCCAGAATAGGGTAAGCTGTGACCGAATTGGGATAGAAGTTGTTCGTAGAATGTATTCTCGTTAATTCTAGTATTTTGATTACATCTAAAACGAAGTATGGGAAGGTGCTCCCCAAAATCTATAGGTAACTCATTAGCTAAGTAGTGAATAGCCCATGTCTTACCTAATCTCGGTCTACCATATGCTATGCCTCCGGGTGCTCGATTTTCTACCCACTGCTTTATAGTTTTATACATTCGACGAACTTCTTTTGTTCCGATAATATACTTTCCACTTTCAATAGGGTGAGACTTAGGTGGGAGCTTTGGCCTATCATATAAATTGATGCTCATTAAAACACCCTTTCACTTTCTAAATTTAAAAAGTATAAGTTCGAAAATGCCTTTTGTCAGAAGAGTCGTCATCTATCTCTGTTTCTTTATAAGGCGTATAATTATTTTCTATCGTCTCATCTTCAGATGCCTTTTCTGATTGAGTTTTCGTTAGTTCTCGTTGTATTTGAGCATATTGATTTCTTTCCCTTTTACTACTCTTAGCCTTTTCCACTTTATACTCATGATATATTTGAAATGGGTCATCATAGGTAGTAAAAAAGATCTTTCTTTTCTTCTTTAATTTGTTAATTGCTTGACGTGTTCTCAATGAGTGTGGTGTCGTTCCCCATTTACCAGTTGCAGTTAAATAACCAAACTCACTTCCATCCTTTAAGAAAGCCCGGATAGTACGAATATCCTCGATATTAACAAATAAAATTAGCTCGGCACCAATTAGATGTGGACTATGAGAAAGAACTTCACTACGATACGTTATACCTTCGAAAGTGATAAATGGACGTTTTCCCTGTTCTACACTACCATTTACTTTTCTCTTTGCACGTAAAGTAAAAAAAGCAGTGTCTCTTCTCTTGGAAGGTTCCATTACCCGTGGTTCCATGCCTCTTTCTATCCTTTGTCTCATAAGTTTTATTGGTGAAAAATTATTGATGCCGCTATGAGGAATTCCATTGTAATCCGAAATTAACACATGAGTTAATTCCTCTAACTCTTCAATGGATATAGAATATCTCTTTGCTTTCTTCTCAGGATCCTTTCGTAATGGATCTGAAGGATTGCTACCCGTTGTGCTTACAAGTTTATGATAACCTTGAACTTCTAGGGTTTTAAATAATCTCTCTATTATTCCCCTTACCTCTGGTGTTTCTACAGGGCCAGGGTTAAGTGTACATTCAACTACTTGATACAGCCGATCTGTAACAATGTTAGCTAGGTTAGCTCGTCCGTTATCATAGCTAAATTCATTCCAAAGGGCCCAAGCACATTCAGGAATTTCGGCAGACGGGATACCTCCTTCTTCATGATAGGTAATACCAGGAATAGTAAAAGATATTTTTTTATAAGGAATTATTGAGTTTCTTATACAATGCAAAACATCATCTGAGTTGTACTCTTTATTAAAACTTAAGTAATGACCTAGTATTGCACGTGTTGCTACATCTACTATCAACAAGAGCCAAACACGCTCCATTACTTCCGTAACTGTGTCCCCCTCAGGTGTTGTGAATGTAATTGTGAAGATTGCGTCTATCTTGTGCCCGTCAAATTGAACTCGATGATAAGGCCTAGTGATCAGAAGTTTCTCTTGTTCCGTATCATGTGTCCGTTTTGATGATCTAAATGCTTGGCTTCCATTACGTTTAGCAGCCTCAACGAAATATGATTGTTCAATTTTTTTTAAGTATCGATACAATGATCTACTAGCTTTGTCCTCAGTGTTAAAAGGATAATCATGTATTCCAATCCCTTGTTTTTCACACTCTTTCAAAAAATAAATGTGAAGACCATCACCGTTTAATGCAGGTAAATTCTTGCTAGCACTTCTTCTACGTAAGAAGGCCGAAATTACTTTTTTTTCAATTTCAGGATAACGTCTTAAAAGATCCGAGAAAGCACCTGTTAATTTAGGAAGCTCTGATTTATTTGAATTCGAGGTTGGAGTTTTTCTTTGATACTTATAAATTCTTTTATGGGGAATAAGCGCCCTAAAACCCCAAATGGTGTTTGTAAGTGGATCGTGTGTTAAACACCGTTTTATATATTTTCGAATCTCTTTCGCATCAATGTTTGTCAATTCCTTTATTTCAATAGATGATTTAGTTCCTTGCATGAATAACATCACTGCGGTTTGTCTTCTTTGAAATATTTCTTTTTCGTCCAAAGTAAATTGATCAGTATTTACCATTGGCCACGTTTGGATATCTAGATATTTTGAATCAATCTGTAAATTCTCGAGAAATCTCTTTTGAGACACTGATACTCACCTCCGTCAGTCCTGAGATTAAACAGTTACAAATATCGGCTTCAAGTATTCCATGATGTATAAGGTTGTAGATATGTTTTCTGATTAATGTTATTTCATAATTATTAGAAATCAAATTTTCTAATTGACGAATGCTATATTTACTTTCTGTAACGAGCTCTAGAAGTAATTGATTAAGGGTTAAGTCAAGTTGACAAAGTGGAGTAAAGTAAGGTAGGAGAGTTTTTATATTAGCAAGATAAACTGTATTCACTCGAATTTCCTTCTCAGTGATTAGCCGATGTATTTTATTGTTTTTTGCACACCAAATTCGTTGAGCGTACAATTCTTTTATAGCAAGCGATTTTGATCGTTTATGTTCTAAATCAACTTCATACGAATGTCTTACACATATATACTCTTCTGTCCCCTCCACGTTTTGGATCCACATATCGAAGATTGATTCTATAACTTCACCAGCAACCGTTTCAACGATTCGAAGTGGTTTCTCGCAGTACTTGATAATTAGTGGATTCGATTCTACTAAACACCAATGGTCGTATTGTAAGTCATTATACAACCTAACCTCTCGATTCAGCCTCTTACTAAAAACAAAAAAACGATTTCGACCCATTTCATTTTTTATTTCACGAATTGGTACGTACAAAGCTACCCTCCTGTTCTACTTTGTAGAATATTGTTACATTATAAATTTTCTATGGAGTCTTACGAAAACCTTTATTGAAAGACTATTTTTATTTAAAAGCACAATAAAATTCTACCTGAGAAGTTCTATATATCCCGTTCTAATTAATCATGACAAATTTGAACCTTATTACTCACTTTCTATAGAAAAAAACTCTGCGCAAATGCGCAGAGTACAATGAATTATGTGTTATCAATTATTGGGTTAACAGTGTGTTTTGAAATCTCTTTTATGATTATATCAACGTATTTAAGGCTTTGAATTATATCTTCGAGATTTCTTTTGACATAGTAAATGTCAATTTCAGCATCGTTACAAATATCAGATAGGATGTCACTTGCATTATCTGAAGAGATATCCAAGTAATATTCGAGCTTCTCTCCATCATCAGCCATGGCACTGTATTCGCTTTCGAAGATATCATTTGTTTTCTGCTGGATATCAAAAGTAATGTAATCATAAATTGGCCCATCGATAGCTAAAAGATCAACGGTGTCATTTATGGGCATGTTATCAAGAATATCGTACATTTGTTCTAATGCAGAAGATACTTCATCCTCCACAGAATCAATATTTTCAATAAGACCTTGAATATCAGTTAATTCCTGAAGATCATGAAGCATTACAAATAGATCATTCTGCGAAAATTTTGTTTCATCATTAATGAATATTGCCTCTTCATTTTTACGAATATAAAAGAATGAATCCATAAAATTCTCATAATGATTCACTAATCTAGTAAGAATACTAATTATAAATAGTCTTAATTGATTATAATTGTCATTAAAATATGGTACTGAGTTTTCTTTTAAGTATTCAAAAAATATCTCATAAAGTTTCTTAATGAATTGCTTATCTTCTATAAGGATACCGGCCTCATAGTTATTTTTGCTTTCAACTGAATAGTTTGCAGAACCTATATATACTATGTTTTCTGTACCTATGATCTTAGAGTGGTTATTAAAATTAAAAAACGGAACGATAGGTCCATTAAAGGTATCTGGATTTAGCTTAGCAAGATATGTATTGATGTTTGTACTGGCAGTACTTCTCCATTTTCTACCTTTCTCGCCATTGTAATAAGACTCAGCACGCGAAGGGATATTTGTTATAATTTCAATATTAGTATCTATATTTAAACTTTTTATTGCTTGTAAAAGTGGGTCTTCTTTTTTACTAGAAATATTGAAAGTAACGATCCTTATTTTTTTTGCATTTTTGAAGTCTTCTACCACACTCTTAAATCCATATTCATCCTTGGAAGAAACAAACTTCCCACCTTCAAAGTCCCACATAACATTCAATTATTATTACCTCCTTAGCATCACTTATTACACGGTAAATTAACCTCTGGAAATGAAGAAAGATCATTAAATCTCGATATGCTTAATTTCGCACACTTCTTCTAACTTGCTAGCGGCTTTAGGAGATAAACTTGGAACACAAAAATAAAGATTCTTTTGGGCTCTGCTAGCAGCCACATAATAAACCCTATGTTCTTCGTTGTTTATATCAGGTGATAACAAGAAAGCTAGATCTCTATCCTCATTATATTTTTGATTAGACTTAGGTTTAATAATAACCAGAACATTTTCAAATTCACTGCCTTTTGCTTGGTGGATAGTACGATCTCGTCCTATGTTTTCTTGGTGTTTAATAAGAAGTGCTACTTCAGAGTATTTTATGTTCTTATAAAAAGATTCTGCTTGAGTCGGATTATTTTTTCTAATTTGAAAGTTGGGCAGTTGAAAAACATCTAAAGCCTTTATTATGTCATAAAAATCCATCATTGATTTGTTACTATATTCAGCATATTCATTTAACAATTGATGAATAATTGTAAGAGCAACTCTGTGGCTTTCTCCACCCATTAAGTTTCTGCGTATTTCCTGAATTGAGTTTTTATAGTTTTTTTGTTTTGCAAACTCTATAGTTTTTATTAGAGATATTATAATTTTTCTTCGATTTTTATTTGAATCGTTTTCTGAAAAGATTGAATCAATTGTCATTGAACTTAAATTACCAGCATACTCTACCTTATCCCTCATTGAATTCGCAACTATGTTAGAAAAAGAAAGAGTATATAAATTATTGCTATTAATCAATTGATGTATATGTGATACGGCTGAAAATGGCTGCCCAATTAAAACAAGTGGTTTTTCTCCTATCTTCTTCTTCGGGCTTTTTTGTGTTATATCAGTACGTATAGTATTTAAAAGTTGTAGTATTTGTTCAGTACTCCGATGATTATCTTGCATTTTATAAAACAACATTTCGGGTAATTCAAAGTTATTAAATTGTTCAACATCTGCTCCTTGGAAACTATAGATCGATTGAGCCATGTCCCCAATCACGCCTATAATAGATTCTTTTTGTGCGATCAGTTTTATTATTTCTGCTTGAATTGGACTCGTATCTTGAAATTCGTCGATGAATACATAAGGGAACTTGGAACGAATGACTCTCAAAGCCCCAGGATGATTATGTAATATCTCCCACGATAATGCCAAAACATCATCGTGATGTATGATCCCTTTCTCCCAAAACATTTTTTTGTAGTTATATAAATCAGAATGCATATCTTTTTTTCTTCCTCTTATATGAAGTTTACAGATATCATCCTCAATGAACCAAAAGATATTTTTAATTAAATCCTTATTTGATAATTTGTATTTGCTTTCTAAATTGGTTTTTTTGAAGTAACCAGAAACAACATGATCAAAGGGGACTGTAATTTTTGTAACATCTATATTGTGCACACCATTTATTAAGGAAAAGTAAGGTTTAAGTACGTGTTCGAATAAAAAACTATGAATAGTGCAAACTTCGACATGATCATTACCTTCTTTTAATCTATCTAAAAGTGTCTCTACACCAACATTTGTGTAAGTAATACAAGCCACCTTTCTATTTCTTCCTAAACGAGTTGAATTATGCATGACATTTTTGACGTGATTAACCAAAAATGTAGTTTTTCCAGCTCCTGGACCGGCGACAACTTTGAAATGATTTTCTATAGGAATCTTGTCGTCTGCAGTAATTAATTGAGAATCCATTTTATCGCATCCTTTATGTATTGTGGGACATTAAATGGCTCCTTGTTTTCCTTTTCAAGATTAACTTCTAGTTCACGAGCTAACTCAAAGGCATTTTCACCTTTTGTTATTGAATTGAGATATCTTGCCGCTAAAACATGTTCTCTTTTATCTTCTCCTTGATATTTTTGGATATTATCCCTAATTCGCTGATTTTGCTTCCCTCTTTCACTTAGAATTTGTAGAATCTCATTTAATTCTTTACCCTGTTGATAATTCATAAACATATTTGTTAATTCATCCTTGTTTTTCATTGATTTTGTGAGAATTAACAAGCTACCAGGATTTTCAAATGCTAATGAATATTCGAATGTACGTCCTTTTCCTTTCTCTTGAGAGAAACAGCGAATATTATTTGGTAGTTCTTTATCAACTAATTTATTTGTACATGAATTGTAAGTATATATATTTGGTTCTAGATTAAGTTCAAATGGATAACATTTATTGTCTTCTTTTGTAGAATCTAATTCATCAGCTGATTTAGATACGTCATTTTTAATTCTTGTTGGATCCAAATCAGTTATGCAGACTACTTTTTTATGAATAGTATAAGGACTCATTGAATCGAATAATTTAAGAAAATGATCAAAAAAACGTCCATTTACATTTATTACAGATACGTGATTGCTTTCTAGGTCATCCCCAAGATACCTTGCAAACAGCGACATGGTTAGTTGCTCTGCTAACCCTTCTACGAGAATAACCGATTTTGCAAACAGCATATCGGATTTTGTTGTGTCCAAAAAACGTTCTACATAGGATTTACCTTCAGAATCTCCTTCAAATATCTTACCTAAATAACTAATGTTAAGTCGATCATTGTCTGACCGATGGAAGCATATTATCTCATCTAGAGATACAGCAGATGTAATATTCGGAGAATGTGTAGTTATAAAGATTTGTCGAGCTTTACTTTTTCCGTTCTCTCTGAGAAATTTCAAGAATTTGTATTGCATTGCGGGATGTAAATGTGCTTCAGGCTCTTCAATAATTAAGACAGGAAATGTCTTTGCATTACTGCCAAGATAGTCACCTGATGCATCTTTTTGCATTTTAGCCAGTAATAAAGACATAAATATGAGATTGTTATAACCTAGCCCGTTATGGGTTGCTGGAATAGTTACACCGGTTTCATATTTTACAATTAGCCGTAGTGCCGAATACAATTCCGAGTCCAATATATTTCCATCAAAATCAGGGTATGCATTTCCAATTGAAGCTCCTGTATCATTTGCGTAACTAAGCATTTCTTTTTTTCCATGTTGCATACGATCTTTGAGTGACTGAATGAGTGTATTTGCATTTTTTGAAAAATCCTTTTTCAGTATTTCAATTTCATTCAACTGTTCTTGTTTATCCTTATTTGAATCACTTTTTATTTCGTAGTCCATAAAAAAGTCAATAACTTCTCGTAATAAAGTGTTTCTTCCTGTAAATAGGTCTCTTTCAACATCTCGGATAGCATCGATAAATTGGAAGTCAATTTTTTTTAGTGACTCGTAATCTGCAGGTTGTTTCAGTTTCAAATCCCCACCGTAAATACTTGATTTATACTTCCGTAAGAAACTATGTTTGATAGTTTGCCAGTATTCTTCGATATTATTACTTGTAATGTTGGCCATTGCTTTTTTATAATCGTCTTCTTCCTTCTCTGGCAAATAAAAAAGGTAGGTTAAAGATGCTTTATATGGTTTATTTAATTCAGTCAACCAATTTGCTACTGTTACTAAATCCTCAGAATATTCAGGCTCATCAACTGACTCAGTGAATGTAACTGTAATTGAAATCGTTGGTGAAGAAACTTTCAAATCTTCTGTTGATACGTCTTTATTGAAATCATCAACAGTCAACCTTTTTGGTGACCCAGCACTAAGCACTAACTCTAAAGCTTTAAGTAAATTCGATTTACCGGAATTGTTATGCCCTATTATGACATTCATTCCCTCATTAAATTCTATGAAATTGTCCGATCCCTTAAAATTACGAAAATTCTCAATATTTATTCTTGAAATATACATCTTTCCATCCTCCTATCCAACAGAATTATAGAATTTACAAACATAATACTTTTGGACTGTTTTTCATTTTAAATAGTTAAAGTATAGGTTAAATTATCTATTTCATTTTAACATAATAATTCCATAGAATACCTTCTGAACATATGAATTCTTACTTGGTCTAACTAATAGTTGTTTTATCAGTTTCATTTTGTATAGGAGAATTCCATATTTTCGCCGCCATTCTTGGAGGCGAGTTTCCGCCAAGCAAAAGGGTAACTTTGTGTCAATCTCTAAGCAAAAGGGTAACTTTGTGTCACAAAAAAATGACACAAAGTTACCCCCAAAAATAACGAAATCCCTTATAAAATAAGGGAAGTTAATAGGGGCAACTTTGTGTCGTTTAACAACATTATTGGGCATGCTATTCCCTCCTTAAAAATATAAGTTGGCTTCATTAAAGGTTTGTAGCTATTTATAATTTCTTTTTTTCTGCCGCGATTGCATTTCTACAATGTATATATCAAGTTGTTGGCTGATTCGTATCACTTCTTCGTCTGCAAAGCCATCTTTAATCTGTACAATCTCCGTAAGCTTCTTCCTAAGCTCATTAATTTTCTCCTCTAAAGAATCCATTACAGATCACCTCACGTACGCTATCTCAATCTTGTAATGTACGTTTCAGTAAAAACTGTATAAAAAAACCACGGCAACATTTGTGTAAAAATGAAATAAGAACACCCGAAGGTGTTCTTATCATTAGATTTGATTCTTATCACTCGGATCTTTTGCCGGTGATCTTATCTATAATGAACATAAATGCACTGAACAAAAGGGACATAATCAACATGTCTAGTATAGTTACACCCGAGTCACTTTTTATGCCAAAGAACATAATAATCTGTAGAATCAGAGATATCACAAAAAGTGATATGTATCTAATGCTATTCATGCAACACCATTCCCTTCGTTGAGTAACTTTACTGACCTATGCAACGGATACTAAACCAAACCAAACTAGCAGCAAGTCCTACAGCTCCGCCTTTAATTGCATTTTTTCCGACGATTTTGATGATTTCAACGGCTAACTTATCCCACAATTTCTTTTCGATCATTTCCATCATTCCGCCAGTTAAAAAGCCGATCCCTGTAAAGTCAATAATTTGGTTAGCAACACAAGATCCCCATGAAGCTGTGGAGAATTCTCCAGCATCTGGATTAGGCACTCCCTCTAGCATATTTGCTGTTAGTTGCTCACCGTTTGCAAGCTTAACAAATGCCGAGATGGTTGCAACATTATCAAATCCGAACTTCTGAGCTATTTTTCCCTCATTCAATACATACTTACCGTCTTTTTTCACAGATGCCTCTTCAAAAATGAATTTCAGGTCAGATGCTACTTGAGCTGATTCAGCCTCACGTACATCAGAATCTTTCACAGTTCCCATCATGCTGCCAATTTGTGACCCCACTTGCCGATCTGATGCTGCAAAAGCCATCGGTGCAAACATCGAAAATGCCATACTCACACTTAATAACGTTCCGATCCATTTTTTCTTCAAGCAACTCGCCTCCATATATTATTGGAGAAGATTACTCTTTATACATGGGAAGGACTCCGTATCAAGATAAACTATATGCGCAACTGTATGTAATGATACATCATCTATTTCTAAGGTGATTTAAAGAGCACCCTCACATAGCGAGTATATAATATGTTGCATAAATTCCATATTTTAGTCGTCCATGAAACAAAAAGTAAACTAAAAGGTGATTTTGGCATGTTTAACTATTTCACCAAGGGAAAACTCCCCCCTGATTGTTTCCTGATGAAGCTGTTATTGTCAAGATCACGATGGCATATAAAAGAGTAGCGGATGTACATCTTCTTTATGAACTGTTTCATGCTGAATCCCCCGTTACTTGAGCATTGTGAGTAAAATATGCGCTTAACTTTTCAATTGTTGACTTTTGCATAGGAATATTTTTTTCTAAATGAATATGCATGACCATATTCAAGCATTTTTTCTCTTCAACCGTATCGTTAACTTTAGAATAGTGCAGTGCCCCTTCTAAAAAGAGATTAATACATGTTTCATATTCACCAACGGCTAAATAATATTCCCCTTTGATTTGAAGATAATCAGCGTATCTGGAACAGATTAAAGGGTTGCTCTTGTCAATAACGGATTGATCTATATTGCTAGTACACAGTAGGTTATTAGCGCTTTCGAGGTCATTTCGTTGTAAAAATAAGCGAAGAAGTTGATTGGTGGCAAGGATGACAGAATCATTACTACAGGACTTTAAAAATGAACGGAGCTGTTCAATAGATTTTTCGATCTCCCCTTTCTTTGTATTTAATAATGCCTCCATAAGAATAACATTTTCTCGGGTGTAAGGATAGTCGAATTGTTTATACTGTATAGCATATCGTTCAGTCTGCTTATAATCTCCAAGACAATAATACGAATTTCTAAGGATGCCAATTGCATGTACTCTATAGGAACTTAATCCATTATCTTCTGTAATAATCTTCTTACATTGTTCAATGCTTTCGTTATAAAGTCTCAAATTATAAGCATGAATCCCTAACTTGTAGTATAGCTCAATCCGATATTGTTGTGGCAAAAATTTGATGTAATTCAAAATGTATTTCCCATTGTAATATGTTTCCTTCATTCGCATGAAGTCATTTCTTTCAATCAGGTACTGCTGATACAAACCTTTTGCAATATAGGGCATTATTCCATGTGAGCGTGAGTAGTCAATGATGAGGTTATACAGTGACAATTTGATGGAGGTATCTTCAATGGAGTCGATTTGTTGATATAGCTTCTCGGTTAAGTCAATGCTGTCTTCGTTTGGAGATTCAAGGTATTTGTTCGCAACTTTCCTGATTAGTTCGGTGCTGCTCCTTCGCTGGATCGTCGCTTGCAGGATATCGAACAACAAGTCTGATCTTTTTTCATTTTCGACGTAATAATCAACCAACGTTTCAAAAGGGATATCCAATGTTGTTGCCAACGGATATGCGGTCGAAAATTCTGGTCGTTTTACTTCGCCGTTCTCGATTCTTGATATCGTACCTTTGTTGATCCCTGACAGTTTTGATAACTGAGTTAATCTGATATTCGATGCACATCTAGTGTCACGAATTAGTTCTCCAATTGTTTTAATGATCGTCGTGTCCAATATCAACCCTCCTTATTTTGATTTAATTACCTATATTTTACCATATATTGAACGGTATGTACATTGTTAGAGCAAACCGTGGGCCGTTATGAAAAGAAGTTCCTTCCTTTATTCAGAAGGAACTTCTAGCTTTATTGGAATTTTTCAAACTCATTCCTTAGCCAAAGATGATTATGAACAACTATATATTGTTCTGAGTTAATCAAAAGATCGACGAGCTCGCGTTTGGAAAGCTTCATATACCGCCTTCTAACGCGATCAATGTCTCTATCTGGACAATATCCTTGAATGTATAATTCTGCTCTTCTATAGCCATTTGTGAAGCCCTACAAGGCATTCTGTTCTTGGAAGTGCAGTACTCAGCAAAGTATGCTTGCAACTTCTCATTCGAGCGAATCGTATTGGGATGATTGCCATTTCCTTCTGTATCTATCTCCTTTGTTTTAGCGGAAACCGTCTGGTATGATACAACTTTTAATTCTTTGCGAAGGATGTCGATTGCTTTTACGCCCAGATCGTAAACTCGCTTTTTTCTCTTATCATAGGTTTCTTGAAGATTATTATATTCAATCTTTGATGTATCGGATTTCCGGTTCATAAGATCCATCCTTCTGGTACTTCTCAATTAATCTAATTTCATCTAATTCGTATTTAGCCTGCTCTTTGCAATCTTCATTTTCTTAACTTCAAGTGGTAATCCAATTTCTTCCTTAAATTCTGGTCGGGGGACTTTTGCTCCGCATCCAACACATGCCAACTTCGTAGGACAAACAAAATCGATGGTGCATATGCCTCCCAAAACTTTAGATAATGTGCCCACCTTCTCACGGTAATCCTCATAAAATTCTTTTAATTCGCCTGGAGCCCGTAAAACACCCTTTTGTATATCAATATAGGTAATCCAATTTTCGTGAAGAGATTCTATGGATTCTGATATTTGTTGTCTTGTTGGTGCAGCATAAATAGCATTAATAGAAAACTCATTTATATGTTTGTATCCTGGAGAGCTTCCATGAACCGATATGTCTCTTCAATCGGGTCAAAAGATGGAGTAATCATATCGATCTGACTCTCTGAAAAGTCGGTTTGGATATAGGGATTATCCTATTATCCGTCTTATTTCCATACGTCTTAAGCTTGTATAGAAAAGGGAAAAGCAGTAGCTAGCGGCAACTGGATCTACATACAGAAACGGATACAATATTCTCAACCTACCAGATTACTCCTGCCCTACTTCCATCTGGCGCTTGAACAAATCCATCTCCTGTCAAGCAACCTACATCATCGTCATATTGGAAGAAGAATTTAAGTGGCCTGCTATCAAATTTTTGACTTTAGGAATATAAGATTCATCAATGGGTATGATTTCTATATTCAAAAAAACCCCTCCCGTGCAAAATTAAAATCTAAATATAATTAATTCATGAGAAATAATATCAGTATCCTTCCCGTTTGCATAATAGCTCTCCGCTAATTAAATACGATTCTGAACCCCACACTCAAAAGGGCCACGGAGACCAGACCTAAAATAACTCCCAGTGCTAACGATTCAAGCGTAAACCAGCGGAATTGCCCCGGCTCTGTTTTATCGATTTTTTTAATGCGGTACAGGATGGCCGCGTTGCCCGATAAGGTAATGATTATAACTATAATAGTCATAATCATCCAAAACCCAGACACATCCCGAATTTGCATGGGATCGTCATCCCTTATGCGAGTAAAAGCCACTAATTGATTTGCCAATAAAAACGTAAAGGCAAATAGTTTCACAATCCGTCCATTTCGCTCCTGCTTCTTGCCTAACTTTTCCCGTTCATATTCCGCAATTTCACGCATAAACCGGGGCCAGTGTAAGAAGAGAAGATGCTTCGGGAAAAAGAGGCCCCAAAATTCAAAAAGCAACAGGGCCCCATACAAAAAAACGCCTACAAGATAAACGTTCGAAGGCGACGGCTCTAGAACAAGTAAGAGACCGCCGGATAATGGGATGAGGATGCAAATACATACATTGATGAGAATGATTTGTTTCACGCGCAAGGATTTAAGTCTACTCGTGTCCATGTTTGGCACACTCCTATCCGCCGAACTTTACAGCACATCCCATTTTACCATATATAGGAACACTGGGGGGGTTAAATTAGGCAGGGCCTAATGGATGGGTGGGTTCCTCCATATACAACCGTGATGAAGTAACAAAGCTTGATCTCCTCATGCATAAAGGTTAACGCGTTCGGTTGTTTACAGATCGCGATTTTGGATAGTATGATAGTGATATTGCACATGATAAGCCATTGATTGCGCAGCTACCAAATTAGGAATGGGGAGAAGTCCAAAATGCCGACGATTCAAATTGAAGGAAGAGGCTCCTATGAAGTTGCAGAAGGTACTAAACTTGTGCTTGCCCTGGTAGATAACGGGGTAGATATATTGCACCGCTGCGGCGGCAAGGCCAAATGCACGACGTGCCGGGTCGAAGTGGTGGATGGAGACGCCGGTCCGGTTGGTGAAGCGGAAGCCGCTCTTCTGCAGGCCAAAGGCATTGCGGAATCAAACATCCGCTTATCGTGCCAGATTCAAGTACATAACGATCTTACTGTAAAACCGGTGATGACGGTATCGTCATCCGGCCTGGAGCCAGGCAATCGTCCGCAGGACTAACCGATCGCGAACCGGCTTCCGGGCTCGTAACCACGCTAAGGCATCTCGCATGAGGTGCTCAGCGTGGTTTTTTAATTAATGGCCTTGGCCAGTTCACCGAACCAGCTAAGCCTTATGCGAGCATGTCGCGAGCCTCGTCGTGCAGCGGTCGCCTGGCTAGTCGCGCCAAATCCGGCGATACGCTTTCCATATCGGATAAAGACAGCAATCGATAGTTTAACGTTACTAGTATTTGGTAAGTTGCGTTAACTGACCGTTACTTCAATGAATACGACAGCTGATCTTTTGACCAGCTGCCTCTATCTCATGATTCAACTATCGTTGCCGTTAGTTGAACCACCACTATCACTTGTTACTGTCATCCATATTAATTTACTAAGGGGATTCTCTAATTGAGTTGTTAACGAACACTGATGTTCTTAAGCAAATCTTCGATCAAGAATCCGTTGATCTTTAGTCCCGTTATATCGCAGTCAGTAATCTCTACGTGCGACAAATTGCAGTGCGAGAATCGCGTTTTATTCAGGTCACATTTGTGGATTCAATTACTTCACCTACGTTATTTAGGTCAAAAACATTCCTTCTGTAAGTGGAAAATAAAGTAATAGACTTCCATTCGACTTTTCGAATTGTCATACCACCAGACTCCATAAAATAAGTTTTAGACTGATCTTAGAAATCGAAACAGCGACAGCCTAAGGATGAGAAAATAAAGTCCTAGACGGTCGCTGTTCCATTTAACTCCCTCGGTACGATTCAGTTTATTCAAGAATGCTTTGCCATATCCTCAACCTCAGACCGTCAAATCATTTTCTGATTTTATATGAATCGCTTCTTGTAAAAGTCTTTGGAGAACAGCTGCAAAAACGGCGATAACCAACGAACCAAAAATGATGATGAGTCCCACAAATCCGATAGGAGGGTCAACTTTCTCCCCTATAAAATGAAAGAGTGGCATACCTAATACGTACCAACCACTTATTGTAATTGCACAACACTTTATGTTCTTTAACGCCTTTACAGATAAATCCGAAAACGCTGTGTTCTCGTCAATGTATCGCAAAAGGTTAAAAGCCTGATAGAGAGCAAAGTAAAAAGGCACAGCCGCTCCATACAACAAAATTAAGACGAGAGATTCTAGATAAGCAATATCTGGATACAATTTCCCAGCAAAAACTCCGATTTTAGGAGCCAAAAATATACAAAATGCAAGAATGGGGATTCCGATAAGAATAACAGCTATCTTTAAAAAGAACGTCGTTACTTTTTTCAAAAAAAGCACCTCACTTGATTTAATGATAAAGAAACTTTATCATTAAATATATCGTTTTTCAATAAATAAACATTGATTTCAATTGCATTTTTATTGTTGTACGATTAAAAAAAGCATTTCTCATTACAAAGAAATGCTCTTACTTTAAAAAGTTAAATTTACCAACGTGTTAAACTAAACTGCCCGTTAGCGAAATGACACACAGTCAGTTAACAGCTTTACTACTATATGTTCGCTGAACAATGTCATTTCTGCTAATCTCTATGAGAGTATTTAGTTTCGTGTATTTTCACGAGCATGACCGGTAATCGATTTTGGTAGTGATTTATACTCGTTTTATACAACTCTGAAGCATTGGAAACGAAATGTTTCTGTCACTGATGATAATGATCATGTGTATTTTCATTTTTATGACAGTTAGGGTTTTAAGCTAACCTGAGAAAAGCAGCCAGTTCCTTATGACTGGCTGCCTTACGTGTTTTTTATGAGCCATCGTACTCATTGTCTTACCGTCAGACTCCATGAAAGATGCGATATCATCCCACAGAAAGTTGCACCTGCAGCCTTCGCTGATTCAATTGCTAATTTCTGATAGCTCTCCGGAATTTCCTCAGTAAAGTCAAGACTGTCTCCACCTGTACTGATATTGGAGTTTCCCCGTAAATAGACAACTTGCCCTAAAAAAGGGATCCCGCTCCATTGATGATTATGATTGTTTAAGATCTGATTCACGATCGATCCACTCAAGAATTTTAAAGTACAGGACATAATTTTATGTATTGCATCATCCTCACTCCTGTAACACTTTGTCACAGATTGTCTATCTTTGACTATATGAAATGTAAATTACAAGAGAAAACCGTCGGCCGTTTATGAAAAAGAAGTTCCTTCAAAATATAGAAGGAACTTCTAGCTTTTTTTGAAAACTCATTCTTTATCCAAAGATGATTATGAACAGCTAAATATTGTTCCGAGTTAATCAGAAGATCGACGAGCTCGCGTTTGGAATACTTCATTTATCGCCTTCTAACACAATCAACGTCTCGATCTGGACGAATTCCTTGAATGTATGATTCTGCTCTTTCTAGAGCCATTTGTGAAGCCCTACGTGGCATTCAGTTCTTGGACGTACAGTACTCAGCAAAGTATATACGCTAAATCGATCCCATGCCTCTTCCTTGCATCATTGAGTTTTTCTGCATCATTCCCTGAGAGTTAGAATTTCCTCCTCTCTGATGACAATTGTTGTACATTTGTTCCAATTCTGAATCATTTAAATTTGGATGCATTTCTTTCATGAAAGGAAGCATGTCTTTAGTGGTACCTGGATTCACATCTGCCGCATAGACAGCAGATCCGATTCCAAGAGTCAGAACAGTTGCACCAACTATCGCTATGAACTTGTTTTTCATGTTGTCACCTCCTGATGAATTACTTAAATCATACTCTTCAAATATGTTGAAACTGTGTAGATTGGTGTGGATCCAAAAAGCATGAAAGTATCTCCTTGATAATACATAGCCGAAACGGTTAAACACACCAGGCCAATCGTCACAAAGAATGCGGCGATCAACCAGTCGACTTTTTTCATATCGACTCCTCCTGTATCGTCGGGAGGGCAAACTGAACCGTAAAACAAGTACCAAACCCCTTCTTACTGGTAACCTGAATGTTTCCTCCCTGCAGCTCCACTAATTTCTTTACAATGGATAGTCCGAGTCCCGTACCGCCAGTTTGTCGTGATCTGGACTTCTCTGCTCGATAGAAACGTTCAAAAATGTACGGAAGCTCCTCCTCTGGAATGCCAATGCCTGAATCCTCTATGGAAACAGAGACCGTATCATGAGTGTGACTCGTATGGATTCGAATCGTACCCTGTTCTGTATAACGTATCGCATTTTCCAATAGATTGATCATGATCTGTTCCATTCGCATTCCATCCCCGCGGATTAGCGGAATTGAATCCGTCAGATGAACGCTAAGTGCTATCCCTTTCTCCTTTGCTTTTAAAGTCACCCTATTAACGGCCTGATTTATAATGTCATTTATATCGACCCATTCGATGACAAGACTGACCTTACCTTCTTCCATCTTCGAAAGTTCAAACAGATCGTCAACCAGATGCTGGAGGCGAACGCCTTCCTGATAAATGATATCTAGATAACTGTCCTTCTCTTCTTCTGTCTGATACAAATGGTTTTTCAGCACACTGGCATATCCTTTAAGGTGCGTGATCGGAGTTCGGAGTTCATGAGATATATTAGCGAAAAACTCTTGCCGTGTATCTCGATATCGCTGTAAGTCGGTTGCTAAATTATTGATCGCCTCCGCCAAATCGCCAATTTCATCTTTTCGTTGAATATCTAATCGGTTTTCTAACTCTCCAACGGCAATTTTCTTTGTCGCTTGCTGCATAAGAATTAGGGGCCGAGAAAAGAGGTGTGCCATAATCCACGTTATTCCGATTGCAAGTAAAAAGGCTCCTACTCCTGAAAGGAGCAGCAGATTTTGCACAGCAGCAAGAGACTTATCCATACTTAGGGTGGAGGCCATTACATAAATTGCTGAAGATACTTGATTATCGCGATAGATCGGTTGTCCAATCACCACATAACGATTGCCTAATGGATCCTGGTGTTCTAAGTTAATGGAAATTCCAGAGAAGATCTTCTTAATATCTTCTGGATGGATAAACGATCGGTCTGAAGCACTGTGTTCACCTGTATGAAGCGTTATCTCGCCTTTTGAGTTGATATAAAACATACTCACATTTGAAAAATCAGCGAAGGTCATAATCATTTCCTCTGAGGAAGACTCCGTTGTTTCTGCCATCGAGATGAAATGAGAGGTCATCTCTGCGACCTCCGTTCTCATTTCCGAATGATAAAAGTTAGAGAACATCTGATAGATACTTACACCCAGAAAGGAGATGACGATAAAGAATACTGAAATGATGATTAAACCAAGTTTCACCCCAATTCTATTGTTCCTCATCTCGTTACTCCTTGGGCTGTAAATTTATATCCTACCCCCCACACGGTTTCAATGGGGTTATAGCCAAGACCTGCGCGTTGTAGTTTTTCTCGGATATTTTTTATATGGGTATCAACAGCACGAGTGTCACCGGTATATTCATAACCCCATAATCGTTCAACTAACTCTTCTCGTGAAAAAGACCGCTGCGTATTTTTCGCTAGATAAAGGAACAAATCAAACTCTTTGGGCGTAAAATCAATACTTTTTTCATGAATATGAACTTCGCGAGCTTCTGCGTTTATTTTCAGATTGTGAAATTCCATGATCGTATGCTGAAACTTCTGCGATTGGTTGATCATAGAACGCCTTAACAAGGAACATACACGCGCCACTAACTCTTCGGGTTCAAAAGGCTTTGTTAAGTAATCATCAGCTCCAATGCCTAGTCCATGTACTTTATCCTTTGTATCAGAGCGAGCCGTGAGCATGAGGATAGGTATTGTTTCGGTTTCACGTATTGCTTTACAAACCTCCCAACCCTCCATTCCAGGCATCATGACATCCAAAATGACAAGATCAAATGCACTCTGCTTCATGATGGACAACGCCTCGTAACCAGATGAGGCTTCCTTAACCTCAAAGCCCTCCTTTAAGAGAAAAATGCGCAGCAAATTACGCATATTCCATTCGTCATCGACTACAAGCACCCGAATTTTTGACATGTCGCTCACCCGCTTCTTCAATCCTATTTCAAAAGTTAACTTTTTTATGATCTTTCAAAAAATCAATTTCCATCTACATTTGTCCATTGCTCGTCATTTGAAGACTGCCCCGACTGATTTCCATTATAAATAAGAATAACATAGGCAGCGGCATCAACGGACACATAAGTGTTATTCATCATCGCTTAAGGTGTTAGTCCCCTTATAATTGCAATGTCTGTGTGCATGAACTTTATATCTGGATTTTAGATCCTGTTTGTGTAGAAACCATGTTGAAATCATGGAGTATAAATAACAAGTCGAGAATTTTCTCAACCGCTTTACGGTTCTTTCCCTTGTATGGATAGTCAACTCATTCCCATAAGGATTCAAGAGTTGCACCATTTCTTGCATTTCACGGATACAGGTAAGTGCCATCTCCTTCATCGTGCCACGGGAGCCCCAAGAATCATGTAAAATCGCTTCTATGCCTTCTGCGATCATCTGATCATGATTGAGGCCCGCCATCTTCTGGTCGTCCATACCGAAAGGTTCATCTTCTTTGAGTAGCATTGTATTTGTAATTAAAAGAAACAAACATTTTGGAATTTAAATGTAGTGAAAAGTGCATAAAAACCTGTTTAGAAGGGAATAAGAGAATGATAAACTTTGAAACTATGATAGAAACTGCAAAATCAGTTCTTGCTGAAGAATCGCCTTTGCAAAACTCAGAAATGCCACCACAGGCGACAGTACTACTTACTGACCATGGCAATGTACATGTAGCTATCTGTCGTGACGTGTTCGGTTCCGACTGTGGTTATGTAAACTTAATAAATACGCTTAAAAACAAAGGAGAGTCTAGAGTTCTCCAAATGGTCACAATGTGGAAGAACGGTACTGTTGACTCTCCTAGTATGAACTTAATAAAATCAATTTATGAAATGAACAAGGAAAATCTAGAGACCGAAGTCATGTTATTTGGTAAAAAACATGATGACCCAGAAGAGCTACCACTCAGAAATTTTATTAGTAAACTGAAATACATGATTATTTATTGAATGAATGCAATTTTAACTCCTAATCTATTATTTATGTTTTACCAATGAATCCATTTTTCTCAGCAAACCTGTTCATCAATTATGCATACATAATAAAGGCTATTGAATTTGAAGTTGCTTAAATGATTGGTCATAATTGTTGATTTATTGTATTGCTACTCCTCATGCAAGTACCAATTCTGTTGCGTTCATGTAGTAAGAATATTACTCATAAAGTACATGTAGTCGATCGAGCGAGGATATGAAATGACTTCAAAGCTATGTATCATTTATCTTTAAAAGGGCTCCCTAACGGGTGCCCTAAATTCTCGTCGTATCTCTGGGGTTATTGCACGAGTTTGCCTTGTTTGGTTTCCACATTACGAGAAACCCTTTTAGCAGTGGTCATCGTGTTCTCTTCAGCGAATTCGGTATTGAACTTCTCATTCGGAGTTTTATAACCTGAAGAAGCTGCTGTTTTATTTTTATTATTTCCCACAGATTTCACCTCCTTTTGCATATCACGAAAGAAACATCTTCTTCCGTTTTTGCGGGCCTTTCATCACGCACCCTCCTTATTATGCAATCAGGCAAGGTAACATATGCGATTTATCCCCTACGTAATAACCTAAACTTAGGCATCTCGTTGACGGTAAAATACAAATACAAAAGCTGCTGTAATCTTCGCATGGGTTGTCAAAGACATTCATGGCAGCTGAATTGGTATGAACGATTTCATGTGAATTTCCTTGGGCTAAATACTTTCAGATGTAAAAGATCTCATGGATAAATGTGACTAAAGAAATATATTATTCCGAGATTTCCCTCATTCTATATGGAGTAATATGAAATCTTCCAATGCTTCTCAATACAGTACACATCTAAAAAAATGGTGGGCTCATCTAAATTCAGTATAAAGTGTCCATTCGCTTGAGTTATTTTATCCGCCTTTTTCATTTTTTCTTCCTCAGCTTTTGTGAGCCGGGACTTTTCTTTGATATATTTGTCATGCTGTTCTTGCTGCTGCTTTCGCTGAAGCTCTTTTTGGACAACAATTAACTCCCTACTTTCCCAAACAGCAAGTCGAGAATTTTCTCATCCGCTTTACGGTTCTTTCCCTTGTATGGATAGCAGTGGATATGAACGGCGGGATTAAAGTTGATCTCAATAATACTGTAGTTGGAATCAGATGCTTCAGATGTAATATCATCAATCATCATGTCCACCCCACAGAAAGTTGCACCTGCAGCCTTCGCTGATTCAATGGCTAATGTCATATAGCTCTCCGGGATTTCATCGGTAAAGTCAAGACTGTCTCCCCCAGTACTGATATTGGAGTTTTCCCGTAAATAGACAACTTGTCCTAAAGAAGGGATCCCGCTCCATTGATGATTATGATTGTTTAAGAACATGGTTTCTGCTTCACCTAGCTGGATCTTCTCTAAAGGCGTCTTATAACCGCGACCCCGAAGCGGATCTTTATTCTTTTCATGTACGAGCTGCTCAATCGTTTGAACTCCATCGCCCACGACATTGGCTGGTACGCGATGCAATACCCCTACAACTTCATCCCCCATGACCAGGAATCGATACTCCTTACCTGTCATGAATTCTTCAAGCAGAACGGTCTGATCGTGTTTAAACGCAATCTCAAATGCTTTTTGATAGTCCTCTTTCGAGAACGTACAATTAAAAATTGTGATACCCAACCCAAAGTTGGTGGACTTCGGTTTAATGACGATAGCTTTGTCACGGTACGACTCATAGGCAGCTAATGCCTCTTCCTGGCTACGGAACACATCCCCATTTGGTACCCGAATACCACGCTCATTAAGGGCTTCTTTCGTTACAATCTTATTCTCCATGATCAACACCGTACTGTAGGAATCAAGCGATGTCTTGGTAGCCTGCTTTACATATTCCTTGTGATCTCCTTTCGTAAACAGTACGAAGTTCTCGTCACGATCGATTAATTTGAACTTGATCCCACGTTTCACGGCTGCCTTTAAAAGCAACTGTGTTGATAATTCCAAATCTTCATATCCAGCAAAGCGATACCCACTTTTCTCACTCTCTTCGGCATACGCTTTGGCTTTTGCCAGATGATATTTCATGTAAGTGGATTTCTGAATATCCGACTTAATCTTGTAGGCAAAGTTCAATTCGGGATGAAGAATTTTTTGCACCTCTCCATCAAGGATTTGGATCAACTCTTCCCTGTGAGGATTCAAAAGTTGCACCATGTCTTGCATCTCATGGATACAAGTAATGGCCATTTCCTTCATCGTACCAAGGGAGCTCTTTGAATCATGTAGGACCCCTTCCAGGCCTTCCATGATCACCTGATCATGATTGAGTTCCGCCATCTTCTGGTCTTCCGCACCAAAAGGCTCATCTCCTTTGAGCAGCATAAAGAGAATAAATAGATGGACAAAATGCATCGTATTTTTACTGATCCCAATCTTATGAAGCGGGTTGAGATCAATCAAGCGCAGCTCTAAGTAAGCCACACCATCTTCTAAAAGTTCTTGCAATGGATTCAATCCTTTGGCTGTTTTCAAGCGAACGGGGCTGTAAAATTCCTTCGCATTCAGTAATTCGTCCTGCTGAATTAATGTGTTCAAATCCCGTACGTAGTCATGTGCCGAATCAAAGGATACATAGAGCGGTTTTTCATTCCGATAGCCACATACACTATTTCGCAGCGAATTCATATTCGCGAAGTAGTGGCTCTTGTTATCATCTGAATGGCTTAATGACACACACTTTTGCATGTAAGTTTTATCAAAGACTGGACTTGCCCCTGTTAAATAAATGAGCAACCAACGGTACCGAAGCAGGTTGCGTGTGATCTTAAAGTAAATTGCATCCTTAAAGTCCTTGTAGGTTTCACCTTGCCCTATTGTTTCATGTAACTTTTGTAAAAATCGTTCATCAAACGAGAAATTATAATGGATTCCACTCAGCAGTTGTCTTTTACGGCCATATTTATCTGCTAATTCATGACGGTACTCATCCGCGATTGGATCATTCATCTTGGCAATAGGAATCTCTTTTTCATCGGGTAAGATTGGAGGATTACTGCTTGGCCACAAGTACTCTCCATCAAGCTCTAAAGACACAATATCCTGGAGGGCTTCCATGAACCCATATGTCTCTTCAATCGAGTCAAAAGATGGGGTTATCATCTCGATCTGACTCTCGGAAAAGTCGGTTTGGATATAGGGATTCTCTGTCTTACTCCCAAACGACTTAGGATGTGGGGTTAGCGCCAATTTACCCTCATGATCAACCCTAACATTCTCTTTCTCTAGGCCAAATTGACCTCGAAACAAATCCTTATTTAACGAATTGTCGATGATTTGTTGTATGATTCCACGATGTAACAAATTCACATGTTGAACCTTCCTTCTTATTATGTTAAACCACGGTGTGTGGAATTTTCATTTTACGTAGCGACCTCCTAAACCAGAAGACCAAAACGATTCCCTTGAACACACTGCTTAAAGCAATAGACATCCACACCCCATTCAAGCCGAATGGTTCGGATAGAATCAGAGCTAGTGGTATTCGTAATGCTGTAAAGGTAATGCTGAAGATCGGTGGGATATGGGTTTTCCCGATTCCGTTAAAGGCACCTACCGTCATGAGCTCCATGCACATAAACAGTTGGGAATAACCAATGATTCGCATATAATCCGTCCCTAACGCTACACTCGCCTCATCAGATAAAAAAACAGAGAAGAGCTGCCCAGGAAAGAGAATAAAGATGATCGATATAAAGATGCCGAATCCCGACGTCAACAGCAAAGCTTGTTGGTATCCTTGCCGGATACGATCTATTCGACCCGCTCCATAATTTTGTCCAAAGAAAGCAGCAATAGCGCCTTGCAGCCCACCTATGGTCATGTAGGAGATTGATTCAATCTGAATACCGACTTTTTGAACCGCAATGGCATCCGCACCAAAGCGTACTATGATCTTCGCGATGATGATGGAAATCAACGTGAAGGTCACCCTTTGAATCGTGATCGGGAGCCCCATGCGGATGACTTCTTTCATGAGATGGCTATTCCATGCTGATGACTTGGTAATCATCCCAGAATGTCTGGTTTGAATGATAAATAATACCGTCACAAGAAGGTTTGCCAACAAAGTCGCAATAGCTGCCCCTACAACGCCCAACCCTTCAAAACGTCCTATGCCAAAAATCAGAAAAGGATCGAGAATGATATTAAGAATAAGACCAACCGTGAAGATATGAAACGGCTGCTTGCTGTTCCCCATCGCGTTCAATATGGTCGCGAACAACATATTTACGACGGAAAAGACAGTACCCAAGATGGAGATCAATAAGAACTGCTTCGCCATCAACTTCACTTCACCACTACCTAAATCGAAGAACCCAATAAGCTGATCCTTTGTCAAAAAGACGAATGCCATATAAAGAAGGCCTAGCAAGACAGACATGATAAATCCATTTTTGATATAGGTCTTAGCTTTATCACCCTCGCCTGCCCCCATACAATGGGACACCTTTATTCCCGTTCCGATCGTAACCATCGTAGCCAAAGCGATCGCTAGATTAATAAAGAAGCTCGCCGTCCCAATTGCTGCAACGGGACCGCTTCCTAGCCGGCCAACCCACATCATATCGACAAGTCCATAAGTCGTGGAGATGAAGTTGGTTGCTATGATCGGAAGGGATAGTTTCATCAAAGTCGGCATAATCTTGCCTTTGGTTAAATCAGTTGTGCCTTTCATGCTGTACTCCTTCATGCTCTAAGTAAAAACCGACCATAAGGGTCGGTTCAAAGCGTTGATTATTTTCCTTCTGCCAGGAAATACTCGATTCTAGCTTTAATTGCATCGCGCACCTCACAGAATTGAGCTATGAGTTCTTACTTTTTTAGTGCAGGCTCGAAATACTTCTGCTTGATCCAAAGCGACACATTTACAAGCCCAATCAATACAGGTACTTCAACGAGTGGCCCAATCACTGCGGCGAATGCAACTCCTGAATCCAGACCGAACACACCAATTGCTACGGCTATCGCTAGTTCAAAGTTATTGCTTGCAGCCGTGAAAGATAAAGATGAAGCCACCGGATAGGAGGTTCCTGACTTTTTCGATAAGAAGAAGGATACTAAGAACATCACGACAAAGTATATGATCATTGGAATCGCAATACGCACTACATCAAGCGGGAGCTTGACAATCAATTCTGCTTTAAGCGTGAACATCAAGACAATCGTAAATAATAATGCAATTAGGGCAAGAGGACTAATCTTCGGAATCAACACTTGTTCATACCACTGTTGACCCTTCAGCTTGATCCCAATCACGCGTGTCAGTAACCCTGCTGCAAACGGAATTCCCAAATAAATCAGCACGCTCTCTGCAATCTGTCCCATGGAGACATCAACAACAGCGCCCTCAACCCCAAACCAGCCTGGTAGCACCGTAATAAACACATACGTAAAAACGGAATAAAACAGGATCTGAAAGATCGAGTTAAATGCAACAAGGCCCGCTGTGTATTCAGGATCTCCCTTAGCTAGATCACTCCATACCAAGACCATCGCAATACATCTTGCAAGCCCAATCATGATTAGCCCGATCATGTATTCAGGCATATCACTTAGAAACAAAATGGCTAAGAAGAACATCAGAATCGGACCGATAATCCAGTTCTGTACTAAGGACAGAAGGAGCACCTTCCAATCTTTAAACACCCGTCCAAGCTTTTCATACTTCACTTTTGCAAGCGGCGGATACATCATCACAATCAGACCTATAGCAAGCGGTACCGAAGTCGTTCCAATTTGCATACTAGAAAGCACATCAGAGAAATTAGGCACCAGATACCCTAACCCTAATCCAATGGCCATTGCCCCAAAGATCCAAAAAGTGAGATAGCGATCCAGAAAAGAGAGTCTCTTGGTGTTATCTTGACTCATGACATCCACACTCCTTATTCACACATCATCGCGTTGATTTTTTCTTGCTCTTCTTCCCCTACCTTCGGCAAATATTCAATTGCTTCTTTTAAATGAGGTTTATCCTCAATCGAAAGAGAGTAATAAATCCACTGTCCTCTTCGTTCTTCTACCACTAAACCAGCGTCCTTTAATTTACGAAGATGCTGGCTAATATTCGGTTGAGTCGATTGCAATAGCTCAACTAAATGACACACGCACATTTGTTGTTGGGATAAAAGTGAGACAATTTTTAGTCGAGTTTTATCACCTAACAACTTAAATTGCTCCGCCATTTCCTCTATTGAGATCATTGTTTCGGTGCACCTCCCTGATTTCAAGCTTATTATATAATCATCCACTTATATAAGCAACTGATTATTTAATGCGACGGAAACTGTTGAAAATATAAGTACATAATTATATAATTACTCACGTATTCGAGAATATCACACTCAAGGAGACGACAACAGATCCCGCAGTTCACCTCTCCCTCGCCCTTGGAGATGATATAGAGGAGAAGTACCCATACCTTTGCAATCCACGTTGTAATCGTCAGTAAATGGATTCAAAAAGTCAAGGTGTTATCCAAACACACCGCTCTCTTTCTTTGGAAAACAACCGAACCAATGGAGACTGCTAGAAATTCTTACTCAACATTAAAGGAGCCTGAAATGAACGAAAAACCTTACCACGCGTTGATACCAAATCTCTATATGTGTGGAGCAAATGATGTAAATCAACTGATCCAAGAGCAAGGCATTGATGTGGTTGTTGATCTACGAGCAGAGGTAGACCCTGCTGAGCTTACACCACTCAACATTACAAGAATTCATGCCCCTCTAGAGGATCATGCGGAGGGTACAGAAGAATCGCAAATGAAAGAAGCAATTCAGGCTGTTGTTACCCATCACCAAGCAGGCAAAAAGGTTGCTTTCCACTGCGGGGCTGGACGAGGACGCACGGGAGCTGTTGCCGTTGGAACATTGATGGAATTAGGATTAGCCTCCGACATCGATAGTGCTTTATCTAAAGCCAGAGAATCACGTTCCATTCTGAAGATGAATGAGGCTCAACGTGCAACTTTGATGCGTCTTTACCTATAGGTTAAGCTGAATACAATAAGAGACACCCAAATAATTCGGGTGTCTCTTATTCATTAATTACCATGATGACTACTTAATTACGGCTCGATCCCTTTTTTACAGCTAAACGATATAACCCTCCACCTTCGACCCAGGAAGCCAAACTTTAATAACGCCCTGGATTCCTCTTTTGGCTCGACCACCACATCTTGAAATCCACTTTGCTTAGCATCGTTTTCAGCTCGTTTACAGATGTCCCCAGTCTGTATCGAAAAGCATTCTGTCCGGATTCACCAACTTCTGAAATAGATCTTCGGGAGTTTGGACTTTTTGGAGAAATGAATCTGCTTCATCCAAATCCGTAGAGCTTACTCCAAGCCTTTCTTTTAAATGTTGAGCCTAAAAAAAAGCTGACGCCGGTAGGTTTCCGGAGCCAGCTTTTTCAGCTTCGTTTATTTCATGTCCCTTACTCAGGGCCAAATAAAAGGCTTATTTATTACTGGATTACCAAATGCTCACGCGGTCTTTAGGAGCGACGTACATGGCATCCTTTTCGCTTACTTCGTATGCTTTATAGAACTCTGGGAAGTTCGAGACGGTACGATTTACGCGTACTTTGTTTGCTGAATGCGTGTCTACTGTCGATAGGTACGCAGCCGTTTCCTTACTCATGGTCATACGCCAGATCGTTGCATAACCTTCAAAGTAGGCTTTGAAATCTGGGTTTTCCATTTTGGACAGCACTTGAAGCGATGCCGCCATACCGCCAAGGTCGGCGATATTTTCGCTTACCGTCAGCTTGCCATTATTGTACACGCCAGGAAGCACCTCAACATGGTCGTAGTAGGAAATAACCTGATCACATTTTTCCTGGAATTTTTTAAAGTCCTCCGGAGTCCACCAGTTGACCGCATTTCCGTTTTCATCGTATGCAGAACCTAAATTATCAAAAGCATGGCTGATTTCATGTGCAATGACCATGCCGATCGCTCCCAAATTCGTTTCGCGTTTGGCTTTGATATCATAAAACGGAGCTTGCAGAATGCCTGCCGGGAACACAATTTCGTTATTCAGCGGATTATAATAAGCATTTACCTCATAGGTGCTCATCATCCAGCTGCTCTTATCGACAGGTTTTCCAAGCGAAGAGAACGCTTGTTTTTTGAGTGCTTTATTAATTGCCACTATGTTGTCAAACAGCGATCCGCCGTCCGCAAAAGTTTTAATCGAAGCATCCTTCAAGTAATCATTCCACTGATCTGGATATCCGATTTTGATTGTCATTTTATCCAGCTTTTTGATGGCTTTGGCTTTGGTTGCTTCAGACATCCAGTCAAGCGCTTTGATCCGTTCTTTATAAACCTCGATGAACTGCTTAACCATCTGTTCAACGTCTTGTTTGGCTTCTTTCGTGAAATATTTTTCTGCGAATTCCTGACTGAGATACTGACTCATGACGGTTTGGGTGGTCATGACCGCCATTTCTTCATTTGTCTTTTCGCCTTCAATTCCAAACAGTTGGGCTTCAAATTCAGTTGCCAATTTCACAAAATCTCCCGATAAAGTGCCTCCGGCATTCATCAACAAAGTGGCTTTGGCGTAGGCTTTGATCTTGTCCAGATTTTTCTCGTTCAAAACTTCCGCGCTTTTATTCAATAATCCAATGTCGGTTACAATCACTTTGTCCGCTTGATCTACCCGGAGTTCTTTCATATATTTGCCCATATCGATCGATTTAAAGAGCGCGATGAATTTATCTTTGTTGTAAGGGTTATAGTAATTTTCAACTTTCCCCTGATCCTGAAGATCCATTGAGGATGCAGCCAGTTCTTTTTCGAATGCGTACACATCTTCGGCTTGCGCTTTTGCCGCTATCTCGTCGGTACCGGACAGTACAAACAATTTGGTCAGGTAGTTCGTGTACACTTTTTTGGTCTTTTCGTCGCCGGAGACATAGCTGTTTTTGTCAAGCCTCGTGCCAAGGCCCGAGAAATACAGCGCATTGACGTTACTGTCCTTCGCGTCGCCCATCACGGCAAAAGACAACAAACCACCTTTCGAGATTTCGTTCTCCATCTTCATGTTAGTATCAAATAATTCTTTGACGGAGGAAGCCTTCTCCAGATCTGTAATATAAGTTGCAATCGGTTTGATCCCTAGCTTGTTGCGACTTTCCATATCGAGTACCGATTTGTAGAAATCGGCGATTTTTTGCTCTTTGGAGCCTGCTGGGTTTTGTTTTTTTACAAGTTCATCGATGATTGCTTTAGTCCGGTCCTCGTTGGCTTTTGCCAGCTCGTTAAATACGCCGTTGGACATTTCTCCTGCTGGGATCTTGGAATCGTTCAGCCATTTTTTATTAACATATTCATAATAATCATCGCGTGGATTCGAGCCTTTAAGGGCCATGACCCGATTCGTCAGCGTAAGCAGTTGTTCTTTCGTGATATGATCGGAAACGCCGAGTTTGCCGTCCGGATAATCGGTAAGCACGCCAGAAGCAATTAGCTTCGTGATTTCGTCTTGTCCCCATTTCGGTACGTCAGTATAGGATGCAGAGGTGTTGGCTACGCGCAAATCATTGCCTTTTGGCGCAGGCAGGTTCGAAAACGCGCGGCCCAGCATGATCAAAGCTTCAATTCTGGTCACTTCCTGATCTTCTCTTGCCTCTCCTTTGCCGTAACCTTTCAAAATATCTTCTCTTTTGATGCCCGGATTGTAATCATCTGCGGCATTCAGCAAAAATTCTACAACTTCTCCCCGTGTTACGTTCGGTTTGGCTTCTTGTGCCAGCACGTATGTAGGCAACGCGGTCAGGAACAATGATGAGGACAATAATAATACTGCAATTTTTTTCAAGTCTTCTCCCCCTAAATTTGGATTGAGCATCTAGGCATCTCGTTTACGGTAAAATATAATAGCTACTGTAATAAAAACCAGTGTCCATAACATTAAAATACCTGTCCCTTGCATTGGTGTAAAGATATTTATTTCATCAGTGGAAGCCGGCATATACATATAATATCCTGCCGTATCCGGAAAATAATTAGGCAGAAAATCTCTCGACAATGGACTAGCAATGAAATAATAACCAAGCAATATTACTAAGGCAGGAGTGGTTCGTCTTAGTAATGCACCTACAGCTGCACTGAGAAGTGTGGTTAATGTTAGATAGCCTGTTGCTCCTACTAATGTTTTTATCAGTGTGTCTATTTCAAACCCTACTGCTGCGTCTCTCATCAAAATAAAAGTATATAGTACACCTGATGCATTGTTATTTTTGATGATTTCTATTGGCATCATCTTTACTTCAGATGCAGGTGTGAAGCATACTGAAACTGGAAATCCATTATTTATTGCATCAGACAGACAAACGGGTACAGTTAAAATCTAATATACTCTTTGAAAAGAGGGACTCCGTCCCTTTTTTTGTTTTTTAAAAGGTTTACATACTGATTAAGTATGCTGGCTTCGGAAGCTGCTCAACAAAATATGTTTAAACTTTCGTGTCTTGTTAGCGTAATCTATACATACTTCCAATCACTCTTGTTTAGCTCAAAACTTGCGATAGAACTATGGAGTGCCTCTTCGATTGATCCCATATCAAAATCTTGATAGACTTCCCAGTTCTTATCACATAAGAACAGATAATAATCATTGGAATCGTCGTATTTCGCAAGTGCTAACCCTGTAATGATTATTTCCTTAGAAGAGCCATTATCTTCTTCATATAGCATTCTTGCGATTGGACGGTTCACATCATTATCCACATACATTATCACCTTCGCACCGTCCAAATGAGCAGGTACAATCATTGAATCCCCCCTAAGGTTTGCTCCCTGGTTTCATTGAACAAACAAGTTAATCTATCACTTCGATAACAAATACGTAGCTTGAACTACCTTCAGAAATTCTCTTTTCTTTATCTTTTAGCCAAGTTGCAAAAAGAGAATAGTAATAAGCACCTTTTTCTTTAGGAGCTTGGATGTCGATTACTACAACGGGGACTTGCCCCATTGCAGTAATCTGGACTACTTGTCTATAACAGCATTTAAACTAGCTGCTTGCTTCTCCGGTTAATCAACGTTGGAACTCTGCCATTTTGAGCCAATGCGAAAACATCTCGTCCCCTCATTCTCCCCCATGATGACCTCATCAGCAATTCCGATGAACAGTCCGTGTTCGACGATGCCGTTCATTCGGGAAAGCTCATCGGCTAGGCGTTCTGGCTGATCGATAGATGCGAACTTGCAGTCTAGAATATAGTTTCCATTTTCGCTCAAATAAGGTACAGGCGGTGTCCCAAATGAGCGTAATTTCGCTTCGCCTCCCAAGTACCTAAGCTTCTTCGCGATCTGGCCCCACATTAGCGGAATCACTTCGATCGGTAGCGCGTATGTGCGTCCGAGTACGCTGACTTGTTTTCTGGAATCCGTAATAATAACCGTTCTAGCGGAACAAGAGGCGACCAGTTTTTCCTTTAGCAAGTAGCCGCCTCCCCCTTTTATTAACCGCAGATACGGATCGAATTCATCTGCTCCGTCAACGGTAAGATCAATTTTTTCCGGAATTTGAGTTGTGATCAGTGGAATGCCAAGTAATGTACAGAGGCGTTCCGTCTCTTTGGACGTAGGCACGCCGGTTACTTGAAGCCCTTCTCGCACTTTCTCTCCGAGAAATTGGATAAAGTGGCTTGCCGTGCTCCCGCTTCCGATCCCGATTATCATCTTGTCTTCTACATAAGCCAGCGCCGTTAATGCAGCTAGCTTTTTTTCTTGTTCATAATTGGTCATCTGTCGTTTCACCCACGCAAGCTAGTTGATTTTTTGATACAACCTCTTCAACAAACCTATTTGGTCTTAACAAAGGCTTCCTCCGTATCAACCACTTCGGCGATATATGCTTCAGAGTGTAGAATACATTGTATTTTGTTCATATGTATAAAAGTATATTCAAACCCTTGTCGGGCCTTTCTTCCTATAATATACGTTGGAATGTAATCCTGAAAACAAAAAAGAGGCATGCCAGCGTTACATTGTGATGGCCGTGCCTCCTATGTCTGATTCTATTTGCTTTCTAATTCCCTCATCGCTATTCCTTACCCCGTGCCGCATTCCCCTCAAGGTCAATGAAGAAGCAACTGTTTTTAATGAATGAAATCATTTAGTAACTTTATCAACCCTATTTGTCCATATATAGCCCTGAAATCCTGCTGGAATTTTTTCAAGGCTTTCTTTTGTATCAAATCCTTCTGACCATTTACCATTTCCCTCTACGATTACGACTCGCGTATTGACAGATTCCATTCTATCAATAAATTTATTTGGCCAGCCCCATAAGAACTTCGCATAATTTAAAGGCAAATGAAGCTCCATATTATGCAATTCTTTCGGAATATATCCCGTCCAACCTAATAATTCGTATTTTAAAAGTGCGTTTTTCATCATTGTTTTCGTCAACAATTTCAACTCTGCATGTTTTGAACGTAAATAATCAAACCCTTCGCTATCTCCATCACCATAAACTGTTATTTCATCTAATTGATTCTTAGACAATTTGCTTAAATAAGAATCCCACAATACTTTTGTTGTTTCCATATCTCCATCTTTGTCATGAATTAAAAACTCTTTATTAGGAAAAGCTGCAAACACCTCATCTAAGCTTGGCATCATGCCAATGCCTTTGCCACGAAACGGATAGCTCTCACCATTATCAGCCGTATATCTAAAGCCGACATCTAGTTTTTTCAATTCGTTCATTTTATAATCTTTGACTTCACCTTTACCATTTGTTCTATACTCTAAAGTAAAATCATGAAAAACAGCTAATTGATGATCCTTCGTTAACTGAATATCTAATTCCACGACGTCAGCACCATGATCAAATGCCGCCTGCATAGAAGGAATTGTATTTTCTATATAAGGGTGCTCGGGCGGATAAATGATTTCAGCTGTATTCGTATCATACTCTACCTGTGAAATATCAAAGGTTTGAGCCAACCCTCTATGAGCTAGAATCTTATAATTTGTATCTTTCGAGTAAAATAGACTCGTATTATTCATCCAAACCATAACAACCAAAAGGGTTATCCCCAAAATGATATATGTCTTTTTATTTTTTCTTTTTTTCATTGGTTATCCTTTCCTTCTTTTTCTTTTCTTACTTTAAAATGAATTTACAATGTCATATCCTTTTTATAAGAGTATTAGAACTTCAAATACAGTTCAATGTATAAAAATGTAATCTAGATAACGACTATCTGAAAAATCAATCTTAAAAAATCCGCTAATAGCGACTTTAAATAGGACCATGTTCTTGTCCCCCGACAAGCAGGTGTCAAAGTGGCATCATCAGATAGTTGAGATGAATTTTTATCATTCCCAATAAGTCTGATTGAACTAATCTATGTTCTTCACCTATAAATATCATTTACATATATTAAAAAACTTCTCATCTATTCAATCTTTAGATGAGAAGTTTTAGCTGTAATGCATACCTTTACTGGAGATTTAAAAGTGTAAGCATGTCCAGTGGATGTTTGAACTTATACTTTGCTGGAATAGAATCCCCATGCTTACATCCCCACAAAGCTAGTCCAAAGTCAACACCAGCGTCTCTGGCACATTCAGAATCATAAATGGTGTCGCCGATGTATATGGATGCCCCAGATTTCGCCCCCGAGATATCCAGAAACTTTAGTAATGGTTCGGGATTAGGCTTGTGCAAGGTTGTATCATCTGCACATATTACGTATTGCATATATTGATCAAGACCAAACGGAACAAAATCGTCGACAAATTCTTGTTTCGTCTTGGATGTGACTACCCCGGTAGAAATAGAATGTTCTTTCAGACTCGCAAGCAATTGTTGAATACCTTCGTAAACATGGATTGTATGTTTATAATCCCCCATAAACTCATTCCAACAATGATTGGCATATTCGATGTCATTATCCTTAATGCCCAGTCGTTTCAAGGAGACAGAACCTGGTATCCCTAGCACAAAAGCAAGTTCTGAGAAGTCAACTTCCCGATTATAGTTAATCTTTAGCAGCTTCTGCAAGGATCTCAACACCGCTTGTTCTGTATTTATTAATGTTCCATCAATATCAAAAATAATTGTTGTATACATGGTTATCATCCTCCTTGGCATATTTAAACAGAACTCCTATTTGTATGCTAAAGTATGAAATCCATTTCAGGTCAATAGCTAAATTGATTCCGAAAGCATCTAACTTTGTTAAAAGACATATAGGTTCGTTAATATGTTAAAAATAAGGAAAACCTCCATCGCCACCGTTAGGAGAAATGTGGCCGAGGAGGTTTTTAACGTTAATTGTAGCCCAAATAGGCAACGACGGTGAAGTCACCTGGTGAGCTTAAGACAAGTCTATACTGTCCGTCGGGTTGATTCGAAGCCAAAGGAATCTTGAGACGTGCATATTGACCAGCCGGAATGGTATTCGTCGAATTACTCCCTACCAGCACATCTCCGGTCGGGGTAACCCGGTACAGATTAAAATTAACCCCGAGGCTGATCTGCCCGTTGTTTATGAAGTTGCCTTCGATATAAATATTGCCATGTGCTTGAACCGGCGCCCAAGTATTGTTGCCTGTACCCGGTCCGCTTGAGGCGGCCAAACCAGTGGAAGCAAAACTGAACAGCAGGACAAACATGAAAACGATAGACGCGATTTTTCTTTTCATACCATCTCAAGCTCCTTTTTTCGTAGAGTGAACTCGACAAGCACTTCTTTGTACCAGATGGTAGAGTCATTGCATGGAATCCACTCGATCGAATCTATCATGAAAAATAATCCCGCCGCTCTTTGCAAACGGCGGGATTCCAGCTCTTTTAAAGCCTGCGTTTACGGTTGCAGCTGCCAGAGCGCGGGCACGTTGCTCGGCTCCCAACCCGGCAAGGCGGTATGGTTCTGGAGGCATTTGTACACCTTGCCATTATAAGATACGAGCGCATTGACCGCATAAGCGGTATTTGGAGCCCATGGCGTTGCACTCGGACCGTCAGGCGTTGACACCGTCACGGCATTGCTGTCACCAGATTCGTTGTTCGACGGGTCGTAAGCGCGAACCGTAAACGTATATTGCGTGTTCGGCGACAAACCGGTAACGACCTTCTCGGTTGCCGTACCAGTGACAGTAGCGATCACCGTGCTGCCGTTGTAAATCCGGTAACCAGCGATGCCGGAATCATCTGTGGATGCATTCCACATCAACGTAACTGACGTCGACGTCGGGGTGCCCATCACATGCAGGCCGGTCGGATTGGTCGGCGGCGTCACGTCAACCGGTAATTTCGTGGTTGTAAACTGGACACTATTGCTGAGCGGTGACCGATTACCGGAAGCGTCGAACGCCTTCACAGCTAGATTATAAGTCGTGCCTGCCAATAGATTGGTGAGATTGGCGCTCGTCTGATTGCCAGGAACCGTGGCGATGACATTGACGCCGTTGTACACCTCATAACCCGTGACGGCAATGTTGTCTGTCGAGGCCCCCCAAGTCAGTGTAGCGGTCGTTGTGCCAACGTTGCTGACGGCCAAATTAGTCGGCGCCGTAGGTGCAACGCTGTCGCCAGGACCGAATTGGGCATCGATGACGATGTACCAGGCATTTTGGGTATCCGCGATATCCCACACGCCGAGGATAACATGGTAGCCGTCTCTTTGCGGCACATTGCAGGTTTGGGTTAACGTGGCCGGCGGCTGCTGGCCATTCCCGTTAATCGTGCAGAACGGAGTCAGATCAAACTGGGCGCGGGTCAACGGTGCATTGGGATTCCAATCCGGCTTGGTGATGAAATACCGGTAGCTTGTCGTGGCATGACGAGCGGTAAAAATCCAAGTAAAGTTGTTGGTGCCGCTCTTCATGCTCACCTTGTTCCAGCGAGTAGCTGATTGCTGGTCAAGCGGAGCGAAGCCGGCAAGGCCGGCGCTGGCGATTTTGCCGTCAGGGGGTCCGGCAGCAGGAAAACCTTTCGGCCCCTCTAGGCTCTGAGGCTCATAGACGATCGGGCCGCAGTTGGTATTTAATCCGTTTTTACACTGGATCGCCCGGCTGGCCGGATCATTAATATATCCGTGGGCTGACAAGGTCTTCGAGAACGCGAACATACAAGCGAACACGAGCAGCAATCCGCCTCCAATCAGCGTTAATCGCTGGATGAAACGGGAATCCAAACGGGTTTGAAACATCATCACATTACCTCCCATGATTTGGTTTGGTCATAATGTGCCTTCGTTTTTCGACACCTTCTTTACCTCGATCTTGTGAGCTGCCTCCTCTCTTGAATAGGATCTTGCCTAAGCTGTGCACAACCGTTAACGTGCGGGCATCCACTCCTTCTTAAACCGATTTATACAAACTCCTTAGAGCTTATATACTCGTACAAAGTCATGAAAAACAATACCTAATCACATCGTGAGAAGCATAGACAAGCGGGTTGGAAATCTACGTAGGAAGGGGAAATTAAGCGTGAGCAACTCTGCTCTACAATATAGAATCAGCTAGTAAACTGCTGATGAACGCTGACATTCATAACGCGCAATTAATTGGGGATCAAAAACCAAGTAAGTACGCCTATAGGTAAAGCATGGAGGGGATTGGAATCATGTCTCAATATGGAGGAATTTATACAGATAAGCATAATAGAATTTCGTCTCAATTGGAGTCGTGTTATCGGAGTGTCATGAATTAGCACTTTTCTTTAAGGGATTTTCCCTCTGAACAATAAGACTTAAATAATACCGCTTTTATTTTTTATGCAGGTATCTAATCGGCTATGAATACAAGTTCTTATCCTTAGCTCGGGACATGAACTTATACCATTAAAACAAAAATCCGCTCCTGTAATGTTAAAGATTAGTTCCTCTAATAAGTGTGGAGTGGTTGGAATCATCAAGGTATGTTACAAGGCTAATAGATGTTAGCACAACACGAGGAATCTCCTATATAGGCATCTGCACAATCATATAGTTATTAACCTACATACTATACATACAGGATATTTGATTTTACGAATAGTGCGTATCTTTACACAGCAAAAGGAGGTATTGTAATGACAAATTTTTATTCTTTTCACGGTACTATCACTATGATTAATGATTTTTTTACAGGGCAAAATGGCGAAGGATGTTATAAATTAATAGCTGTAGACAACGGGTTGGGGGAAATCGTAAATTTCGTGGTGTCGCCCAAAACTTATTTTGTAGACCATGTAATGGTGTCAGTAGGAGATCAAGTGACTGGATATTATGACGGAAATGCACCTGCACCTCTAATTTACCCTCCACAATATCAAGCAATTGTCATGGTAAAAAATAGCCCCTATCAGAATGTAAAAGTAGATTATTTTAATACTGAGTTGGAGAGTAGTGATGGACGATTACGATTAACCATTTCTCCATATACTCAAATCATACTAACAAATGGGCAACACTTTTCAGGAACCCCTGCGAACCGAGATCTAATTGTTATTTATGGACCTACCACAGTAAGTATCCCCGCCCAAACTACACCCTATAGAATTGTAGTTTTGTGTTTGGGGGCATTATAGAAAATTCCTGTTGTTACCTTCTTGGCCAACAGATTCTTGATAGATGTCAGCGTAAGTTTTTGTATCTTTGATTAATCCGTCGCAGAAAGCTGCTACGTCACTGCCCGTCACTTCGAGCACGCCTTTCTCCAAGACTGCTCCCTCTTCAAAGAGATCGATAATCCCAGAAAGCAAATCCGTCCCCTCGGTTAGCTCAAGTGGGCCGACCTTAAAGAGATATTTTTGAATGTTCTAAACATCGATTCTGTTCTCGGCTGAAAGGAGTCACTCAAACCAGAGAATAAACACAAAGAGGCCTAAAGTATACAGCTTCCTAGTAAGTAGAAATGCTAAAACCTTAAGCCTCTTTGCTATAAGGACTCTATTCGTATCAGTAGCGAGTCTATGATCTAACCAGGAGCATACTCAATGAGCGTTCCATTATTCTCCTCCTCTATCTCTATCTCTATCTGAGATGACAGATGAGCTAAGTCCTCTTGCGTTTAAATAGCAAGTACATGAAGAATGGAGCGCCAATGCCTGCTGTGAATACGCCAGCCGGAATATCCAGCGGCTGAAAAAGCATTCTTCCTGCCAAATCCGCCAGCAATAGAATAATCGCACCTATAAATGCGGATACCGGGATGATCAGCTTGTAACAATTTCCGACCAGTCTTCTGGCAATATGCGGTGCCATTAATCCGATGAAAGAGATCGTACCGGCTGCACCAACCGCTGCGCCGGCAAGCGCAACACTATAAAATAAGAGAATCATCCGGCTGAGTTGAAGCCTATTTCCAAGCCCTCGAGCGACATCCTCGCCTAAAGATTGCACATTTAATTCCTTCGCCATTAGCAGTGACAAAGGAATGAATATCGCTACCCACGGCCAGAGCACTTCGATATAGGCCCAATTGGTACCATAGATGCTTCCTGTCATCCAATTCAGCACTTGCGCGGCCAAATACGTCGGACCGCTAATGAGCAGGAATGTAGTGAGCGCCCCCATTGCGGTTGAAATGCCAATGCCGATCAGCACCAGCCGGAACGGCGACACCCCTTTTTTCCAAGCCAATACATAATTGAGGGTAGCCGTAACCAACGCGCCGCCTATCGCAATGAACGGTACCCAGTGAATGCTGTAGCCCGTCACGAAAGTCATGAAAGCAACCACTGCTACCGACGCACCACCCGTTACACCAAGCAAATCCGGAGAAGCTAGCGGATTGCGAATGACGCCCTGCAATAGCGCTCCGGCTGCTGCCAATGCTGCACCAATGAGAATAGCGGCTGTTATTCGAGGCAGACGGAACTGCATGATGATCAGGTTGCTGGCTTCCGCATTTCGCCCGACAAGAGAAGCAAGCACCTCTTCTAGAGGAACACCAACTCCCCCGACCGATAAACTAAGAAGTGACAAGGCAGCAACGATAAAGGTTAAAGCGATAAACATGATCGTATATTTGGCTGTACGCGGGTTAAGCATGCAATTTCCTCCTGGCCACATGAATCAGAAAGGGAACTCCGACAATCGCCGTTGCGACGCCTACCGGGACTTCTTTGGTTTCTAGAATAAAGCGTGATGCTAAATCTGCAGTCACTAGAAGGATTGCACCAACTAGTGCGGTATAAGGAAGCAGCCACTTGAAATCATGTCCAATGATGTATCTGCACAAGTGAGGAACAATAAGCCCGACAAAAGCGATCGGACCAGCTGCTGCTACTGAGCTCCCAGCGAGTAGTACGATTGCCGCAGCCGATAGGACACGCACCAGAGTCAACCGCTGTCCTAAGCTTCTTGCGCTATCGTCTCCAAGCGCCATAATATTTAAAGAGCCCGCCAATAGGAATGAGATAGCTAACCCTATTACCATATAGGGCAGTACCATCAGCAAATGTTCTACATTTCTTCCTTCCACGGAGCCGATCATCCAGAACAGGGCAGATTCAAGCGACTGCTTATCAATAAGCATAATGCCGGATGTAATAGAAGAAGTGAAAGCAGCCATACAAGCGCCAGCCAAGGTCAGCTTCACTGGCTCGAACCCGCCTCCTTGCAGGCCTAGCGTATAGACGGCCACCGATGTTGCGATCGCGCCTGCGAAAGCTAGCCAGACCATACCGCTCATCGTTAGCGAGGAACCGTATGCGAGCAGCCCGATTACAATAAATAGCACTGCCCCTGCATTTACGCCAAAGACAGAGGGCGAAGCCAGTGGATTTCTTGTTAGAACCTGCATAATCGCCCCTGCTACGGCTAAGCTTGCTCCTACCAGAGCCGCAACTAAGGTTCGGGGTACGCGAGCCGTCGTCAGAATAAGATGCTCATTGGATCCGTCGAATTGACTGTAGGCCTGCCACAAGTCTTTCAACCCGAAGTGATGAAGACCGTACAATACACTGCACAACATACTAATCAGCAGCAGGATCGCGCTGACAGCTAGGCCGGCGAGCTTCCGCTTGCTGCTTCGCGTGAGGAAAGAACCATTCATGTCTGCACCGTGCCTCCTTTTCATTGGCAGCCTTAACAACGAAACTGCCAAAATCGCCAACAAGCTGACGCGAATACAGCGTCAGCTTGTTAATTCGATACGCCTTAATTACTTTACATCAAAGTACTTAACAAGTTCGTCCAGCAGCAGATTGGCCGCTTCATATCCGCCTGCTGAGTTCCATATGGCTTCATCGACTTGAATAATTTTGTTGTTCTTGGTAACACTCAAGTTCTGGAACAGCGGATCTTTTTTCCATTCCTCTACGACCTTCGCCGCATCGTTCTTGCCCGGAACCTCCGATACGAAGTAGAAGAGCACATCGCCGTCCATGCTAGGTATCGTCTCTTTGGACATGACTTCCATAAAGGAGTCTTTATCCTGCGATTCTGGGCGGGCAATGCCTAATTGGCTCAATAGCACACCGGAGAACGTTTGCTTCTGATAGATACGAACTTGTTTGGCAGAGAAGCGGGCCACTGATACTTTCGTTTTTGCTTTGCTGCCCAGTTTTGCCTTGACTTCCTCGACACGTTTGTCAAAGGCCGCCATCTTTTGCTCTCCTTCTGCCTGCTTGTTTAAAGCTTCGGAGTAGAGCTTGAAATTGATTTTCCAATCTCCCGCCAGATCTTCGGAGAATATCGTGGGAGCAATTTGCTTTAATTGGTCGTAAATTTTCTCTTGTCTGACCTTATTGCCGATAATCAGATCCGGCTTGAGGCTCGCGATCAATTCAAGATTCGGCTGCAGCTCGTCTCCGACAACGGTGACCCCTTCCATCTCTTGCTTGATATGGTCGTACCAAGGATCGCCAATCCAAGACTGAACGGCTCCGACTGGTTTAATGCCAACTGCCAACAGCGCCTCCGTTCCTTCATTGGTCAATATAACAATACGTTCAGGGGTACCGGTGAGTGTTTCTTCCCCCATCGCATGCTTAATTACTCTTGTCTCATTGCTTGCAGCCGGACTTGTGGAAGCTGCTACGTTATTACTGGGCGAGCCACTGTTTGCCGATGTGGCGTTCGTTCCTCCTGTTGTGCATGCGCTCAACAAGAGGGTGAAACAAAATAATAAGGTTGCTGCCATTGCTGTTCTCGACTTTCGATACATCGGTAATACCCCTTCTCTCTTTTGATGATAATGATTCTCATACTCATTATCAATATAACGTTGCTGTCTTTTAGCAGCAATGGGATATCTGGACACGACGGATGGATTATTTCGACGCTGCTCCTGCTGCAATGCAGCTTCTTTAAAGCTAGTAGGAGAAGCACCTTCGTATTTCTTGAAGATACGGCTAAAATAATAGCTGTCGGTATAACCTACGCTCTCCGCAATTTCCTTCAAGGTGAAATCAGTGGAAAGAAGTAACTGCTTCGCCTTGCTCATCCGTAATTGAATCAAATAATCGATCGGGCTCGTTCTAACTTGCTTCTTGAAGACGCGCAGCAGCTGTCTGGAGCTGCAATCAAGGTGTTCAAGCAGCGTCTCAAGCGTAATCGGCTCCTGATAGCGCTCATGAATATAGCGTACCGCTTGGGCCACGAGGTCAGGCTTGACGGCTATGACATTCTGTCGTTCCATTTGCTCTAGTATTTCATAGACCATTTGATAAAATATCGCTTTAACTTGAAGTTTCTCTATGAAATCCGAATGATGCCACTCCTTGCTCATGGCGGTGACATGATGGAAGACGGAGATCGGGTAATGAGGCTTGAACACATATTGCATTTGAAACGGATTGTGATCCTCTATCAACTTGACCGTTTCTTGACGGGCTGGCAGCGCCAGCACCGCTTTATATAAAATCATATAATAGTCCAGGAGCTCATCCGCAGTAATATCAAGATAGACTCCCTTGCCTCCATGGATCAAGGAAAACCGGCTGACGTGGTGTGCAATGCCGTCCAGCTGGAGCTGTGCGCTGCCTCTAATTACATATAAGAAGGCGCTTGAGGGCATTCTGTACGCATGCAACTCCTCGCCTTGCTTCATTATTGTATGCCGTACATCTATAATCTTGATGAATGCTTGGTTCCATAATAAAGCTTGCTCATTCAATTTCACCGTCTTGCTCTCCCCTTCACTTTCACTCTGTGTTGAAAGATTTATACCCCCATAATATATGATATTGATTATCATTTGCAACGATAATTGCATACCTATTTTCTAGCGTCAAATCCTTCAATAAGCCTAGTCTATCTGTCACAATTTTTTTGTTTCTGCATCATCATTCGATCATGTAAGTGTTTATAAATGGATTTGCAAATCAGCCCAGTATTTTTACCCACTACCTATAATTATTGATGCTACAATCAGTACGCGTTTTCATATTTTCTGAGCAATGAATTTTTTGAATCCAGCAAAATACCGCTCAGATGCCTCCCAGCGCCTCAGATCCAATAAGGACATGTCCTGCATGCCATATTGATCAGGTGGGCTGATAATGCCGTGAAACATAATTTCCATGATCCAGTGAATAAAAATAATACGCTCCATCAGGAGTTCTGATTTCAATCCGGGCATTCAGGTAGTCTCCATCTTCGTCTGTACGCGCTTGACGGTGAGATCACCTTGAACAATCGATTCTCCATGATTGTAGGAGCCGCACAATATTTCCTCAATCATCAGATTACCCGATACATAAATTTCCTGACCGCCAACAGCTATATTTTTCGCACGCAAATTACCGGTGACCATAAGACTTATGGCCCCATCTGTTTCTTTATTATAGAGATTGTCTACTGTAAAATTTCCATCAATAAAAATGAGGATAACCTCTTTTTGATGTGGAATGTCGTATTTTCATGAAATAATCAGGGGTTGAAATTGAAATCAATCGAGATGAGATTTGTAAGTATTTCTGTGAAAGAAGTAATGAAGGAGCTAAATATCAAGAGTGAGGATCAGCTGAAGGTCTGGATGAAGTGGTATTTAGAAGATGCGTGTACACGTTCAGGCTTATCAAAATGCTGGAAAAGGAAACGGCATTACGATGAGCATGTCCCGTACGGGAGCGCCCGCCCTCGTTGAACAGACCGTTAAAGCTCTATCCCATAAGGGACGGACCTGCTCACATTCTAAACTAGGGATCACCAAAAACCCCCTCAACCTGAGGGGATTTTTTCTATTGCGATGCAGTATGTCTGTCTCTCCTAATCTTTCCTACAAACGCTAATGATCGATGAAGATAACGGAGAGAAAGGCGTTTTATCCCAGTCAGCATATTGATGTTCGACGCGAAATCCGTGACGGGTTAATAAAGAATGCAGCGTAATCTGATCCGTGAACCGACAAGCAATTCGGGAAGTCGTTCGCTTATCCCCCCAATTACGCATCGTGACCCAATGCATGATTTGCTGGCTGGCATCGTAGCATTGTGTGCCTGATACCTTGACGGTATTCCCATCCTTATCAATAAATGATCCCCATTCTGTCTCCTCTTCATCGGATAAATCCGTTCCCTCCGGATTACGAGTCTCAAATGCAAAGATTCCGTGGGGTTGTAAATGTTTGTGAACGGTCGTGAGCAAATCGATCTGATCTTGATCACGTAAGAATGCCTGAAATGCATTGCCAGTCAAATAAATCATCGAAAATCGCTTGTCCGATTCGAAAGTACGGGCATCGCCTTCTATAAAAGTAACAGGCAACCCCTCCGCCTTCAACCGCGCATATGCGAGCATCTCTGATGAGATATCCACACCAGTCATCGTTATGCCGGCTTTCGCCAGGGGGATCGTTGTTAAGCCTGTACCACAAGCAAGTTCTAACACTTCTCCAGCACTCGATCTAGCAAGCTCAAGATAGAATTGATATTTGTCCATTTCACCGCCAAATTCAAGATCGTAATTTACCGGATCTTGATATTCTTCAAGATTGCTATGCTCAATCAACGCCATTCCCTCCTCTCATTTTTTCATCAAGTACTCTAAAATTTGACTCACATTAGACTCCACACTGTTTATGTGCGTATGTATCGTGATTTCTGGGTGCACCGGCGCTTCATAGACATCAGAAATACCAGTAAATGCTGTTATCTCTCCTTTTATTGCTTTTGCATATAAGCCCTTTACATCTCTGCGCACACAATCCTCTAAGGGACAATGCACATACACTTCAACGTATGGCTCCAGCTCTGCTCGCGCATAGTCTCGCATTTCCAAATAGGGTGCAATCATGGAGATGATCGTCGTAACACCATTGCGGTTCAGCAGCTTGCTAATATAGACGGCACGACGAATATTCTCCATTCGATCTTCTCTACTGAATCCAAGCTCTCGTCCTACCATTTGTCTAAGTTCATCGCCGTCCAAGCATTCAACCCTAACGCCTCTTTCCTGAAGAGCCGCTGACAAAGCTAACGCCGTTGTCGTTTTACCAGAGCTTGGAATCCCTGTTAACCATATTGCCGTTCCTACCAATGCATAGTTCCCCTTTATGATAATATTGCGATCCGTTCGAGTATACGTTCTCCGTAAATAGAATCGAACGGCTGCTCTTCCATATGGATATAGCCTATATAACAATCACATTGCCTCATACGACACGAGCGTTCTCTAGAGATTCCATCAAGCCCATCTTTATACAAATTCCCAATTACTTGACGATCCTTATAGCAACGCTTTACACGCCCGTCTCCTTGAACATAAAACACATTTTTTCCGGCACGGCACGGCTTGTCCATACTGTCGTAATCCCTGGCATTATGGACAAAATAGGGGTCCATATCGGTCAAAAATGCTGTATCCTCAGCAGAATAGTATGCTGGTTTATCTTTGTAGGCGTTCACCCACATATAAACATCATCACGCAGTGCCTTCCTTAAGGAAGAAATGGAGTTGAACGCGCTCTTCACACCGACACAGCCTACACTGAACGGTATTTTTTGTTCATAAAGCTTGCCGCATTGCTGTAAAAAACGTTCTTCCTTCGTCTGCCCAGGATGGTACGTTACCCAGAATGCAGCCGTAACCGGATTCAACTCGCGCGTCCAATCGAGCTTAGCGGATAAGTTGGTTTGTATAGCGACCTTTTGAACGTGCTGCATGTGGGACAGCTTAACCATCGCTTCCCTGTACCAACTATGCGTAAGCCCTTCACCATATGGGTTGAAAAAAACGGACAGCTGATGCCCGCTTCCTTCTTGCTTCGTTACCCAATCGACAAATGTCTGCACTTGCAGCCGATCCTTCGCCAATGTCTCTGGACTATCCGTGTTCTTGCTAAAAGGACAGTAAGGGCAGTCATAATTGCATGAGCTCAAGCTCCCGCGAAAATAAATCGTCGCTTTCATGATAGTACACAGCTTTCCATACGTGCCCGAATATCCGGAGAAATGAACCAATCTCCTATGGAATCGGAGTACATAAGCCCTTCATCCGTCAGCCGAAGCACCTCATGCTCGATAACAGCAAGATCCGTATGCACAAGCAGATTCAACTCGGGATAATCGACGAGAGATGACGTTCCGAACCGCTCCACGTAGCTGCTCAATGCCAAGCCTTCCGTATGAAGCAGCGCTTTTAGTATAAAGCGTCGCTGCTGGTCATCCTTGCTTAATACAATGCCATAATCTGCATAGGTGTAGTCGGCTGAAGCCACGTAGTCGGCAATGATGCTTGCTGTAGCTGAACGACCTACACTGTATCGCGAGGAGTAATGAACCTCTCTTGTGTAAGAGCGTGCGCCACAGCCAAGTCCAATCATGCCCTCCTCCTGACAACCATACGGAAGCAATGATTTTTTCGAAATCGCATCTGCTTTGGCAAATCTGCGCATAGAGTACTGGGTATATCCATGTGCAAGCAAACGATCCCGCGCCGCACGATAGAAGCTTACCCTCTGATCCTCGCCACTCTGCCTTATCTGCTCTGGCTTTACAATCGTGTGCTCGCGCGTATATAGCGGATAAATAAATAACTCCTCTGGGTCGTAAGACAACGCCTTATCCAGCGAATATATCCATGAATCATGGGTTTGACCGGGAAGGCCATAAATCAAATCTAGATTAAGGATCGGAAATTGGTACAACTTGAGCTGCTTCAGAGCTCTTTCGACTTCCTGCGGCTTTTGGGGACGATAGATCGCGTCCGCTTCAAATTCTACGAAGCTTTGAATGCCCATACTGACCCGATCCACCTGCCTGCTTTTTAAAATATCCAAGCGTTCGGTGGTTATCGTCTCGGGGGATGTTTCTACCGAGATGGAAGCTTGGGCTGGATTCATGCCCATCACATGTTGAGCAATATGAAACAACCGATCCAGCTGGTCAGGTTCGAGTAAAGTCGGCGTACCGCCTCCAATAGCAAATCTAGCAATCGGCTTATTCGGAATAAGTGGAGCCCATTGTGCAGCTTGTCTCTCCAAAGCATCCACATAATTGGTATGTACGTCGGCTCTCTTGTCAGGCAACGTGAATAAATTGCAAAATCCGCAGCGTGCTCCACAAAACGGGATATGCATATATAAAAAGAGTGAATCTGCCTTTTCCTCGCTCCACAGTTCGGAAAGCGGCAGCTTCCTCTCCAATTCTCGATAGGAAGTTTTGTGTGGATAAGCGTATAGATATGATCGGTAAGGCTCTGATGTGAGGTTTTCCTTCCAACTGCGCAGAGCCTCCGAATTCTGGATGATATCCGTGTAATTAGGGTAGACCGTATGGCTCATCATGTTCTCTCCTCTCACCTTACAAAATAAATTCGCGATAAGGCACGTTCCACACGACCTCATGCGCTAGCCTATGGCCGTTGTAGCCATCTTCACCGAAGGCGGTTCCATGATCAGAGAACGCCATGCAAAATACAGGCCGTTCCCGTTCTCTGAATGCCTGAAATAATCGACCAAGCTCACCGTCAACATATCGAAGTGCTGCGCGCTGTGTCTCCAATGAGTCTTTCTTTGCTCCTGGTACAAAATAATGATTGGGCCCATGAATCGCTGATACGTTCATAAATAGAAACAGGCGTTCTGTCTGATTCGAATTATGCAGGAGCTTGATGGCATGGTTCACCTGATGCTCTGTCGAGCGTTGATTTGTAACCCCGAAGGTCATCCGCCAATAGCTTTCTTGGAAATAGCTTGGAAGAACTTTGGCTAGCGGAACTTTTTTGGTAAAGAAGATGACTCCGCCTATACAAATCGTACGGTAGCCCACAGCTTGCAATCCAGATACGATATCCGTTGTATCAAATTGCCATGTATACGGATGTGTCTTTAATCCCGTATTTTTCGAATGAAACAATCGAACATGCTCTGCCTTATTTGTCGTAGCCGGAGTTGGCAGAAATCCGCCAAAGAAAGCATGATGAGCAGCATAAGTGAAGCTGCCTGGTGTATGCCGCTTTTCCCAATTTCCGCTCGCGCACAAATTCGGACAGTTTGCTTCCTCCAGCACAGCGGCGTCATATCGCAGTGTATCCAGCGTAATCATGAGAATATCGTGACTGCCTACAATTTCATTCATGTTAAACATCGTGGTGATCCTCTTCCATTTTAGATAGTCGTAGAGAGTGTAGCCATTCTCATTTCCCATTCATAGGGATCATGTCCTTCATAATGACTATGGTACAGTAAATCTCCGAACGGATTAACATCCAATACATAAGGTCTATAGGAACCGCTGCTCAATAACACATCGATGCCTGCGACGGTTGATCGTGGAAATACCGCTAACGTTTGTTCAGCGCATTGTCGCACGGCAGCTTGAAGATTGTCAGACAAGCCGATTTCATCCAAGCTCATTCGATCACTATCAAGATGCAGATTCGTTATAGGTGTTCTGCTTACCCTTGCAATACTGTGACACGCTTTACCTGCTACGACAAGTTGCCGGATATCAAAGGTGCGATCCCGATAAGACGCTTTTGGAATCCATTGCTCTACATGAGCGCCATGTCCCAATAACCAGTTGATGATTTGGCGAATGACTTGGCGTTCTTTATAGTTCACCAGCTTTTTTACGTTATAAAATATAGGAGGTCTACGTAGATAGTTCTCCACACCTATCGTAGTCACGGCCGACTCTGCACCTGTAATGGGGTTTACCTGATACGCGATTACACCACATGCGCCGGAACCCGTTGCTAGCTTAATAAATAAACGATATATCCGCTCTTTTGCCATAACATCCCGAAGTATATTGTAATCCGGTATGTCTTCCGGTGCAGCTAATCTTCTAGGTACCGGTAATCCAGCCGATGATAAGATCTGGTGAGTATACCTTTTATCGAACATTGCGGCTATATCCTCGGGAGCATTCATCCAACGTGGCGTATTCCACAGCTGTGCTGCCTCCCTGTCCAGTTGAGATAACAGCTTGCAATACCCACGAAACCACTGGGAAGGATGATACAGCTCTCCCTTATTCTCCTCCAACCCTTTGGCCATCCTTACCGAGATAGGCTGAACAACGCTCTTGTTATATCTAAGCCATCGCTCGTCTATATGGGGGTTGGCCGAATCAGGGGCGCCAAGTGCAATAAGCTCACGTTCCACTTCAAAATGTTCCCCAGGCGCGTCAAGCCGCAGCAATGGAGGTTCATCAAACGTTAGCCCCAAGCTCTGTGCAACCGAACTCAAGGATGCTTTTCCCTGCAACACATCTATATAATTCAAAACAAGGGCTGGGGGCAACCCCAGCCGAGTTCTTGCTGCTTGTAGTCCGGTTGTTCTTCTATTGCCGGAATTGCCAATGATAATCATCGATTTCATCGTTATTCCGTCAATGAAGGATAGCGATAATCCTCGTCTTCATCAGCATCCTGTTGATCGCTGATATCTACATTGAGGCCTGACTGCTTCCAACGATTCATCATTTCATCCGACATGTAATGATAGCTTAAATCAAGCGACTTCAGTTTCATTATCTTTTCACTATTGATAAGAGCTTCCGCTCCCTTATCTGTCAACGTCCCCATAGAAAGATCCAACGTATGTAATTGATCAAGAATCGGTGCATCGGCTACTGCAATAGCGATTTCGTCTTGAATTTCACTGTCTTTGAGCCCAAGATAGGAAAGCAGAGGGAATTTTCCAGGTTCAATCAACTGGAGCACATCTGCGAGACTTCCGTCAAATCCATACTCCTCTACCCCTAAATAAAGCTCCAGCTTCTTTAAATTTTTGAAACTGCCTTCGCTTATGCTAGTAATGACGTCTGTTCCAAGCCCGCCGCAAATAATAGTAAGCTCCTCTAGTTTGTCGTGGTGAGCCGGAATAAGACTAAGACCTGTGCTCCCTTTAATGGTGAGTGATTGAAGCTCAGGATAAGCAGATAGAATCGGCCCTAGGTTAGATTGATTAATCCAAGAAACCTCGCATTCTTCAGAGGACATATCGCCAATAAATAAGTTCCGCAGCTGCGTAAAGCGGTCTTTTAACCGAACAAGAGCTTCGACAACTACACTGGAATCATCCTCATAGGCGCCGCCCCAGTCACCGATTATGAGACTTTCAAGCTGCAAGCTCTCATCCTTGCCTGCAAGCTCCTCTATTAAATCTACGATTTTGACACCTTCCTCGTATTGATCATAATCGACAGATAGTTTACATTCGGACATAACATTACCTCCTGAAAATGAATACTAACTTGTTCATTATAATAGCCACACTTGTAAGTATCAAATGTTTCCAATCCATAAATATCCCCTAAAATAATTGCCTTGCGGAAGGGATCCGACAGCCGTATCTCTTTCTGTGAAAGCCAAAATTGCATATAACTAATTCCTTATGTTCTTGTCAAATGAAAATGACAACGAGTGTTATTACCTCGCTGAAATCTGCTCATTTCATTTGTAATTTATCTTGTTGCATACATCATAAGCATCCTCCCATTTTCTTTTGCAAGAGCAATATAAATGACACCGCCAAAAGATCCCGGAGGAAGAGTTCCCTCGATAATCCAAGCTTCTGCAATAGGGTTATAGCTGATAGCAAAGGGTGTTTCCTCCAAAAAACGGGGATAATGCTCTGCTAAATAGGGAAAGATTGCCGTTGCAACTGCATGTACATCTGTAAGCTCACCAAAAGCAGTTTCATCTCCAAACCGATTATCCTGGAGAAGAGTGTCGCGATCGGCGAAATAGAGCTCAAACCTGCCATATAAATTCTCATCATCCAAATCACGCTCTACAAATCCATATTCAATAACTTTTTCCTTTTGATAAACATTGCTTTTACTCTTTTTCTTATAGTCGGCCCGTACGGTGATTTGATTAACTCGAAGACGGTCGCGTTCTTGCTCCTGCTCAGCTATTATTTGCTCCAAAGCATCCATAAAGCTCATTTTGATTCACCCTCTGTTCCCATTGAACTCCTTTTCAAAAGCATGAATGCACTTGCCTTCTTTAGAAGTGTCTAAGACCGCAAAACGAATTTCCGAAAATAGGTATCCCAAGCCTTCATCCTTCAGCAGCTCCCGCCACCATCCTGCTACCTTCACCGGGTCATTCCGGAAAACACCGCAGCCGTAGGCACCCAAAATGAGGTTTTTATCGCCTTTTTGGGCGAATATGGCTAAGGCCAGTCGCATCCTATCTTTCATCATACATTTCGCTTTCCGGGGATCCTCTCCCTTAAGCAGAACCTGCCCATAATTCACGGCGGGCAGAGTCAATACTGAAGCTGTCACCGGCCGCTCTATAAGATCGAACCGCTGGTTACGGAAAAACACTACGTCCGGGGAATAGATGGCGTGATTCGTATACATCATCGATTTACAGGCCCGATTAGCCTTATAATAACGTTCATTGCGCAGCTGTGTTTCATATAATCCGCTGGAGGCCGCCAGGCTTTCTTCCTGAGCCATCGCCCCGTTTAAAAATCCACCTCCGGGATTTTTTGCGCTAGCAAAGTTTAACACGCCGGCGCGCCCTTTCCCTAGCTCCGCAAAATCCAAGATCGACTTTACTGTGGTCTCGTTAGCGACAGAATAAACGGGTTCTTGCGGCAACTTAGGCAGCTCGTCAATTCCCCGTACCATTTTCTCTCCCAGTTCCGGTGTAATCAGCTTGCTATTTGCCTCGGATTGCTTTTGTGCAGTGACGAATTCTACCCGCCGCCCCTTATATTCATAGAAGCCTTGCCGCTGTATTCGTAATGTTTCTTCAGCAATTTCTTTTCGTTTCATTTCATTCCCTCTTCTTTCATCAATAACAAATCCGGTAGATGTTAATCTCGCAGTAATTCGTCTCTCACTTCGGTAAGCACAAATCCGAGTAGGTTCCTACCACGCCATTTTAGTGGATTCTCCACATCCGGATTGGACTGTCCCATGCCGATTCCCCAAATGCGATCCCGTGGGCTGGCTTCGACGAGAATACGGTTTTTCGTTGACTTGAGATATTCGCCAAGCTTCGGATTTTGCGAAAATTTGGCCAAATTGCCTCTTTTAACGATGCCATAGCATTCATTGTCCCAAATGTCCTTGTCGAAGTTTCTAACTGCACGCCCGTAGGCTTTCATCTCCTTAGGATGCTTAGCTTTAAGAATCGCGTCCAACATTTCGCCATCTCCAAAAAGTCTTGCTTTCTCGGACATCATAAACTGCTCGACACAGGAATACTCGTGTCCCTCTACCACGAAAGGGCTCATCCACCATTGGCTAAAACAGCTTTTGTCAACCCCGCCGTCTTTTGGCGGTGTATGGCCCCAGAAGAAGACAAACTTGAACGTTTTACCTGCAATATATGCTTTTCTTAACTGCTCGATATTGTATATCATCATCGATATTCCTCCAAATTTCTTCGAAACAAGCGGGAAGGACGGTGTCCCGCATTTTCAGTATAATGATCGGTCTCCGCTACAAGATGCGCCACTTTACGCCGGAAGGCGGCTTTCAATAATTCTTTGTCCAAGATCACCTCGTAAACCTGCTGCAGCTCCGTCAAAGTAAAGAGGTGCGGCATCAAATGCAGCGCAATGCCGGTATAATTCACTTTTCCCCGCAGTCGTTCAATAGCGCAAGCGATAATCTTCGCATGATCAAAAGCCAATCCGTGATTTGATACGATGGAGTAGGAGGTCGACGTCGAGGCCGGCTTTGACGTCATCGTCCATTCCACAACTGCCGTAAGCTCTTCCTCTTCGCTGCTTAGCTTGAGCTCGTATTCCATCGTTTTCACAAACCCATCCTCAATAAACTCTTTACGCTCACGCAGGAGCCGATAGGTTGCCTTGAACCAGGCTGCGCCGACAGCGTCATCCCCTGCTTTCAGCTGTACCTGATCGCTGTTAATTAAGGCCATGTAGCTGCAGCTCATCACCCAGGTGCGCGGATCCCTTCCAACATCGCTGAAGGTGTACAACTGCTCCAAATATACGTCAGCCACACCCGTTTCCTCGCGCAGCTCCCTCACCGCCGCCTGCTCTGTCGTCTCATTCGGCCGGACGAATCCGCCCGGAAGCGCCCAACTGCCCAAGAATGGATGACCTCCGCGGCGAATGAGCAATATACGCAGCTCTTTTTCTGGAAGTTTGCGGTAGCTGTCCGCCTCCGTTCTCGTTACGGTGAAAATAACCACGTCCGCCGCCACCGAAGGCCGTTCGTAATCCCCGGCACGGTACTGCTCGAGAAATTCACGTTCCGTGAGTCCATCGCGATCCAATAAATTCAAGCCTCTTTACCTCCATTGTTATTTATTCTAGCCGTGCAGCCCTCCAAAAAGAGTTCCTCAACATTCAGTTTATAGTTAGTAACATTTTAATAATATCACTTTGTTAATATCAAATATAGCAAAATAGAAAGAGAGATGCAAGAAGAAACGTGATGAGGAAAGGCATTTGTTACGACAATGCCTCAATCACAAAGAAAGCTAAAGAAGCTGCCGCCAGTAGAGTACCGACGACAGCTTGCTTCTTAGGTATTTTTTCTATGTTCTCTAAATGGGGTCCTGACCAACCCCCCGGGCGGCTCTTTTACCTTTAACAGTTGCTTCATTTAGCAGCTGTTTCATTTCATGTAGCGATATTCCAGGAGATTCTTCAAATTCGAGATTTTCTGCAGCAGCTTCTCCCCGACATTGGTTTCCCTCACCAGTTTCCGTTCCAGTTCTTTGTCCACCAGTCTTTTTACAGACAATACGTCCGTTCCGTTACATAACACATCTTCTTTTGAATTAAATTTCTTATGCGCGACGAGCTGCATGCCAAAGGAATTATACAACAAGGTATATCCGGCGATACCCGTTGTGGATTGATAGGCTTTGGAAAAACCGCCGTCAATGACGACCATTTTCCCATTTGCTTTAACAGGGTTCTCTCCACTAATTTCTTTAACCGGAGTATGCCCGTTAATGATATGTCCATGATCCGGATTCAAATCAAACTCTTGCAGGATTTTCCGGCAGATCTCCTCATTTTCCCGCAAATGGTAGTAAGGGTTCTTTCTCTCCTTATGGGTTTCTTTATCTTGGATAAAGTACCGCTCAAAGGTGGTCATTTCTCTCTTTCCAAAGAGCGAGGAACATTTCCCTGTCCAGATGTACCATACCATATCCGTAGCCAGATCATCCGTCTCTTCCGGAGTCGCAAAGGCGTAACGCAAATAATATTCAAAAACATCGATCAGCTGACGACCCGAATAGGTCTTGTCTTCAATCTGCATTTCTTCCATGTTTCCTTCTTCATTCAAAGGAATGCAGCCGTGGATCAACAAATTCCCGTTGTATTTTAAATAAAGGCTGCCCTTTTTCATAAGGAAATTCATATGTCTGGCCAGCTTTTCGGAATGCTGAACGGAGAACAGCAGCTTCTCCATCACCTGTTGTTCTTCCTCCAGCAATTGTTCAGGCTGCTGCGGATTTACGGTAGCGAAACAGGTGTTTTCCAGCGGGTACGTTTTTCCGCCGATCTTGATTTCATTTTTGTCGTAATCGATCTGCTCAAGCAAAAGCCTTTCAGACATATGAAAGTAAGGACGTCTCTTGATAATCGGGATTTCAAGCTTAAACTGGATCATGGCAATGGCTTGATGGATTTTAGTAATCTGAAGGATTTCCTGCTCCGATACGTTATGGCCTTGCTGCAGCTTCGGTCTGAAGGCTGGGTTGTCATCATAGTATTTTTCCGCCAAGTTCAGCAATGGGCGAAGATTGATTCCGTATACGTCTTCGATGATGTCCAAATTGTCGTATCTGGCGCAGATCCGGATAATATTCGCAAGGCAGACCAGAGAACCCGCATAGGCGCCTATCCACAGGACATCATGGTTCCCCCATTGAATGTCTACAGAATGGTGGTTGATAAGCGTATCCATAATTTTATCGGGGTCCGGCCCGCGGTCATAGATATCTCCGACCACATGAAGATGGTCAACCACTAGGCGCTGGGTCGTATAAGCAAGGCCGATAATCAGCTTATCCGCCTGACCCAAGGAGATAATCTGCCGGTATATTTCCTCATAATAAGGATCCTTATTGTTGGTAGAATCCGTCTTGTATAGAAGCTCTTCTATAATATATACGAACTGCTCCGGCAGAGCTTTACGCAATTTCGAGCGCGTATATTTGGAGGAGGCATAAGAAATGAGCTTAAGCATTTGTTCAATCGTTTGTCTATACCACCGGTTCAAGGCTTGTTGATTGCACAGGTCTCCTTTAACCAGCTGTATTTTTTCTTCAGGATAATAAACTAACGCCGCAAAATCATTGATTTCTTTATCCGTCCAAACCTCTTGGAACAATTCTTTGATTTTCTCTTTTACGGTACCAGAACCGTTTCTGAGTACATGCTGAAAAGCCTGGAACTCCCCATGCAAGTCACTGACAAAATGTTCAGTTCCCTTGGGGAGATTGGAGATCGCTTTAAGATTGATGATTTCTGTTACGACTTTTTCTTCCGTATCATATTTCTGGGCCAATAAATCTAGAAACTGCGCATCCAATATATTGTCCTCCTTTAAGGAAACGGTGATATCCAGCCAGGTATACTTAGAAGACCTATGGCCTTTTTGGGGCTAGCCCGCGTACCTTCAAACTTAGTGCGAACAGTAAAGGGAAAAAACATTAGGTTTCCGAGGTTCCCTTTGGTATTATGCTAACAACTTCGCTTCTATGTGACTCAATTCTTCTTTCGATAGCACTCCATCAAGGCTCACCGATGAGTTGCCCCCTTGGAATAGCTCATCCAAAGGCCGAGCCATTCCATAAGGGCATTTGTACCAACATACCACTATGTTTTCCCTAAATCAAAGACAAATATGAAGACTACCCTGATAATAGGGCTTTTACTTGAATGTGCCCAGAAGGAATCGAGCCCAAGATTGCGCGTTTGTACCGGATGCTTGAACGTGTTTCAAGTTCCTGTCCTAGATGCAGATTCATCATATGCATAGATCTTAAAAAGTTTTATATAAAGAATAATACTAATTAGTGAACAGACAAGGATGAAAGTAAAAACCCCCATTGGAGGTACCCATGCCGATAAAATAACGGTCAAGGGTGCTGCGAATCTCCCAATCGTGAATTGCAGCCTCGATGCCCCCATATATTGCCCTCTCGCGTTCGCAGGTGCATACTGACTTACAAAATTATTGGTCACCGGAGCTCGTATGATTTCTCCAAACGTAAACACGACCGTGATAAGGAATAATAACCAAATATGCGTCGTTAATCCAATGGCGAACATGCCCACCCCAGCCAAAGCGGATGACAGAATGAACACGTCTCGATCTTTTAAGCGATTTAACCATTTTGTAGTGGGTAAAACAAATAGAACGAATAGCAGCCCATTTAACCCGAGAATCCATCCAAATACTTCTGTACTCGTAAGCCGGAGCGTCCAATCATACCAAGTGAATAGGGGTTGCGACGGGACATATTGCGTGACATATATCGCTAAATACAGATCCAATTGCATGATTGTTATAATAGAGAAAACGCCTGCCAGAATATATAGAACAAATATTTTATCCTGAAAGATGATTTTATAGCCTTTCCATTGTTCTTTTATCGAAGTTGAAACTGCATGTAATGAAACCTTTTTGCTGGTACCCGGCATACTCTCATGAATTCTCAGAAAGATTGCAATCGTATAGAGCAGCATGACGATTGTACAAGTCCATAGCAGCTCACTTCGATATTGAAAGAAAAAAAATGCGCCTAATGCGGGTCCTAATACAGCACCAATATTATTAGCTGTCGTAAACGTGGCGAACACCTGACGTCGATCCTTATCGGGAATAAGATCAGCTACCATCGCATCACTAGCAGGTCCATAGAGGGCACCTCCTAATCCAATGCCAATATAGGCGAAATAATTAATCCAATGCGAACTGGACAACGCAAACAATGCGAACATACACGCTTTAAGGGAGGCGCCTGCCAACATCATGGGACGACGTCCCACCCTATCCGCTAAACTCCCTCCAACCATGCTGCCAAGTATGCCAATGAGAGGCGGAATCGCCATTAACATCCCTGCCGTCTGTTTACCTAATGATTCGCTAAAGTAGACCGTAATAAAAGGGAAGTACATCCAAAACAACAAATTGAACAGCCCCTCGCCGATTAGGCGAATTTTCAAATTCACATCCCAAACATGTAATTTCAAATGTTATCCCTCTTCTCTAACGCAAACATCCGTATAGGTCAACGGATATTCACCTTTTCCCCGGCCAGGTAATCCAATGATAAAGTACCTGGGAAATTAAATATAGACTTATAATTTTTAATAAGTTATACTAATAATATGGAAATTCGAGGTAACCCATTTTAATTTAACTGCTCCAAAAAACGAACATTTGTTCGAAATGGTATCATAAAAACAGACGCTCTTATGTGAGAGCGTCTTTGTTCATGTATTCTACGATCCCTAATGCAATGCCACCAACAGCTCTTACTAACAACGCTATTTTTGATGAGATTCTCTCTTCAGACTCAATAAACTCCCCGTATGTGTTCTTTCTGAAATACAAGATGTCTCGGATAATCAGCAACGACCAGTGATCGCCAAAAGCCCCTAAAGAAAAATTAAATTTCCAACTCATATAGGGAGGAATGGATTAAATGAGCATTTCTTCAATGCCTCGGATCGTTTCAGAAGAAGAGTGGCAGATTGCCCGTCAAAAACTGCTCGTCAGAGAAAAGGAGCTCACCCGCGAGTTAGATGCACTTGCTGCGGAACGTAGAAGACTGCCAATGGTGAGAATTGAAAAAGATTACGTGTTCGAAGGATCGAACGGCACTGCAAGCCTGCTTGATCTTTTCGAAGGACGGCGCCAACTCATCATTTATCATTTCATGATGTCTCCAGGCTCTGATCATCGCTGCCGCGGCTGCTCATCCTTTGTTGACAACATTGGCCACCTATCTCATCTGCACGCCCGTGATACTTCCTTCATACTCGTTTCGCCAGCACCCTTTACTCAGATCGAATCATTTCGAAAGCATATGGGCTGGACTATCCCTTGGTATTCCTCAAACGGCGACAATTTCAATTTCGATTGCGGTGCAGGCAAGGGATTTGGTTTGAGCATCTTCCTGCGTAATGACGATAGTGTGTTTCGAACCTACTATACGACTGCACGCGGTGTGGACAGGATCAGAGCCGATTCAATCTCCTCGATCTTACGCCTTATGGTCGTCAAGAGGAATGGGAGGATTCCCCTAAAGGGTGGCCGCAAACACCTCCATACACGTGGTGGCGATTACATGACGAGTACGAAGTGAACCAAGATGGAAAATAACCCTTTCATAGGTCCCGTTAAATGGGGAGAACTGTTTAGGAAAGAAATTCTCATTTCCTACAAGAACTAATGGATACGATATTCACGGTTTGGTACGACCCGTAACCCGGTTCAATTCAGAGATCATAGAAAATGAGGCTGCCGTTCCATGTCGGTAGCCTCGTCCTTGGTGATTGTTATCTCCGAAATAAACCGCTTAACTCTGGCAAAAAGAAATTAGCATGTTACGCTTGTTCTGCCCAGTTAGCCGGATATGTTACATAGATAAATCGTGCATATTCTGGCACAGAAAATTGAATCTTACTTCCATTCGGAATCAGGATCACTTCTCCTGGACCAGCTGACACCTTTGTACCATCAATGATAACATCCAGATGTCCCTCAATCACATAATCAACTTCATCATAGTTAAGTGTCCAGTCAAAGGTTGTTTCTTTCATCTCCATGATACCGCAGCCAAGTCTTGGACTTTCCTTAAGCGAGAAAAGATCCTTACAATAGACGATATCATTCGGGTTGCCTGTATCGAGACGATCCTCTTCTGTTACTTTCATATTTGGCACTTTAACAGAAGTGATCCCTCCAGGACCTCTATGAACGTTCTGTTCAATAGCATCAGCCCCTACTTTTTCCATGATGATTTTACGAACCATCTCTTCAATCATCTTTTTATCGATACTCATGGGTACCCTCCTCAAATTTCTAGGTGCAGTTTTTTGGAACCAATTTACATGGAATGAGCATAGCAACCATTACAGCCAGAATAAACATAAAGAGGCCTAAAGTTATACCGCTTCCTATCAAGTAGGAATGATATAACCTTAAGCCTCTTTGCTCTAAGTAAGACTACGCCTTTGTAGTCCTCTATTACATTATTAACGTGAATGAAACTGTTGTTCCACACGCTGTAGATTCAATTTGCATGCTCCCTTTTAGTTTATCCTCTACATAGCTATTTACAATAGATAAACCTAAACTTTTTGTGAACATTCTTCAACGTTGAATCCTTTGCCATCACTGGTTTGCAATATCTAGATTTCACCTCGTTATCGCATTCAAATTACTATGATTAGCTCTCACAAGAGCTAATTACAATAAAAGGGGATTATTCGATTTTATATCCTACTGAACCTATGTGAAATAAAGTAAATAGAAGTTTTAACGTGATATCTGTATATATCTATCGTTGTTTACGCTTACCTCGGAATTGATCCATTATTTACCTTACCTTATACTGACAATTGTTAGCCTATTTATTCAGCTAGCAACAGAAAAATTTAAGAGAATGGAAAGGAGAGATTACTATTATACACACTTATTCCCGATTAAAAAAAACGTTGTCCGTCGTTCTAGCCACGACCGTGCTTTTATCATTTGGTACTTGGTCAAATGGAGCATACGCTTCAGAGAGTGGACAGTCCTTTCCAACGAGTACATCATTCTCCAACACTGCAACTTCAGTATTTGAAGAAAAAATTGTCGTCAAACTTAAAGAACAAGCCTTCCTGCCAAGTAATGAAGGAAAACTTCAATTGCAACAAGAAGTATCTCCGCTCTCAGCTGTACCAGAATTATCGTTTGATCCGCTAATCTCAGAGGAATTCTTACCGTCAGCTAACAAGAGCTTAGCTGCTAATCCTTTTGCATCCGTGTTTGATCGCTATTATTATTCCAAAATCCCCGCTGGTGCTGACGTCGAACAGTTGTTGCAAACGTTGCGAAGCTTCCCGCTAGTTGAGGAAGCATACGTAAGTAAAAAACCAGAATTGGCCAATGCGCCTCTTCCGAACACAACACCAGTCCTTCCAAGTGATGATCCGCGCTTCTCCTTGCAAAGTTATGCGCAAGCAGATCCTCTAGGTACTAACGCTCCCTATGCTTGGCAATTTGAAGGTGGCGATGGCAAAGGCACAAAGTGGGCCGATATCGAGTGGAATTGGGCTTTAAATCATGAAGATTTAGCCGCTCACAACATACAGCTTCTACCAGGTGGCGCTAATGATGGAGATGCTAGTCACGGTACGGCTGTACTCGGGGTTGTATCCGCAGTTGACAATAGTATCGGCAATATCGGGCTAGCCAACAAAGCTACTCCGATTGTATCCTCTTTAGTTCGGACAGGTGGTACAGCAGAAGCAATTTTAGCGGCCACACAAGTATTATCTCCGGGTGACGTTATTCTGCTCGAAATACAGATCGGTTATGGCGGTCCTTGGTTACCTATCGAAACACTGCCGGCAGAGTTTGATGCAATCCAATATGCAACAAGCCTAGGTATTGTCGTTGTAGAAGCGGGAGCCAATGGTGGTGTTGATCTCGATCAGTACAAGCAGGATAATAAATACATCTTCAATCGAGATCTCCCCGATTTCAAAGATTCTGGAGCAATACTTGTTGGAGCGGGATCATCAACTGCACCTCACTACAAACTCGGCTTCAGCAGCCATGGCAATCGAATCGACGCCTACGGTATTGGTGAGAACGTTGCTACCTTAAGTGCAACAAGTACCGCTTCGACAACCGGTTATACCAACTACTTCAATGGAACATCTTCCGCTTCACCTGTCGTTGTAGGTGCGATTCTACAACTGCAAGGGATTGCTAAAGCCAAATTCGGCGTGCCGTATTCGCCAGATGAAGTTCGTAGAATACTGAGATGGTTACCGTTTAATACCCCGACTACAGATATAGCAAATGACAGAATCGGTACCCTACCTAATTTGCAACAAATTATAACGAATTTACCTACGCCAGGTGCTGTACCTACCGATACAGAAGCACCACTAGCACCAACCAATCTAGTTGTTAATACTACCTCTGGCACAGTTAACCTGAATTGGACAGCTTCTACGGACAATGTTGGATTGATCGGCTATGACATTTACGTAAATAACGATCCTTTTGCTAAAGCAAGATCAACTAGCAACTCCGCCACGATCAGTGGATTAACAAGTGGTTCATATACGTTTACAGTTAAGGCTCGGGATGGCTTTAGTAATTTGTCTGCGGCAAGTAACTCGGTGACCGTTCAAGTTCAAGTTGACCCCTGCCCTGCTCCATGGAGCGCTTCCTCCACTTATGTTCAAGGTGACATTGTTTCTTATAATGGAGTGAAGTATCAAGCCAAATGGTGGACGCAAAATGAATACCCAGATGTGAAAAATGGTCCGAACGATGTTTGGACTGTGCTCGGTCCATGCTAAAAGAATAAAACTTGATCAAATAAAAGAGAGGTAGGGGCATATCCATTCCCTACCTCTTCTACTTATTATCTTCGATAACCCTATACTTCAGCTCTGTAAGTAAACCCCTAAGTCAGTCCATCATAAGGGTCAGCACTTAGTTTCAATTGTAATCGGTCAAAGCCCAAGTCACGGAACCATTTAATCGGTTCTGTCACTGACAAATCAATCTTCTGTTCACACAGAGAGAGAACACTGCTATCCAGCCCGATAATCGCTCTCATTTCCAACTAATTTGCCCGTTAGATGAGAAAAAGGCTGCCTTGTGGCAGCCTTAATGCAATTGATTTATCGTTCTCAGTCCCCTGCTGAAGCATTCTGCTTCTATGTTAGTCTAGTAACTGTACCAACCTATCACTAATAGCAGGTTAATTTTTATCCCTTTATCTTTTTATGCAACCCACATTTTATCGAATTGGGAGCGATAGTCATTGTATATCATTCAATACTATTTGGGCATTGTATTCACAATCAATCCAATATGTGTAAAGTAGTTCATGGCTCCAAATAGAACAAAGGCTATGCCTGCAAGTGCCCAAAGGAATTTAATAACTTTAGCAAAGTTTCGATTTGCGTCTTTGTTTAAGGCAAAAGGAAATAATACAGCTCCAATCCCTATAATCGCGAATAATCCTGACATAAAAGTAGCTTCCAACATTGGATAATCAGCAAAAGCTCCTGATATTGGTTCTTCTGGTGGCGCTGCAAATAATTGAAATCCAATACCTGCAAATGCGATTGAGATGAGTGCTAGCCCCATTGCTGCAGCAAAATAAGATACTGGTTTTAATAAATACGGTAATTCCGCCTTTAATGTATTGGATACTATTTTCGTATCGTTCATATTAATGCCTTGTTTTACATATAGATTAGATTTTCTCCATATTAAGACGGTTGCAGCCAGAAGCAGAACCCCAAAACCTAGAGAAGACTCACCAAATATAATATCATCAAATGGGAATCCAATCTTTGACAAGGGCCAAGTAAGGGTCATATGAGCTCCTGTTAGCGTTAATATAAACCCGGGTATTCCAAATCCTATAGCCCAACCTTCTAGTTGTCCAACTTTTCCTTTGGCTAAATGGGATTCAAATCGAAGCATTAATAATAACCCTATACCAGTTGCAACTGACATTATTGTGTTATAGACAGCTGTTGTTGACCAATCGATAACCATTTAAAAAAACTCCTCACTTAAATTGTTACATATTATTTCCTTTAACTTTATTCATATTTCTTCAGCAAAGTTAGAAGGATTTTATCATCACTAGCTTTCAAACTAGATCAAATGATTCATACTGACGATGATAGACAATAAGCAAAGTACGATAGCCGGTATTGCTTTTGGAAAAGGATCCTTAGCAACAGCAAGAAGAGTAAAGGCTGCGACAAACATCGTAACCGCTAGTAAAAATCCTGCAATAACAGCCGCTATTGGAAACCAAATACCTGCAAATAATCCGATTGCAGATGCAATCTCAATAAATCCCGTCAAAAAATTAAAGATGGGAGGCATGCCGAAACGCTTGAACTCATCTGCCATTTTACCGGAAATAATCTTACTCCCAGTAAACATAAAAAATAATCCTATAATAACTTGCAAAATGATAATAACCAAGAAAATCCCCCCTTTCTCGGAGTATATTATATGCTATAGCATATAATATACAAAAATAATTATTTCTTTTGACAAAATCGTTTCTTTAAAGCTTTCATGGACGTAAGACCATAGAGTCGGGTCTTGTGCGTACCGTCTCGGGTAACGTGGAACGAAGATGATCTAACCGTCATCCATAACACTTGCATACAGTTTTTCAAGTAAAGATTCCAGTACCTGAAATTCATCTTCACTTAAGTACCTTGTCACGTGCTTGTGTGCTTCGATGACAACCGGCAGTAGTTCTGATTTGAGTAGTATACCTTTATCGCTCAGATATAAGTTATGAGATCGTTTATCTGTATCATTTACAATCCGTTTGACGATCTCCTTCTTCTCGAGCGAGTGGATCATTCGAACAACCGTGCTCTGATCTCGGTCGATTGCTTCCGCAAGCTCTTTTTGAGTTGTTGGTCTATCCCCGTCTAGAACACTGATAATACTCCATTGCTCTGGCGTCATCTCATAGGGCTTTAATTGCTTTGTAAAATAGTTGGTCATTTTAACATCCGTACGGTGAATCAAAAAACCCGTTAAATTACACAATTCCATAGTTTTCACCCCCAATTATTATTATGGAATGTTGACTTACCTATAGTACCCCAGTACTCCAGTACACCTGATTCCAATTCACATAGTCACATCATTGAACCCATACTGTTTCATGTTCTTTCACAAAAATACATGCTATAGCATATAAAAATTTATTTAAAAAGTCAAGTTTTACTCCCTCTATGTAGAAACGCATTTCTCTTAAATGCTCACGTATCCTTAGAAGTTGACCGTTTGAACTCTCCCATGTCTCACAGAGACTACGCTCCCACATTCCTTCATTCAACCTGTCCATGAGGTGGAGGTCAGATATGCTGCCCGACAGGATCTTCGTCTGTAAGATAGTTGCGTTCCGACTCATCCGTGCTTCTTTTATCTGTCCAGCTAGCAACAGAAAAATTCAAGAAAATAAAAAGGAGAAAATATTATCTCCGGGTGACGTTATTCTGCTCGAAATACAGATCGGTTATAACGGCGGCCCTTGGTTACCTATCGAAACACTGCCAGCAGAGTTTGATGCAATCCAATATGCAACAAGCCTAGGGATTGTCTTTGTACCGTTCAAGTTCAAGTTGACCCCTGCCCCGCTCCATGGAGCGCTTCCTCCATTTATGTTCAAGGTGACATTGTTTCTTATAACGGAGTGAAGTATCAGGTCAAATGGTGGACACAAAATGAATACCCAGATGTGAAAAATGGCCCGAACGATGCTTGGACTGTGCTCGGGCCTTGATAATAAGAAGAGGTAGAGGCATATTAATCCCCTACCTCACTATTAATATCTTCAATAAAATCAATCTGATATTAATTTCGAATAAATACTGAGATCGTTAAACTTTCCGTCTACTCTCTCGTATTGTCTGAGTGTTCCTTCAAACCTGAAGCTGAGCTTTTGTAAAAGCTTCATAGAATTCACATTTCTGGGGTCAACCCTTGCTTCGATTCGATTCAGCTTTAAGGATGAAAATCCATGTTCTAACAGAGAAGAGATAGCTTCTGTAGCGTACCCTCTTCCCCAAAATGATTTAGCAAAGTCATATCCAATCTCTGCCTTGCCATTTTCAAAATCTAAGTCATTATAACCGCAAGAACCAATAATCTCATTGGACTCTTTTTTAATGATGGAGAAACGAATAGCCTTACTCTCTTGAGAAAGACCATCAAAGAGATTAATCATTTCCAGTGCTTGATTTTCATTAGTAAAACTACAAATATTCATAAATTTAGTTACGTCAGGATCAGACCAAATTTTAAACAAACTAGACGAATCCGATATCTTCATTTTTCTCAAATGTAAACGTTCTGTGTGTAACTCAGTAATCAATACTTTTACCTCCATTATATTTTAATAGTTAGGTTGAAAATATTGATATCTGCGCATAGTTCAGTCCCTTCATTTTTGAAGATAGTTTCATTATATAAGAGGCTATATGCTTTATCTACAATTAATCTCAATCCTTTATTTGCTTCTCATGTTCGGGGATCCATTGATCCGTCACAGGCTGGTGCGCTTGGACAAAGAAAAGAACAGGTAAATTAGGAGAGAAAGATTGCTTTTCTGTTGCATTAAAGTTGGAATACATGCTCTCTGCCTCATTTAATTGAGTAGTATTATACATGCTTTTGCGTATCAAAATGTTCAATTGTTCTTTCGTTTGTTCATCATAAGGGTCAGCACCCAGTTTCAATTGTATTCGGGCGAAGCCCAAGTCGAGGAAACATTTAATCGGTTCTGTCACTGACGAATCAATCTTCTGTTCACTCAGCGAGGGAACACTGCTATCCAGCCCGATAAACGCTCGCACTTCGTTAGGATATTGGTTCACATAATCCAGACTGTAGATCCCCGATCTTCCTTATTTCCTTTCCTATTAGTTGTTCAGAGAAAATAAAGAAAAGCAAAATAGCCCACACCTCGATAACAAGGTGAGGGCTATTAGACACTTACTAGTAAAGCAACACAACAATTCTATTTGATAAGACGAGCATTTACCCAATCGGCATGGTCACTATTTATACCATCTCCGCCATCTGTGACAATGAGTTTTAGCTCATTCTTTCCAGATAGATTAACGTTTACCTCTTTTGCCGCTGTATTTTTATTCATTACGCCACTAGTGAATACAACTTGATTGTCTACAACAACTTTGAACTCCACAGTACCTACAGTACCTACCTCACTATCTACCCCAACTAGCGCGGCAAAGGATGTGTACTGCCCATTCAGTTTGTATACAATTTCACTGTTAGCATGTGTGCCCAAACCTTTTGTATAGGTCTTGTCATTTAACTTGAGTGTATTTCCATCAACACTACGATCTTTTTGGACTGTTCCCCAACCTGCTGTGGCAGAAAACCAATTAATATCGCTGAGATACGTTGTAACAGGTTGTGGTGCTTCAAAGAGTTTAATCTCACTTGCAGATGCAAAACCATTTGTGCCACCACCTTGAGGTACTTCAAGTCGAACATATTTGGCAAGAGTAGGTGTGAAAGTGGCTGTCTTTTCTGTTTTGTCCTTTGCCCAAGTGCCTGTGGCAACCTCATTGAAGGATACTCCATCAAGACTAGTTAGGATTCTATATTTTGTAATAATTCCATTTTCTTCACTTTGTCGTGGTAGATAGGTTAGCTTGGTGAATGTTGTAGGATTTACATACTTCGCTGTAATATGGTAAGGAAACTGATTTGGGTTATTCCATGCACTGTGCCAGATAGTTTTTGTATCTCCATCAAATGCATATACTGCGGCATTACCCTGTGAAGTCTCTTCGCTATTTGCTGTTGCGGCAATGATACCCCCAATACCTTTTACCTTATCCATTCCATCAGTCGGTTTAATGATGTTATAATCTGACCCAAACCAAATTGGTGCGGTTAGAAGAGGTAAATTCAATGCATTAATCTTGTTTTTTGTTTCATTTGTTGCAGGTAAACCCCATTTATCAAAGAAAGGCGTCAAGTTATATTGAGCTACTTTTGAAGTGTTGAGAATAAATGCCTGTTTTTTCTGATCATCTGTAGTTGGCAGATCTGCTTGTGCCATCTCACGATATAATCGATGTAACTGTGGGTAGAAGTTATCCCCAAAAGCAAGATTAAGCTGCCACAGCATTTCTAATTTTGAATTAGAGTCTGCAAAATTCTTGGTTGGCTGATCTACAAACGTGAAAGCAGCTAAGTACTCGCCTGGGGATCTTGCAGGTTCAGTAGGCTTAAGAGCCTTCTTAGCGGCTATAGAATATATATTTACATTAACCTCAGTCATCCCATCCCAATTCCAAGGTGCTTGTTGTCTCAGATGACCTGCCTCATGATACTGCCCCCAACCCGTTCTTGTAAGGTCTAAAGCATCGGCACTTGCTCCAGTATCTTTAGGCATAATTGCCCCATCCCAATTTGCATATGCATACGCTCCTGGTATGGTATTTTCTGATTCAATAAAGCCAATCAAATGCCTATCTAACCGATGCCTAGGATCAGAATCAGAACTAGATAGTCCAGATATTTGATCCTGTGCTGTAATAAACTTATCATAAGTCTGTAAAAGAGTAGTTGGGTCTTGATTCAAGATATGATCTCTAGCAGTAGCATAATAGAAGACAAAGAGAGCTCTTTCTGATTGAAGAACAACAGAAGGTGCATTAGGATATGCATTCATCATTGCCTGCCAATCCGCATTTGTATTCTTGCCTAATACAAAGAATGGAACAGGACTCCCCCCGCTCACTACATTTACATTAATACTACCTTCATTGTTGCTGTTATCAAATGATAACAAACCGCCATTTGGTGAGGTAATTGTGTTTATGCCTGGTTGTAATGGATAAAAAAGCGCCCATTCTTTATCATGACGATGTATTCCAATAACCGCTGTAATTGGTTTGTCACCTGAAACTTCAATCTTAATTTGTTCATTGGGTTTTGCATATAAACCTGTTGGCTGATATATTTTTCGAGCATTTATGAATCTACGTTCTCGGTCGCCTTCCGCCCATATATCTCCAAGCGCTTTTACTTCAAAATTTCGCTGAACAAGAAGATTATTTAGCTCTGTAATGGCTTCCTCTGATGGTTTGATGACTGGCTCTGTTGGTTTGATGACTGGCTCCGTTGGCGTGATGACTGGCTCTGTTGGCGTGATGATCGGCTCCGTTGGTGTGATGACTGGCTCTGTTGGTGTGGTGACTGGCTCCGATGGTGTGGTGACTGGCTCTGAAGTTTGGGCTAGTGCCCAAGATGGCGAGCCAGCTACTACAACCGCTGTTACCACCGTAAGAGATAAAACCTGAAGTGACTTCTTGAGTTTTCTCATCAAATCCTCCTAGAACAAATGAAATTTATGCATAGCTAGCATTTACATGCTGGCGTATCCATCTTGGTAAGTAATAAATGGATTTCAGACTAAAATGATACTTTTTCATTCCAGTTTTTTACATTTGTTAAATAACACCGTTTATCTCTATTGCTTCAATTCCATCTTTATTCTGCTTTTAATAAAAAAAACAAACTCACAACATAAGCTGTAAGTTTCTATTGACAAATCGATTGATTCATTTCATCATGAATGTCGGCAATGTTCTTGCCTGAACAAAAAAATCCTAATGCTACGAAGTAGGCGTATGCCATTTCCATAGCAGAAGGATTTATTAGACAGGATCTACAAATTTCTCATCTCATAGATTTTTTGCAAGGTATTAAGGTGCATTGATTTATCTTCGGGCGACTCAGCGAATTTATACCACTCCACAAGCCTGTATCCGAACATAACAAGGATTAGTTCATAAATACAATGATCGGAGTTGTGAGACACATCCGCATATTCCGAAAAACCCCTGTAATACGCCGGAACGCATCTTTGGTAGTATTCAACCATATGACAGACATCCGCTTCGTCCGCTATTAAACTCGCGATATCCTCGCCCATATGCCCCCATCCGGCGGTATCCCAGTCGATCAGTACGATTTTACTCTCCGAGTAGAATATGTTTGCCACCCAAAAATCTCTATGGCAAAGCACGATTGGCAGCTTTTCAATGCGACTGAATATTTCGTCCGAATTGTTATCTAAGTCTATAAGCATTTTACATAGGTGCTTCGGGATTTCGCAGTCGTCGGAGCGTATGTAATCATACAAAACATTCCATGACCGATACCGCAGATAGTAGTTTTTTGTAAACTCAACCTTGCTTAAATTGGTCAAATTCTGCAATACGTTTGGTTGTTCAGCGTACAGCTTGCCTTGAAACCGCCCCAATTCCTTGGCTGTACGTTCATACATTTCGGAGGTCAGATTTAAACTTGACACACCATCAATATATTCCATCCATAGCTGTATCTCATCGCCATTTATTTCGGCGTGATAACACTCCGGACAACGGAACGAATCGAAGAAAACCTTGTTGAAATCCGATGCATAGAGATCGTATTCCCTTCGCCATGAATCCGGATCACCATAACGCTCCCATTTTTCCTGTGTTTTCCAAACTACCTTATACGGCAGATTTTCACCGTCGGAAGTTTCAGCCATGCCCGTTACAAGCCGAACATCTCCTACTGTCCCGCCTTGCAACTCTTTAAGTTGATAATCTGCGCGGATTATCGTCTTGCCGAGCATTTTACTCACAACAAGCACCAGTATTTCGGGCTTTACAAACATTTCATCATGGTTGTTCATTTCTTGTGTCCTCCATTTTTACCCTTATGTTGCATGGCAATCGACTTTTGCCACGCCCGTTTATTTATGAGATACCCCGTTTTATCATCCACAAACTTGTTTTCACGCTTCTGTACAAGGTAACGCTCCCAATGCTCTGGCGCCAATGATCCATCGGCAAGAGCGGCAAGAACTGCGCAGCCCGGCTCCGTCTGATGGCGGCAGTCACTGAAGCGACACTGTGTGAATAAATCCTCCACATCGTGATATCCCGCGCTGATCCCGTCGTCCGCACTGAACAACCCAAGTTCACGCATTCCCGGCGTATCAATAACCATCGCGCCTGAAGGGAGCATGAAAAGCTGGCGATGCGTTGTTGTGTGCCGACCCCGGCTGTCGGCCTCGCGGATACCCTTGACAGTCATTACATCCTGATTCATCAATGCGTTTAGCAGCGAGGATTTTCCAACGCCGGACATGCCGAGGAATACCACGGTTTTTCCTAGTTGCAGATATTCACTCAACTCGTCTAAACCACTCCCGGTATGACTGGAAACTGCGTGTACCGGCACACCAGGGGCGATTTTCTGAACCTCAGCTAACGATGCACTGAAATCCGGAGCCAAGTCAGCTTTTGTTAAAATTACGACAGGCTGGCCACCACTCTGCCGTGTCTGTGTCAGATAGCGCATGATGCGGCTGACCTTGAAATCCCAGTTTAGGGACGACACGATAAATACGTAATCAAAATTCGTTGCTACGACTTGTTCCAGTATGGTTTTGGCATACCCTGCTGCGTGTCCCGAATAATCAGCGCGGGAAAATTTCGAGCGGCGAGGCAGCAATTTGGCAATGCGCGAAGCGCCGCTTTCGTTGTATTGTAGAAAAACAAAATCGCCAACGCACGGAAACTCCTCTCGAGTCCCCACAGAGTGGTAGAATGCACCCTTCAATACAGCCGTCACTTCTCCTTGTTCGGTGATGACGGTATATTGGTCCCGCTGAAGTTCCGTAACCCTTCCGGGTATTAATCCTATCGGCGGCGTCTCGGCTTCGATATAGCCGTATTGTTTTAAATCAATCATTGAGCCGATCCTCTCCTAAAATTAATGTTGTTTTTGGGCATAAAAATACCGCGAACAAGCAGCCTCCTAAGAAGCTGCTGTTTCGCGGCGACAAGCCAAAAGTCGGCTTATAATCAAAAAGGGATACGACCTACATCGTATCCCGCTAACAGCAGTATTCACGAAAGGTTACTGTTTACGGCATAGCAAAGAAACACGGGTAATATTCCCGATTGTCTCATTCCAAGCTATAATCAAAGATTGGAATTTACTACGCCCGATATTCGGCTAAGTTAAAATCACCAATACCATATAAGCAGCCATTTAAAACATCTCCTTTCGAGGAAAAAAGTGGAATTAAAATTTCACTTCTATAGTTTTACATAAACCTTTGTGGAAATCAATAGGAAATTAGTATTTGATCTTTCGTACATATTGATTCTCGCCCTGATTTTTCACAACGATTCCTAGTTCACGTAAGTCCATTTTTAAATTTGTGGCCTTTTTCTTATCCCCTTCCCTAATTGCATTTCGACGTTCATATAAGATAGCATTCGCATTTTCTCCACATGCATGATCATCCAGGGTCCAAAGATTGAATTCATCTTTATACGGATCCTGTTCACTCCATGGGTAATGATGATACAGGAAGATTTCTCGTATTTTTTCCTTCTTGATGTCTGTCTTTTCGCTCAAAAGCTCTTGTCCCTTTGTTCCCGTAATAACGACAATATTATCTTCCATAAAGATTTCCTTTATCTCAGATTTACTGATTCTCTTTTCTATATTATCTTTATTGATCCGTATTTCTTGATCTCTTATGCTCATTTTCAATGCTTCACTATAGACTGTTAGTGATAAGAGAACGCCTATGACTCCTCCTGCGATCATCAAGATCACAGACGCCCAAAACGGGCTGAATGAAAGTAAAAGTTTAATGACTTTTGAATCGGAAAAGAAAGGTATCCTTTTTGCGAATTCCAACAACTTTGGAAGATACCAGCCTATCGTTCCTAACACAAAAGGAAATAATGCTGCAATCCATTTTTCCAAGAAGCCCATACCAATTGTGGATGTATTGTTCATTATGATTGTTACCTCCAACCTTAATGGATGTTACAAGACGACTTTCAAGGCTAATTTAGTTAGCTCATCAGCGTACTTCTCAAAACTAAAGGAATTTTTGTGCTTAAGCATACTTTCTTCAATCGCACCTTGAATCACAACACAGATCATTTCAACATCAAACTCATTCGAAAACTCTTGTTTTTGTTGTCCCTCGATTAGAATATCTTTGAGCAATGAATGTAATGGATCCTCTTCTTCTCCATGATCGGCCCTATAGTAAGGAATTCCTTCTTCGTTTTGAGCATTAAATATAATCTCAATTAATGCGATATTATTTTTATAGTTGGCTACTTGATAAGCCAAGCTGGCTCCAATATAGGCTTTCAATTGTGAACTAGGTGTTTCTTCTTGAACCACCTTTTCACTAATGAAATCCAACTTTTTGTTAAGCAAGTAGAGCAAGGTCTGGTTAATTAAATCCATTTTGTCAGAAAAATGATACGAAATTAACCCTGTACTTACTTTTGCTGTTTTAGCGATTTTGGTTAAACTGACATTGGTGTAGCCGAGTTCCTCAAGTGTGTTAATGCATGCTTGAATAATCTGTTCTCTTCTTGCTTCGGCAATAAAAGATTGTTTGTCTTCCATCAGAACCTCCACCGTTATTTAATTGGTCGTTTGTTTTTTAATTTGGTCGATCAATCAATTTTATTTTGCACATAAATCCCATTGCTGTCAATAGACAATTGTATCAACCAGATTGTAATGGCAAGAACAGTCGCCTAGATCCTCGAAAAGGCGCAAGCGGAGTGGATGTCAAGGGTTCCCACAATCTGCGCACTCCTCTGGCCACCATTCAAGTTCAAGACTATGGATATATGCTGGAGAGCTTGCCTTAGCAATGGAGCCACGAGGAGAAGCAGGTCATGAGATCGACGATTGGGGAAAAAGGAGATTATAGGCTTGAACTGATCTCCGACTTTGAGAAATCAATAGAAAAGTTGATTATAATCGAATTTTATCGCCTACCTGAAGTGGCTCGCTGCTCTCGGTGACGATTTTTTCCTCTTCGAATAGTCCTTCGGTTACGGCCGATACGGATTCATTGGAATCGATAACGGTAACAGGCAGCTTCCGAATGTAAAATGCGTTGCCGAGCGGGCCGTTTTTTTCCTCGATTCCAAACACATACTTTCCGCCGCCGTCATCGCGGATCGCTTTATTGGGTACGAGGAGCGCAACGCCCGTTATTTTCGTCAACTCGACCTGAGCATTCTCACCGCCTTTTATATCCTGATTTTTCAACGTAATCCGTATAAACTTCATGGCAACTTCGGCATTTGTTCCTTTTCCATCCGGAGCACCGGCCTGATTTCTGGAAAAGGCACTTTGGATATGTTCAATTCGGCCTTCAACTTGAAGAGCCTGGCTTCCCTCCACCCGCACCTTCAAGCTCTCGCCCGATTGCAGCGATGCGGTTATATGAGCAGGCGCAAGGAATTCAAACTGGAATCCTAGGCTTTTGTTTGAGATGACGACATCGGGAGCTCCACCAGAAGGCACCCCCTCCGTCACACCGATCGTCGTAATGATCCCATCAAATGGAGCAACCAGGTTGCCGTTCGCTTTCAAATCATGTTGCAGCTTTTGAATTCGTCGCCCCTGAACCTCGAGATCGATCTCACTGATACCAAGTGCATTTTTCGCTGCCGCAATCGCCTGTTCGTCCGCTTTGTGTGAAGCCTCGATAAAATCGCGCTTCAGCCCTTCCTGCGAAAGCTTCAGCTTTTTCAGACTCGCCCGTTCGTCCAGAATTTGCTGTTCGGCCGCTTCTGTTTCATAAGAGACGAGCCGCTGTCCTTTCTTCACAAGCTGCCCTTCCCTAACGTGTACTTTCTCGACCTTCCACCCCGATTTGTTCGATAAGCGCGCTTCTGCCTTCCATTTCAACACCCCGCTGCCCGTAAACGTATGAACAAGCTGTCCCCTGGACGGCAACGCCAACACCACCTTGGGCAAGCTCAGTGTCGCTAATGTATTGCTAAATAGCGTAAATCCAATCAAGAGGCCGATAAACAAGCCAAATACGAGGCGTATGGTTCGTTTCCGTCCCATTGCTGCCTGTTCACTTTGTTGAAACTCCATTCCGTTCACCCCATATAAGGTCTATCCTTTTATTCCTGACAGCTGAATCCCTTCGACAAATCTGGATTCTGCATACAAAAACAATAAAACCATCGGAGCCATATAGATGACGGATGCGGCAAAAGCTACCCCGCGGGCTCCTTCTTGAATACGCGACAAGTATAAAGATAGCGGCTGCTTGAAGGAATCCTCCAAAAAAATGAGCGGCTGCTCCACCATATTCCAGTTGTCAACAAACAACAATACGATTAATGCAGCGATTCCCGGCTGAATCAATGGAACGATAATTTTGCAAAAAATCTTCCCATGTCCGGCTCCATCCATTTGCGCCGCTTCGATATACGTTTGCGGGATATGCAGCATGAACTGTCTCAGCATAAACACCCCAAAAGCGCTGAAAATTCCCGGCAAAATAATCGCGGATTCGGTGTTCATGATTCCGAGCTCATCCGCAATGATGTAGTTGGGGACTAACGTAACCTGAAAGGGCATCAGCATGGTGATTAAATAAACGAAAAATAGCTTATCCCTCCCCCTGAACCGCAGCTTTGACAGCGCGTAGGCAGCCAAAGATGCAACAAAGACCTGTCCGACAATGATCGGTACGACCAAGAACACGGAATTCCAAAACATTTGCAAAAACACGGGCTTAACAATCAGCACTTCCATATATTGATGAAACGATACCCAGTCAGGGATCAGCTTAAGATTAATAAAGGAGCTGACTTCTCCCACCGAAGTCTTGACCATCTTGCCGATTAGATCATAGTTAAGGTTAATTTCTTCCTCAGTCATCAATGAATTCGAAAATGTGACTACGATCGGGAAAAGCATGATCACAGCGACCGGGAAAAGCGCTATTGTTCGCACCAGCTTACGAAATACAGCCACTTCCACTCCCCCTCGCCTACTCCATAAAATTCCAGAAACGCCGCTCTATGGCCAGCATGGAGCTCACGAAAATCAGGATGCCCCCTACCATAACAACAGCCGCAGCGGTCAGCTTCTGAATATCCAGCGATAGAAACATGTTGTTCATATAATGCTGGAGCATGTAGATTTGATCATGCGGATAATCGCCCGCAATCAGATAGGTTTCGCGGAACACTTTGAACGAGTTGATAATGGACATGAGAACGACGAAAAACATCGTTGGCGTTAAATAGACGAATGTAATATGAGCCCATTGATGGAACTTTCCCGCACCTTCGATCTCCGCCGTCTCGTAATATTCCTTTGGGATGTTCCGCATGCCGGCCAAAAACAAAATGATGTTGTAGCCGATAGTTTTCCATATATATACGACCGCCAGCACGACGATAGCCCAGTCCGATTTCATCCAATCAACCCGTCCCCAATGCAAGCTTTGCAGCCATTCATTTAACGTTCCGTTCCAGTCGAATACGATTTGCCATATCATCACAATGGATGCGACAGGTACAACCATGGGCAATACAAAAGCGGTTTGCAGCCAATTCCGGATAAAAAGCCGCTGGTTCAACAGATGGGCAAATAATAGAGATAGAGCAACGATTAGCGGTACGCATACACCGGTAAACAGAAAAGTGTTAGCTGCCGCTTTGCGGAAGGAAGCGCTCTCCAGTAGCGACCCATAATTGTGCAATCCGACAAAAGAGCCGTTCCCCGGGCTATCCTGGAAAGAATACAGAACCCCCATGATAAAGGGAATCAAATAAAAGATGGCAAAGCCGATCAAGCTTGGCGACAGGAAGAGCGCAGCCACGGCCATTTCATTGCGCAGCAGCTTACTCATTCAGTACTGTGGTTACCCGATTTTGAATCAGTTCGGCCACAGCTTCCGGGGTTTTCTGCCCGCTGAAATAAGCAATCGATTCTTCCTGCACAATTTGATCGATTTTGTTCGTACTTTTCTGAGACGAAGAAGCAAGAGAAATGGTTCCGCTCATGAGCTTCTCCAATACATGATAGTTGGCTCCGTTCACGAACTTCTCCAAATCGTCAATATCCTTTTGGGTAATCTCGAATACTTGGCCTTTCATAGGGCCGACTTCTTGATCGGATTCCACCTTCCCCGTTTTCAGCAGCTCTTTTGCTCTCTTCTCATAGGAAGCTTTATTAATGGAGAAACCTGTGCTTTTCGCTTGAGATAGCATTCCTTCAGATACCATAAACTTGACAAAATCCCAAGCTTCCGGTTTAACAGATGACTTGTTGTTGATGCCGATCGTCATATACGTCCTGAACGTGGCTCCGGGTTTCCCCCCTTCCGGATTCGGACTCAAGTAGAGCTTCGACTTGTAAGCAATATTGCCCCCGAACTCGCTTTGCCTTAACGTGCGTATGTAATCGGCTGGTGAGTTGATTTGAACCAGGTTGAAAATTAGAGAAAATTCAGTTGAACTAATAATGTTATTGTCGTACAAAGATTTCACTTGCTTCATCATCTTAATAAAGTTGCTTGTATCAAATTTTGCTTTCCCATTGACTTGATCTATATAGGAACCGTATTGGTCATTAACAAATTTGGACAACATGTGCTCGGGCGCAATTCCCCCTAAGGCATATCGATAATATTCTTTATCCGCATTCTTGGTCAACTGTTTGGCGGTTTCGGAGAAATCGGCCCAAGTCCACTTCGTATCATCGAATGTAACTCCGCTCTTCTCGATGAATGTCTGGTTTCCCATTAAACCATAAACGAAAAAATATAGCGGCATCCCGTAAATTCCACCGTTGGCCTTAATACCATCCAGCACGTTATTGAAATAGTCCTCTTTTTTAAAATCCTTGTCGATGATTTTGGACATATCGGTTAATAAACCTTTGGAGATGTAATCGGCTGAAGGCAATTGATCCAAATTGATAAGATCGGGACCTTTGCCGGATAGCATGGCCGTATTCGTCGTTTTAACGAATTTCTCCATATCTTGTTCTATCGTGGAATCATCGCTTTCGACGGATTGCAGCTCAATCGTAATGTTAGGATGCTTGGCTTCATATTGCTGCTTTGCCAGCTTATAATAATCGTTTGAAAAGCCGGTAGAGAATACTACCGTTTTTTTCTCCGTAGTGGATGGGGGCGGCATCGCTCCTTCAGTTCCCGGCGACTCGGCAGCATGACCTTTCTGCATCGTTTGGGTTGTATGATCACTGGCGCTTCCTCCGGCTCTATTGCCGTCTTCGCTGCTGTTACCGGTACTGCTGCAGGCCGAAACGGCGGCCATAGAGAAAACGGTTGTCAGGATGATCAAAAACTTCTTCATTGGGCACTTCCTCTCAATTACAGTATGGTATTCACCACGCTCGCGGTTCTCCATCAGTATAATGAGCCGATATATGAGAAATTAGATGGACTTGTATAGAAGTTGTAAAATCAATCTCCACAAAGTGAAGCTTTGGCTTCGGTGTAATTTCAGATACTTTGCGAGGAGCCCCAAAATTAACAATAAAAAAGCCGATCGCTGTAGGCAATCGACCTGGAGACTATGAGTCTGGCTATTTAACTCGGATATAGTTCAGCAGCGCCATAATATCTTTACTGAAACCGCTGACTGCGTTCATATGAAAGCTTACCGTAACACTGTATGCTAGCGTTCGTTTATCTTTGCTCGTATAGAATACCTCCGCTTCACCATCCATACCCCATCGCGTCATGTCTTGATTCAGCGTCAAATCAGACAGTGGATAGCTTCCTTCTTTCTGAATGAACCGATTCGCAATATCAAAGACCTTATCTCTCGCAATCTCCTGCACGCGACTTTGCTTGCCGCCTGATCTCGAAATTTTGACAATATCGCCGTCTTTTGCATTCAGCACCACATCATATACCTCATTGGGCTTCACAGATTGGGTTAGGGTTACATAATACAGTCCTCTTGGAATTTGATCGATCAAGGAAGACTGCCCTTCTGGGATTCGATCGGGCAAGGTTGTGACGTCGTAAACTACAGGACCATCTTGCGGCCGCGGGCTGTTCAATAGATCGGTCAGCTTGTTCTGGTCTACGTACATCGATTCGAAGCGAAGCTCATCCAATGTCACATTCATTTCGTAATATGTATTGATCGCTTTTAAACTGAGCGTCTTCGCTGTTTCTTGAGAAAGCACGCCTTCATATTCCGGTTCGTTGCCCGGGTTCTCTTTCATGATTTGTTTGACCATCACTTTATCCTTGGGGATCGCGTTAAACCAGCCTTCACATCCGGTCAACAGCATAAGGATTACCATACACATAAACGCTAAAATCCATTTTTTCACAGATGTTCCCCGCCTTTCGATTGGACCGGGGCAAAGTCGACTTCGATGATCGTTCCCTGAATCTCACTGTCTGCAATATGAATGTCGGCATGGTGCAATCTGGCGACACTTTGGCAAATCGAGAGGCCAAGACCCGCTCCGTTACTGCTTCTCGTTCTTGCTTTATCCGCCATATAGAACGGCTCGAAGATTTTATCCCGATGCTCTTCAGCAATGCCGATGCCTTGATCGGCGATTTGAACAATATAATGGCTGCCGCGCCAGAAAGTATGCAGCTCAACGGTCTGATTCTCGGTCGAAGCTTTGATCGCATTGTCTACGAGATTGAAGATCAGCACCTTGATCAGGTCAGGATCGACAAGCAAGCTCCCTTCCTCGCAGTCCGTGACGATACAAATCCCCTTCTCCTTCGCCATGATCTCCAGCGCCGGCCAAATTCGGCAACAATGGCTTCGAGCTCATGCGGCACCATTTCGAAGCGATCCTCTTGAAGCAGAATCAAATCCATCAGCTTTAGGGATAACGATTCCAATCGTTTTCCTTCGGAATAAATCACATTCAAGCCGTCGAGGAACACCTCCTCGTTGTACTTGGTCGTCCTCATAAAATTGGCATAGCCGATAATGGAAGTTAAAGGCGTTTTTAACTCATGAGTAAAATTATCGATAAACCGTTGCTTTTGTTCATTGAGCCGTTCAAGATCCGAAATTTTATCCTCTACGACTGCCGCCATTTCATTAAAGTTGTTGGCGAGCACTCCAATTTCGTCCTTGGACTTCAATCGAACCCTTTCCGAAAAGCCACCTTGAGCGATAACCTTCGCTGTCTTGTTTAGCCGGTCTATGGATCGTGTCAATCCTCTGCTCACGAAGAACATAATCAACATAAACAGGAAGCAGGCAGCCAAATCCACCTTAAAGAAAAAATGATATTGATCCACCCGATCCTGATATACGGGAGTCACATCTACCATGTAAGTAAACATATAAGGTTTATGATTGATATTCGCCAGGTTTGAAGTAAAGAGAATCGTGCGCTGGTCGATGTCCCGCAAAATATAACGGATTTCATTCTCCTTCAGCTTGTCCAGCTCGTTGCGCTGAGCAGGCAGCGGAAAATTTATATTGCTGAACACCGGCCGGTTCGTTTTGTCCCTGATATCCAGGTACACCCGTTGATCACTGTTTTTATGTATAAATTCATTGGCAATTCTCGTTAATACCGTTTTCTCGTAATCAATAGAGTCATAGATGCGCAAAATCGGTACAATCGCCTCAACGCTCGTATGGATACTCATATGTTGACTCATCGCGTTGTTGATTTCTTGCTCTAGCATTTTGTTATGGCTCCGCTCAATGACCATGATGGAAGCTGCATGAAAGATGAGGAGAAATACGAGGATCGTGAAGACATAAATTTTCTGCCAAAACTTCATCCCTAGTCCTCCAGCCGGTAGCCCATTTTGTATATCGTCTTGATATGATCATGGAGATCCAATTTCTTGCGAAGCGATTTGATATGCATATCAACCGTTCTCGTCTCCCCATAATAGTCGTATCCCCATACTTTTTCGATGAACTGTTCTCTGGAGAGGGCAATATTTTTGTTTTTCAGCAGAACGATAAGCAAGTCGTATTCCTTCGGTGTTAGCTCGACGGGTATCCCTTGTTTGATGACTTCTCTTTTGTCCAAATCCACTTGAATCGTTTGAAACGTCATCAGCCGCTCTTCTTTTCCATATCTTCGCAACACAGCTTCGATCCGGGCCAGCAGCTCAATCGCTTCGAAGGGCTTGACGATGTAGTCGTCCGCTCCGAGCTTCAATCCGTTGACCTTGTCGTATATCGAGTTTTTCGCCGTCAGGAAAATGACCGGAATGCGGTAGGGCCGAATTTTCTCCATCAATTCGAATCCGTCCAGGTGCGGAATCATTACATCCAACAGGATGAGGTCGAACGGCCCCCGCTTCAGCGCCTCCAGCGCTTCCAAGCCGTCGTAAGCCTCGGCGGTCTCATAGTTTACTAGATTGAGGTTCATTTTAATAATTTTCGAGATATGAATATCGTCTTCGACAATCAATATTTTTTGTGTCATGACCTCAGCACTCCTTGCAAGCAGTTCTTATGTTCCATAATAAGGAGAATAGATTGCGACAGCAAGTGCAAGTGCGAAACGGAGAAAAACCGTTGCCGGATCGCGACTACCAATATAGTAACTGACAAAGGATCTACCTGGCGGCAGTTTTCTACCTTTCCAACAGATCCTTTGTTTTGTAAGCGGTTTATTGTAACCTTCTTAATTAACCGCATCGTTTCATGCGGAGTTATATAAACTTGTACCAGAAAACCACCTACTTCGCAAAATACATGCCACTGTAGATTTTGGATTTATTCATGAACTAGCAAAGCATTCCTACTGTAAGTATTATGGCAGACCTTACAGATCCTGTACAAGATGTGCTGAAACATGTGGTTGGCCAGTGCATGGAACAGGGATTGGTGAAAAGCAAATCCATCATTATGGACGCAACACACACGCAGGCAGGCAGCCAAAAGCAACGGCCGCTCGACGTATTGCGTGGTGCAGCCAAGCGACTGTTTCGAGTTGTCACCAAACATCATCCCAAGCTGGAGAAGAAACTCCCTAAGCTACCATCCGTCAAAAGTGAGCAAGCGGATGCCGAGCAATTCATGCTGGCCTATTTGGCGCAGCTTGGCCAGACGGTAGAGGAGTTCTTGCCGGATCATGAAGGTGCGGTGAGCGATAAACTTGGCATCGCTAAGCAGATTGTCGAGGCCGAGCGGCTACTCTCACATAAGGGGATTCTCTTAGCCATCGACCCAGATGCGCGCTTCGGCTGGAAGAGCAGTTCCAAATCGTTTTTTGGGTACAAAGAACATATTGCAATGACGGAAGAAGAAATCATTACCGCCCTAGAGGTGACACCGGGAAGCACCGACGACGGTAAGCAATTGTTGGCGTTGCTCGAACAGACAACACAAATGGAATAACGTAAGCGAAGGCTTCGAATATAACAAGGACGCCGATTTCGTCGTCTGTCCAGCTGTTGTAAACGCAAAGCGGATGGTAAAGCTAATAGAGCAAAAGCAGCCTATTCCTCAAGTGAGGATAGACTGCTTTTTTTCTCTTATGAGACTACTGCAAAACGAATACAGTTAACGTCTATTTGCTCGTTCTGATGTACACGGGTTTCTTTTCAGCATCCAACGCTGCTTGCAATACCGTCTCTTTACCTTTAACAAAATAATAATCTTTAAATAGGTTGTCCCACTTCACTTCACATCCCGAAATATCGATATTGAATAATTCCTTGGCAAGCGGAGCAACCACTTCCTTTGCATCTTTTTCCGTAACCTCTTGGTTGGTCGTTACCTTTTTTCTTGTATTATTAAATACGTTCAAGACCTTTCCCTTTTTTGCTTCCATCTGAAGTGAAACATCATTATCCTTAAGTGATAACGTTTGAACTTTGTCACCTTTAGAATAAAGTTGAGCTTCTGTGATTTCAAAATCATGATCAAATGCCGTTTTCATCGCTTTTGCTGCCGTTTCCAGCGACTTTGAATCGATCTCTTCCTTGGCAAGCTTTATTAAAACTCTACTCTCAAATTCCGCCTTACCCGATGCTTCCCAATGTGCCTCAAAATCCTTCCCTGTCAACCAATACGAAAAATAATCATCTTTTAATTTTTCATTTTTACCATCATAAAGGCGACTCAGAACCACTTCTTTATCAAGGACGTATGTTTTCTTCGCGTATGCACTTTTCAGTGCTTTCAGGATCTTCTCCTGATCCTGTTTGCTGATTTTATCGATTGGGATCGTTCCGTCGATCTGCCTTACTTCTCCTTTTTTATAATCGAAGTAGACGACATATTTTCCATCAATCGATGTAACCTTTGCATCTGTAGCAAATGTAGTCTCGGCAGCCTCCTGCAACTTTATCTCTTTCTCCGCGAATTGCTTTACCGCTTTTTGCAGCTTGGCCGCCAGCTTCTGGTCGATTTGAACCTTCTTATTATCCGTTTGCTTCTGCGTTTGCGCAGCCTCGGCTCCTGCAGCAATCGGGCCTGCCACGGCAACTAACATACTGGATACGATCATAGACGCTAGAATTGCTTTTTTTAAATTCATATTCTCATTGCGTACCACTGGTATATCGCTGATACTAAGTCAAAATATAATTAAATGGTTCATTTGCAACGTTTATTTAGATTTCACTTCCATATCTGCTACATAACCGTCGAACTGCGCATCAGCAGCTTTCCCTGCGCATATGTATACAATCTTTTTATTCGCATCGAGCGCTGCTCTCACATTCATGCCATTTTTGCTGGTGAAATAATAATCCTTACTGTGTTCATCCCATTTCACGCTATGTCCATTCATGTCGATATTAAATAATTTCTTCGCTAACGGGGCAACCGCTTCTTTCGCCTCTTTTTCTGAAATTCCCTTATGATCTCGTACTCTTATTCCAAACTCATTGTACATGCCTTTTATTTCTCCTGTATTGGGATCCGCATAAACCGTAACTTTGCCGTCATGAAATACCCACGCTGCCTCTGCTTTATTTTTCCCATGAGCCGTTATTGGGAATACATTAACTGCAAGCTGAGCACTTGTCATTTCAAATTTATGTTGAAACGCCGTCTTAGCAGCAGCTATAACTGTTGACAGCAATTTCGGATCAAGCTCTTTCTTATCAAAATCAATACGGAGATAATCAGTTTTCAGTTGACCATCATCATCAAAATCGATTGAGGAAGTGGAGAAATCTTTTCCTTTCAATTCGTACTGTTTCTCCTTAGATAGCTTTACTCTGTCAAGAGGATTATATGCTCTAACGTTTCGTTTACGCACCCAAACTTCTTGTTCAAAGGCGTACTTCTTCTTTGCATACTTTGCATATTTCGCATCTATTACTTTCAACCACTTTAAGACTTCTTCTTGATGCTGCTTGCTGATTTGGTCGATCGTGGTTTGGCCGCCTACCAACAAGATAATTTCCTTATCCTTAAGACTGTCAAATTGTACACAATATTTTCCATCTACCGATCGAACTTCTGCCAGACCCGCACTACTCTTATTATAAATTAATTCACGCTTGCCCACCTTCTGCAATTCAACATCTTTCCCGGCAAATAATTTTATCGCTTGATTCAGCTTTTCAGCAAGCTTCGGATCTATTTGAATCGTCCGGTGATCCGATTGTTTCTGTTCTTGCGCCTTGGCCCCCGCAGGAATCGGGCCTGCCAATGTAGTCAGCATGCTGGATACGACCAGTGTTGCGACGATTGCTTTTTTCAAATTCATGATAAATCCTCCTATGTAATTACTTGAATATAAAATCGATTAGATATTTTAGCGTAGGAATTGGTAAATAACCACATAACATTCCATTAACATCAATTAAGAACACGTTACTATTCCTTAAGGCTTCTTACCTGACGCTGCTCGCGCTTGTATAAGCAACTCTTGCGCCTTGGCCTCCAATACTGCAGCCGCTTCATCCACTGACTTCTTGTTATCTACAACGGCTTGCAGCTCTTCCCGCAGCGGCTCATCGAACAGCGTGAAGAACTTGAATGGAACACGACCGCTCTGCCGTATGGAGTCAGCCTGCTTGACCTTCAGCATATAGAACGCTTCCATGCTCTTGCCCTTGAATTCCTTCACATATCCGGTACGCGAAGGCAAAGTGCCGTCCATCGTTTTCGAACGGGCATGAGCCATTTCCGGGCCGCACACGAACTTGACGAATTCCCATGCAGCTCGCTTATTAGACGAGTCGGCGGCAATCGCAAAGAGAGAGTCAAGGTACACGCCTGTAGATTCATCCGCAGGATCAATCGGTACCGTGACAGCTTCCCACTCTACCGGCGCCTTATCCGTGTTAAATCCGACTTCTCCCGCATGGGGGACACCTTTGAACGTCATCGCGGCAACGCCGTCGTCGAAGAGGTTTTGCGACGAATCGAGTTGAGCTACGGGGTCGAAATATACCACATTGTTGCGTACTGCATCCGTAGCCAGACTCATCGCCTCTTTCCAGCCTTTGGAATTAATGAGCACCTTCTCTCCCATCGGATCGAACAGCTGCAATCCGTAGGTCTTGGCGATATCGTACATCAAATCGCCAACACCTCTCAAGTCATCAAGAAAAACGCCGTGCACCGGACGATCGCCGTGTTTGATATTGGAAAATCTTGCACCTAGCTCGAAAACCTCCCGCCAGGTCATCTTGTTCGTTGGCGGATCGATCTGATTCTCCCGGAACAATGCGGTGTTATAACGCAAAGCCTTATTGTAGACTGCAGGAGTCAGCCCATATAGCTTGCCGTCGCCTAAATTTTTGATCACATCGATCAGTCCCGGCATGAACCCTTCGATATCATAGTTGTCCTGCCGAATCGCTTCCTCTATGCCGTACAGCTTCCCATTGGCGGCGAATTGCTCAAAATTTTGCTGATCCAGCAATAGCACATCTGCTCCAGAGCGCTCCAACAACTTCCTTACCTCTGAATCATATTCATCTGGAATAATCATTTTCCCGAGATTTTTCAGTACCTGAATTTTAGGGATGACTTCAACTTCAATTTGCGGGTAGTTCATCTTAAAATATTTTCCATAATCCAGGTCAAATGCTTCCTCAGTCTGATAGATCACCTTGATTTTGCTTGGCTGTAAAGGCTCCAGCACTTCCTTCTTGCCGAAGCAGCCGCTCATTAAGGAAACGATCATTAGCAGCAAGATCACAATCTTCCATCTATTATGCATATTTTCTATCTCCCTCTTTGTTCAAGCGCAGTTTGCAATGAACCCTGTACTTCTTCTAGTTTCAAACTGAAAGAAAGGTTAGTCCGATAACGTCTATTTGCTCGATCTGATGTACACGGGCTTCTTATCAGCATCCAACGCTGCTTGCAATACCGTCTCTTTGCCTTTAACAAAATAATAATCTTTAAATCGGGCCTGCCACGGCAACTAACATACTGGATACGATCATAGACGCTAGAATTGCTTTTTTTAGATTCATTTCATTTCCTCCTATGTATGAATTGATGAGTTCTACTTTTATGCTAACATTGAATAAATAAGATTCAACTTAACATAATCTGAATATAATTTAAGAATAAAATCAGAAATAAAATACAGCCAGATGGAGGCTTCTTACCCATTCAATATAGCGAAGACCCTTTTTGATTCACTTATTGCCCCTACCTAGTTTCCCGCAATCGTTCTAACATTTCTTGCCCCTTGATCTGAAGCTCGGCAACCGCATCGTCGAGCGTTTCCTCTTTGTTAATAATGGATTTCAGCGCAGCCGACAATAACGAATCGAATTCAGCTTGGAAACCTGGTGGAATGCTTTTTTTATCTAACACACTGCTAGCTTCCATTGGCTTCAGGAGGTAAAAAGCATCCGTTTCCCGCCCTCTAAAATCCTTGAAATAGTCTGATCGCGTAGGCAGCGTATCGTTCATTGCCTTCCCAGCAACCTGCGCCATTTCCAGTCCGTTCACGAATTTGACGAATTCCCAAGTTGCCGCTTGTTCGGAGAATCCGCAGATATGGCATAGATCTTCGACAATTTCACGTAAGCCGATTCATCAGGCTTTGCAGGATTAACTATCGGGTTTCAACTTTTTGGATACAATTTTTTAGACGTTATTGAGCAAAGTTTCGTAAACGAAGGAAATATCTCGACTGCCGCAGGTTGTTTTGCTGCTCAAGATCTCTCAGCTTGGATTATAAGAACCCTAATTAATGAAGAAATGGTTGACACTGTGCTAGAAACTGTTCAGCCAGTGGGCAGCGGATTCGATTGACGTTTCAGGCCATCGAAGGATTCGTCATGTGCAGTTGCTTCGCAACGAGACTGGTACAGATGATCTCCTTGCGCTTTTCTGAGTGCGCTCCTAACCTGCTCTTCCGCTATCTCCGAACAAATAATTCGTTCCAAGCATGAAATGCCTGATATTGACGAGGATTTTCTGGCTCCTTAAGCGTTAGAACTTTCAACTCATAACTTTATATGTACCGACTGCGATGTTTCCTGTTCTTTTTCTTGGTTATACATATTTAGTATTATTCCCCTTACCCTAATTGCTTTTCTCGCTTCCATTTCTTTTTGTTGGTACTACCTGCCATACCGTACCCTTTTACCATGTCTTTGTTCTTTTTGGGCTCCATTATGTCATGCTCTCATTGGCTGCATATGCGAAGGAAATTACCGGACGGTCACTGGGTATATTACATGCTCCCTCTACGGCTCTGTTTAAACAGCTTGATCGTGTTATCAATTTTCGCTTTGATCGTGTTGAGCGGCATTTCCGTCATCTCCGTAATTTCTTCTATCGTATATCCTTCTACATACTTCAGTTGAATAAGCAATCGCGTCATTGGCGACTGTTGTTTCATAAAGGCTTGCAACTCCAAATTCTCTTCCGTCGTTTGGCGTTTTACAAGTCCCTTAACTTCTTCATCATCGATGAAGACAATTAATTTACTATTGAGCAAATGGGATTTGCATTTATGAATCACAATCCGATTGAACCAAATATTGAATCTTTCCGGATTATCGAGTTTTTGGATATTAATAACGGCTTCTTCCACAGCATCACACACCGCGTCCATGCTGGCGGCTTCATCGAGTAAATAGCTATTCGCAATTCGGTACGATTCGTCTTGAATTTGTTGTATTACATACGCGAAGCTATTCATATCGCCCCGCTGCGCACGGTCAATCATCATCTTCTGATCCATAGTTTCTCCTTGGCAACGAGGCATGAGTGCTCAAAATAGTTCTGGAATCTTCACATATAATTATATTCGGATGTTTTTTTAAAATGAAGATTCTGTCACTGTGGCTCTCTAGCAGCATTGTTATCATTCGATTTTTTGTTGCACTCATAGTAACTCCCGGTTCCATTAAGTCTAAAAATGTCTTTGATTATAGAGGTATTGTTCGTAAAAGCGGTTAATATCACGCTAATGAGGGTAACTGACAAAGGATCTGCCTGGCGGTAGTTTTCTACCTTTCCAACAGATCCTTTGTCTTATAAGCAGCTTATTGTGATCTTATTAGAATCTCATCGTTCTGAGCTTTAATTTTTCAGGCCCTTCATCGGCTGCTGCTCGAATGTATGGAATGTCCCTTTTGGATTGACAAGCGCGATAACGGTCGGCTGTCCTTGCTTTGTGAACGTATAGCGGTCGAGCTGTATCGCTACCTTCGATCCCTTCAAATCAACGCCAAATAGCTGCTTTACCGTCGGCGCGGCCTTGGCTATCGCCTGTTCGGACGTGAGTATCGGCTGGGCAAACGCTTGCTTATATTCATCGTCGGATTTAAAGGATTCTTCTTCTCGAAGCAATACGGCCCCCCATATCTTCCCGGTAATGGCTCCGATGTGGAGGATACATATCTTCAATTCTGCATCAATGAACTCTAGTACCTTGCCCTCCTTGTTCTGAGGATTATGATTCAAGTTCACCCCATTAAGTACCTTTACGTCCTGCCCGCCGTTTAATAGTTTCATCGTTTTGCGCGCAATATCAACCTTTGATTTGTCTGGTGCCTTCGCATAGCTAACTGTTGCCTTTGTTACTTTGCCGCTTTTGCCATCAATCGTGACAGAAGCGAAATTCTGACCTTGCAGGATCCATGTATCCTGTCCTCTATATGCGCCTTTCACCTGTGCCATCTTCGGATCCAATTCTTTCAATTTATTCTTGCCCGTTGTCAAAATGGACATAGGTACATCCTTAAGATCTGCAACTAAGCTGAAAGATACGATTTCTCCAGATTGCGAATTGACGACAATGTCTCCGCGTTTATCCTTAAGCTTGAACATAATGTACTCCCCATCAGGCAGATTCGGCATTCCTACCCGCGAATAATCCGCAATTTCATAAGCCGAATTTGGCATGGCATCCTTTATTGCCTTTTTCACCTTCGCAATGATGTCTTCGCTAACTTCGATTTTGGCCTTCGATTGTTGGGCAAAAGCCCTTGGCAAATAAGCCTCTTCGGATAAAACTCCTATAGAGAGTGCACTTACAAGCATTACAGCGACAACTGTTTTCTTCACATTCATTTCGATTCCCTCCTAAAGTTGAAAAATTATAAACAAATTTTCCGCAATCATGACAAAAATGTATTTCATGAAAAAGTGCGCCGGTTGATCATCGTCTAAGAACCCTTTCTTCTTACTTGCCTCCATGTCTATGTATACTTCATAATCGAACGATTGGATCGCTATAAGACAAAAGGGCAATCCTTTGTTATTCACTTGAAAGAGAACGTCAGAATACAGAAGGTTCCCCTGTAATCAACTTTTCAGGGAGAGGTCTGCTCTTTTTTCTCCCTCTCCTCTATATGCGCCTTGTTCAGCATTTGCTGCCCCTTCGCTTCCAGCTCATTGACCGCCTCATCCGGCGTCATCTCGCGCTGCATGACCGCTTGCAAAGTTTTGTCCAACAATTCACTGAACGGTGAGTAGAAGTCTTCCGGCACATATTTGTTGCCGTACCCTACCCAGAATCCCAAGCTCCCTTCAACAGGCGAAGATTCCGTAGATGACTTGGGCTTCAACATATAGAACGGTTCTGTGCTCCTGCCCTCCAATTCCTTGAAAAATTGGTTTCTCGTCGGCAAAGTAGATATCGGATTGCGGGAAGCAACCTTCTCCATGCTCGATCCATTGACGAATTGGACGAACTCCCAGGCAGCCCGCTTGTTCGCGGAGTCCGCCATTACCGCAAAAATTTCCGACAAGCGCACCTTGGAGGACTCGTCAGGTCTTGCTAAGTCGATCGGTACCGTAACGATTTCCCAATTGATAGAGCTCAATTTTTTATCGCGCAGAGGGGCATGCCGCAGCTCTTTGGCGAACCAAGGGCCATCCATGACCATGGCCGCCTTCCCCTGAAGGAACAGATTGTTCATCCCTTCTAATTGTCCGGGCGGATAATTCCGCACCGCATCCGTTGCCATCCGAATGGCTTGCTTCCACCCGTCGGATCGGATGCGCATCGTCTCCCCCTTCGCATCAACGACTTGAAGGGAAGAAGTCGATGCGATATTTATCAATAATTCGGAAGGACTTTGATACAAACCGTAAATTTCGTTATTTCCAGTTCTCATATCGTCAAAGCGCTTAGATAAAGACAGCACTTCCTGCCAGCTCATCTTGTTGCGCGGCAGTTCGATGTTGTACGCTTGGAACAAGTCGCGATTGTAATAAATCACTTGATTATAAAAATAAGGGGTCAGCCCGTACAGCTTCCCTCTTCCTTTCGTACGAATCATATCGATCACGCCTGGCATGTAGCCTTCCATGTCGAATTTTTCTTGTGCAATAATGTCATCCAACGCATAGAGCTTTCCTTGCTGCGCATACGATTCGAACATATGCTCACTCAACAGCACGACGTCCGGCTTGTGCTTGTCCAGCAGTTTTTCCATATCTGCTGCCGTATCCGCCTCAGCAGTGCTAATGATTTCAACCTCAATATTCGGGAATTTGACATTGAAATATTTTCCGTAATCGCGGTAGAACGATTCCTCACTGTAATAAGTCACTTTTATTTTCCCCTTGTCCTCATCCAATGGATGTAATACCGGCTTTTCCAAAAAACATCCCGTTAATACAGACAACATGCTCAGCAGCAATATGCCCAACCTCCATCTTTTACTCAAGCCTTTCTCTCCTCCTTGTATTTGAATAGCCTCTCGGCATTCGCCGAGGCAGCTTAATTTTATATGTACCGACTGCGATGCTTCCTGTTCTTTTTCGGCTCCATTATTACATGCTCTCATTTGCTGCATATGCGAAGGAAATTACCGGACAGTCACTGGGTATATTACATCCTCCCTCTACGGCTCTGTTTAAACAGCTTGATCGTGTTATCAATTTCCGCTTTGAAACGGCTTCTTCCACAGCATCACACACCGCGTCCATGCTGGCGGCTTCATCGAGTAAATAGCTATTCGCAATTCGATACGATTCGTCTTGAATTTGTTGTATTACAAACGCGAAGCTGTTCTTATCGCCCCGCTGCGCACGGTCAACCATCATCTTCTGAACCATAGTTCCTCCTCGGCAACGAGGCATGAGTGCTCAAAATTATTCTGGAATCTGCAACAATCACTGCGGCTGCAATCCCCCTGACCCAAGTTTTTTCTTTTTATAGATTGCATCTATATCAGCTTTCTTAACTCTAAAAAGGTACCCTTTTATTAAGTTCATATCACGCTTAATGAGGGTAACTGACAAAGGATCTGCCTGGCGGTAGTTTTCTACCTTTCCAACAGATCCTTTGTCTTGTAAGCAGCTTATTGTGATCTTCTTATGATTTCATCGCTTTTGCGGGTTAATTTTTCAAGCCCTTCATCGGCTGCTGCTCGAATGTATGGAATGTCCCTTTCGGATTGACAAGCGCGATAACGGTCGGCTGTCCTTGCTTCGTGAACGTATAGCGGTCGAACTGTATCGCTACCTTCGATCCCTTCAAATCAACGCCAAATAGCTGCTTTACCGTCGGAACGGCCTTGGTGATCGCCTGTTCGGACGTGAGTATCGGCTGGGCGAACGTTTGCTTATATTCATCGTCGGATTTATAGTATTCTTTTTCTCGAAGCAATTCGGCCCCCCATACTTTCCCGGTATCCGCTCCGATATGCACGATGCGCAAGATAGAATTCTTTAATTCTTCATCATAGAACTCCAGCACCTTTCCCTCCTTGTTCTGAGGATTATAATTTAGGTTCACCCCGTCGCGCACCTTTACGTCCTGCCCACCGTTTAATAGTTTCATCGTTTTGCGTGCAATATCAACCTTAGATTTGTCTGGCGCCTTCGCATAGCTAATTGTTGCCTCTGTTACTTTGCCGCTTTTGCCATCAATCGTGACAGAAGCGAAATTCTGACCTTGCAGGATCCATGTATCCTGTCCTCTATATGCGCCTTTCACCTGTGCCATCTTTGGATCCAATTCTTTCAATTTATTCTTGCCCGATGTCAAAATGGACGAAGGTACATCCTTAAGATCTGCAACTAAGCTGAAAAGTACGATTTCTCCGGATTGTGAATTGACGACAATATGTCCTCGTTTGTCCTTTAGATCGAAACCAATGTACTCCCCGTCAGGCAAATCCGGCATTCCTGTCCGTGAATAATCGGCAATTTCATATACCGAATTAGGCATGGCTTCCTTTATTGCCTTTTTCACCTTAGCAATGATGTCTTCGTTAACCTCGATTTTGGCCTTCGCTTGCTGGGAAAAAGCCCTTGGCAAATATGCCGCGTCAGTTAAAACTCCTGCAGAAAGTGCACTTACAAGCATTGCAGCAACAACTGTTTTCTTCACATTCATTTCGATTCCCTCCTAAAATACGCCAAACCTTAGTGTCTTATTTGTCTTCTGTCGGCATTGGCAATGCTACTTTCCAATCCAGGTCATAGCTCTTTTCTGCCAATTCTGAAGTAAGACTAAGCTTTTGAGGGAGTTCTTTCATGTCATAGCTTTGCAATTTCATTCGGATATGGTTTCTGCCTTGTTCATCCTTCCCTATCATTTTAAAGTCTCCACCTGTTACATCGTATACTTTGCCCGCTTCATCTTTTATCGTCCAACCAAAACGATTAATAATTTTATCTGTGTCATCATCCATTAAAATCGTATCTGCTATATTAATATGGGATATATCCTTTACATAAGCCTCTAGTAAAATCGTAACGTGCTTCTCAGTCTTTGGAGATGCTTCATTTAATGGTTCGTCAAAGGATACGGACTTGATCTCAATCGTTTTGCCATCCATATCTACTCGTACAGGTTTGTCGGCAAGCTGTTTTGGCTCAAATGATATGCCTAGCTCATACGGTTCTGTTTTTACTAAAGAATCCAATACTAGCGTATATTGATGATCAGGAGACAGTGGAGCAAATCCATACTGCCGATTCAAATGACCGTATTCTCCCAAGGCCTTGCTTGGCGTATCCAGCGCCCTAGTTAAATCTTTTACTTTCTCTCCTTTTTCATTTTCAACATGGAAATTCAGCTTAAAATCATCATAGCGAACATAAGGATCAGCTGAATCTACTTTTCCTTTCACTTGTTTGCTTTCCTCTACTAATCTTTTCTTTGCCTCTTCCGTCCATTTCGTTTCATAATCCACACTAGCAGCAGTCGGTGAATACATAATGCTATTTAGTTTGATTTGCAGTCCCTGTGGTGTGGTATACGTCTTATCGATTGGCAGCACCTGAGAAGCCTTCGTTGTTTTTTCTAAATCAAAAGGAATCTTCAAGGCCCAATTTCCCTCGACAGAGTCGATCTGATTTCCCTCGAACTGTAGTACAAGCTTCTGATCTTCTGTTTCCCCGGGTTTTTTTAGAGTGACATATCCGTAATTTTCGCGGTTTTGTACCCCATATATTCTAGTTTCTTTAATTATATTCCCTTTCGAATCTGTCACCTCTACGTTACTTATGTGAAGCTTATCCGGATGAATAAAGTTATTCTGCTGATCCTTGATCGAATAAACGGCTACAATTCTCATTGGATCGGCCAATATCTCCTCTATTTCAAGAGTATAGCCCTGATCAGTAACAGAGGCATTTACCTTCTGTGAAAAACCCTCCTGTACTGCATGTTGCAGTTCTTGATCAGAACTATCAAATAACGATTTAACATAGGCCGCAAAGGTAGGACTCACCGAAATCGTTAAAAGCAGAGCGCAGCTAATGGAGACGGGAAGTACCCAAGTGCCTAGTAAACGCGACCTTTTTCTTTTAGCGGCTGCCACTTCGTAAGGGATCACAAAATTAGGCTGATCCAATTCTCCAGCTACCTTTTTTAGAGTTTGTGTAATCTGTTGGTCAAGATTAGTCATGCATGATCACTCCCATCTCGGTAATTACCTGTTTTTCTTGCTTAACTTGCATGTTTTCAGCAATTAACTTTCTGGCCTTATGCAGCCTTGATTTTACCGTCCCCTCAAACACACCAAGGATTTTTGCAATTTCAGCTACACTAAACTCTTCATAATAATAAAGAATAACGGCAGAGCGATGCTTCGGCGTCATCAACTGAATCGCTTGCCAAATTTGTTGCTCTTTCTCCCTTTGCAGAATACTCTCCAATGGGTTTTGTCCAGGGTCAATAGAGTCCATATATTCTTCTGTATTTTTCTTTCTACGCACTACATTAAGTGCACGATGTGTCACAATTTTCATAAACCAAGCTCGAAACGATGTCCCTTTTCGTTCATCATATCGATATAGGGATTGATACGCTTCCCATAGAGCTTCTTGAACGGCATCCTGAGCGAGATGGTAATCATGGACGATCAAATAAGCAACTCGAAATGCACTAGTTAAGTGAGGTTGAACAAGTGTTTCAAAATCAACTGGATTTCCCTCCTTGGGTATTGGATAATGATTGCTTTCTTTCACTTCAAAGACCTCCTCGTTTTTCCTTTCACTTCTTATTCACCAGTTCTCGTATTTTGGTTCATTAAAAGAGAAAAAAACTTTTCCCTCACTTGGGTGAACTGGTTGATGATCAAATTAACAGAGCTTGTTTACATGTAATTAACTCTGGAAAATACAAAAAAGAGCCGCAACCGCGACTCAAACAAGTCAACTGAAAAAACTGCCGTCAAATATGTTCCATGTACGTAAATCAACCGGTTCCAGGTATACCCATCAGGCAGAGATAGCTCAGCTCCGCGTTTCATTGTGTATCTGTGTCTCATCCGGATTGTCCTCTGAGAAATGCAATGACCAGCCTACAACCTCATTATAATTAATAAATTGATGTAAAAGTCAACTTCTCGATTACTTCGATTTTGTTTATTCGATTTATGCCATAGGCTGGACCACTGACCTTTAAGCACGAATACCGCCTGGCATTCCTCTCCCATAGTAAACGGAATATTCAGGAAATGAATTACTCCAAAATAAACGAGCAGCATAAATACTCTCTCGGCAGCCATTGCACCAAGACCAACGAGCCTAGCATGCAATAATCCCCCTCTTATCCCCCGATCCATCTGAGCAGCATTATCGGGCTATTTGGAGCGGCCAATGATAAACCTAACAGGTAGTGATTAATCGATATATTCACTATCGTACCTCCTCATATGTACTGCTTATAGATATATGAGGGGTATACAGCAATAAATCTACTCTCATAGAGCACATTACTTAAAAGATTCAATCTGTACCTAAATTTGTACGACTGGATAGGAGGACTTGCTGTGACTAATCCACTTGCAACGCATGAGGTGTTGGAAATCCATGAGCTAATGAATTTCAAAAACACCTGCATGAACAAAACGGCATCTATGTACAATTTGGTTTCATGTGAACAGTTAAAAGCATTGATGGAAACGTGAACGACAAGTTATAGCAAAATACGTAACACTGCAGCTGTGGTTTAGATTAATCATTGCAGCGTGAGGATAGTAACGGTATCGAGAGAATATTGACAATTGTATCAAAAATAGAGGGTGCGGAGTTTCCTCAGCACCCTGATTTTTCTCACTAAAATATGGAGCTAGTCCTGTTTATCCTGTTCAGATCCGGTATTATTATCAACTTGATCGCCAGCCTTGTTGCCCAACGATGCGCCTACGATACCACCTACAACGGTTCCCACAGGACCCAAAGCGGAACCAACTACAGCACCTACGGCACCGCCACTCACTGTTCCTACAGTCTCTCCAGTTCCCAGACCAGCCGTGTTTTGTTTCGTATCATCGTTTCGGTTACGTTCGTTGTGTTTGGCCATTTCAGTCACTCCTCATTTTGTGATAGGAAACGCTGCTGTTGCCTGCGTATCATTCCAAAACATATCGTTCCCTACCCTAACTAAATTGATTCACTGGGTGCTACTGGGTGCTTTAAGTAATCCCCTCCAAATAATTTCTCTTCTACTGAAAGATAGGCTGAAATTCACATTATTGATTTGAATTCAATCTAAGTTACGATAACGGAAATGCATAATGTAAGGACAGAAAAACAATGATAACTGTAATGAGTACCATTTATGAAATTGAGTTCCTATACCATGCATTCAGATTTCGAAAACTCATTTACACGAATTCACCTGTTGTGTTATGCGAATCAAAACGCAATTATAGCTGAGGAGATCCATCCTGAAATTAACAGCCATGGCTGTCAATTTAGCCCTCAGCAAGTAAAACAAGAACTGGATCAACTGACGAGCTTTTATTCGAATTATATCATATCGAGAAATCCATAAGTCGTGGAGATGACGTTCACTGCTAAGATCGGAATGAAATCGAATGAATCTCTAAGGGTAAAGAATTGATATTGCACAATATACGAGCAGCGATGCCATGATGATAATGGCTTCCTGTGCTTTGTAAGTACGAATAGTCGATTTCAACTTTGCATAGATATGTTCTATTCATAAACGGAGACGTCATCAAAGAAAAAAACCGCTTTTACGCGGTTTGTAACGTCACTATTTTTTGTCATCCGACAAGTACATGTAGCCTTTCAAGTCTCAAGCCATCAATTGTTCAATCAGCTGCTTTACTATGTATATCGCAACAGCCCAAATAATAATGGCCGAAATTTTATTGATATTACGGATTAACCTACCATTGCTATCTAATTTACCTACGGCCTTCCCTGCAATCGCAAGCGCAAAAAACCAGCACCAAGATACAACGACGCAAGCAACAGTAAATACAAACTTTTCATTTCCCGTGTAACTTAATGAACTTGTGCCAATGACGCCTATCGTATCTAAGATTGCATGAGGATTTAGCAACGAGACAGAAAGAGCAAATAATATCTGCTTCTTGGCATTTAATACATTCCCGTCTTGCTCCGTGTTAGGAGGCTCACTCTTCCAGACGGTCCATCCCATATAGACTAGAAACACCAGCCCGGCACCAAAGAGAATAAGCTGCAGCCATGCAAGCTGCAATACAACGAGTGATACACCCAGCACGGCCAGCAAGATTAGCAAGGTGTCACATAATGCGGCAGTTAGGATTACGGGTAACGCACGCGAAAATCTCTTCTGCAATGCACCTTGATTAAATACGAATACATTTTGCGCCCCTAGTGGAATAATGAGACCGAAAGCTAATGCGACGCCATGAAAAAATGCAACAGTCAAGATCCTTCCTCCTATTGTCCTGCTGAGATGCTATTCTATTCTTTTATTGCGGCCAAAGTGCTTTCCACAGATGTCTTCGATGGCGCTAAAGAAGCCAGGAACAAATGATTTAAAAAATCCAGTGCAGTGATGCGCCTTCCTATATTCCTCGTCCTCCATTAGCAGCAGATGTGCTTTCTTCAAGTTGTAATGAGGTACAGCCGGAAATAGGTGATGAACTAGGTGGAAATTGTCGTGGTGGGGATGAATTAAAAAACGTTCAAGTGGATTGCCGAACGTATTGCGGCTTGCGTACAGTTCATTGTCTGTCTTCAGACCGGAATGCTCTGCCATCTCAGCCCAGTATCGAAAGATCTGGAAGGTCGTTAGCAATGGAACAAACCAGAATAATAAGAGTTCTTTCCAAAAGCCGAAAGAAATACTACTTGCTATTATTGTAAGCCAATAAATTGATTTGGCAAGCTTTTCTGACCGTGGTTCTTCCTTGGAAAGGATGTTTACACGAATCGTACCGTAAATATACTTAGGAACATGTGTTAGGGTTAAGGGCTTGAGGATGTGACGAATCAGAAACTGTCTGATACTGTCCTGTGGCTTATCCAGCCCGATCAACGCGTAGCGCTTCGTATCTGGGTCTTGTACTGGATCCCACAGATGCTTGTGATGCATATAATGTGATTTGCAATAAGTCGTGTAGGAAGTGAAGACAGGAAATGCTACAAAAAAGCAAGCCATCCACTTATTCAGGTTGCGGTTCTCGAATAACAAAATATGACTGGCCTCGTGCATTAAGTTGTCGAAGGCTCTCATCCTGCTGCCAATCATGCAGAGACTAATCAAGTACATCCACCAGCTTGGATAAGCTTTGGCCAGATAGATACCTGCTGCAATAATCAGCCAGTCGTAACTAATTGCGAAGAAGTTATACCAATTGTTCCTCTTCTGCAGCTCTTGTATCTTCTTGCGTATCTCGGTTGAGAAGGTCGCCTTCTTCACGATATGTTTCTCGCTGCGTACAGCCTCTTCCATCATTATGCCTCCTTCTTAGCTTTCTCTTCATCAACAAGGATTCTGTCTTAGTAAAGAACTAATGATACTAGGTGACATATCTTGATGGGCAACGGGTTGAATTCGCCGATTATCTCCGATACAAGCCTCCACCACCTTCCATAAAGGGGCCTGTAATGGTAATTTTTTATATATTTAACATCTATATATTACCTTATCTGATACTTTGTGTAAACACCTCTTTAAAGGTTTAACGGTGTCAAAACAAATCCCCCTGATTTGAACTTCATCAGGGGGATCTTATTAATTATCAGTCAGTTTCGCTACACTAACAGCGACCTGTTCGATTTGGCTGCTGCTCAGGGTACCATCGGGGGAACTGATCGTCACCGTACGGTCATCCAGTTTGAAACCAAGCAGCGGCGTTTTGGAAGGTGTATACCACTTGGCGCTGATGCCATTGGACAGCTTTACCTCCTTGAATTTATAGTCGTTGGAATAATCACGTGGCGACACATTAATGGTCATATGCTTAAAGAGTAAATTGACTCCATCGCTCGAAGCTACAGCTTTAACATAGCTGTCGTTTTTGGCCATTTGCTTTGGCGCATAGGCCGTCTCAAAGGATTCAAAATCGGCGTAAGCCTCCTTGATCGCCTTAATCTGTGCTTTATTGTAATTGATCGTTGTCCATTCCCCTGCTGGCTGGCTATCGCCGGTCTGCTTCGTTACCAGCCGAATCTGCTGGCTGGCGGCATCGTATCCGACATTGATTCCAGTCATGTCGGAAATGGCCCGCACAGGCAAATACGTCGTATTTTTATAGGTGATCGGCACCAGCCTATTGCCATTACTGTCTGTTAAGGACTGATCGGATCCGTTTACTTTAAAGATAATGCCGTGATTGAGATAAGCGTTGATCTTCTCGAGCTTGCTTCCGGCATATACACCGGCGGTTCCCGATAGAGTCATTCCAAATACGATAGTGGACAGAAGTACTTTTTTCACAACGAATCTCTCCTTTTTATTGAACAAATTCATTTTTTGAAATCGACAATATGGGTTACGGCAAGCTTCTCTTTGTCATCCACGGTGATACCCAGCCTGGAGCCGGAAGGGTTCCAGCTTAGCGGATATGCCGGGTAATACGGTAACCCTAGCGGGGATACCTTACCGGAGACTGTATCAAAAATATAAATCCCATTCATGCCGCCCTTATCCTCGGTATAAACAGCGAAGGCCAGCTTGGAGGAATCGGGAGACCAGTTTTGGTGGGACAATACATCACCTTTACCAATGAGCAAGCCTTGCAAATGACCACCAGTATCGTAGATGAGCAGGCGCGATTCTCCCTGCCCGCCGCTGCCCGCCGTGGAGACGGCAATCCGCTGACTGTCAGGAGACAGGCTTAAGGTGGAGACATCAGCTGCAAGTAGGTTTGGCTTAGAACGTGTGGGGGTGAAGCTTTTCAGGCGGCTTTTAGCATCTGTGTAATAAATCATTCCGTTACCCACAGCAAATTCGGTGAAGCTCTCGATTTCGGAATCCCGCAGCTCGATCTTTGCCCGGGTACCGTCCACGGATATGTTCCATATCTCGCCTCGCCCCTCCATCGAGCCGGCTGCAAGAATATAGGAGTCATGATTGAGCCAACCGCCTACTTCCATATAATTGTCGACCTCGACTTCGTGCTGCTCCCCTGTAGCCATATTTTTGATCGCATTCACGGCCTCATATTTATTCTTCCAAGTCTGAATGAAGCTGTATTTCCCATCAGGTGATCGAAATGTTTTGATGACCTCTTCCTGACCTGCTCCTGTCTGTTCCTTGATGCCCTGCTGCTCACCTGTCTCCAGATCATAACGGAACCGGCGGTAGCTATATTGCGCTTCCTTCGCAGCGGTGGCCTGCTTCTCCAACGTGGTTACCTGGATATCCAGTTCATGGTCTGACAGCCATTTCTCTATATTTGCACCATCAATCCGGTGTATGCGCTGAACAGCAATTCCCTGCTCAACGGGTGGTTTGCTCTCCTTGACCACTGTCAGTTCACGTTTTTCTCCTCCATCTCCGGTGCTGATTTGGCCTGTTGTAACCAGCGTACTGCTCTTCTGCTCTGCATTACAGCCGAATAAGATGCCAGCTGACAGCAAAGTCGTGGTAAGCAGTCCGGCGAGGTATTTCCCGTTGATAACCTTCATCGGAGTCCTCCTGCTTCAAAATGTTATTCAGACCCAGGTCACTTGATCCAGTTGTTGTCTCCTTCCGAACCAACCGGTTGCAAGCTCCCCCATGCCCTTAGAATAGTGCGGCAATATTGCGCAAATATATCTGGCTTGTAACGAACTTGTAAACAATTCAGAAAGCTGGACTCGGATGAACGCTTACCCATTGTGAAGAGCCCGGATGATTTCATTCATTCCGGGCTTCGCCTTTGTCATGGTGTATAGATTGAACTTCTAACCGGGAGCAAGTAGTGGAAGTTCAACCCTGAACCGCGAACCGTCCGCTCCCGTCTCGGCAAGCTGTACCGTTCCTCCTTGCTTCTCGGCCAGATTGCGAACCAGCGCTAACCCAAGTCCTGTTCCGCCGCTGGTTCTTGACCGGTCTCTGCTGACCGTATAAAACGGATCGAAAATGCGGGAAACAGCTTCCTCCGGTATACCGATTCCTGTATCGGCAACCTCGATAATCATCCGGTGTGCTTCGTCTGCTGGCGTTACAGTGTAGTTAAGCAGGTGAATGTGTCCGCCTGGTCTGTTATATTTCACGGCATTGTCCAGTAAATTTAGCATGATGTGCATCACGTTCTCGGGATCAGCCCACACCTCACCTGCAGCAAGCGAAGTATGGATCGCAACCCTGCAGCTGTCCGCCTTTCCTTGCAGCTGAGCCACAGCTTCCTCCAGCAATGGCTGCAGCGAAACCGCCTTCGCATGTGTCTCAAACTCGTAAACATCCATCGCTGACAGCTGCAGCGCCTTCTCCACAAGACTGTATAGCCTCTGCGCCTCCTTATGGATGCGCCTTCCGGCATCCTCCATCAGGGCAGGATCATCGCTGTACATATTCAACAGATCAGCGTAGGCGATAATCGAGGTTAACGGCGTCTTCAGCTCATGGCTGATATTGCCGATGAACTGCTTTTGCTGCTGCTCCAGTTCTCGCAGTCGCCCCACCGTTTCAAGCAGCTTCTGTTTTTCTTCATGCAAAGCACCGACTGATGTAGAGATGCTTCTGCTCATTTCATAGATTCCGTGTGCCAGCTCACCCAGCTCATCCTTTCTGACTACCGAAGGGGCCGATAGATAATCACCTTGCCCAATTTGCGCTGCCGCCCTGTTCATCTTGTCAATGACATTGACCTGCCGCCGGACATACACGTAACCGATTAGAAAACCGACACCCAGCACGATGCCTCCGACAACTAAAAACAACTGGCGAATTTGGGCGAAAAATGTATTTTGCTCGGTGAGCAAAGCATGAAACTGCACCGTGCCAAGGCGCTGCTCGGCATTGTACAGAGGAGCAAGAAACAACAGCTGATCCCCTTCAGTAATGTACGCCGACTGCCCCTGTGCTGTAATTTGCAGCGCATGCTGCACATCGGCCGGTGGCTGAAATGGCACTGAGGTGCCGGCAATAGAGCCATCCACCGTATACAGCGTCACCGCCATACCACTTTGTGCGCCCAAATCTACGGCCAGTCGTTGACCCAACTGCTTCATAAACTGATCCGGCGGCATCCTGTCTTCGGTCAGATATTCCTCCCGAACGCGGAGATTGGCAGATTCTACCTGTCGAGTAAAAGATCGCTCCAGCATGGTTCGCTGGTTCTCCCGGATGCCGCTCAGCACCAGCACGCTCAGGCAGGTTACGACAAAAACGAGCAGCAGGGCGAGCAACAAAGACATTTTCCCCTTTAAGCCCAGCCGAAATTTTCCGGTCATCTAGGGTGACCCCGTGCTTTTATAGCCGATTCCGTACACGGTCTGAATAAGCCCGTGGTGACTGCCCAGCTTTTTGCGCAGCCGCTGCACATGGATGTCCACGGTGCGGGTACCGCCCGCAAAATCCATATCCCATACCTTCTCCAGTAGCATTTCCCGTGAATAGACCCGCCCCGGATTGCGCATCAGCAAGACCAGCAGATCAAATTCCTTAGGCGTTAAATCCAGCAGTTCTCCTTGGATAGTTACCGTGCGGCTGAATATCTCTGCGGTCAAATCCCCTAGTCTCAGCAAATCCTCCTGCTGCATTTGATGTACATATCCTCCCCTGCGTGATAGAGCCTTGACTCTGGCCAGCAGCTCCCTCATATCAAAAGGCTTGGTCATGAAATCGTCAGCGCCCAGCTCCAACCCCAGCACTTTATCGACAATATCATCCTTGACAGTCAGCAGCAGAATCGCAGGCCGCGGCTGTCCATCCAGCTTGCGGCATACGTCATAACCACTTACACGAGGCATCATGACATCGAGCACCATAACGTCAGGTGAGAACGTCTCCACCTTTTCCAGCGCCTCCTGACCGTCCGCAGCTGTATCCACCTCATAACCTTCCCTGCTCAGCGCGTAAACTAAGGCCGCCTGAATGCTGCTCTCGTCATCCACCACAAGTATTTTGATCATGGACATCTCCACTGATTTATTTATGGTTAGCTCAACAATCTATTTTTGACGTTACGAGTCCTTATGGAATATAATACCTATTTGATGGTAACATAAGTTTGCTGCTAAGTGTACAAGAAAACCATTACGACGATGTGCAGGTTTACTCTAATGCCGCGTCAAATGCCTTTTCGATCTGCTCAGCATCAGCTGAGACCACAAACAGAACATAGTGAGACTTCACCTTTAGTACATGTTTTTCAAGCAGAGCATATTCATCAGGGCGATAATCTTTGAATTTAACGGCTTGAGCGTCGATTCTTTGTGCAATACTTGCTTTGACACTGTCTATTAGGCTTTCGTCTTTCACTTTAAGGACAACAATTTCATCCGCTCTAACGTTAGAGGAAGCAGTATATAGCAGGAAGTCCTCAACTTGTTCCGAACCAAGGTCGTACAGCTTCTTCAGCTTGTGCGCGTCCCCTTTTTTCAGCTTATCCAACTTGACTGATTGTTTCATCTGATGCTCTATCTTGGCAGCAGACACGTTGATGTCTGACTGCTCCGAAGCACATCCCGCTACTGCGCTAATCGCAATGACGAATAGGAGTAATGCGAAGAATCGTTTATTTTTAGCAATATAATGATAAGTGCTCATGGGTATGATCCTGTTCCTCCTTTACCCTTCTTCGTTCGTTAAATAATTGATTGATGGATCTTCAATGAATGTATTCATGTTATACAGAATCAACATGTCATGGATTTGATGCTGCCTCGCAAGCGCTGCTACATCTCCTTCATAATAGCGAAGGTCAACCATATAAATTTCACTGAAATGCGATGTTAAAAAAGGCACAAAGCTGTTCGCATAGGAATCCTTGACCACTAGCAGCTTCTTCCCTTCCCGATGATTTGTTTTCAACTGAATAAGAGAATGATTGCCGTTAAAAAACACAGTGTACTTGTCCTTCTTCTTCACATTGTCCATCGCATACATCGAATTCGTGGACTGTTGCTCTTCGACATAATCGACGGTAACCTTCCCTTCATTCTTTGGTACATACAAATCTATACTATCCGAGTGCAAATTCCGAAATCCGCTCTTTGAATATAAGGAGCCATAGAAATCTTCCGTTACCGTTCGGATCTCGAATTCCTCTTCCTTCATCGGCTTGTATCCCATCCAATTGCCTAGCTGTTGGTACGCATAGTAAGCACCCTTACTTGTCCAATGATGATCAGTTTTATAGTAGATCGATTCATTCTGATGCGAAGACAGTGCAGGGTATACATCGTCATAGAGAATGCTTGGATTCAATGATGTTTTTACGGTATGTAGAGCATCCAGCTCTCGATTCTCAGATACGTATTTAGGGAGCTTGCTTTGAATCACACTAACAGCGGTCGGAGCAAGGATTACATACTTATTAAGTTCAGGTGTCGCCGTATGAAAGGCATTGATCGATTGGATTTTCTTTTCAAGCTCTCCTTTTTTCATAGCAGCGAATTTCTGAATTAAATAGTCGTCTTTGCCAAGGTATACACCGTTACTTTCTTTTTTACCTATCGCTTGATCCGCATTAGACTTTATACCAACCCATACATCTCTAACTACGAATTGATCCGTTATAAACTTTTCAAAGTTGGAGGTGAACTTCCCCGAAATAAAGCTGTGAAAGGAAAACGTCGGGAACTGCTCAAGCTTCCGATTTTCTGCCTCTGAGAATTCCCGCTTCGGCAAGATCAAGTTGAGTACGAGAACAAGGCCGATTAATGAAAGAAACAATATAGCGACAACAGACTGAGACAACTTGTCATAACGATTCAAGCGAAATCACCTCCTTTGTGATGTACGACTTCTTAAAATCGAAAGTATAAGAAGGGATTATACGTGTCATTGACCAAATAGGCTGTAGAAAGAAACAGGAACAGAACATACAGGATTGGCGATAAAATTGCGCTCCCTAATGGGTATCTTTGCTTTAGTGCTAAAAACATCCTCTTCGGCAATGGCGTCGCTGCCAGGATCGCAAGCAGCAATATAATGAGATTCGTCGACAAGTAATAATAAGTGTTGTTATCAACAAAATGGTGTGTGCCTAAGCCAAACATAGCCTCTACATATGCTAGGGCTGCTGATAAACGATCAAGATCAAAGAATACCCATCCAACCATGACAATGAGAAGTGTATATAAATTCCCTATTCCACGAGGGAGATGCAGCAGCCATTTGTGCAGGAACAGCTTCTCCATCACAATAAAGCATCCGAAATAAAGGCCCCATATGATAAAATTCCAGCTTGCACCATGCCACAAACCGGTCAGAAACCACACAACCAACAAATTGCGAAGCTGCTTTACGATCCCTACCCTGTTCCCGCCTAAAGGAATATATACGTACTCTCGGAACCATGATCCTAGTGACATATGCCATCTACGCCAAAACTCTGACACGCTGGTTGCTATATACGGATAGTTGAAGTTCTTTGTGAGCTCAAAGCCGAACATTTTTCCAAGACCACGTGCCATATCCGAATACCCGCTGAAATCAAAGTAGATTTGCAACGTAAAGGCAAGGATACCGATCCAGGAAGTTGCTACTGTCACGTCAGACATAGCTGTTGCTTTGATGCTTGACCAGAGCATGCCGATATGATTTGCAAGCAGTACCTTTTTTCCAAGTCCTCGAATGAATAATTGCGTTCCTTCCCCAAATAACGATATTGTAATCTGGCGGTTTGCGAGTTGTTTCGATACATCACCATATGCAACGATAGGCCCTGCAACTAGCTGTGGGAACATCGTCACATAGGTACCGAAGGAAATGAGATTTTTCTGAACGGGAACTTTATCTCGATACACGTCGATTATGTAAGACATGGTCTGGAACGTGTAAAAGGAAATGCCGACAGGGAGCGGAAGTGTCGTCACTTCGAAATGCAAGCCGAACAAAGAATTGATGTTCTCAACTAGAAATCCGTAATATTTAAAGAATCCGAGAATCCCGAGATTTCCGACAATGGAACAGACCAACAGTGCTCTAGCAGTGCTTTTTCGATACCGATATTTATCTATAAGCAGCCCATACACATAATCGATTACCGTTGAAAAGAGCATGAGAAAGATGTAAACAGGCTCTCCCCATGCATAGAACACTAAGCTTGCTACAATCAAAATTGCATTTCTCAGCTGATTCGGTGCTATAAAATAGATAAGAATGGTTATCGGCAAGAAGAAGTACAAAAAAATCAGACTGCTGAATACCAACGCTCGTTGACCTCCTTTATGAGAAGCGTATTACAGTTCGCCTTTCAGAAAATCGAGCAAAAGCGGATAAAATTCAGCTTTGAAATGAATGCCGTCCTCATCATAGAGGGCTGGATTCTGCTCAGCAATAGAGGACACATCTACATACTTCACTTGTTTTTTGCCAGCCAGTTCTTTTAACATTTGATTGTACGCGGCAATATTGGAGTACCTTGGCTCTTCTTTTAACGCTTTCTCTGTTACCGGGGTCACCGACAAGATCGTTATTTTGGTATGAGGGAGCTCCTCTTTCATTTTATCGAGCAGCAAACCGTATTGTTGAATCGCGAACTGTAATGGATTCTCCGTCGGCCAAAGGATGTCATCTGAGCCGAGTGCGATAAATAGATGTTCCGGATTTCTCTCGACCAGTTTGGCCACGTCATTATCTTTTAAGGCGAAAAAGGCTGTTTTTCCGGCCTCTCCAAATACATTCCTGATGTCCAAAACATCATGAAACATAAATCCTTCTGTAATGGAGTCGCCAAAGAAAACACTTTTGTTGAATAATGCTTTCAGTTCATCATTTTCATTCATTGATGTTGAGGCTTCTTTTAACGTTTTTGCGTCTTTGTTTGCTGACGCTTCTGTATCAACTGCCTGTGAAGATGTTCCCCCATTTTGATTTACGCAAGCTGTTAGGGAAACAACAAGCATTCCTGCCAGCAGTATGGTTTTCCATGTGTTCAACATTATATTCTTCCTCTCCTGTGACTCATTTTTTGTTAATTTGATGTATGTGATGTTCCTACCTCATAACAATGAATAGTCTAATGTGGAGAGATGCAGATAAAGTGCAGACGAGATTGATATAAAATAAAAAAAGAGCAGTTCTTGATATTGTCAAGAAACTGCTCGCATATATAACGAATCTGAATTGGTTTGGCTTATTTAAGAATTGCTTTTCTTCAGGTTGAAAAAGAAGAGAACACCGTCCATTGTATTACATGCGCCATAATCGACTTCATGCAATTCCAATATTTTTTTGGAAATGGCCAGTCCGAGGCCAGTTCCCCCAGTAGAACGATGGCGGGAGGCTTCTCCACGATAAAAGCGATCCCATATTTTCTCGATTTTCTCTGCCGGTATTTGGACACCCGTATTTTCAATACATACCTTCACCGATTCCTGTTTCTCATTCATGGAAATATGAATGGAATTCCCCTCAGGTGTGTAGCGTATCGCATTCGTGATAAAGTTGACGATTACTTGACCGATGAGGAGTTGATTGGCCACGACTTCGACCGGAACAAGAGATACATGTAAACTCAAATTCTTCCCAGCAATTTCTGTAGAGAGCTTCTTACATGATTCTTCAATGACTGTATCGATACGGAACGTGTCCAATTGCATGTTATAGGTGCCTGATTCATATTTCGCTAATTTCAACATGTCCACGATGAGAAGATCCATCCTCTTCACTTCACTTTCCATCGCAGTAAAGTAATAATCCTTCTTGTGGTTCGCTACCCCATCCTTCAAGATCGACAGACAACTCTGGATGACACTCAGAGGGGTTTTCAATTCATGCGATACACCGGAAATGAATTCCTTGCGTGTATGCTCCAACTGCTTTTCTTTTTCAATGTCATGCTGAAGCTTTTGGATATAGGAATGTAACTTGTCCGATAACTTATTAATATTGCGGGAGAGATCCCCGATTTCATCCTTTGAAGTAATCGGAAGCTTTTCAGAGAAATCCAGCTCCGTTATTTTCTTTGTCATTTGATTAATTCGCAATAAAGGTCTTGCGATACCTTTAGAATAATAGAACGAGGCCAGCAATATAAGAACCAGAACGAATACAATGAGATAAAGATAATAATCCTGGATCATCTGTACGGCTTCATCAACTGGCTGCAGGGAGGTCATTGCAAATAGATAGGCGTCCTTCCCCTCTTTGTCTTTTATAGGCATAACAAATTGTTTATATTTGATATCATTCTCTTCGTACGTACCTTCTAATGTAGCTGCTGCCTCCTCTGCATTCTTCACCAGCAATTCCGCTTGAAATGCTCTGATTCGGTCTAAGAACAGGTGGTTCGAATAAATAAATCGTATAGGTTCATTTTTTGCAGGAAGCTTCGTTTTCGTTATGGTTCCGTATAGGGAAAATATAGGGAATTTCCCAGCACTCTTATCTCCTTCATATCCATTTGGGAAGAGCTCATGCTCTTTTTTTGCGATTTGATTATTCTCCCACGTAAGTGCGAAGTTATATATGCTCATTCGATAAGGAATAACTTCTGTCCCTTTTCTAAGGACTTGAATTACGGCGTCGGTTCCTTTTCGTAGAAATTCATGTCCTTGTCGGATTCCCTGAAAATCAGTAAAGCTATATAAAGGGATTGTGATGGTTTTGGCAGCGAAATCCCCACCACTAACCCCATTTATTTCAACTTCGATCGAGTCATCATTGCTTTCTTTTATATTGCCGAATTGATCCAGCACAGTCACCCATGTATTATGCTCTCGATAAAATTCCTGTTCCAGCCGCTGTATCTCTACCGTCTGATTGTCGTGGTTAGCATAGTTTTGAGCGAATGCTTCAAGGCTTGCTTTCACATTCTCTACCTTTTGATGGACATAATATTTCTTGAAAAATACGGTCTGGCCAAAATAAATGATGGCGAGGATAAGTAAACATAATGCGGTAGTTAACACAAATAATTTGAATACGATCCCTTTTTTCATGTTATCTCCTCAAATTTATAGCCAGACCGAACAACCGTAACGATGCAATCCGATTTGTCCCCTAGTTTTTGACGCAAATTCCGTATATGACTGTTGACCGTCCGTTCATCGCCTTCATAGTCATAGCCCCATATTCTCATTATCAATTGTTCGCGCGTGATAATAATTCCTTTGTGCTTCATTAAGTATGATAGGATTTCAAATTCAGTATGAGTCAAGCTGCAGCTAACTCCATCTACAGTAACCGTGCGAGCATGCACATAGACGGAAATGCCGCTGCTAGAGATGATTTCGTTGTCCATTTCTTGCATTTGTCGGTTTTCTAGCAATCTCTTCGCTCGAGCGAGTAAGATTGGTGGGCTGTAAGGCTTGGTAACGTAGTCGTCCGTACCCAGTTCAAATCCAAGCAGTGTATCATCTTCATCGACGCGAGCGGTTAGCATAATAATCGGTACATTTGAAGTTTTGCGAATTCGACGACATACGGACCAACCATCTAATTCTGGCAGCATAATATCAAGGATAAGCAGATCCACGTTATTTTCCTGAAATAGTTGTAATGCTGCTTTGCCATCCCCTGCTTCTAGAACGTTGTATCCTTCGTTGCTAAAATAGTCTTTCATAATTTCCCGCAATATATGTTCGTCTTCGACAATTAAGATTGTTTTTGTCATGTTTGATACCCCGTTGATTATTGTAGAGTGAATACAAGCTGATCTTACAAGAAGTTTAACCATGATCCGGTATATATTTCAACTGTTTCATCAGGGGAATGCATAATGAAGGGATAGAAAAACAATGATAACTATGATTGAATACCATTTATGAAAAGGGGATTTTTCACCATGCATTCTGATTTTGAAAACGCATTTACACGAATCCACCTGTTGTATCATGCGAATCAACATGCACTTACACCTGAGGAGATCCAACCTGAGATTAACAGCCACGGCTATCAATTTAGTCCACAGCAAGTAAAACAAGAGCTGGATCATCTGACGAACGAAGGCTATTTAACTATAACAGCTTCCCAATACGATATTACATTAAGGGGAAAAGATGAACTTCGAGACGCTCAGCAGCATCTGGAGACATTATATCAAGAAGTCGCAAAGAAGAAAGTATAAGCAGCTGCTTATATCACAAAAACCAATCCCATACGGTTTGTAGTAACCGGGCAGGAGATTGGTTTTGAATTAACCAAAGTTAATTACAGCAGAAGCCAGTCAACTGTCGTAGCAATTGCTTCAGCAATTGCTACACCGTATGAATCAGGAACTCCTGCCATGCGAAGGCCATCGAGAACAATGGTACTGATGTCTTCAGTCGCATAATCCTTTGTCGTATCGATTTTGGCTATTGCATTATCGATACCTTCAATGATTTTGCTGGAGTTGTTGGAAAAATATTTTGCTGTATCTTTATTAAGCCATTTTGCAACATTGTAGAGTACTTCACCACCAGTAGTAACAGATCCCTTAATTACACCAAGAGCACCTCTAACCAGCACACCCAATTTTCCGGAAGCTTCAACTTGTCCATCCATAACTTTAAGGGCTACTGATGTTACAGGTGCAGGTTTTGCAGCAGCAAATGCTTGTGTCGCCGGAAGTATCGCACTACAAAATAGAACAGCGGCCATCGAAGTGATCATTATTAATTTCTTGAACAATTGGCAGACCCTCCTAGAATGAGAAAGTATGATGGGATTAATACCCATCACTGATAATGATTATAACATTCCATATTTATCCAAATTAGGTTCTGTTGAACTATTTTGTGAATTGTAAAGTAAATATTAGTGCAGAAAATTCCGTTATATTGTCGAACTATCACTACAGAACGAATCCAGTCCACAGCATCGAAAGTCCTGAACACAAGAGGAGAACATCCAATACATATCGGAATGAGGCAATACTCATACGCTCCACCACTCCCTTGGCAACGAACGTGCCGAGCATGAAAGAGGTACCTATAATGACAGATGTTTAGATGAAAAAGGCAGCCGATCGTTGCTGTCCGGCCGCCTCTGTCCTCAATCTATATTTATATTCCCTTTACATCTCGGTAAATAAAATTAGGTACTACTTTTATATACATAAGCTCCGCTATCAGTTCAATAATGGTCTGGGTTACGATCACAGACGCTGCTATGGTAGCCATCTCCCCTGGCAAGGTAAGCGCAAGAGGAAGTACAACAAGCGAATTGCGTGTTCCAGCACTGAAAATAAGTGCTCTCCCCTCTGAAGGACCTATACGAAAAACAGCCGATATGATTCGTGAAAATACCGGAGAAATGATATGGAATAATACATAAATGGGTATAACAGCAATAATCACATCAAAATCCTTAACGACCCTATCAATTTGAGAGCCTATCACCATGAAGAGAACAAGTGCCATAAGCGGGACAGGCAGCCATGCGGTAAAGTCCAGTGTTTTCATGCCGCGTGGATTTCTTCTGGCTACATATTGAATGAGTAATGCAAAGCATAAAGGAGCAATAATTAAGTAAACAAATGCTTCAACAAATGGACCGACTCTTACGATCTCAGATGCCTCAGCACCTATGAATAGCCACAGATAAATAGGCAGCATAATCATTTGGACAACAAAAAGTATTGGAGTAGACGCAAGAATTAGCTTTTCATTCCCTTTGCCCAATTGAGTAAAAACAATGACATAATCGATACATGGAGTTAGCAGTACCAAGCAAACTCCAATCAGAACAGATCCAGGCTGAGGGAAAATCTGAATTAATAGGAGTACAAGCAATGGAATTAAGATAAAATTCACAAGCAGTAAGGCTCCTATGAAACGTCTTTTCCTGAGTGCTTCTCCTAATTTCAGAAATGGAATTTGACAAAACATGCTGAATAAAAGGATTGCAATCGCTAATGAAACCAAGGGTTCTAGCAAGCCTCCTAAGCGTGGACTGACTAAGCCCACTCCCCCTCCTACAAGTAATGTCACTGCATACACGCCGATTTGGTTCTTTTCTAAACTTTCCCTTGAAAACACCAATACATTCTCCTTTTTATACGAATTATATCATAACTATTTTTTTATATAGTTCATCATATCACTGCCTGCTATATGGTGCACAAAGTAAGTTAATCATGTATTACAAAGTTGTATAGGTTACTTTTTAGTCCCTATGTTACTACAAAGTGCGTACTTCTCTTTTTAGTCTCCATGATCAATAATCAATCTTGTCAGTATCGTTTACTGATTCATCAGTTTTTCAATTCGATGCAGAACAAATCTTAGGAGGGTTTATTCAAATGAGAAATATACTGCAAGGTAAACTAGGTTTTGGTACTGCACCGCTAGGTAATATGTACCGGAACATCCCGGAAGAAGAAGCAATCGCAACAGTAGATGCGGCTTGGGAAAGTGGCATTCGTTACTTTGACACTGCTCCTCTTTATGGATCAGGGTTGGCAGAGATTCGTCTTGGCGAAGCACTGTCGAAAAGAAATCGTGATGAGTATGTGTTGAGTACAAAAGTAGGTCGAATTATTTCGGATGAATTGGAAGATCCATCTGCACGTGATTTAGGTGAAAAAGGTGGGCTTTTCGAATTCGGCCGTAAAAATAAAATCATCAATGACTATAGCGCGGATGCAACCCTTCGCTCGATCGAGGATAGTTTGAAACGTCTACAAACAGATCGTATCGATTTTGTATATATTCATGATGTAGCGCAGGACTTTTATGGGGATGAGTGGCTTTCGCAATTTGAAACAGCACGAACAGGTGCATTCCGTGAGCTTACACGTTTGCGTGAAGAAGGCGTCATTAAAGGTTGGGGACTCGGCGTAAACCGAGTAGAACCAGTAGAACTCTTGTTGGATTTGGAAGAAGTAAAACCAGATATAACACTGCTGGCTGGACGTTACTCCTTGCTCGACCATGAGCGTGCACTGCAACGGTTAATGCCTTCGGCTGTAAAACACAATATGGACATTGTTGTTGGTGGTCCATATAGCTCTGGGGTTCTTGCTGGAGGTACACACTTCGAATATCAAAAAGCATCTCCTGAAATTATGGCAAAAGTCGAAAAAATCAAAAGCATTGCAGAACGTCATCAAATCAGCATCAAAGCGGCTGCTTTGCAATTTTCACTGGCGAATCCGGCGGTTGCCGCTGTCATTCCTGGTGCTAGCCGCCCTGAGCGAATTGCAGAGGACAAAGCTGCCTTGAACACAGTAATTCCGGCAGCGTTCTGGGAAGAAATGCGCGAACAAAACCTGGTGGCATCTGATGCACCGCTGCCAACTAATACGAAATAAAACACGAAATAATATACGAAGGTAAAAGGAGAGGAATCAATATGGCACACACTTCGACATCGATTAAAATCTCTGCTTCACCTGAGAAAGTATGGCAATTAATCGGAGGATTTGACTCTCTTCCAGACTGGCTACCGTATATTCCAAGCAGTGAAGTCACTGAAGGTGGACGAGTACGCCATCTGGCTAATCCGGATGGTGACACGATTGTAGAACGCTTAGTGGCATTCAATGAGAAGGAGCGCTACTACACTTATGCCATTTTGAAGGCACCATTCCCGGTTACGAATTATGAATCTACACTTCAGGTTAAAGAAGATGCTGACGGCAAATCATCGTTGATTGAGTGGTCTGGCAGCTTCACACCTGTTGGGGTTAGTGACCAAGAGGCTATCGATTTGTTCCATGGCATCTATAAAGATGGCTTAGAGGCCTTGCAACAAGCATTTCTAGGTTAAATATTTATGAAGTGAATTATTGCACCAGGCGATGAAATGACTTATTTGATTAGTCAGCATGATTGATTTCTGTATCCATTCATGCTGACTAATCTATTTTATATTGAATCAGGAGGATACCTAAAATGAGAAATATACTGCAAGGCACACTTGGTTTTGGTTCGGCACCACTAGGTAATATGTACCGGAATATCTCAGAAGAAGAAGCGATAGCAACTATAGAGGCTGCTTGGGAGAGTGGCACTCGTTACTTTGATACAGCCCCCTCTTATGGAGCAGGCTTAGCAGAGATTCGCCTTGGCGAAGCACTATCGAACAAAAATCGTGATGATTACGTGATAAGCACCAAAGTAGGTCGAATCATCTCGGATGAACTAGAAGACCCAGCTGCACGTGATTTTGGCGAAAAAAGCGGGATTTTCGAATTCGGCCGTAAGAATAAAATCATCAATGACTATAGCGCGGATGCAACTCTTCGTTCTGTCGAGCAAAGTTTGAAACGTTTACAAACAGATCGTCTGGACATTGTTTACATTCATGATGTAGCACAAGACTTTTACGGCGATATGTGGATTTCGCATTTTGAAACTGCCCGAACAGGGGCATTCCGTGCGCTTTCTCGTTTACGTGAAGAAGGAGTCATTAAAGGTTGGGGACTCGGCGTAAACCGAGTAGAACCAATCGAACTCATGCTGGAATTGGAAGAAGTGAAGCCAGATGTATCCTTGTTAGCTGGTCGGTACACATTATTAGACCACGAGCGTGCGCTGCAACGGGTAATGCATGCAGCTATAAAAAATAATATGGACATTGTCGTCGGTGGCCCATATAGCTCTGGTGTTCTTGCTGGAGGTACCCACTTCGAATATCAAAAAGCATCTCCAGAAATTATGGCAAAAGTCGAAAAAATCAAAAGCATTGCGGATCGATATCAAATCAGCATCAAGGCTGCTGCTTTGCAATTTTCACTAGCTAATCCGGCAGTTGCTGCTGTCATTCCTGGTGCTAGTCGACCTGAGCGAATTGCCGAAGACAAAGCTTCCTTGAATACAGTAATTCCGGCAGCGTTCTGGGAAGAAGTGCGCGAACAACAACTGGTAGCACCCCATGCGCCACTACCAATCAACGTGTAATAAAAAGGAGTGTCTTAACGTCGAAATTGGCACGTTGAGACACTCCTTTTTTGCCCCGTAAGCAGTAATGCCACGAGTTCACTTTTCAATTTCTATTTTGGTAGCAGCCATTTTCTTATACTCTATTTTGTAAAAACTGTAAACATATACTTGCTAATTCAGCGGGAGATTCTTTTGCTCCATTCTCTATCCATGTGTAAAGCATTGACCAAAATATGCCAGTAGTAAACGCATTTGCATAAATTGCAGTGATATGATTAAATTCTTTGTCAGTTAAATAATTTTTATTAAGCTTAGGAACATACCTTTTATATTGCTGAAAAATATATAACATTAATTCGTTGTTATACATAAGTTTAAGAAATGTTAAATGATTACTCCAAAATAAAAAATGATTATGAATTAGCACTTCATATGTAGAAGAAAAATAATTTTCTTGAAAGGAGGAATACTCTAAGAATAATAAATTTATAGATTCTTCAAGCACTTCTTCTTTATTCTTAAAATATCTATAAAAGGTTTTTCTTCCTACGCTAGCTTCCTGCGTTATTTGGGTAACAGTGATTAGTGTAAATTCATATTTTTCCATCACAGAAAATAGACCATTAATTATATCTTCTTTTTTCCCCATTTTTTCTCCTGACACACCTTCTATCAATGTGTTTCCATTGATTGCAAATCAATTATTTCATATATAGACTATACTTATATGACACATCTGTGTCAACGAAGGTAGGGAGATAAAATGTATAATTACAGCAAATGGTATACCATAAATGGTGTTAACCAATATGTTCAAGTAGTAAGTACTAATTTGGATAATCCTATTTTAATATATTTACATGGCGGACCTGGTGATGCAGCATTACCTCTTGTTGAGCATTTTAATTCAGGTTTATCCGAAAACTATACTTTAATCATTTGGGAGCAAAGGGGTGCTGGGAAGTCATACTATAGGTTTAGAGAAGATGAACATATTACTATTAATGATTTTGTTCTTGACTTGAAGGTCTTAATTGAAAAACTACTTGTTGAATTCAAAAAAGAGAAAATATGCTTAATGGGACATTCATGGGGAAGTATTATTGGAATGAAATTCATTATTTCTTATCCCGAATTGATACATTTTTATATTGGAGTTGGACAAGTTATTTGTTCGCAAAAAATGTTTAAAAAAAGTAAGGAATACATTGTAAATCATATTGATAATCATCGTCTTAAATACAGAATTTCTTCTCTAAACACAAAGTTTAATCAAGATAATTGGTATTCTGATCTAATGTTTTTTATGAGTCAACTAATCAAGCAAGGTGTTTCTCTTTATGGAAAAAGTACGTATTTTTCATTATATCGCTATTTTATTTTTTCCAAAAACTATTCATTAATGGATTGTGTAAAACGACTAAAAGGTTCTGAGCAGTCCATAGTTAAGCTATGGCACGAAGTATCAGAAATTGATTTTTCTGCTTATGAAAATTTTAGGGTTCCAATCGCTTTTATCGAAGGTGAGTATGATTATCATGTTTCCTCCGAAATAGTTTTTGATTTTTATCGAAGTATTACATCTCCTAAAGTCTATTTCAGTATAAAAGACACCGCCCATTTTCCCCAGTGGACAAGGTCTGACACCTTTAATTTAATTGTAAATTCTTTTAATAGTTCTATTTTTTCAAACAGTAATGAAATAAAGGAATTCTAGTACTATATTCAAATTAACATGAAACGGTCTCCAAAGAGGCCGTGTATATTGCAGTTGGTATTCGTGAAGATGGTTCTCAGGACGTATACCATTGCTCCAACCGAATCGGCCTATGTATCCTCGATGTCATATTGGCTTTGACCGAGCACGTGCTGGACTCCAAGCTATGTTCAGCACTAGAGGATAATAGTATGAGTAATCCCTGCAATAACATTGGGTTGTGTAATCTTGTTCTTAATAAACTGCAGATTTTTATCCCCAGGTATTGAATCTATCATTTGGATTCAGTCCTGTCATTGTTACATCATCCCCTTTATGTATCATTTTTTATTCTTTCGTATCCTGCTTTCTCAAAAGCATTCCGCATCGGGATATTTTCCACATCCGTATCGGCAAAAATTCTCCAAACTCCAAGTTCTTGCAATACTCTTGTTGACCTTAAAAGCAAATCATTAATAAATCCTTTTCCACGGAACTTAGGAATGACACCTATATAATGTATCGTCCCTTCCATTAATCCATTCTTCTCACAACCCTTAAATACAACAGGCTGGATAACTCCTACAATTTCTCCATTATAGTAGGCCAGTTCCCACCATTCTTTATTGTATTGAAAATACTCCTCATCTACGTTACAAATGTTCTCCACGAGTTCAAGCACGTTTCAATTCCTCCTTAGGTTCAATAAAACTGCTTCCTCGCTACAGTTATAGTTATCTTAGTTCAATAAACCATCGGCAGTATAGAACTTTATTGATACGGTCTAAGGCTGCCGATGGCTTTATATTCGGGCCAGTCTAACACTCATTCTTCTTCGAACAATTTCTCTCCTCGATGGAGCCTCCATGCGATTGTCGCCGTATGAGGAGTCTCACGTGAGGTAGGAGCATGCGCCGCTAAATAACGGGTAACCGCAAGAATCAGTGTTTCACGGGCTTTCTCTGCGAACGTTCCCGACTCGGAAGCCCAACGGTCATATTCTGCTACGGCCGCCTCGTACATCTGGAAGGAGTGGAATTCCGCATCCTCTCGAAGCAGCGCATGCCCCAATACATTAAATAAAGGCTCCGGCTTCCCGCCGTTGCGCAGATATCGGATTACCCATTCCGCTGCCGGCGCCACCTGTTGCTGCTTGTCGAGAATCTCAAGCAGCTCGGCGGGTTGCGGCACTTCCTTGGTCGCACCAGTTGCAGACGGTCTCGGAGCCGCTGGGATGTTCAAAAACCGATCAAGGTAAATCGTAGCCGCTGTATGAAAAATCCCACGAACCAACCATGGGTTGGCGGAACGGATCAAACCTTCGTGAACAGCGTGAGCGTGCGTAAACGTGTGCAGCACCGAAATCCAGTCTCCGAAATCGTTTTGCATATGAAACCGGACAACCCGTTCAGCCGCTGCCAATGTGGCAATTTGCGAGATTCGAACCGGAGAGGCGCCATTGAGTAAAGCTTCCTTCAGCATGCTAACCGTCCTGAGCGGATCGTCTCCGAGTAGAGCTAAGAGCAGTTCCTCTTCATCGATGCCAGATTCCTCCCTGCTATCAAATGCAATCCCCTTATTAGACAGCTCCTCGAACGCTTCTTTTAATGGCTGAAGCAAATTGATCGGAGATTGCCAGCTATGAAGCTCTTCGCTTCGAGATGCGCTTCCAAACATCGGAACGAGTGAAGAAAGGACATAATTACGCTGCTCTTGCCCGACATACTTCAAGCTCTCAAATGCTTTATTATGAAAATCCAGTGTATGGCCTCCGTTAATATAGAAGTGATCCGTTGCCGCCATGCTCATCATTGAGAATAATCGCTTCTCATCCGCCCCTGCCTTCACGAGGGTCAGCAGCACCCTTTCCGCGCCTTGCGTATCCCGAACTTCGATGCAATCACGATACCATTCTGTTAACCGTTCTTCGGAAACACCTGTATTAGGGAGCGAATCGAGCAAGAAGCGGGTTCCACTTCTGGCAAAGTCGCGCGCCGTATGTAGCAAGCCTTGAAATAACGCAAGAATTCGACCTTGTTTATCAAGCTTAGGTAGGATGTTGACCATCGCAGTCAGGATCGTTAATCCAGATCCCCACCCTTGCCTGCGTTGTTTGACTCCTATTTCGATCCCGATTGCAGCGATTTCTGTCTCGGGAACGCCAGCTTCTATTAATCCGACTACGGCCTTGGCTATGACAAGGCCAATATTTTGCTCAATGCCACTCAGAAGTCGGTCTTTATACCGTTGAACTTGATTGCCGTTCCGGGAATTCGGGTTGACCCAAATGAATCCTTCATTAACGGTTATATCGTGCACAGGTACATCATCCGCCCAAGGGTCAAGCGTTCCTCCACTGCATACGTCAAACCGCGCATGATGCCAATGACATGTCAAAATTCCATTGCACACACTTCCCATGTGAAGCGGAAAACCAAGGTGAGGGCACCGATTGTCAAGCGCATGCACTCTATCCTCGTGATAAAAAACAACGATGCCGCCCTTGATTAGCTTCGATCCCCGCTCTCTCAGCTCATCTACCGTACCAGCCTGAATCCAACCATTCATGAAAACGCCTCCATTTTCAATATCAGATGACTCCCATATTTAGGATATCTTATTTCCGACACTTTTGAAACATATTTGTTTAGAAAGTCGATATTATTTTTTTACGCCTTAGGTCATAACCTTTTCCCTAATGGGCCCTCACCATCTGTAGGCTGGAATTCTTCAATATATAAAAAAATAGACTATCGAACAGCGATAATCTATTTCCCTCTTAGCTATTTATGCTTTTTTCTCAAAGATGATTTCGAAACTCAAAGTAGACGCCCCATGATATGGTGGGATAACTTGAACTAAGCGCCAGCCGTCCTTAGCATGTTCGTGGATGATCTCTTGTACCTTAGTTTCTACGTTTTTTTGCGACGACAACCCAATCTTTACTTTCTCAAAATGATACGTATACATGTATGTATCCTCCTCGTGAGCCCCCTGCTTGATATACTCAGTCTAACACTTTATTTTTCAGTCTAGTACTTTCATTTTTTTACATTGCTGTTCACAAACAAGGGTACCTTTGAGTCGTTTAACAGCATAAAATATGTTTCATTACATGGTTAATGTAGTCTAAATCTCATATTTTCACTTATGAAATTCGGTCAAAAATAAACTTTTGCATTTGATAAGCAAGGTCAATCGCATGTTCATCCTTGCCATGTTGTAAAGTCCAGTGCAACAATACCATGGCGTTTGCCGCATACAAGCGGGACAGATATTCCATTGATATAGCCGGCGCCGTAACTTCCTTTTCCAGAAAGGATAAACAAGTTTGATATAAAATCTTCTCGAATTCCACATGCAAATCCGCCGAAGGTACATGTACGTTTAACAGTGTGGAAATTTCGGCATTTTGCTTAACCGTTTGTTCGACGATCATTTCGATGACTTCAGCCACATTGCCTTGTTTCATAGAGTCAAAACGCCGCGATATTTCTTGCTCGAATGAAGCCGCATGCAGTTGAACAAGTTTCTCCAGAAGATCGTATTTATCGATAAAATGGCTGTAAAAAGTGGATTGGCGTACATATCGTTCGATTTCGTACGCAAAGAACTTTTTTGCTTGTTGCTGGGTAAAGCCCCTTCCAATAAGATGGCCTTGTAACAACGAAAAGGAGGGATTGTATGTTTAAACAATATGTTGCCAATGAACAATTCAATTTGCAAATCAACCGTTTTTTAAATGATTACTATCAGGATGACGAGCGGGCAAACAGCGATTTGCAAGGAATAATTGCAAGATTGAAGGACATGAACACCTGGTATGAATCTTGGCTGGAATATGCGATTATGCGGGAAGAACGCCAGGATTATGATCTGGCTTCCGTCTATTATCAGGCTGCTGAATTTTATCTGAATCCGTCGAATCCGGCTAAAGAGAATATGTATCAAAAATACCGCGAGACTTTCTACAAAGGTTTCCATGATTTTAACTATGAGTCCTATCAAATTCCGTATGACCATTCCTATCTGCCAGCAATTAAATTGGTGACGCCTGGCGCCAAGCAAACGCTGCTCGTATTTGGCGGATATGATTCATACATGGAAGAAATGGTTAAAATGATGAACTTCATAAAAGGAATTAACTATCATATTATTGTCTTTGACGGTCCGGGACAAGGTACGGCACTTAAAAACGGCTTGAAATTCATTCATAACTGGGAAAAGCCGCTTGCAGCGGTTATCGATTACTTTAAAATCGATCGCGTAAGCATCTTGGGGGCTTCATGGGGCGGTTATTTGGCGATGAGGGCCGCCGCTTTTGAGAAGCGGATCGATAAAGTGATTGCGTTCAATATTTTCTATAGCGGTCTGGATGCATTGAAGATTCGAATGCCTGAAGATGTCTGGAACAAACTGAGCACGCTTTTGGATGCCAATGAAGCTGATCAAGTTAATGCCATGATCGAAAACATGATGAAGGAAAGCATCGATTTGAGCTGGAAAGTCATAAAAGGAATGGAAAACACGGGTGAGAAAACGCCGTTCGCTCTGCTCAAAAATTTCGAGAAGCATACGATGGCGGGGATTGGCTCGTTTATCAATCAAGATGTATTGCTGCTGGCAGGAGAGGATGACCAGTATGTTCCGATCAGCCGACTGCCGCAAATTCAAAATGAACTATGCAACGCAGCGTCCATCACGACGAAGGTGTTCACCAAAGAGACGGGCGGCGAGCAGCACTGCCAGGCCGGACATCGCGATTTGGCTTTCAACGAAATGATCAAATTTTTGCAAGCGTAATGCTGGATTCACCTAGTATAGGATGAGGCAGCCTTATATAGGGCTGCTTCTACGCAGCATATCATACAGATTAGGAAAAAATTGCTCTTAAAAGCAAGTCGTTAATAAATCCTTTCCCACGGAAATTAGGAATGACACCTATATAATGAATCGTCCCTTTGAAAATATTCTTCGTCTACGTTATAAATGTCATCCACGAGTTCAAGATGACTCTCCGGTGTGATGTGTTTTTTACCCTTAAGTTCATTAAACCCTGCTTCCTAGCTACAATGAAAGTCTATTGACTGATTGATGTTAATTCTAGAAACAGGCGGACACCCTGCCCCGAAGGAGGCGGCTGTTTTGAAACAATAACGTTCTTACTACAACTCCTCCTGTTTCTTTGCTTGCATTTTCGATATTTTGACCAATTTCTGAAGAGTGCTATGAACCGCTTCGAGGTCATCCATGCTCACCTTGGAGTAATAATCTCTTACCAGCAACTCATCGATTCGGTACAACAAAGCGGAATATTCCAGACCGCGTTCCCCTAATCGGATCAGCGCTTCCCTTTTATTTTCTGGATTCGTCCAGCGAACGATCATTTTTTGTTCCTCGAGTTTGGGCATAACGTGGCTGACGGCACTCATCGATACGTCCAAATATAAAGCGATTTGTCTCGCCGTTACGGGCTCATTACGGATGATATAGTACATAATGAACTCCTGCTGCGGGGTCAGGTGGAAATGTTCCAGTTGTTTCGCTTCCGCTACCTCCCTTTGAACGATCGCCGTGAATTGCTCAAAGGCTTGATTGATTTGTTCTACTATTTTAAGATAATCTTGCATCGCCGCACCTCAATCAATAAAGTTACCTGTAGCATAAAAAAGTATTTCGATTTCGTCAAATCATACTAGTTCCTCTTTCTATTCGCTTCATAGTCATAAAACTGATTTACATGCTCCTCTTTCAACAACAAGGGATCAATCTCTTCATTCATAACATAATGATTAAAGTAAGCTACAATGTAGCGATTCATCACTTGATGAAATTCTTCTATATCGATCCCCTTCGACAACAGCGGCGATAAAAATGGAAAATCGGAAAAAGAATAATGATCTCCGGCATTAAAAATAAGTTGATAAGTATCTGCCCTAATTCCCTCTCTAAAGTGATAATCCGCAAGCTTTTTAATTTGACTATGATATTGCCGGAATTGCTCTGGCGTGATAGATGTATATTTAATTTCCTCATCGTCTAAATCCAGATAGTCTTTATTCAAAATAAACATAAATGGCCGGTCGAGCCCTTTGCTTGCTACCGGTTCATGCAATGGGCCGTCTATGTTGACCCCCGCCAAAATTCTTGCATCGTTCAATAACGACTGAGCAGCGGTTGAACCCCCGTAGGAGTGCCCAAAAATACCGATTCGTTCCATGTCCAGTTTGCCGGTGAACAAACCTTCGGGATCCCACTCATTCAATACCGTCAATTGATCGAGGACAAACGTCATATCTTCCGATCTTGCCCTCACATTTCGTTCATCTTCGATCGTAAATGAATACGAATAAGCATCGGCCTTACTCAGGACTTCTCGCCCATCGGGAAATTGCGTAAAGGCCGCATCAATCATATGATCCACACTGACAACGATATAGCCATGGCTGGCCAGTTCCTCCATTTGAGAAAAGCTTTGCATTCTCGTGCTGCCAAACCCATGGGAAAATAACAGGATGGGGTATCGGTCTTGCTGATTGGACACGGCAATATCTTGTATGCTGTTGGTTCGGCCATATTTGAGATAGTCAAAAAAGAAGCGGGGCGTAGAAAAAAGAAATTCCATAGTTCCTGCCCATTCTGCATAGGGAAAGGATTGGTAACGGATAGGTTGTATGTCGTCATTGATTTCGGCGGGATACCATATTTGGATCATGAGCTCTTTTCCTACTCGCTCCGGCAAAGCGGCGTTCGTTCGAGATTCTTCAAGCAAGTGTCTAGAGCTCATCCCCACTTCGAACGATCCGGTTGGCTTAGGAAGTTGGAATACGGGAATCAATGTTGCAGGAGCGACGCTGCCGAACGCATACAGAATGAGCAGCAAGGCGTATAAAAGTTTTTGTGCTTTCCTTTTTTTTCTGTTCTCTGTTTTATCTTTCCTTCGAAAATATAGCATAAACGTGACTACAGTCAGAACAACAAACAAAGTATAGGTCACCGCCATCTGCCAGCGATAACCTTCTGCTGCCAGATGAAGAGTTAACAGAACGAATGCGGCTATATTGGCACTTATTTTGATTTTGGCATCCGCCCTGAGTGAAAAAGAAAACAACCAAGCGATATGAACAAATATCAGAACTCCTTCAAACAACCTCACTCATTTCATCTCCTTTTTAAAATGAAGTAAATCTTTCTAATCAACCCTCTTGCAAATTAGTTTACTTTAGTAAAGTAAACTATAATTCAATATTATCTATTTATTTCCTGTTCGTCAACCTGGAAAATCACGATGTCCCACCGTGGCGGAATCCGATGCATAGAGGTCGTATTCCATTCGCCATGAATCTGGATCACCATAACGCTCAAATTTTTTTGTGTTTTCCAAACCACCTTATACGGCAGACTTTCACAACGGCAATCGTTCAGTGTGGTCGAGACATTTTTGCAGTCATAATCTCTTACACGCACACGCTAGACCAAGTTTTAAAGCAAAAAAAGCAACAGACATTTTGGCCATGTCCTCGTTGCTTTTTTTTTGTTGATTGAACTTATTTATTATTCTTTTTTAATTGCCAAATCAATCGATTTCAGTTGTACTTTAGAGTTGATTACAACTCAAGATATATCCATGAATCATCATTTATTCTTTTAGTTGTGCTATCTTGTTTTATCAATTTACCATTTTTATCAAATGCACCAACCCAAAATCTGTATTTATGACCACTGTCCACATAGGTGAGATGCTTATTATCATTATTTTCCCTGTTAAAATATTGCCGGTCGGTATCTAAATTCCTGATGGAAATCTCATACCAAGCAGCACCGGGTACGTCGTTCCATACAATTTTGGCCAGTACCCTTTCTGCGGCTTGACTCACTGCTTTTGCCTCAACAGCAGAGGCTTGAAGCGGCTCCGCAAGAACTGCACCAGAACTAGCAGAGAACAACGTAGTTGCTGCAAGGATTGAAACAGAAAGCTCTTTTAACATAGTATTACCTCCCAAAAGAATTTTGAGGCGGAAAGGAATCTGGGATGTTGTTCTATGTATCATTTTACAATTCAAACATGCTGCCAACTAGGGGAGCGTCATGACATGATTCACTGAATTTTTTTACTATTTTTGGGTTATACATCTAGAATAGGAAAATCAACATTTCCAAATGTAGCGGCATAGCTGGTTCACCATGAAACTTAGAAGCAAGGTGTTCAATATTTCAATACTTGGCAACGATAAGACCAATCAATGCTCCATGACTTACAACTAAAATTCTTTTACCTGCATGGTTCACAGTCAGTTCTTTGAGAAAAGTTAGACCTCGCTTGGCGACCATTTAGAAATCTTCCATGACAAGATTTTGCTTACGCCAGAGCGTTTCCAGGATATCGTACGGGATTTCTTTATCCTTATAGATTTCATGGATTTTATCATTCATATCAAAGCTAATACACCTTGATTGACAACTGTTTCAAACACCTTGCAGCAAATTTCTCTTTTTATTATCATTAAGAATTTTCTTTGACTATCACAGCTTCACTTCCAACGAAAGGGGTATCGTCAATATATTAAATAATTTATACTAATCTATTTCCTTATTTCCACCATTGGTCGAATGGTGTCACTGGCAGCTCCCGTTTGTGTTTTGTCACCGCGTAGCGGGTTTCAATATTCACCTTCGCGTCTGGAGCAACCTCGTTGCCGACTAGATATTCATCCAACAACTCATATTCCAAGCCAAGCTCAGCTTCATCAGCTTGTTGCGGCTTGTTGTCGAGAAGATCTGCTGTTGGCGTCTTCAGATATAGACGTTCCTGTGCATGCAGCTCGATCAAGAGTTCACGCCCTTGACCTTTCGTCAGTCCAGCTAGCGGAAGAATATCAGCTCCTCCATCACCAAACTTGGTGTAGAAGCCAGTGATTGCTTCTGCGGCATGATCGGTTCCCACAACAAGGCATTGATGCTCGCCTGCCACAGCATATTGTGCAATCATACGCATTCTTGCCTTCACGTTCCCTTTATGGTAATCCGAAAGGGCCCTTCCGTCAGCACCCTCATAAGCTTCTGCCATAGCATTTACAGGAGTCTCAATATTGAATGTCAGCGTTTCATCAGGCTTAATAAACTGCAAGGCAAGCTGAGCATCGTCCTCATCTTGTTGTGTCCCATAAGGCAGACGGATCGCAATAAACTTGGCTTCATAACCTTCTGCACGAAGCTCTTCTGCCGCCAATTGGGTTAATCGTCCAGCAAGTGTCGAATCCTGCCCCCCGCTGATTCCTAACACAAATCCCTTCGCTCCCGTTGTACGGCAATACTCCTTAAGGAAATTCACCCGATTACGAATTTCTTCCGCTGGCACAATCGTGCGTTTTACATGCAATACGTTGATGATTTCGATTTGCTTATTCATATCCCGCTTCCCCCTTTCATTATTTGTATAGGTGATTGATTTGAATGTAATCGTAAACCTGATCAGGAACCAAGTAGCGCGGTTCTCCACCCATTTTGAATTCGTCTCTAATATAACTAGAGCTAATCTCCATTGCCAGCCCTTTGTCGATCAAATGAAACGTATGACCATCATCTGCATTTCGAAGAATTGGAGATTTACTAATGGCCGACAGCATATTGATGCCGTCTCTTGCCATGACAATAAACTTATTTTCACGAATTAATTCCTCTGCCCGCTTCCATTTCCCTTCACCGATATCGACGAGCAGATCAGCACCCATGATGAAATACACATCGTCATTCGGATATTTCGCTCGAAAATGCTTCATTGTTTTGTACGTAGCAATTTCCCAAACAGGTTGATTCATCTCAAAATCGTCTACTTCAAATTTGTCGTTGCCCTCAATCGCAATCCGAACCATGTTCATTCGATGTTCATCCGACACATTCATTTGCTTATCTTGCCGCTTACTGGAACAAGGCAGGAAAATCACCTTGTCCAGCTTGCAACGATGCGCTACGGTGCTTGCTGTCCAAAGATGGACATTCGTGATCGGGTCAAAGGATGATCCATAAATCCCGATTTTCGCCATCTCATCCAGCCTCCTTCTAAGCTTCGAGAGCCGCTTGAACTCTATTTCGAACTTCTTCAATCAATCTCATCTTATTATTCCAGCATTCTTGACTGAGGTTAACAGGGTATTCTGCTGGATTGAGCGTCCGTTTATATTCATCCCATAATACATCGAGATTTCCTTTTACAAACTCCCTAATTTCGTTAAGCGTAGGTACATCGTACACCAAGTTGCCACTTTCAAAGACAGTATGATGAAGTTCTCTCGCTTCAAATCCCGTTACGAATTTTGCAATATATGTGTGAACGGGGTGAAACATATGCAAGCGCTGTTCCGACTTCGGTTCTTCATGTTCCAGTGCAATGTAGTCGCCCTCTGATTTCCCATTCGCCTTGTTGACGATACGGAATACACGCTTGCGTCCAGGGGTCGTAATCTTCTCAGGATTCGAGCTGATTTTGATCGTATCGACCATAGTTCCGTTTTCGTCTTCAATCGAGATCAGCTTGTATACGGCACCCAAAGCAGGTTGATCATACGCTGTAATCAGCTTGGTGCCAATGCCCCACACATCTATTCTAGCCCCCTGTGTTTTTAGGTTCATGATGGTTTGTTCGTCGAGATCGTTTGAGGCAAAGATTTTGGCATTCGGGAAGCCTGCTTCATCAAGCATTTTACGGGCTTCTTTCGATAAATACGCTAAGTCTCCACTATCAAGTCGGATACCCTTAAAGTGGATACGCTCACCGAACTCTTTCGCCACTTTGATTGCCGTAGGGACACCAGATCTCAGTGTGTCATAGGTATCAACAAGGAATACGCAGTCTTTATGCGTTTCTGCATACGCTTTAAATGCCTTATATTCATCTCGATAGGCTTGAACCATTGCATGAGCGTGTGTGCCCGAGACAGGGATGCCAAATAACTTCCCTGCCCTTACATTCGACGTTGCTTCGAATCCCGCAAGATACGCAGCTCTCGTACCCCAAATCGCGGCATCCAGTTCTTGTGCTCGCCGAGTTCCGAACTCCATGCAATGATCCTCACCTGCTACTTGCTTAATTCGAGATGCCTTTGTTGCAATAAGGGTTTGATAATTAACGATATTAAGTATCGCAGTTTCAATTAGCTGTGCTTCCGCCAGTGGTGCTTCAATTCGCATAATCGGTTCATTCGCAAAAACCAGTTCCCCTTCTTTCATCGAACGAACGGTTCCTGTGAAACGAATGGCCCGAAGGTAATCTAGATATTCTTCGCTATACCCTTCTTCCTGAAGATAACTCAAATCGCTATCGGTAAAGCGGAAATCATACAAATAACGAACGACCCGCTCCAAGCCTGCAAAGATCGCATATCCGTTCTGGAAAGGAAGTTTGCGGAAGTATACCTCGAACACTGCTTTACGGTTATGCATGCCATTTTGCCAGTAGACCTGCGCCATATTAATTTGATATTTATCGGTATGCAGCGCGAGACTGTCATCACCATGATTGAATATTGGAAGCTCAACCTTATTCATTATCGTTTTCCTCCTTTTTGACTACTGCAGCTCCGAGCGAACCCTTGAAATGTCTGAGTGCCCATACATGACCTTCGGCATCAAAGCTTGCAACGGCATCCTCATGAACGACAATATCGAAACCTTTATTGTAAGCATCTACTGCGGTGTGGAGTACGCAAATGTCCGTACAAACGCCTACTAGATGAAGTTCATTAATCCTTCTTGCTCGAAGTAAAAGCTCTAAGTCTGTACCAGCAAATGCACTGTATCTTGTTTTGTCCATCCAATAGACATTATTAGCGTCTTTATTTGCTTGATACAGATCCTCCAATTGACCGAAAAGCTTCCGACCATCGGTTCCCTCAATGTTGTGCGGCGGGAACAGCTTCGTTTCCGGATGGAATGCGTCATTCTCCTTATGAATGTCGATAGCGAAAACAACGAAATCACCACTTTGAATAAACGCCTTCGTAATTTCAGTCATTCGCCCTTCAATCGCTTGCCCTGGTGCTCCGCAACTCAATGCCCCATCCGTAGCAACAAAGTCCTTTGTATAGTCGATATTAATGAGTGCTTTCTTTTTCATTGTGTACTCCTCCTCTAATTTAACTATTTCATAATTGTTAATTGTTATTGCAAAAAAGAGTAGTGACAATAAAGTTAGAATAGCACTTCACACCTCGACTTCGAAATGCTATTTCCTTTAGTCACCATCTTATTGTAATCAGCTAACATCCATCACATTCTGGTATGGTAAATGGATTTGTTTAGATCCATTTCGACAAATCGGTACAACTGTGTCGGTCGTTTCGATGTTCGGGTAGTCTTCTTTCCTGCAACCTCTTGGATAAAGGGCAATGATTTGATCTTTCTTGCAAATGCCGATTCCAACGCAATTGCGGAATCATCAGTGACCGTAAGGAGAACGGCTTGCAGCTCTGAGTACGTGAATTCTTCGGGCAGAAACTCCTTTGCGACAGTCGTTTCGAGCAGTTTCTGGCGAATCACATGAATCGCATCTGCAATGATTTGTGCATGATCAAAAGCAAGACCGAGATTCATAACCTCTTTTACCGAGAACAATTGAACATCTGAGGCATCATCGTTTGCCTGTCTCTGCGACAACTTGTGCTCTGGAACAATCGCAAAGTGTGCATTTGTAATCATCCAGCCCCGCGGATCTCGTTCTGGTTTATCGTATACACCGAAATGTTCAAGGTGAATGTCCTCTACACCTGTTTCTTCTTGCAGTTCACGTTGTGCACTTTCATAGGCAGTCTCATTGGGATTGACGAAGCCACCCGGCAACGCCCACTTCCCTGCTTCGATATTTGGCTTTCCTTCGCTGTTCAGCGTACTCCGCTGGATGAGCATAATCTTGAGATCCATCTCTGGCGGTTTAAATTCTTTGATTGTAACAGGCAATATCGTAAATACTGCAATGTCCGATGTATATCCATCCGGCGTTCGATATTGTTTGACATCATATTGCTCTAAGGCCTCTTTGTTTGACACGGTAAGCACAACCTTTTCTCTCTTTTAACAATTACCAATGTGTTAATTGTATAATAAGGGTAACTCGCTCTTTTGTCAACCTATATATTCCATGTTTTTAAAGACTTTTGTTCTAACTAATTTTGCGCAAACAAAGAGCCTCCTATTTAGGGAGGCTTCCTTCAGATAAAGCTAATTTCATGTTCCGATGTAATTAGAAAATATAGTTTTCGTAGAGGTATATTTTACTCTAGCGGATAATCATAGCGAATGAACCCCTTGTGATTAGCGACTTTGTCATAGAGCAAACGAGCTGTGGTATTGTCTTGACGAGTTTGCCAGTAGAATCGAGAAGCGTTATGTTCTCGCGCCGATTTCGCGACCCGCTCTATGAGCGCGCGAGCTACCCCATGCCCCCGGGCAGCTTCGTCGACGAATAGATCTTGCAGGTAGCAGACATCTTCCATCCAGATAGCACGATGGAATAGATAGTGCGCTATACCAACTAAATTTCCTTGTAGATGCGCGCCAAAACCATATACACCATCGGCGTTCAGCAATCGGTGCCACACTTCATCATATGTTGAGTCGGGGAGTTCAGTCTGGTAAAAGGTTTTATAACCTCGAGCCAAGATGTTCCAGCGGTCACGGTCTTCTACTCTCAGTGGCAAAATGTCAATCGAGATTTGTTTATTCGATATTCCTGCGATTTTGGATCATCCTCTCAATTATATTAAGAGTAACGAAGGTTCGTATAAAAAAATTATATTGGCAGGCTACAACATTATTTTCTTCGACATCAGACACGGTTATATGTATGGTTAAACCATTGTTTACAAACTAAAAAAGACACCATTTAATAAACCATAAACAATAACTTTGTCTCCATTGACGTTATAAAATGAGAACTTAGAGAAGAAAATATAATTATCTCTTTCCATCCCCAGAAGCTTAAAAGCAACAGATGCTACAAAGTGATTTGCGTCTGCTTTCTTACTCACATAATCAGTAAAGTCATCTTTATTCGGATTCGTAACGGCTAAAATGATCAGCAATACACCAATAACAACGTATTTGAGCGATGACTTCTTTGTTGTTTTTCCTTCTGTCATGATTTCACAGTCTCCCTATTTTCTATATTTTATACATTACGCGAGTGTAAACACATCTAAAATACTATCGAGCATTCGGTCTTTTGTAAATATTATCTTTTTTGTTGTTGTCAACACCATTTACATAGAAAGGGCAGCCGATCGTCTGGTCGGCTGCCTGCGTGCGTGTGTTTATTGAACTAGAGTTCTCCAGTTATCATCATCATTAATACGAAGCGGCCAAGAATGCCGCTCAATGACATAGGTGTAGAAACTCCCAAGCTAGACGGCTGTTTATATTAACGATCAGGTGTCATTAAATATTGCACTATTTTTTGCTCCTCCGATCCTTGGCCGCTGAAAACGGCCTGATAACAAACCTTACCGTCAAACCAGAAATAGCTGACTAGTCTTAGATCATTAGGTCCTTTAGGTTCACCATCCAGATTGTAAGGTTCAGTACGAAGTACTTCTTTCCCCTGTAGAGTTATGGCTGTGAGCTTAACATTATTCCGTTCACCGTCAATTTTCGTAAAAGAAACCTGACCTTTCTTTTTCATCCCCTGATACATATTCCCGTTTAACATCTGCTTAAATGAAACGTCTCGGATACCGGAATCAGCTTTATTTTTCTGTTTGTGATCGCCTCGGCTATAAGTGACATTCAACAGTTTGCGCATGGAATCCTCATCATTCTCTACATGATTGAAATTCACTTTACGGGAAACATAGGAACTGCTGGCGGCAAAATCCCCGGGCAGCTTGCGCGGAAAAGCGGCTTTAAAACCAACCAGTTTCTGAGCGCGCTGGATATCCTCCATGTCATACAAAGAGGTCAAGATTTTCCCGTGATAATCATTATCTACATGAAGTTTGTTCATCTCTGCATCGGGAAATTTCATGGAACCGATCATTTTCTCCATTTCGCTTCTGGACAAGGTGTAGGAGCTTAGTTCATAGCTTATGCCTTGATCCTTCCAGATATAATAATATCTTTCCGGCTGTCCCTTCCACTTGGTCATGCGAATCGTAATTTTATAGCCTTCATCTATGCCAGCTAAGGATATGGATTCTTTCTCTATAACTTTCCCGCTATCCGTCCGAGCGGTTCCGTCTTGCTCTTTCTTGAATATTTGATCATACTGTTTCTGAAGATCAGTGCCTGGCTTGATTCCCAAGCTGAAGTTGCCATTACTTTTGCTTATTTTAGTCGTAACGTAATCTAAGTTGACACTCGGTGGCGAAGCTTTGAACTGAATGCTCAAATCACTAAAACCATAGCCCTTTGGCAGCAAGGATGGAACTTTAAATGTAAACGGTACCACCTTCGCCCCTTTTTCAAGGTTATCATATACCCGGAATTTTTCATTCGGAAATAGCGTTTCATTCCCGCCGTCTTCGGCATGAACCCAAGCGGAAGCTCCCGCTTCAGATGCGTTCGCATTTGTCAGCGTTGCCGTACCGATCAAGAGTACGAGAATGACTGCCATCATTGAAAATTTATAAGAACCCTTTTTAAAAGATTGAATCATACTAATTCTCCTTATCATCTCTTTTTGACCGTTAGAGCCTTTGAAATAAAGAAGATGCGCCTGACTTCTTCCCTTAGCATACCGTCTTAGAAATCCGATAATCGTCATGCCGTAAGGCACAGCCTCCTCTTCCCCAAGCGCCTCCAGGACACAAGCATCACAGGCCAGCTCTCGGTCGGCTTTCATCTGCCGCAGCATGAACCATACGAACGGATTCATCCAGTGAACAGCAAACACAAGACCGCCGATCATATTCCAGATTGTATCCTTTCGTTTGTAGTGGGCTAGCTCATGAGCGATCACATGCTTGAGAAGCTGTTCATTGACTGCTTCTGAAATAAGCGATTTCGGCAGATAGACTGCTGGACGGAAAACTCCAGTAATATACGGACTCTGAGCGGATGGATCCGCGTAAATCCGCACAGGGCGTTTAATGGAAAATAAGATTCGGCATTGTTCCGCAATCTTCAATATCGCAGGACTGTCGACAGGGCTGAGCTGTTTTTGTTTTCTTAGGAATCGCAGCCAGTAGGTCAGGTTATATCCGAGCAAGACGGCCGCACCCGTCAGCCAAACTATAGCCAGCACACGAGCAGCCGGGTGGCTTTCTCTCTCTATGCCCGCTGCGGCATGTTCTTCCGTATCCTTCATGGTCATATGAGGCTGAAAAACAGTGTTCTTCTCAGCTTCATTCGTTGTATAATAGGGTTGATTGGTGTTTTCTATTTGGCTGTGTTCGGATATCGTGTCAGGCTTGTTTAACTGATACGTAAACCCGAAGACAGCATTTTTTATGTCTGTAAGTTTAGGAACTGCATTGAACAAGCTTACCGGACTTTGCGGCAGCACCGGCAGCATGAGCCTCAATAGTACAATTAGCCATAGCGCATGCCTCAAACGCGCATGGATGCGTCTGCGGAACAGATGCTGAACTGACAGCACCAGGACTGCAACTGCGCTTGCCATCAGCGTCGAGGCAACAAACCAATTGAAGAGACGTTCAGCGATATCCATGGCATAACCTCATTTGGTTAAATTTCACGCTTGTAAGGCTGTGATCAGTCTTTTGAATCTGTAGATTATTCTTTTCCTTGCTTCTCCAGCAAAATTTGCTGCAATCGCTCAATCTCCTGATCTGATAGCTGGGTTTCCTCCAAAAAATTGGTCATCATCAATCCAACTGCGCCATTGAAGACTCGGTTTAAAAAAGAACGGCTCTCCGCGCGCACGCACTCTTTTTCCGAAATTAGCGGATAGTACAGATAACTTCTTCCAGATTTCTGGTAACCCAGCGCTTTTTTCTTCATTAGCCGGTTGATAAAGGTTCTGACCGTCTGATCGCTCCAGTCCGTACCCTCCGGCAAATGCTGCACAATTTGCTCGGCTGTCATCGGGTTTTCCCTCCAAATGACCTTCATGATTTCCCACTCGGATTCCGAAATCTTAGGCGATTTCTCCATTGTTTTTCCTCCCTTCTCAACATCGATTAACTATTACATTTGTAAATATAACCTATATAATAAACTATTACAACTGTAAATTTACAATAAAGCTTCATTCCTGATGGTTTCTCCCGAACGGTTAGCCGCCGCCGCAGACTTACCCTTGCCGCGGCTGACGATTTTGATACTGTGATGATATAGCCACTGCCGCGCTCCTTTCCATGCCAATTGTGGTATTTAATAACTAGTTCGCGTTTGCTATACTGATAGCAAATAGCCTAGTTTTGGGAGGATAGTATGAACGAATTAGAGCAAATTGAACAGAAGTACAATTTTACATACCCGAAACTATATAGACAGTTGTATGTAGACGGTATGTTGGATTCGGGCGGAGAATATGGGCAGGATTGGTACGGAAAGTATTATGCCAAATTAGCCCAAAACCCGCCTATGCTGTTTTTCGGCTTTGACTTTGAGTTGCTAAAATGGAACAGAATCGTTGAAGAAATCGAAGCATTTAAAGACCCTGACGATTATCGTCAGACGAAACCAGAGTTTCAGTTTGTTCCATTTGGTCGACAAAAAAGCGGAGATTTGTATGTGTTCCAATTTGATAAACAAAATGGTGAGGATGTACCTATTACGTTGATTTATCACGATGATATTACCGCTGTTGTTTTGGCGAAAAATTTACAGGATTTTATTTTTCGGGACTTGCTTGAAGATGTAACGAATATGAAGTATTCCAATACAGCAAGTGGCGATTTGAAAGTCAATTCTGCCAACATATTAAGAACTCACCGAAAGTATATGAAGCATAGTCAAGTTGAAAAGTTGGAAGAAATCTATGGTAGAGATGTTTTTGAACACATAGAAACGACCTCAACTGGGCGCAAGTTGCCACTGGAAGGGTTAATCTCAAACGATGAATTAAAACAAGTGTTAAAACAGGAGATTAGTTTCGACGCGCTCGACAACGAGTTTGAGTATTGCAATTTATAGATACGCACAAGACGTCAGCACGTCTACGGGCTGACGTCTTCGCTTTGTCTTTTCGATTTGGTTTTCCGATTTACTCAAATTTCTATTTTAAGAACTTTCTAACCAATTTCAGCTTCTTCTCGTTGTACGGAGGCAGAATAAAGCTCGTGTCTATTTTTGTGCTCTTCTTCATAATGCTCTTATGATGTGAAAAAAGGGCGAAACTATATTTCCCATGATAGGCGCCTATGCCCGAATTCCCAACACCACCGAAAGGCAAATGACTATTCGCAATGTGAAGAATCGTATCGTTTACACAACCGCCACCAAAGGAAACTCTACGCAACACCTCTTCCTCACAATTCTTATCCTCAGTGAACAAGTATAAGGCCAATGGCTTCGGATGCTCTTGAATGGTGTGAATGGCATGGTCTAACTGAGCGTATTCCAAAATCGGTAGAAGCGGCCCAAAAATCTCGTCTAACATAACCGCATCAGACCAAGATGCTGCCTCCAGTAATGTTGGTTCGATATACAACTTCTCTCTTACTGATTTACCGCCATAGATTACGTTATTTTGATCTTTTTCCAGAATTGAATTCAATCTATCGAATTGGCGCTCATTCACAATGCGGCCATAGTCCTTACTGTCCATCGGATCTTCTCCATAGTAATTCACGATGACCTCTTTCATTTTTGAAATGAGAGCGTCTTTGACTTCCGAATGTACCAACATGTAATCTGGCGCAATACAGGTTTGGCCTGTATTCATAAACTTGCCCCATACAATTCTTTTCGCTGCTGCATCTAAGTTCGCAGTCTTGTCTACAATGACGGGGCTCTTCCCTCCAAGTTCTAAGGTTACGGGAGTCAGATTCTTGGCAGCAGCCTCCATCACAATCTTTCCAACCTGTACACTTCCCGTGAAGAAGATATAGTCAAAAGGGGCATGAATAAATGCTGACGTTATTTCCTTCTCCCCTTCTACGACGCGGATGTAGCTCTTATCAAAAATCTCGTTAATCATTTCATGAATGACTCGCGTTGTATGAGGTGTATGTTCTGAAGGCTTAAGTACCGCACAATTCCCCGCAGCAATTGCACCAATAAGAGGCTCGATCAGCAATTGGAACGGATAATTATAAGGCCCGATAATGAGTACTGTCCCATATGGCTCTTTAATAATGCGGCTTCTAGAAGGCCACAAAGCTAGAGGTGTTTTTACCTTCTGGGGCTTCATCCATTTCTTCACTTGCTTCATTGTGTTCTTCATACTATCCAGTACAAAGCCAATCTCCGTTGAATACGCCTCATATTCGCTTTTCCCTAGATCCTGATACAGTGCTTTTGTAATTCGGTCTTCATTACGCTTAATGGCATCTTTTAATTTGCTCAGCTGTTCGAGGCGAAATTGCACAGTATTCGTCGTTCCTTTTTGAAAAAATTCTTTATGTTGCGCTAATATGCTATTCACTTCCAGCTTCTCTATTTGATTCATTCCTTTACACCCCTTTTCTATTCTGTATTCTCACTGTATAAATTCCTTATGCTCTTATCCATCCAACAATTCCGAACATTTAAATATCTAAGCGTTCGAACCCTTGGACATATAGGAGATTACAAATGCCTTTAGATTTGCTCTAAAGGCACTCAGTTTCAAGTAACAATAGTAGTTTTTTTAACGAATCAACAGCAGTATCCAAGGTTACGGAATAATAACGCTCTGTACCGATCTTCTCCATCGTAACTAAGCCTTGATCCCGCAGCAATTTTAAATGATGAGAAATCGCTGGACGCGATAATGTAGATTGGGCTGTTATTTCACCAACTGACATTGGCCCCTGTTCACTAAGCCACAGAATGATATCTTGGCGATGCGGATCAACTAACAGTTGGAAAAAAGGAATACATGTGCGGAATTGATCTAATGCCTGCTTTCCCATATTCTATCCTTTCTTCATGACGTTGTAACGAAAGGTTTACATACTTAAAGTCTTGAAGTAAGCGTTTTGTTAATCCATAAAGATAACAAGCATCTACAGATCCCCAGCGATCGAAGCATCCTTCTTCGTCAGCTTCAGATAGATCATATATACAATTCCAATGCCCATCCAGATGAACCCGAACTGTTTGGAAGCAGCGTCAAGGCTGTACCAGACGTAGCCGATAATCACGAGTCCGATGAGCGGATAGAGCAGATGATTCAAGTAATCCCTGCTCTTCAGCTTCCGAAGAAAATAGTTGATTACCGACAAATGAAGAAACAGGAAGGCTGTCAATGCTCCGAAATTGACGAGCGAGGACAGACTGGCGATATGCGATGAAAAGCTGAGCGTGACGATCAGCGAAATTGCCGCGACGATCAGGACGCTCACATAAGGCGTTTGATACTTAGAGTGGACTTTGGCCAGAATCCCCGGGAGCTTCTTGTCGCGCGCCATGCTGTACAGGATGCGGGAAATGGCCGCTTGGGCCACCAGCGAGTTGGCAATCCCCCACGCGAGTGCCGTGGCGATAATGGTTGTCCACTTCAGCCAAGGTCCGCCTGCGAGCTCGGCGATTTGATAGAAGGCGACATCAGCGTTCTCGAAAGTCGTGTAATCCGGCCACAGAAGCGCCGCAACCCAGGTTTGGACGATAAACATGACGCCGATGACCAGCAGAGAGAAGACGATGGAACGGCCGACGGCCTTTTTGCCTCCGTTTGTCTCTTCAGCAAGCGTTGATACCGCATCGAAGCCAAGGAAGCTTAGCACCGCAATGGATACCGCCCCCATGATCGTGCTGATGTTGAAATGAGCTTGGTCATATAGGGGCTTAAATGTAAAGGTGGCGCCGTTAACCCCTTTCGCAACAGCAATAACCGCCGCAGTAATGAACACAGCAAGAATGAGCAGTTGCAGCGTGACTATGATTTTGTTTGCTTTTGCCGTAATCTCGATGCCGAAAATATTGATAACGGTATTGATGCCGATAAAGATCAGCAGCCAGACATAGGACGGGATTTCGGGAATTATTGCTCCTAGGGCTGAGGCGCTGATCAAATACAAAAGTGACGGAATAAGTATGTAGTCGAGCAGAATCACCCACCCGGCAAAGAAACCGACATGTTCATTGATGCCGCGTTGGGCGTAGGAATAAACGGATCCAGCAATCGGAAACGCTTCCGACATTCGCGCGTAACTCAGCGCCGTGAACACCATGCCGACCATGCCGATCAAATACGCGAGAGATACCATCCCGAACGAGCCCTGCGCCACGTAGCCGTAAATGCCGAATGGGGCGATCGGGACCATGAATATAAGCCCGTAAATCAATAAATCCCAGAACGATAAGGAACGCTTGAGCTCTTGTTTGTACCCGAACTGTTCCAAATTAGCCATACGCTCCGGCTGTGACGTAACGTTAGTCTTCAGACTTATCCCTCATCTCTTCCGGCAATTGTTGACTGTTCGAATAATTTGACATTATAAGCATCCAGCGCGCTATTCGGTATAAAGAATCTTGCTGTCATGAGCGGATCGACAATTTGCGAGATTTGCGATTGGCCGATGGCACTGCACAGCATCGTCAGCTCGCCCAAGGACAGCTCCATGTGGGGAAGCAGAGCATCGATCATGACTTTTACAGCCTTACGCGCCGCTTCATCGAGCGTAGGCTTGGATACGATCGAAGCTACCCCTTCTTTATTTTGCACAAAAGGATACGGGATGCTTGTCCCCTTGATGACTTCGAGCGTTACGGTTACACGAGCGGAAACTTCGATGCCGGAGACACCGACTTCGCCATCCCCCATCGCTGCATGCAGATCGCCGAGGCCAAACAGCGCCCCTTCATGGAAAACGGGAAGATAGAGCGTCGCTCCGGTGGTGATCAGCTTCGTGTCTATATTGCCGCCATGCGCACCGGGAGTGCCGCAGGAAATAGGCTCACCTGCCGGGGCAACGCCGATCACTCCGATCATGGGAGTCAAAGGAATGTGCAGCTTATCATTAAATAGAGCCTTGCCGTTTTCTATGGGGATGATTTTGATTTGAAAGGCATCGATACGGTGCCCCATGACGCCAAGTCCGGGCCCTACAGCCATAACGCCTTGCTTGCCCAATTCAATTTCGTTGATATGTACTTTGAGGATATCGCCAGGCATAGCGCCTTCGACATAGATCGCTCCCGAGGCCGGATTGATCTGGTTCCAATCGATGGATTGGAACGTAGCTTGTTCCGATTGAATCTGATCCTTAAAGCAATCGAAGGTATGGATGACAACACGGGAATTGGATGGAACGCGCAAAGCTTGAGAATTATCTTTGCTAAATGAGTAGAAAAATTGCTCGTTGGATACAGCAAACACTATGTACAGCCTCCTTCAAAGTTTTTCTTTTATATAGTTAGTCAAATAAGCGGAAGCATCAGCTTATTTCTATCGTATAACGGAAAACGATAGGGAGCAGTTTGCAGCCGTTTGTCGAAAATAGAATGCCTCCCGCCAGCTCCGCACCTCACGGTTTCTTTTGAGCTCACATGTTGAATAACGACAAACCGCTGGCTGCAAATATTCACCTCTCTTTCTATGGTTAATTATAGCAAGTTTCTACTCAAATAGAAGAAATCACACTAAAAATAGGATGCAGAAGTACACAACAAAAGCTTATTACCAAGGCTTCTCCATAATAGAGCTTGAATACATCGCCTATGTCCTGTTGGTACCGCATGAGCCGATCCAATACATCCTTTTGATCTGCACGATCAGAAATGGCGCTGACCATATAGCTTCTCGTCCATATCGTATGGTCGATCCAAACCTTATGCATATCGACTTATGCGATCAAGACGCGGCGAATTTTATGGCTTTAAACTTGATTAACAACATTACGAGACCGAGGAATAGCTTCCTCGGTCTTCTTTGTTTCGGTATTGTGGAGACTACTTTCAGGAATTCCTGCACGGCGCTCAAGCATTACAATATTTCGATATACCCTTCTGTTCCATGCACACGAATTCGTTGTCCATCTTTGATCAGCTTAGTAGCGTTCTCTACTCCTACAACAGCAGGCAAGCCATATTCACGCGCGATAACGGCTCCGTGGGTCATCAGTCCGCCAACCTCGGTGACGAGGCCTTTGATAGACACAAACAATGGTGTCCAGCTAGGATCCGTAAAGGCGGTGACTAAGATATCTCCAGCTTCTAGATCAGCATCTTCCATGTTGGAGATAACACGTGCACGCCCCTCTATAACACCTGAAGAAACAGGCAGACCTACAATAGCATTCGCGGGGAGATTATCTCGTTTGTACTTCCCTACCATGATTTCGCCATCAGACGTGATAACACGTGGTGGGGTTAGTTTTTCATAATGGTTGTACTCGTCTTTTCGTTTGATAATGATTTGGTAGTCCAGTTTATTGGTGCGTACGACTTCGTGAAGTTCTTCAAGAGCGAGATAGAAGATATCTTCCTTTTCATGAATAATGCCCGCTTTTACGAGTTGTTCCGCTTCTTTCAGTAAAGCCTGCTTATACACGAAGTAGCGATTAATCAAGCTGTACTTTGGATATTCGCGAAACCCGCTGAAATTGCGGATGAGATTGATCATTCGTTTTGTTTCTTTGGCTTTTTGTTCGCCATCCGGCAATTGCTTTAATCGCTCTAATAACTCTTCTTCTTTCTTCAAAGCTTCTTGTTGCCCTTGCTCAAACTTCTGCTTGCTCGCATTAGGCTCAAAGTTTTTGATGTTGCCGAGAATCAGGGGGACAAGCGTAGTTGGTTTCTCACTCCAACGCGTTCTAGTTATATCGATTTCTCCGGCACAGCGCATTCCATATTTGACGAGATAAGCATCGATAGCGTCTCGGGTTTCCTGCCCACCTTCTAACTTAAGCAGTTCATCCAAGAAATGATCCTCTTTTACATGTTCTAAATAATCGATGACTTCTGGATAAGGACGGATCACATCTGCGACATCCAATAGCGCCAGACCCATTTCCGAAGTAATATTGCCCGGTACAGATTGAGAAAGTGTATCTGCAGCGTGTTTTTCACCTAACCACTCGTTCATGTTGTCATTGATCCATGCTGCTGCATCCATTGCAGCCAGAATCACATCTATAATTTGCGCATCAAATACAATCTTCTTTAATTGTTCAAGATCTTCGTAAATAAAATCGAGCAAATCCGCCCCTGATTTCGTTTGGATATTGTGTTTCAACGCTTCGAGCGATTCTTGATTACGTTTAATGGAATCCGGAACGATTGACGGATTGTTTTCAATTTCACGCATTTTATCTGCGGTGCTTTTATACGGATTTGGTGCTGTGTTATCATCTGGCAGCATCTTTATAAAACCCCGCTCTAGAACGGTCATCAGTCCATCTTTGATAAGCGGATCGGATTTTCCCAGGTAATGTAATACATGGTCTCTGCTAGCTAGCATAGGTGTCACATCAACAAACAACCTGCCACCAGCTTTACTCATGGGTGCTGTAGTGGTTAACTGGAAAAAAGACAATCCCAGCGGTTTCATAGGATCGGTCATCATTTGTTGGTGACCGACAGATACATAAACGCGATTTTCCTGATCATTCGCTTCCGGAATCGGGTATAACGTCGTGATTGGCCGACTCTGAACAATGTAAAAGGCATCATCAACCAAGCACCATTCGATATCTTGCGGGCAACCAAAATAGGCTTCGATCTGCCTTCCGATACGAGCTAGTTGTAAAATTTGTTGCTCAGTCAAGGTTTGAGTCTTTTGCAGCTCAGGCACGATCTGTTGAGTCTCTGTTCCGCCTTCTTTTCGTCCATAGACCGCCAATTTTTTGGCCGCGATCCTCTTATCGATGATCGCCCCTTCCTTTACTTGATAACAATCGGCAGAGACCAGGCCAGAGACCAGCGCTTCTCCAAGTCCAAAACTGGCATCGATGGATATTACCTTGCGGTTAGAAGTAATCGGATCAGCGGTAAATAAAATCCCCGAAGCTTGTGGGAACACCATCCTTTGAACAATAACGGCTAAATAAACGTGAATGTGGTCGAATCCATTTTGCATGCGGTAAATGACTGCGCGATCCGTAAATAGGGAGGCCCAACATTTGCTGATATGCTGCAGGATGGATTCTTTGCCGATAATATTTAAATAAGTGTCTTGTTGGCCAGCAAAAGAGGCATGTGGCAGATCTTCAGCAGTCGCACTAGAACGCACGGCATAAGCATGTTCCTCGCCAAACTGGGAGAGATATTGAGTTACTGCTTCCACAACATCAGAAGGAATTTCCGCTTCCAAAATGATTTCTCGAATCTTCCTGCTGATTTCACCAATTTGATCTCGTTCCTCAATGTTTAGCATCGTCAGTCGATTGAGCAAAGCATGATACGTTTCGTTTTGCTCGATTGCTTTTTGATATCCCCGTGTTGTCACACAAAAGCCTTCTGGTACTTGGATTCCCTCAATTTTTGATAACTCCCCTACATTCAATCCTTTTCCGCCAACGAGCAGTAGCTGGTTATTTTTCATTTCCTGAAAACCGAGAACGAAAGAACTCATACCTATCTCTCCTATCCATTCATTTTAGAATCAGCTCGGTACAACTGACCACATGCCGCCTTAATGTCCGCTCCGAATTGAGTTCGGACCGTAACGTTCACACCGTACATTTTCAACGTCCGCACGAACGTTTCGATCCTCTCTGGATCAGATGGCAAGTAGCTCTGAGGCGTCACTTCTGTTGAATTGTAGGGAATGAGGTTCACGTGGTAGAGGTGTTCCCAAGCTCCCCTTCCCCTCAACAGCGCAGCAACCGCTTTCGCATGCTCCGCCGAGTCGTTGAACCCTCGAAGTAAAATATATGCGATATACACCTTTCTTCCCGTATGTCGGATGTGGCGATCCAATGAATTCAGCACATCGCGGAGCGGAAACCGCTTATTGATCGGCATCAGTTCACTCCGTTGCTCGTCGAAAGGCGAATGCATCGAGAAGGTTAGATTGACCTGTGGAAACTCCCGCGTCAACCTATCGATTCCTGGCAACAGGCCAATGGTCGAAATCGTAATTCTTCGATGTCCTAGACCGAAGAGATTTGGATTAGTCAAAATTGCCAGCGCATCGAATAGGTGCGGGTTGGCGAGCGCCTCCCCCATGCCCATGAAGGACACGCTGTCCAAGGTGTGGCCGTTCAAGTGAAAGTGAAGCAATTGGTCGGTAATTTCGTCGGCGGTTAGATTGCGTTTCAGCCCGATGGTACCCGTGGCGCAAAAGCGGCATCCAAACCCGCAGCCGCACTGCGTGGAAATACAATACGATTTCCATCCTCGTTTATAGGAAAGTCTTACGGCCTCTACGCGTTCGCCTCCATCAATGACAAACAACACCTTGCTGACCTGCTGTGATGTGAGTTCTTTTACCGGAATAACGCTGGAGACGTTCGGACCAAGCGTCCGGGCCAACTCTTGTCGCAAAAATGCAGGCAGTATGGTGATCCGTTCGTACTCAGCGATTTTTTGTTTGAAAATAGCGTCTATAATTTGCCCATACCGGTACGCAGGCTGCTTGAAGTCGGACAGGATCTGTCCTATCGTTTCATATTTGGAGGTTGGTTTCATGTGTTCTCCTTACCGCCGGAGAAAATGCAAAAAAGCAACCGTCAATCTGGAGCTTTCATGCGTCATTCACCAACTACGCAGAAAAAATCACGATGAGTTTATGGACATCATCGCTACGTGCATCTGTCGATAGATTGGTATACCTCCGGCAACAGATCTATTTTTTTGTGAACCGGGTCAGCCGGTAGGAACCGGTTCACATTATCATCTACAACCTCAACCTCAATGTTCATTGTTTTCATCCTCCTAGGGTGTGTTATATGTTCAGTTCCACCATTTTAGTTGCGATATGTTTGCAAAACTCGCTGTCATGCTCCACAAAAAGGATTGTTGGTGAATGCTCCAGCAGCAGTTCTTCGATTTGCATCCTGGAAATGACGTCGATAAAATTAAGCGGTTCGTCCCAAATATGCAAATGAGCCTGTTCGCAGAGGCTTTTCGCAATCAGTACCTTCTTCTTCTGACCGCCGCTATAAGAAGCGATGTCCTTTTCAAATTGCAAGCGCGAAAAATCGAGTTTTCTCAAAATCGCTTTGAACAAGCTTTCGTCAATTTCACTGGATTTAGCGAATTCCGTCAAATTGCCTTGCAACTGCGAGGTATCTTGTGAAACATAGGAAATTTTCAACTGGCTCCCTTTTCGAAACACGCCGGAATAAGGAATATCCTCGCCACAAATCAATTTGAGCAAACTGGATTTGCCTGAGCCATTCGGACCGGAGAGCACGATTCTGTCCCCTTGCTCGATAGTAAAGCTGATATCGCTGCACACGTTCTTTTCTCCATAATGAATCGAAACGCGATCAAGCTCGACCAATTGGTGTTTATGATAAGTCATCTGCGATATTTTCAAGCTTTCCGAGCTATCGACGTTTCTCAGAAGCTGTGATCTTTCCTCGATCGCAGAGTGCTGTCTCTGCTCGATCGATTTGGATCGCTTCATCATTTTGGCGGCCTTGTGGCCGATATACCCTTTGTCGACCTTGGAGCCGGAGTTACGGGTGCCGTTTTTCGTTTTTTCTACTTCGTGCGACCAGTTGCTCGTTCGCTTGGCCGCTTCGGACAGCCTCTTAATGTCTTTCCTCAGCTTTTCGTTTTCAGCCAGTTCGAAATTATCTTGTCTTTGTTTGTTCTCCCACCAATCTGAGAAATTTCCGTTCTGAATTTCGATATTAGTCTTATTGATCGAAATGATATGATCTACACAATTGTCGAGAAACGCCCTATCGTGTGACACCAACATAAAGCCGCTCTTCTCGTTCAAATAATCACTTACCAGCTTCCGAGCATGCAGATCCAGATGGTTGGTAGGCTCGTCAATAAGCAAAAAGCTGTCTTCCTTCAAAAACAGGACTGCCAGCATTACCTTCGTCTGTTCACCGTTGGACAACGAGTCGAACGGTCGATACAACACATCTTCTGACAACTTCAGCAGCGAAAACTCGCGCATGAGCTGCCAGTGCTCGTAGTCGGGATAGATTTCAGCTACCACATCGAATGTATAATTTTCCTTGTGTTCGACGTGGAACGGGAAATACTCGAAGCTGACGTTAGAGGAAATCGTTCCGCTGTATTCATACTTGCCGAGCAGCAGATTGAGAAACGTAGTCTTGCCCCGACCGTTCCTCCCCGTAAAGCCCAATTTCCAGTTGGTATCGATTTGTAAACTTACATGCTCAAAAATGTTGTCGTAACTGCCGTCATAGGCAAATGTCAGATTCGTTACCTTGATCAATGACATTCCAGAAACCTCCTTGGTTCACAAATAAAAAAGAGCTGCAAGAAAGTTGACCTTTCTTACAGCTCAAAAAAATAAAACAAATCCAACCCTACACAGAGTCAGATAAGGATATATTTTGAGTGAAAAGAATAAGGTAACTTTCTTGCCAATAAAGAATAAAACAGCACAAATAGAACTTGTTTTATCCTTTAAACGTTAGCAAGAAATTCTACATTATCCTCTTCATCTCCTATCGTAAGTGTTAGCGCAATATTAACATACCAGATATTTCATTGCAATAAGAAGTGGCAGCATTTAACCTGTATAAGTCATGAGTAATTAGCCCCCATCCTCTTCGTTGTTACATTTTCATTTGTAATTTTAATATTCACGTAAAAGGCGTGTTTCGGATTATTTGGTCATTTTGGTCTTGAATGAAGCACATACCGATTAATTGGTCGCCCTACGCCTCCATAACTCACCTCTAGGCAGACATATCCTATCTTTGACAAATAATCAAGGTATCTTCTAGCTGTTACTCTCGCAATCCCAACCCCTTCGGCTGTTTCTTCTGCGGATAGCTTCCCACCTTTATCAGCCATGACTGCAAGCACTTGTTTAAGTGTTACTGGATTTAATCCCTTAGGCAGTTCTTCCGTAGGTATAAACAATTCAGCAGGTGATGATGATTCGATAATGTTCTTGTCTCGGATTACACTCTGCCCTAAACTCTGCTCTAATAGAGGAGATCCATCGTTCACAGTGCTATCAGTTCGGATCTCATCTCCCATTTGCAGAATACGATCAAGCTGCTCTTGGGTAACTGTATGATCGTCGGTTAACGTCTCGTATCGATCACGATAACGTTCCAATGTCCGTCTAACCCGCTCTAGTTTAAATGGCTTGATAATATAATCTACTGCACCGTTTCGCATCATCGCTCGTAATGTTTCCGTCTCTTTAGCAGCCGTAACTACGATCACATCCACTGGTAGATCACGCGCTCTAATTTCCTGCAGCGTACTAATTCCATCAAGTGAAGGCATAAACACATCCAGAAAGATAAGATCCGGCTTCAGTTCTTCGATCATCCGCAATCCATCCAAACCGTTGCCTGCCGCACCAATCACTTTATAACCGTTCACCCGTTCGATGAACATGCGGTTCACTTCCTGAACCATTGGATCATCTTCTATCAATAATACTTGCACGAAATGCTTACATTGCTCCTGCATCTCTTGTCGCCTCCTTCATCGGAAAAACGATTTCCATTGATGTTCCGAGTCCTGGGGAGGATTCACACCGAAGCAGCCCTTTACCTTTTGCAATAATCCCACTTATCAGAAATAGGCCTATCCCTCGATGCTCTCCATTTTTCGTCGAGAAGCTGCGTTCCAGCATTCTTGCTTTCGTGTCTTCTGTCATACCACAGCCATTATCCTCAACTAAGATCGATAAATAATCTTCATCTTGTCCAATGTACAGATACACTGTCTTCTGATCAACCTCGATATTGGAAAGTGCATCAAATGCATTTTCAATCAAATTGCCTACCAGAAGCACGATATCTCGCCGATCAAGCGAATCTGGAAATTGACGCAAGCCGCAATTCGGATCGATGATCACATCTATATCAAGCTCATGTCCGCGACTGATCTTACCAAGCAGTAAGCCTGCAACTCCATCATCCTCAAAATGCTCCTGCATAAATCTTGTTGTCTCTTCATGTTGATCAGATACCTCAAACAAATATCTTAATGCTTCTTCATGCTTTCCAAGCTGGAGAAGCCCCGCAACGGTATGCATTTTATTCATATGCTCATGATTTTGGGCTCGCAAGGCATTCACAAATTCTCGCACGCCTGTCAGTTCTTCTGCCATCTGCGTAACCTCCGTGCGGTCTTGAAAAATCGCTATGGCTCCCTGTGTAACACCCTGCTCGATTATGGGTATTCGATTGCTCCAAATGAGCGTATCGCCAACCAGCAATTCGTGGTTCAAGAGCGGCATCTTTACCTTAAGTACTTCAGGCAAGCGAGAATCTGGAATCACATCCCAAATGTTCAACCCAATAACATCCTTGGACACACCAAAAATGCGCTTAGCCCGTTCATTGAAAATCGTGATTCGCTCCTTGCTGTCGATGGCGATTACGCCTTCATGCATAGCTTGGAATGCAGCCGTATGTTCACGAAACATTGTGGCAATTTCATGCGGCTCTAGATTATACATCTCTTTCTTGATATGTTTCGCAAGCATCGCTGAACCCATCATTCCAAACGAAAGCGCTAATATTATCATTACCATAACCGATCTGAGTTGCTCGGGAAAAATATCCTTCATTGTTGGCAGAAGTCCCCCTGCCATTACAACGCCAACCTGCTCATGCTTCGCGTTCATGATTGGCACAAATGCCCGCAAGCCAACACCTGCTTCACCTTTTACTTTGGAAACATACATATGCTCAGCAAAAGCTGCATCCGCATCGTCGCCACTAAAATACGTTCCTATTCGATCCGATAGAGGATGTGATAAGCGCTTGCGATTCATATCCAGCACGACGATATAATCAGCCTCATTCAGCATGCGAATTTTGTCAGCAACGGGAGCAATATACTCAGCTCCATTCTGCTTATTGATATATTCTGCCACTCCCGGTAGATTAGCAACGATTTGGGCAGTCGTAATAAGCCGTTGACGTAAGCCTTCTTCTTTGACGCTAGTCAAGCTTCCTAGCAAGACTTCTACACCAATAAGGAGGGAGAACAGAACCAAACCGAATGAAAGTAAAATGATTTTCCAATAGATTCCTATTCGGTTCAAGTCTATTGCCCTCCTTTTCGAAATATTTACCTTTATCTGCTATTGTGCAATAATAGGCCTAAATTAGCAACTAGGAGGAGACAAATTTGAAAGCGATTGCAAGTATTGGAATGTTCATTATTATTGGATTGTTAGCTGCATATCTAGTCGGATATCAGCCAAACTTGAATGAACAGCTCTATCAGGATGATGAACAAACTGGACTTAAGCAACGGATCGTCATCAAATTCAGTCATGTAGTTGCTGAGAACACACCAAAGGGCCTCGCTGCAGCTGAATTCGCTGATCTAGTAAAAAAGAAATCAAAGGATCGCGTCGAGATACAAGTGTTCCCAAATGGCATGCTATATAGTGAGAATAATGAAGTTGCTGCACTTCAGCGTGGTGATATTCAAATGATAGCCCCCTCCTTCTCAACCATGAGCGAGATCGATCCAGCATGGCTAGTCATGGATCTGCCATTTGCTTTCAATGATCAGAATGAGGTTGAAAGCAAGCTGAATGGTTCGCTTGGAGACAAGCTATTCCAAACGCTTAAACCGTATGGCATGAAGGGAGTCGCCTTCTGGTCCAATGGCTTCAAACAAGTGACGAACAATGTACGGCCTATTCTGGGGCCCCAAGATTTCAAAGGACTAAAGTTTCGCATACAGCCAAGTCCATTAATTGAACGGCACATGAAGAACTGGGGAGCGAAGACAAGTGTTATTCCTTTTAACGACGCCTATCGCAATCTAGCCGACGGCTCAGTAGATGGACAGGAAAATACGATATCGAATATCGTAAGCAAACGCCTCTACCAAGTACAGAAATATATGACGATTAGCAATCATGGTTATTTGGGCTATGCCGTTATTTTCAACAAATCCTTCTGGGATAGCCTGCCTTCTGATGTGCAACAGCTGCTCATCGAAGCAATGGATGAAACAACAGAGCAGGCAAATAAGAAAGCAGCTAGAAATGAGTCTCATATGAACGAGATTCATACGAACCAGAATTTACAGATTTCCATATTAACGAAAGAGCAAACAGCGGAATGGAGGATAGCCTCAAAGGAGCTTTATAAAGATTTCGCTTTGAAAATCGGAGCTGATGTAATGAGCGAAATTTCTGGACCTTAAAGACCAAAAAGAACAATATGACCATATGCTTGTCACCTTCTCCCCTCTCTCTTACACTTAGCACATCGAATAAAGCGCTTACAATGGTGAAAGCGAGGGGTAAGAACATGAAGTTAAAAAAAATCATGAAAAACATGACCGTTCAAGTATTATTCGCGATTCTTCTTGGGGTTCTCTTCGGACAATTTTTCCCTAAATATGCCGTTGAACTGAAGGTGCTTGGAGACATCTTTATCAAGCTTATTAAGATGGTGATTGCACCAATCATCTTCTTCACCGTAGTACATGGAATCGCAAGCATGGGCGATATGAAAAAGGTCGGACGCATCGGTGGTAAGGCATTATTGTACTTTGAGATTGTAACAACCATAGCACTTACAATTGGCCTACTTGTAGTAAATATAGTTAAGCCAGGCTCAGGAATTGATATTTCAAAGGCTACAGGTGACGTTGCACAATATGCGGAGAAAGCGCATGATAATAGTGTAATGGGCTTTATCATGAACATCGTGCCTGATAATGTTATCGGGGCTTTTGCTAGCGGTGAGCTTCTTCCGGTATTGTTATTTGCAGTCCTGTTTGGTTTTTCTCTAACCGCTATTGGTGAAAAAGGGCAAGCCATCATTTCTTTATTCGATAAACTCTCACACGTATTTTTTGGTATCGTTACTATTATTATGAAGGTTTCACCAATTGCCGCTTTTGGTGCTATGTCATATACAATTGGCAAATTTGGTCTTGGCTCGTTGTTCACACTTGGCAAGCTGATGGGTTCTGTTTATTTGACCATGTTCCTATTTATAATCGTCGTACTCGGATCAATCGCCAAAGTATTCGGATTCAACATCTTCAAGTTTATCTCTTACATTAAAGAAGAAATCTTACTGGTGCTTGGTACCTCTTCATCTGAATCTGCTCTGCCGCGAATGATGTCAAAGCTCGAGGCATACGGTGCTTCCAAATCCGTCGTGGGACTTGTTATTCCAACAGGATACTCCTTCAATCTAGACGGTACATCGATTTATCTGTCAATGGCTGCGCTATTTGTCGCTCAGGTATCTGGTGTTGATCTAAGCATCTGGCAGCAAATTACCCTTCTGTTCGTATTGATGCTAACTTCCAAAGGCGCTGCTGGGGTTACAGGATCAGGATTTATTACACTAGCTGCAACATTAGCTGCTTTCCCATCCATTCCAATCGCAGGCATGGCCCTACTGCTGGGTGTTGACCGTTTCATGTCCGAAGCTCGCGCAATTACGAATTTAATCGGTAATGGTGTAGCAACCGTTGTTATCGCCAAGATGGAGAATGAATTTGATCCGAATCGATTAGAAGCTGATGAATCTACTGTAAAGAGCGGCAGCGGCAACATTGCCTATAATTAAGGCTCTCAGAAAGAGATTTGCGATTATTTATAATTGTAAAAAAGGATGAGTTTAGATCCATTAATAAATGTGGATCTTGCTCATCCTTTTTGTTTATACGCTGCTGTTTACAATGGTGACGAGAACTTGGTGTAGATAAACAATGGTGTCCAGCTAGGATCCGTAGAGGCAGTGACTTCCATCTTCTAGTTCAGCATCCCCCATCGTTCTCTCCGGCACATCGCATTCCATATTTATTGAGAAAAGCATGTATCGCGTCTTGGGTCTCCTGTCCACCCTTCAACTGAATCAGTCCATCATAAAAGTAAACCATAATTTTATTATGTAAACTATAATGGACTTCCGGATAAGGGCGGATTTCATCTGTGACATCCAACAGCTCCAGACCCATTTCCGAAGTAATATAGTTAGGTACTGAAACCCTGCTGACGCCTTCCCCTCATTGCTTTTACACTCCAACTTGATTGATTCAACTTTGCTCAGTAATTCTTTCCGAACCCTGTCATGTCAGTAAACGATTCGGAGTATTTTGATAGTAGCCCCCACGATAGATATGATAAGGAGGTTCATTATGCTGAGGAGAAGTATACATTCAAGTAGAAGGTCTGCTGTAATTGTAGGGTTGTTATTCATAGTCGGGTTGGTTGCAGGGATATGCAGTGTAGTGCCTGATATTGATGGAGCAGACTACCTGGTCAACGCTTCTAAAAATGAAGGTCAGGTACTGATAGGAGCGTTTTCTCAATTATTAATGGTTGCTGCCTATGTTGGGATTCCGATTTTGCTGTATCCGATGTTAAGCAAGCATAATAAAGGTCTTGCTCTAGGCTCTGTTGGCTTTGGCATCATTTCAGGTGTGTTCATTATGATTGGTGTTATCATTCTTCTGCTGTTACTGTCAGTAAGTCAAGAATTTGCAAAAGTTGATGCTCTGAATGTATCCTATTTCCACACCTTGGGTGAATTGTTGCGGGACGGTCGGGATTTGGTGAACCATGTAGCAACAACACTGGCATTTGTTTTAGCAATGTTCTTGTTTACCTGCATTTTTGTCCAAACCAAAATCGTTCCCCGTTGGTTATCAGTTTCGGGTCTGATTGGCTCAACACTATCTATATTGGCAAGCCTGTTATTTATGATTCGCTTCATCGGTTTGGACTCAACCTATATGATATTGAACGTGCCGATTGCTGTTCAACAATTGGTATTGGCTATATGGCTGATCACGAAAGGATTCAATCGGCCGGAATAGTTTCTGTTGTCAGCAGAAAATAAAGTACTAGACTGGATGTCTATGATCGAGGCGACTTTTCAAACTGTTATAACGTCAGACTCCATATAATAAGTTTTAGACTGACCCTAGAAAATAAAACAACGACAGGCCAAGGATAAGAAAATAAAGTCCTAGACTGTCGCTGTTTCATTGAACTAACGTTCCCAGTGAACGTAATAACTTAAGACTTACTCCTTAGAAAATCGTCTGTCAAAACACCGCTGAACCCCCAATTTTCTTCATCAATTTCTTGAATAACAATATGGGTATGTTCAGGTTTCTTGCCAAGTACATTGACAAGGGTCTGAGTAAATTCTTTAACGATTTGCGCCTTTTGCTCCCTACTAGCACCCTTCGTTATTTGGAGATTTATATACGGCATTGTGGCCCCTCCTTACACAATATAATTGGACTACTTAATTATATACGGAAATAAGTGGAAATAGTTTTAAATTCACCACGCTAATCTGCCCGTTAGCACAATGGATCCTTAAAATATTTAAAACTTCCTTCCCTAACGTCTTAATACCCTAAGGCTGTGTTCCCCCCAAACTCAGGAGCGAGAACGCTCCAAATCGTCCCTATCGCCGTCTCCACCTTCGCCATAGCGTCCGGGCCTCTTACGTCTACCGGATCGAGCCCGATTTCGGTTGCAAGTATGGCGACAGCTGCCACCGCTTCGGGGTCAGCCCCGCTCAAGAAAGCAGTCGCGGTGCCCGCTTCATACCGCGGGTTCGCGAGCACTTCCCAAGGTAGTGTGTGAAAAGCGCGAACTACGCGCATTCCGAGTAAAACGCCGCACCTCCATATCAGCGGATGCGCCATCATATCGGTTGGTGCAGTTAATGAGTATCTTGCCGTCCAGATCTCCCGCCTCGGTAAGTACGCGCTCAACATCCCCGGGCAGTACAGCTAGCAGAATCACCTCGCCGAACGCTACCGCTTCCTTGATCGTGCCGGCTTTCGCGTTAGCACCCGCGACCTGCAGCAAGAGCTTAACCTTTTCGCTATTCGGATCCCGCGAGCCAAACATCACACTATGCCCAATAGCGGCCCATCTTTTGCCTAATGTCCCTCCCATATTCCCAGAACCAATTGAAGCGATTTTCATTTTATTTCTGCCTAATTGTAGAAATCCAATTTCTCTCGCGTCCGCCCGATTATGCTTGCCAGCGCTAAGTACTGAGCCTCCATTTTGGCAAGATGCTCCGAGAGAATTTGCGTTCGGCTAGAGATAACTTCCTTTTCTTCAGCGGTTAACGGGAAAGGCCCAGATCATCAGTTGACGGGCAAGCTGAACTATTCGTTCCTGAGCGTCATCCAATATATCGGCATCGAAGGCTCGTTCGAGCGGCTGGAAGCGATCGCCGTCGCGCTGTGGGCCAGGGGCAATTTCGTTAAAGTGTCGGTATCGCTCTTCATTCTGTGTCTAAGCGTCAGCCTACTGTTCCGCATTCGGAACTACCGCGAGCTCATCGCCCCGCTCACGCTGCTGTCAGCGATCGGCTCGGCCTGGTTCTTCCATAACAGCGGCGAACTCCACGCGTATCTCGTCTTGATCTACCCGACCCTCGGGCTGATCATGCAGAGCCTCATTCCGCTGTAGCTTCTCCTGATCGACTGGGTCAGAAGCAAGGCGGGCGGCATGCAGCGGCGATAGCACAAGGCAACGGCTTGCGCCGCCTGCCGGCTTGTCGCGCTTCATCGCGAAGCCGGCCATAGGGAAGAGCCGGATCGCTGCGAACAGCTTCCGGCTCTTGGCTTGCAGTGTACCCCGCTGCGGTTCGTCATGGATCGGTCACGTTGGACGTACCGTGGGCGTATACGGCGGCAGAATGGTCGTCAAGCAGTGCGCCTTTGTTGGTTGGGACTTCATTCATGACATGGCCGTGAAGAAGGCCGCGTTCTTCATGAACAGGCTTTCCAGCTTCGCCACGAGCGGTCCGTCAAGCTCCGATACCTGTCTGATCGCCAACCACTCCGGATCGTTGCGGAAGCGGTCGTAGTTCAGGTTGCGCGCGTCCATGTCTTCATGCTCGACGAGATAGTACAGCCGATTCGCGCCTTCGTCCCAGTCTTCCCAGAACTGCGTCACGTTCATGCCGTGCTTCACGAACAAAGCAACGACATGATCCCGGAACCGGTCCTGGATCGCCTTCATCTTGCCCGGGTGAATATGATAAACCCGCAATTCATATAACAAAGTTCTCGCCTCCTCGTTCAAATTCGCAAGCATAACGGTCGCGGGTTCCATTTGATTGTCCACGCAAGCGATATCGATTATTACCTACTAATAGGTAGACAACCGACCTCGAAACCGCTCTTTGACATCAACCGTGCGTCCTTCATTGAGGAACAACTGGATAAACATCATGTCCTCCGTTCGCTGTATGTTCAGATACGTGGGATCGTACACCATGCCATAGGAGTCGTGTTCCGTAATGACCTGGAACGGTCGTTCGCCGGTACATTGAGCGTGTCGATCATCGCCTGATACACGATATCCCCTACTTTCTTTTGATACTCCGCTGATTTGCCCTTCATCAATGCGATGCGTACGAATGGCATGCCGCATCCCTCCTTATCGTTTTCCCTTAGTCTTTTCCTCACGCTTACCCGGCGTGTTCGGTATGATTGAATCTTAGCACGATGACGTCTATGCTAAGAATGCAGGCGAGTTCGGTTCGAAGAGTTCGTGTAAGTTCGTGTTATCGGGAGGAGAACTAATGGCGGGTAATCAAACAGAACGGGTATGGCCGGAAGAGATGATTCGCAAACTACGGCAGAGACCGGGCCCAACTGGAAGGGCGAAGCTGCGGCAGATTGATCTGTCCAAGCGGATCGGGGTGGAGACAAGGACGATACAGCAGTGGGAAAATGGCGAACGGCTTCCGAGCGCCCATAATCTGCAACTGCTGATTCAACTCTTTGTAGTTGAACAAAAATTTCTTCGCGGTTCCGAGAGCGCGGAGGCTCAGTTACTTTGGGAGACGGTCCGTCGATTCCATGACGACAGGTCAGGAAATAACCGGATGTATCCCCTCTTTGACGAACAATGGTTCGAGGCGATTCTCGCGGATGCTTCTGCAGGTAGCGATTCTAACGTTCACTCCGGAATCCGATCGGAAGGTTCGCCGGTTCACAGAACCGATGAATCGCCGCGAAATGCAACCGCCCCATACGGGACAACGAATCTACCCAGCAGAATGTCCTCGTTTATCGGCCGCCTCGAACAGGTCGGGGAGATTCGGCAACAACTTGCTGACTACCCCCTCGTCACGCTTGCGGGTGCCGGGGGAAGCGGCAAGACGCGCCTGGCGTATAAGGTCGCCTCGGACGCCTGCCTCTCTTATCCCGACGGCGTGTGGCTGTTCGAGCTCGCTTCGGCGATGGATATGCTCTCGGCGCTGAGAATCATTGCATCGGTGTTGGACATCAAGGAACAGAAGGAACGGCCGCTTATCGAATCCTTGCAGGACCATATCCGGAACAAATGCATGCTTCTCGTATTCGACAATTGCGAGCACTTGATCGATTTCTGCTCTTCTCTCATCGAGCGGTTGTTGTCGGCATCCCCTAAGGTCGCCATTTTGGCCACCAGCCAGGAGCCGTTGAACATCGGCATGGAGCGCGTATGGAGGATTCCGCCGCTCACGTTCCCCACGGAGAATGAGCTGCGGAATCATGCAGCAGATGACGCCATTCTGTCCTGCGAGTCCGTTCAGCTGTTTATCGAGCGCGCGACCGCTGTATCTCCCTCCTTCCGTGTGACGGAAGCGGACGTGAAGATCGTCGGACGGATCTGCGAACGCCTGGAGGGCATCCCGCTGTCCATAGAGCTGGCTGCCGCCCGGACGAACGTGCTCAGTATCGAGCAAATCGACGAACGGCTGTTCGATTTGTTCGCCGTCCTTACAGCCGGGAGGCGAACGGCTGCCCCCCGTCATCAATCGCTTCGATCCACCCTGGAGTGGAGCTTCGCCCTGCTCACGGAGCAAGAGCGGCAGCTGCTGCGGAAGCTGAGTGCTTTTACCGGGGGATTCGAGCTGGACGCGGTCGAACAGATATGCGCGGATGAAGAATCGAACCCGTCGCTCGGACGGTTCGATCGTCAGGAAGCCTTAAACTTGGTTGCTAGCCTATTCAATAAATCGTTTCTTTCTGTTGATTTGGCAAGTAGCGGACCTAGACGCAGATATTCGATGCTCGAGACCATTAAACAATTTGGAATTGAACAACGGGAAAAGCACTGCACGGACGAGGAACGCGAACGGATGATCAGTCGCTTCGTCGAGCACTACTGTCGGTTCGTAAATAGAGCGGAACGGGGATTCCGCAGTCGAGACCGGGATGCCGCATTCGTGGCGATTCGGCGGGAATACGCCAACATTCGCTCCGCGCTGAGATTAGCCTGCGATCATCCGCGGGAGGCGGGAGCTGCAATACGAATGGCGTCCTGCCTCTATTATTATTGGCTGCATGAAGGAACCTTGCAGGAAGGATCCGCGCTGCTTCGAACGGCTCTGGCGACGCACGGTCAAGCTTCCGTTCAAGAACACGTGGTCAAAGCGAAGCATGGTCTTAGCGTGTTGCTATGGGTTATGGGAGAAGTCGAGGAAGCCGAAGATTTGGCCAGACAAAGCGCGGATGAAGCTCGCAAGCTCGGACATCCGGCGCTCCTGGCATCTCAGCTTCGCATGCTGACTCAGCTGGCATCGCGTTCGGGCTTAGGGGACGAAGCGATCCGGTTAGCGGAAGAGAGCGTGCTTCATGCCAGGAATTCAGGCGACGATTGGAGCCTCGCGTCATCCTTAGGTTCTCTGGGCAACATTCTGGTGGTGCAACAGCATTGGGAACGAGCCGAACCCTTGCTCGTCGAAAGCGCCTCTCTATTCGAGAAAGCAAAAGACGATTTGGAGTTGTCGGGACCTTTGCGGACATTGGGATATATCGCGTTAAACCGGCGGAAGCCCAGAGAAGCGTTCGCACTCTTCAAGAGAGGCATCGCCATCTGCCAAACGTATCAGAGAACGTGGTTCCTCGCGCGAGGAGTCGAGGGACTTGCAAGCTCGTTGTGCGGGCTGGGAGAATACCGGGCGGCCGCTACGCTTATCGGAGTCTCCGAGAAATTAAGAGCGAAGCTTGGCTCCGCGGCTCAGCCTCAGTTTCAATTGATTTACGAGCAAGCGAAACGAACCTGCAGGCTAGAATGCGGCGATGAGCCGTTTAACGAGGCCATTACGATCGGAAGAGGAATGACGAGAGAGCAGGCCGTTTCTTATGCGTTAGAAGTATAGGGGCACTCCCGAATGGAATGCACAAATGACGCCTTGCCCTACCGATGGCTTCATGCTTCCACCAGCCTCCTTGAACGCTTGAACGGCAAAATTAAAGGGCTATTTTTCGAGGGTGGCCCTTCGGACTTACATCTGATTCTGCAATGACAAGCAGGAGGCCATCCCGCAAGGAATGGCCTATTCGTTAGGGACGGATTTCGGATGTTTTCTTAAAAATTTCGTTTTTATTACAGCTCCTAGGCGAGCAGAAGCTCTATCTTTGGTTTGCCTATATTTTGTAACCATTCATCAAAAGTTAGCAAGCCGGGGTGTAACTTCCGGACTTCAGCAATATCAATTCTTAGCTCCTCATTATTAATAAAGGAGTGAAATAAGAGTTTATGATAGAATGAATGCATGGTAACGAAGCCCAATTTTCCTTAGATCGCATGCTGCAAGTGAAGGAGCATGCGCTACTTTTTAATCTTCAGGGATCTTCGGCTCAGGCCATTTGAAGTTGTCCAAGGGGTACTGTGACATCACAACATACCCTCGTCTGCGCCCCGCTGGGCTTCCGAAGTCATAGACGTTCAGGCCTTCGCTTGGGCTACGCTCCCCTCCATTATAATCCTTACCAAATATTAATTAAAGAACATACGCGGGTAGCATGTAGTGCTTTTAAAGGAGCCTTATCTTAATCTAAGCACTAAGAAAACACTTAATTTTTCAGTCTAGAACTCTATTTTCTTTTGACATCTGTATCCAATGAAGTTAAAACACAGCCGGCCCCAAAGAGCCGGCTGTTCGCCATTTGCAATCCACACACAAAGTCTAAATATTCCGTTCCTCATACTCAAAGGGTTCTTCACATGAGTAAATGTCATGGAAAAAGCCCTTATATGGGATATCCTCTTCCAAACATTTTATGATATACGACATTACCTCGTCACTCCTTGGCTCCTCACCGCTGTTCTGCATCACCTCGAAGTAGTCGACGATATTTTCCATGTCACACACCTGAATAAATAAAGGTAACTGATCCAACATCGAATCTTCGATCTGGGTCTCGGATCTGTATCCCTTGAGGACTATTTCAAAATAATCATCCATAAACGTTTTACGTTTAGCGACATCTGGTTCAAATTGTACCCAGCCCACTCCGCTTATCCAGAGACCTGCCAGATCAAACATATACCAAGCGAAACATGAATTATCGAAATCATATACGGTTATTTGCCCGGTATCAAAATCTATCGAATAATTCCCATCGTTATAATCAAAATGGTTCATACCGAAAGATTCACGATTCCTATCCAATCCTTCTAAGGTATTAAGCAGCTCAACCAGCTTCTTCTTAACCAGAGAGAAGGAGTCGGGTATCAGTTTATTCATATATTCGGCATTGTATTTGTCAAAAAAACTATACCGACGATGGACAGGAGTATACTCTTTCGATATGTGGTGCAGTTTCCCCAGGGTTTTACCACAGTTATAAAAGTATTCGGAGAGAGGAACCCCTTCCCGGTACCGATAATGATTTTCCACAAGCAATTTTCCCTTGGCCTTTTCGAACAGGCAGATATAGAAGGTATGATTTTTATGCGTGATCTCTTCCAGCAGATTCCCCTTTTGGGAGCTGACTACATTCGAGACACTTCCGCCATGCTCAAATAAATATCGGATATACTCCACTTCGGCCAGGAAATCTTCCCGCTTCCTGTCAGGTAAGAAGGCGATTCTGAGAATTTTAGCGTCAGCTCCCTCTTTCTTACAGGTATATACGACATTCCGCCCTCCGTCATGTGCGGGAATAAGCTTAATTTCATAGCCTTCTAATCCGAACAACTCCGTTACTACTGGAAGTAAATAGGTATCTCCGATTGAAACAACATCGTTATGAGTCATGATATTTTCTTTTGTTTGCAACCTCTCAGCGCACCTTCCCTCAAAAAATTCATCATTAATCTACAACTTGACCTAATTGATAACCACCTTGTTTAGCATTGACATAACACTCCCCCCAGCATTTTCTATTTTAAATAGTACCTAAATATCCCAATCAAAGTCTAGTGGATTTTCTATATCCGTATTTTGCAAAAAACCCAAGAAGCGATTTTCCATCAACGACTTCTGAACTTTAACGGGCCTTATTGGGTCTACCCTATCCATATTGGCAACCATATTATTTATGATTCGCTTCATCGGTCTGGATGCAGTCTACATGATGCTGAACTTTCCAATTGCCATTCAACAATTGGTTATTGCTATATGGTTAAACGTGAAAGGATTATTGCTTATTTGTATATCTGCAAAAAAAGAGAACTATATTCAGTTCTCTTTTTTGCGCTTTAATGATTTCACAAGAAAAGGTAATGCCCGACAGTGATTTATTATCTTCCCAAGCCGCATATTTGAGATTAGAAGACGAAGCAATCCAAGTCACAAAATCCGCTGCCATGATGATGATTGCAACTGTGATGCAAGCGCTGTTGCCTATATGGTGGCCCTCCGGATCCATCGCCTCCGTCGTTCATTCCGTTATAGTAGCCTCCGAAGAAATTATGCGGTGACCAATCAGGGCTCGCTTTTGGAGTAGGTGGTGCCAAGGACTGAAACTCTTGTGTGCCGTATACGATCTTGCCTCCTACAACTGTAAAGACTGACTCGATTTTTTTAATATCTTCTTCGGCGACTTGAAAGAAATTGTCCGAGAGAATTGTAAAATCAGCGTAATGCCCGGCTTTAATTTGTCCTTTAACATCCTCCTCTTTAGAGAACCATGCATTCCCGGTCGTATACATACGAAGCGCCTGATGTCTCTCTACACGATTGGAAGCAGGGTACAAACTAAGCCCACCAAGTGTTTTTCCGGTTACTAGCCAGTATAAGGCCAGCCACGGATTATAACTTGCAACTCTTGTTGCATCTGTCCCTACTCCGACACGTAAACCAGCAGTCAGCATCTTCGTTATCGGTGGTGCATGCTCTGCTGCCGCTGCCCCATATTGATCAACAAAATATTCTCCTTGAAAGGCCATGCGATTCTGAACGGCAATCGAACCGCCAAGCGTGATGACGCGTTCCAAATCTTTTTCCTGAATTGTCTCCGCATGATCGAGAATCCAACGTATGTCTTGGAAAGGAGCTTCTTTATTCACCCGTTCAAATACATCAAGAAAGCGCGTAATAGATTCTCCATAGGTTGCATGAAGACGAAACGGCCATCGATGCTTGGCAAGATGCTCTGTTACCTCGAATAGTTCATCTTCCAGTACGGCGGGCAGTTCTGGACGAGGTTCAACAAAATCTTCGAAGTCTGCCGCACTGTATACAAGCATTTCTCCGGCACCGTTATGACGGTAGTAAGAGCTGCCCGTGTACGGCTGCGTTGTTTCCGTCCAAGCTTTGAAATCGTTCAGTTCATTATTAGGATGCTGCGTAAATAAATGATAGGCTGTACGAACTGTAATCTCACCACGCTTATCCAGCTCTTCAAACACTTTATAATCATCAGGATAGTTCTGAAAGCCGCCTCCAGCATCAATTAAACTTGTTACTCCAAAACGGTTCAATTCCCTCATAAACAGTCGGGTAGAATTCATTTGATCATCATAGGTAAGCTTCGGGCCTTTAGCTAATGTGGCATACAAAATAGTCGCATTCGGGCGAGCGATTAACAATCCCGTTGGATTGCCCTGGCCATCCCGTTGGATTTCCCCACCTGGCGGGTTCGGTGTGTTTTTCGTGTATCCGATCACACGCAAAGCCGCTTTATTCAAAAAGGCTTGACGATAGAGATTAAGGATGAATACGGGAGTATCAGGGGCAATTCGGTTAATTTCATCTAATGTAGGCATCCGGCGTTCTTTAAATTGAAACTCGGTCCATCCGCCAACAACGCGAACCCAATGAGGCGGCGGTGTTCGATCAACTTGTTTTTTCAACATCCTTAAAGCATCAGCCACAGAAGGTACGCCATCCCAGCGCAATTCGAGATTAAAGTTAAGTCCACCTCGAATAAGATGCAAATGCGAATCGTTTAACCCCGGAATTAACATGCGTTGGTTAGCGTTAATCACTTTTGTATTTGGGCCGACAAGCTTCATTATCTCAGCATCGTCCCCTATAGCACAAAATTGCCCGTCCTTTACTGCTAGTGCAGTCGCTATGGGGTTGTCATCGTTCATCGTTATGATACACGCATTAATAATAATAAGTTCAGCATCCATTCGATTCGGCTGCTCAATCATCTTTTGTCCTCCAAGCCAGCTATCGATTTCGATATCATATAGTTTTTTACGATGGATCCTATAGAAAATTGATGATGGTTTGCCCGTTCATGACCCCATACACTTAAGACATGCAACAGAAGTTCGAAATCAACTCTTTTCCGTTGCCACCATACTTAAAGAAGGAAGGGATCACCATATGTTTAATGACAAAACAGATTTACTGACACCCGAGAACTCTGCAATCATTCTTATAGACCATCAGCCCCAAATGTTGTTTGGAACACAAAGTGCTGACCGTCAAACGATTATTAACAATACCGTTGGATTAGCCAAAACGGCTAAAGTATTTAATGCCCCCATCATTTTAACAACGGTTGCTTCGGAATCATTCTCAGGCCCCCTTCATCCGCATATTCAAGAAGTATTTCCCGATCAAAAGCCAATTGATCGAACATCAATGAACTCCTGGGAGGACAAAAACTTCGTTGAGGCCGTAAAGCAAACGGGGCGCAAGAAGCTGATTATCGCAGCTCTCTGGACGGAAGTTTGTCTTGCATTTCCAACGATTTCGGCCATCAAAGATGGATATGAAGTGTATATTGTTACAGATGCTTCAGGTGGTACGACGACAGAAGCACATAACACATCCATTCAACGTATGATTCAAGCGGGGGCGATCCCTGTCACATGGCTTTCTGTCCTTCTTGAATATCAACGAGATTGGGCACGTGAAGAAACATACGATGCCGTTGTGAATGTTGCAATCCAGCATGCTGGGGCTTATGGTACGGGCGTTGTTTATGCCAAAACGATGTTTGGCGGCCACGAAGGTTAAATCCAAATCCTCTACAATAGCTATCAACGTATAGGTTTAGGTACAGTTCCAATAACACCGGACTGTACCTTTTTTAGAACACGATCTGTTACATGGTAAGTGATTTCGCTGGTTCTAAAAAATAACTTATAAAATTTTGAATCGCGGGCTCAATAAACCGATCCTTTTGAACAATAAGCTTGACTTCACGTGCAGGAATCGGGTCTAAGAAACGTATTACTTTTACTTTCGAACAAGCAGAGCTTTCTAAGAATGAAATTGGCAAAATAGCCACCCCCATTTTTTGAATGACCATATAGAGAACAATGGTAGATGAGGTAGACTGAAATTTCGTTTGAGCAGGCTTGGCAGTTTCGAACCCGGAAGTTTGCATTAGCTCTTCTGTATTTGTATCGCTAACAAACACATCTGAATCTATTTGTTCCAATTCGTGAAGAGAAATGGCCGTTCGATCCGCCCATGGATGATCTGCGTAAACGATGAGCGCCTGTTCTTCTTTATATACATGTACAGCATATAGTTCCTTGTTAAGTTCCGAACAATCACTGAAAGCAATGTCAATATGCCTATTCCGTAAGTCCCCATAACCATTTTCGATATTTACAAAATGAAGCGCAATAGCCGGGTTCTGTTTATGAAATTTTAAAAAAAGGGGCATCAAATACGGACAATCGAATGGCGAGATGCCGATCGAGAGCGAGAGTTGATTGGCTCGGGGATAGTTTAGTTCATATGTTTCGGTTTTCGACTCATCGATTAGCTCCATTACGGAACGAGCTTTCTCATAAAGAATTTGCCCTGCAGCTGTAAGCTTTACCCCTCTACCTGCCCTTTTAAATACAGGAATTCCGAATTCTTCCTCGATATATCGAATCTGCTGGCTTAATGCAGGTTGAGAAATCAGGAGCGATTCTGCGGCTCTAGCAAAGCTGCCTTCTTCGCAAATTTGAATAAAGCACTCTAATTGTCTGAACACGGATTCACACCTCAACCTCTCTTTGTTATCCAGCCATTTGGCCTCGAATAAAATGATTCATCTCTTCCATGAATGCACGTGCCGTCATGTTCCATGCAAAGGAATTCAGATGGATAAGCGATACGTCCCAACAAGGTACGAAGTCTTCAAATCTCACCATCCGAAAAGCATACTCCTTGAAACTTTCAACCAAACATACCGGAAGAAGCGCTGCTCCAAGCCCGTGACGAAGCCACTGAATTAATAAAGAAATGGAAGTAGTTTCGATCATGGAACTCACAGTAAGACCACAGGCTAATCCATACATTTCGATTACTGATTTGTATTGCTGCAGAAACAAAATGGTATTCATTTGCTTCAATGATCGAATAGGAAGGAAGGAATGAGCAGCCATAGAGTGCTTCGAATGAACGAAGAGCGCCATTTCTTGTCGATACAAGTAAGTCGATACGATGGAATTCCTTGTCTTTGAATCGGAAGTAATCCCAATATCAACTTCTCGTTCTAGCACACTATGCTGCACATTCGCAGTCTCAATAACCTTTAGTTGTACATGGGGATGCTTTTCATGAAATTTTATAAAGCAAGGTGCAAGATATTCAAGCTCAGCAGGACAACAACCAATTGCGAGCGTTTCTCTCACTGCTGTCGCTTCGTTTTTCATTTGATATCGAGCTTCTTCAAGCAAATTCATTATGGTGTTGCCCTTATGTAAAAGGATTTTGCCTGCTTCCGTCATCTCCACCCCCTTTGCGCCCCTATTAAACAATGGCGTATTAAATTCATTCTCTAATACACGAAGCTGCTGACTTAATGTAGGCTGCGTTACCCCCAATTCCGCTTTGGCTTTGGTGAGACTTCCCGATTTGCATATTTGGATAAAATATTGAAGCTGGCGCAGTTCCATTAGCGGCACTCCTCTCTATCTGTATGTCAAGCGACTTACTTTTATTGTAAAAATCGCTGCATAAAATGAACATGTGCAATCCTATGCGTATCAGTAGCGATATTACTTCATTAAAAAAAGCATGAATCTGTCATGTAGCTGACGAATTCATGCTTCATATGATAATTACGGTGTTACGGGTTGACTTGAATCGTAAACGCAGAGGTTGGATTGTTTATTTGTGTTGTCCCGGGCCCCATATTCAGAAATTGCAAGTTATTGAACGTAACGGATCCTACTGGCTGGTTCGCCCAGATTCCAAAGCCCGAATTGACTTCAAATGCATCTTCGCTCTTGCGAACGCCCGATATTTTAATGTTTGATAAAATCGTATCCGTGATCGGGAATTCCGGCGTAGAACCTTTATAGTTCGTCTGAAACATAATCCCATGGTAGGTTGGGTCAATAATTTCCACATCACTTATGCGAATACCTCGGTACTCTTTCGAGGCCGAAAATAGCCAGAGAGCCGGGAATGTCTGATTTCCCCAGAAATGACCGCCTGTACGAAGAAGCGAGACATTCTCGATCTTTGTTGGAGGAGCCGAACCAAAACCGCGGAACGCAATGCCAAAGTCCAGCGAACTGACGGTTAGACCCGAATAAGCGAGTGTGTCCGCAATGTAAATATTGCGAAACGTATTGTTGAAGCCGCCGTATACGGCAAGTCCTGCAGCCCGCCATGTGAGTAGCGATGTTAAATTTTCAAAGACGTTGCCTTGATTGTCTTCGGAAGTGCCGCTGTCTACAGCATTAAACAAGGCAAAGCTATCATCACCAGTGCTGCGAGCCTCGTTGTTTGTCACCAAGTTGTTCGTGCTTCCGTTTGTAAAATTGATAGCATCTGCAAATACGTTTCGAATCCGGGAATTTTTAATGATAGTGTTATCGACGTTCTGTCCCCAGAACATACACATCTGATGCTCGACCCAGATGTTGTCGAAAGTCATGTTGGCTACGTTCGTAAATGCGAATACTTTGCCTGCCCTATCATCACGGATGTTATAGTTGCCAAAATAAGCAAAGTTGGCAAAAGTGGAGCCGTCAGCGCCTGCACTTGCTGCAAAACCGATATCTGTATTTGTCTGATTGGAAGGAGCTACAAACCGGGTATACCATGGACCAGCGCCGACCACTTTCACAGGCTTGCCGTATACTTGAAACTTGGCCCCTGTTTCATAGGTTCCGGCAGGCAAATATACCCCAATAAGTTTTCCAGTCGGATCCATACGAACTTGATCCAATGCTTGTTGAACAGCCTGGTGTGTAGTGTTTGTAGGTGTTACGTATTGGGAAGGATCGGGATTAGGCAGTGGCGATACTTGCTCCAGGCTGATGAAATCGATCGCATAGGTCGTTGTGTTTGCCGGATCCTTTTGCAGCTTGATCGTACTTCCCGCAGGAATCGTGTTATCAAACATAATGTTCGCTTCATCGTAGATAAACCGAGCAGCGCCAGCAGAAGGGGAATTGCTTGGCGATGCCTCATTGCCGTAGAGCCACGAATACCTTGATGTCAGATTGAGCGACTTTGCAAACACGTTGTTGACATAAACATTCAGTGTATTACTCAATCCATTCCCGCTAGGAGCATCAGGTATGGAGAAACGCGCAACAAGCGTGTTCGTACTTGCTTTCGTCTTAAATTCAACGAAACTGCCTGTTGAGTTTAACGTGACTGCTTTTCTGCCGGAAGCTTCTCCAGCTAAATCACCAATGTTTCGGTTCGGACCGACGATAACTGCCCCGCCTCCGATAACGCCATCCTCCGCTTCATACCTATCATAAGGCATTGTCGCGCCTTTTTGTGGCACCAAAGAACTGTTGGAGAATTTGAACCAGTTGATATTGAATAGTCCATCCCCGCTGCCCTTAAACTTCAGAAAGACATGGTGTAAACCGCTGATTGGATTTATACTGCAAAATTTTGTCGTCCATGTCTGCCATCCGCCTGTCGGCTCAACTGCACAAGTACCTGCAAGTGTGCCTGCCAAGCTGTCCAATCGGATTTCAATAAGTCCTCCGCCGCCATTACTTGCCACCCGCACCTCAAACTGCGATACACCGGAGCCAAAATCGATATTGTGATAAGCTGTATAGTCATCATTTTCGATAAAGCCGATATTAAATCCGCCTTCACTGGATACTTCCGTTTGAATGCCCATTTGATCGTCGTAGCTTTCTGCTTCGATGGTGGACAATGCAGATCTCGACGACGCGAACACTCCAAACTCAGATAACTGGGCGGCTACCCAACCATTATTGGCAGTGAAATTCAGTTTTACGTATCTTGCTGCCGTAGCTGGGAAATGGATGGTTACCGTATTCCCACTGATTGGACCAAACGAATAGCTGGCCGAGGCAGCCAATGTCGTATAATTAGCATCATCGATACTGCCCGACACGGATAAGGTTTGCTCTCTTTGCCCCCATGTTTCCGGGAGCTGCAGAACGACTTGACCGATCGTGCTCACATGGCCAAGATCGACACGAAGCCATTGCGGGAATGCATTGTTCGCACTTTCCCAATACGTCGACGGATCGCTGTCTACCGCTTTCTCAGGCGTGTAAATATCGTTGTAACTGCTTGCCCAGACGGGCTTGCCTGCTGCCAAATTGGAGGAGGCTTGCACGGGGGTTGCACCTAGTGACAACTGTGTAAGTATTAAGCTTACAATGAGGAATAACAAGAGAATCGTGGACTTTCTCGGGAGTCGTACTCGCATCTTCATAACCTTCCTTTCCTTTTTGGTTGAATCGAATATTTTAGACATACTTGTAACTCTATTTTCACACATGATGCTTTCTTATTTGACTGTCATCTGATTGTAAAACCTCACCTGTACAAGCTGCGCAGCCGCCACCAACACCGTCTTTGGATCTGCATCCTCGCGTGAGAAAATATCCTGAACGACACCGGCCATCGTCGCGTAGTACTCTTGCGTATTGAACTGCGCCTCCAACTTTCCATCCATTAGCTCCAGTGTCTCAGGGGGGTATTGATACACATTGTCGTATTTTTCATAGATCGCCTTAACTTTTTCCGCATAGGCAGAATCAGGTGTGAAATACTCAATAACAGGCGGAACAAAATATTTTTGATCTTTCTGTCGCTGCTGGATACTCGCCTCTATCGACAACAGTCCTTTATCGGTGAAATAATCAAACGTAGCATAACGAAAGGCCATCTTTTGTTCTTCACTCGTCGCTTTCGGATTGATAACTAGGAAATCCCCTCCAAGTACACCTATGTGCTTGCCTCCTTGTTCGACCGCCGGCATCGGATATACGACAATATCCTCAGGCTTCATCTTCCCTTGGTTGAGTGCCTGATCGATTGGGCCGTCAGGACCCGATATGATCATCGCCGTTCTTCCTTGAATCAAGGCGCCTATAGCATCTCCCCAACCAAGCGCCCAGTCTTTCGGGATTACCTTCGCTTCCCAAGCTAGATGTTGATAAAATGTGAGGGCCTTAATGCCAGCTTCCGAATGAAATACGGCCATAACTTTACCGTCATCTGCTTTCTGAATATCGCCTCCTGCTCCAAATAGAAAGTTCGTCCAGTTCCACCCGGCTTCATTCCCCTTGCCCATCAGGGCGATGCCCGAGATGCCCTTCGCAGGCTCAGCCGCCGCCTGTGCTGTAGCAAGCATGTCAATCCAAGTCCAATCAAAACGGGGCAGCGCAATTTTTTTATGAACGAAGAGACTTTTGTTTATAATTGTGCCGGTAACATATCCTTGCTGGGCAATTCCGTATACCCTGCCTCCAATAATGAACTGCTCCTGCAGTATCGGATTCATTTGATCTTTAAACGCATAATCATGAAACAAGCTCGTGATGTCAGCTGCCCATCCCTTATCTGCCAAAAATCTTCCTTCCGTTGCATATGTATTGAATAAAGTTGGCGCCTCATTGGCTCCCATCTTAATTCCGATTTGATTCGGATCATACTGCCAATCGCTTTTTACGACTTCCACATTCGGGTACTGTGCTACAAAACGTTTGATCTTGTCATCTTCAAGCGCCCTCTTCTCGATTTGATCAGGCGGAGGGTAGTAGATGCTGATCGTTACCTTAGCAGATTCCGCTGAATATTTTGATGCATCGTCAGTGGTGATACTTGATGAACGACTACATGCGGTTAGCATCAATGCAGAGATACATATGATTATCGAGGTTACGAGAATAACTCTACGTTTATCCATAAGGATAGTGGCTCCTTTGAGCGAATCTATTTACAATTATTATTGTAATTTGGCAGATTAACGATGAACATGTGTGATTCTCTGAAGATCATAGGCGATTCTACTTTTTGAATTCGCTCAGACTTACTCCATAATATTTTTTGAATATTTTACTGAAATGCTCCGGTGATTCGTAGCCGACCTTTTCAGCGATTTCATAGCGTCGCAGATCAGTAGTTAGTAGCAGCAGCCTGCTTTCTTCCATTCTCAGTTTCACGACATAGTCCCATAGGTTGTAACCCGTTATTTTTTTGAATAAATAACTTAAATAATTTGGACTCACATGACTTTTTTGAGCAATTTCCAAGAGTGTTAATCCCTTTTGGGCAAAATGCTCATGGATATATTTCTTAGCCTTATCTACAATTTGATTAGACTGCATGTGCAGTTCGTCCTTCATAGGCTCTTCCCCATCATGATTCCAGCAAAAATCTCCATAATAAAACACATAATGATCTGGGAATACGCGGTTAAAGCGGACTGCTCGTCGCGCCTGTTGATCCAATACGCTGATATACTCAAACCCCTGTAAAATATGGCTCATGCCGATCACAGATTGCAGTGATAAGTAACCTTGAATATTCAAGCAGAGTAATCTACCAATCACATCTAATTGACTGATTTTGTCTTCACCTGGATCGCCATATGTTTCACTATCCCACTGGAGAATGACCGTAATCTCATGCTCTGACGAACAAAAAGCAATATAATTACACTGCCCTTCAAGCAGTTCATTTGTCATGTTTAAAACGGCATACTGCAGCAACTGAACATCTTCTCCCAACGATCGCTGTCTGTTTACTGGGGATTGCAGTTGAAGATCGATTTTGAGCACCGAAAAATAGGGCCCCACTAATGAGAGATCACTCAACTGCTGAACGGCAAAAGCGTCCTTACATACTATATCAGGATGAACAAGCAGCCTGTTTAATAACGCTGTTGTCGCCGGATCTGGTTCGTTCATACGAAAGTGTTCATTTAATGGAGTGGCAACTCCATCGTGTGTGGTCGTTTTTGTCAGCCTCAGCAGCACGCTGCGCACGGAATCTAGGAACTGGCTGCTGTTAATGGGCTTGATCAAATAATCTTTTGCTCCCAGCCGCATAGCCAATTGTGCATATTGAAAAGTCTCATGCGCGGAGACAACAATGGATTGAACGGACGGCTTTGCCATTTTAGCTTGATGCATTAATTCGATACCGCTCATTTCACCCATCTGAATATCTGTAATTAATAAGTCAATGTCTTCCATTCGGATAAAATCCATCGCCTCATATCCACTGTGAGCGATGAAAACATTATGGATATGTAATCCTGAAGAAGCAAGCAGATTGCTTAATCCTTTGCAAATCCATGGCTCGTCATCTACGATCAAAATGTTATACATATAAAAATTCACCCCATAAGTAGTTGTTTGCCGTGAGTAACTTCGCTTTTAGGCAGCGTAATGGTGACAATCGTCCCCTGATGCTCTTTTTTGCTATAGCTAATCCCATAGGAGCAGCCAAAGTGCAGCTTAATCCTCTGCTGAATGTTGCGGATTCCATACCCGACAGATGGCTCCTCCATCTCTTCATTCAATAATCGGTGGATTTCTTCATAATCGACCTCTTTATATCCATTGTCTTCTACTCGAATAATCACAATATCGGATTGAATGTCGGCAGAAACAACAATTTCACCGTCATCCTCCATATTTTTCACGCCATGAATAATGGCGTTTTCAATTAATGGCTGAAGGGTAATTTTGGGGATCTGCAAATGGCGCACCTCATCGCTTATATTCCATACAACACGAAACCGAAACTCGTATCTACGCTGCTGCAAACTAATGTAAGCTAAAGCATGCGCCAACTCCTCTTCAATGGTTATTAATTCTCTTCCTCTGCTTAATCCGATTTTCATTAATTTGGCTAAGTCTTTAATCATCTCGGCAGATTGCGTGCTTCCTTCCAACATGCTTTTCCAGTAGATGCTCTCCAGCGTGTTATACAATAAATGCGGATTGATTTGCTGATATAAAATTTGCAGCTGCGCTTCCTTTTGCTTAATTTCATATTGATATTTATCGTTCACAAGATGATTTAGGCGGTCAGCCATATCATATACGGACGTAATCAGTGCACCCAATTCATCATTTCTGTTCCCCTCAACTGGTCTGGCCGCATGTTTCCCAGGTGTATAACTGCGAATGAAACGTGACAATTTTTGCATCGGGTTCATCAGCGATCTCCAAAAATAGATGAAGGCCGCAAAAACGAGTAAGGCGTAAACAATTGAAATGAACTGAATAATTTGTTTGAGTTGGCTTTGCTGCTGGAGCAAGGAATGAAGCGGGAGTCGATAGACGAGCTTTTGCTGCAGATGATAGCTATAGTTAATGACATAGATGTGACCCGAATGGATAATGTCTAGATAGCCATCTTTTCGCTCGATTTCTTTTGCACGGTCTGGGAGTTCCAATATGGATCCTACTCCTTCTGCTGTTGAGGCAAAAATTTGATTGGACCAATCTGTTAAAAAAATTTCTCCTTGCGGCAAAGAAACCGTGCTGAAATCGTTTTGAATTATTTTTTCAAGCTTAGTGACTACGAGTACGCCAATCACACCGCTAGCCTGGGATATATTATTGACAGCTCGGACATAGCTTAGCGTCTTTGGCTGGGACGAGGAACTCATACTATCAATGACTTTTAGACTCCCCTTCCCCTGCATCCGAACCGCTTCCAGAAACCAATCGGGCTTGTCTTGCTCCGTTAAAAAATAGACACCGGCTTGAGGAGCGGATCGATCTTTTGGAGCGAACGAATAGTAGTCAGCAGGATCATAAACATACAGGGAAAAATAAACCGCCTCCCCCCCATTTACGCCAATCGAGTAGCTTTTGAGCAGTTTGTCCAACGCTTCGTATTTGCTAACCCGTTCAAGAATGGAGTCGGTACCGCTCGGAATCATATGCTGTGTAAGCGGATTTTGAATAATGGTTTTGGTCATAAGATCAATGGAGTCTATATCTCGATTTACAAGGTTTAAGTTCTGTTTATTTAATTCAAGATAGGCGTTCGTGACGGTTTGCTTCAATATGTGCTCTGCTGTCAAGTTTCCATAATAGGTAAGAATAAAAATAGGACTTACCATAAATATAAACAGGAGCAGAAGTTTGTAGGTAACACTCATTTTTGACCTAGGTTTTGAAAGCATTGTTCGCACGCACTTCGCTCCTTCAAAACTTCCGTTTGTTGAATCGGGCGAATCGATAAGAAATAGGAAAGAAAGATAATATATATTCATCAGGAGTAGATCGTTTAGGTTATATGAGGTGGAAAAAATATTTACTAGGTTTTAGTAATGTGATTACTCTTAGTATATACGATCTATGGACAGCTGCGAGAAAAGAAATATGCAAATTGATGATCATCATCAATAGCTCAAACAACGGGCGGCATATTTTTTCTGTTATCTTTTATTCTCGCCTGAAAAACAGAGATATTCATTTAGTTAAGACTCTCCTAGTCCAATAAAAAAACCAGCGGTAGTCTTTGACTGGATGATCAAGTCTTAGACTGCCACTGGTTTATTGAAAGTGCTTTGTCAATATGGTTACAGCTCAGTAATTGTGATGAACAATTCATGACATTACCAGTAGCTTCTAATTCCGCATTGCAGACGAACCAAAGCCTCAAGATAATAATAATCTCCCCAGATCATGTAATCATCCGGCCCACGATTTCCTCTTACGTGATAAGAGCCATGCTGCAGTAAACCCTCTGCATCTGGCATATTCATTGTTGAATAGTTCGCAACAAGTGACTTCATCTGTTCATGCAGCGAATTGGTGAAATACTCACGATCTGGATCTTCCACATCAAGTAGGCTGTTCAGCTCAATCAAGCCGCAGGCAACAATTGCGGAAGCTGAGCTGTCACGAGGGGTTGACGCTTCAACTGGAACGTCAAAATCCCAATACGCAACATGATCCTCTGGCAGATGATCGATAAAATATTTCGCCATACGCTTAGAAGCAGCAAGGAATTCAGGATCTTGCGTATATCGATAAGCAAGCGCAAAGCCATAGACACCCCAAGCTTGGCCTCGTGTCCAGGTTGAGCCATCCTGATAGCCCTGATGCGTGCCTCCACGCAGAGCATTGCCATTCTCCTGATCGAAATAGAAGGTATGGTAGGAAGAGGAATCGCCTCTTACTAGGTAGCGCAGGCTCTTGCGTGCATGCTTATACGCAATATCATAGTATTCCTGTTCACCTGTCTGCTCATATGCAAAGAACAATAACGGTAGATTCAGCATGCAATCGATGATGATTCTGCCGCCGTTCTCAGGATCCCCTTCCTTGCCCCATGCTTGAATAATGCCCATCTTCGGGCGCCAGCGATTAGCAAGCACACGTGCTGCCTGCAAGGCTACCTGCCTTGCTTCTTCACTCTTTGTTATGCGATACTGGGCAACGGCGGATAGAGAATAGAGAAAGCCGATGTCATGATGATCCAAATCCACATGATGATCCAAACGATGCTTAAAGTTCTCCAAGAAGGACTCTGCTGCTTCTTTATAATACGAATCTTGACTATATTCATAAGCCAGCCATATCATCCCGATATAGAAGCCCTCGATCCAATCGTTGTTCTCTCCCCATTCATAGCACTTGTCTCCCGTAATATGAGGAAGCAATCCTGGATGATTGCGCAGATTATTTACTATTTTAGCCTGTGCATCTTCAATTGCTTTACGCCACATGAGCTCTACTCTCCTGCCTGTTAAAAGTTTATTGATTCCTCTATCATCCCTTGTGATTTGTCCCAGGAGACAAACTCTCTTGGTGTTGTTCCTACATCACGCTTAAATAATTTAATAAAATAGCTTTTGTTCGAATAACCGAGCAAATCTGAGATTTCCTCTACCGTTTTGTTCGATTGCAGCAGAAGCTCCTTGGCCTTCTGAAGTTTAACTCGATTCACATACTCAATAAAATTGATATTCAACTCTCGCTTAAACAGCCGACTGAAATAACTCGAGTTGAGATTTAAATAGCTGGCCATCTCCTCCAGCGTTATCCGCTCCGAAACATGCTGAATGACATATTGCTGCGCCTTAATCACTTCCGGACGCGAAGATATCGTAATCTCACTTAACTTAGCAGCCATACGCGATAAGTAGTCAAAGAACCACTCCGATAAATGCGACAAGGTTACGATTTGGCTTATGGTTAAATAGAGCTTCTCATCGGAAAACTCGCTTTGAAAATGAAGTGTAACTTTTATTTTCATATGTAAATCCAAAAGCAATTGCAGAGCCCATTCTTTTACATAATCAGGATGAAAATGAGAGGCTTTCACCCAATTCGACCAATCTTGTATCGTCTTTACGAGTCCAGACTGATTCTTAGCTGCTATATGCTCACTAATCATGGAATAATACTTTGCATACTCTTGATACATATCAATTTTGCTGAATTCCTGCTTTGACCATGTACTCACGCTGGATTCTGCACTATAAAATCGATGCTCCAACTCCTGCAGCATAGGAAGCAGAGCATCTTGAATTTCTTTGGGTTTGCTTACCGTTCGACCAATGAAGCCGGATACATGGATTTTTATGTACTGTTTTATGTTTGTAATGCAGGTCTGCATCATGTGATAAACATAGGACTGCTCAACACTCGGATCATCCGTTAAATAGAGAACTACCAAGTCGCGACTATTATAGTTAAAAATAACGAAATTCCCTTTGTCGCTCAGAATCTCCTGAAGCACATTCTCCACCGCAAAAATAATCGTATGATCATTCAACCTGTGCAGACGAGTCATCTCATTCAACCGATCTACAGAGAGGATCATTGTGACGTACTGTTTTGATTGAAGATTAATACCGTTTATTCCTGCCTTTTCAATCCAAGCATGCTTCGACCAGGAATTTTGATACAGGGTGTCCTTCAAAAACTTGTTTCTGACAGCGCTCTGATTCATTTTGCCAAGTTGCTTGTAATGTTGAAATTCAGCCAATTGATCCTGTTTGGAGCATAATCGAAGGGTTATCTTCTTTAAAATCTGCTCTAATTGCTCCACTTCCAAGCTTTCCTTCAAAATATAGTCCTGAACATTCAGCTTAAGTGCTTTTTGAGCGTAATGAAATTCATCATGGCAGGATATAATAATCGCCGCAAAGTCAGGGTTAATCGAGCTATACTCCGCAATCAGTTCGAGTCCATTCATCTTCGGCATGCCAATATCCGTAATCACGATATCTGGCAATCGCTCGCACATCCGAATCGCTTCCAACGCTTCTAATCCATTGGAATATGTACCGAGCAATTCGATGTGAAGCTGGTTCCATTTGACGGCTTGAGACAAATATTGAAGAACAGGGTAATCATCATCTACTACAATCGCTGTAAACATGTAGCTTCACTCCACTTCACGGTTTACTTGGGGTAATTGAAGCGTAATTGTAGTTCCTACATCAACTTCACTGCTAATCCTCATCAGAAACTTTCCGCCATATATTAATTTCAATCGCTGATAAACATTCGTCACGCCAATTCCAGAGAAGCCTGATTTATTAGGCGCAGCCTCTCCCTGCCCATTCTCCAGTTTGGTTATCAATTCTTGCAAACGTTCTGGCGTCATTCCGACGCCATTATCATGAATCTTAATCAAGAGGCTGCTTTCTTCATCCACCTTAACCGTATACGCTTCGATTTCAATTTGGCCGCCATACTGATGAAACCCATGAATGATAGCGTTTTCTATTATGGGTTGAATCATAAATCGAGGAACGAATACGTGGTCACTACCCACGTCTATTTTCTCGATCAACTGAACCTGATTCGCATGCCTGAAGTTCATCAAACGTATATAATGCTGAATGGTCTCAACCTCGTCACGAAGCGATATCCATTCATTATCTCGATTAATGGTCATCCGAAGCAATGATGATAATGAACCGATTAACTTCGCATTCTCTTCATCGCCACGAATCAGAATGCTTAAGCGAATCGAATTTAACAGATTGAACATGAAATGCGGATTAATTTGTGCTTGAAGCATCTCAAGCTCTGCTTTGCGCTTCTGAGTCTGCTCAAGCGTAATCTGTTCGATCATCATTTCGATTCGATCCAGCATTTGGTCAATCGATTTGCCAAGTTGGCCTACCTCATGCTGTCCTCTAATCCCTGAACGAATATTTATCTGCCCCATATTGACCTTGGCAACAAATTTACCTAACTGCGTGATCGGATTGGTGATCGCCGAGATCAGAATCATCAGCAGAATGCAGAACCCTGTAAAGAAAAGAAACTGCATAATAAAGCTGGTTACTAATATCTGATTGTTAGGGCCCACTGCCGAAGAATAGGGAACTAGACTGAGCAAGGACCATTTGGTTCCAGCTACGGGCTCTGAAACATAAATATACTTTTCATTGTTGTAGACGAGCGTATTCTCGTTAATCGCATAATCATGGTATCGGAATTGTTGTCCGATGTTTATGGAGTCCGACTGAGATAAGATCGTTCCTTGATCATCCATCAGCATAATTTTCTGTTCCGAATAGCTGTTTAGCTGACGTTGAATCTTACTTTCGTTCACGCTGACAATTACATAGCCCAGCGAATGACCGCTTGAGTTTTTCATGGTACGAGCGATGGTAAGCACCTTCGGAGACTTCTGCTTCGCTTCGAAATTGCCGTAGTAATTGTCCTGTAAACCAATCCATGCCGTTGAAAAAGCAGCAAGCTTATCCAGTTCCTTAAAAGCAATTTTTCCATTAAAGAAATTTGGGTTAAAATCACTAAAAGAATAATTCGTATACGTAAACCCATTAATACCTAACACGGTGATATACATATCTGAATTCTGGGCAAACAGATCATCCAGATTAGAAATCAAACGCATGTATTCTAACTGCTGACCTGAGTTATTACCTCTTGCAAACTGCTCTTTGCTAATTTTCACATGGTTATTGATTTCATTATTCATCAAAATTATATTCGACAAAGATAGCATCTGTTCAACTATACCGGATACATTGGAATCAACTAATATTAACGTATCCTGCGTGCTAGAAACCGCTTTATGCAGTACAATATCTTTGGTTACATACGTAGTTAAGAAGTAATTCACAATCAGGGGAATCATAAAACACATCAAAGCCGCAATAACTAGTTTTGTACGAAGTGAATATCGATCTATTTTCATAAATGGAACCCTCAAATGTTCATCACTCTTAGAATAGGAACAGGGAAACGATTTATCTCATTTCCCCTGTTACCTATATATAATGATTCGATCTAATTTCGGTCAAGCAACAAGATCACATTTTCTATTTTTTGTTACTATTGATTACATCTGTAATTTTCTTGTCCATATTTTCAATTGTCTTTTCGATATCTTGTTTATCTAACAAGTACAATTCAACCTCAGCAATGGCAGCTTTCTCGACCTCACCAACGTAAGGAACCGGAACTGGCGCTTGACCAGGCTTCGTGTTTTTCATTGTATATTTCAAGGATTCCATATCCACCTTGGAAGGATCCTTCGAAGTGCTGACGATTTTCTCTGTCAACTTGTCGGAATCCGATTTAGCCCAACCGGAAAATACACGACCACCGATCTCCAAGCCCTCAGTTGTATACCATCTAACGAATTTGTAAGCTGCTTCTTTGTTTTTGGACTTAGCAGCAACCCCCATGTAAGTAGGTTGTACTGGGGAATAATGCTCAGTTGTACCTTCCAGCTTAGGAATGGGTGCAAACGCTGCATGGAAGGTTGCAGGGATTGCATCTGTACCGCCCGATTCAGCAACCATCCAGTCACCGATTGGTACCATCGCTGCTGCACCGTTAAAGAACTGTGTACGATAATGCAGCTTTTGAGAAATAATGTCTTCGTAAGGATTTGCTGTTTTATCTGTGTACATCATCGTTTTCAGCATTTTCAAGCTGGATGCAAGGAGTGGCTCCTTCGCATTCGAGGTTCCATCCGCTTTCAAGAAATTGTTATCGATTTCTTTACTCTTTAGCTGCAAGTTGTAAAGATCTGGCCAGTTATGGAAGTATGCACCATACACTTTGGAAGCGCCTTCACCTTTCGTGAGCTTTTTAGCATAATCTTCGAAATCAGCCCAAGTCCAATCTTGTGGAACCGGCAATTGTGCTGCGTCAAGCATGTCTTTGTTTAACAGAATGAACCAACGCTGCAGAGAGGAAGGGAGTGCAAAAATTTTCCCATCCACTTGAGTATCTACTAGGTATTCGTCACCGTACTTATAGCCTTCTTTTTCAATGTAGCTATCAAGCGGTTCCAACAGACCAATAGAAGCACGCTGCGAGTAGTTTGTATACGGCATTTCGATAATATCCAATTGATCATCTGATGCAGCCATCAAATCAAGCTTTTGCATAGATGCAACCGAATCGCCTTTTTCGTTTAGGAGATCAAGCTCTACTTTGATGTCTGGATTCGCCTTCTCAAATTCTGGTATGATTTTGCTCCATTGCGCCTTCGCATCTGTTTGCCAAGTGCTCAGCTTCAATGTTACTTTCCCTGCAGAAGTGCCATCTGCTGCTGGAGTTGATGAAGAATCAGAGGAATTGTTGCTGCCGCAAGCAGTTAGCGATAAAGCTAGTGATGCTGCTAATACAGTTTGAATTATCTTTTTCATGTAGACCCTCCTCATATGATGATGTCGAAAGTAACTTCCTAATGTCGGTATAATCGTAACATGATTAAAATCTATTCAAAGCAGACAATTTTTACTGAGCTAAGATTATTTTTACTTCTTTATAAAAAAAGTAGAGCATGATGTCGCTTATGTTGATCGGCATGGTTATAGGCACTATCCCTCGGATCCTAAGCAATTCGCGGATTGTCCAATTAGAGGATATATTCAAAATATAAGGGAAACAGGAGGTAAGTCCTGCTTCCCTCAGACTGTAGACAAACTATTTTTGGAGAGTTCAGATGTAAAAAATAGTCTGTCTCTTGCTTTATAGCATATTTATCCAACAAAATTTATACGTAGTGCTTTCTATGCTACAATTTACTATAAGTGAGGAAGGAAGGTGTTTTATGAAAATATCCGTTTATGTTGCAAGTGCATTTAGCAAGGATCATAAAGGCGGAAATAAAGCAGGAGTGGTATTTATTGAGAATACATTGACCACTACTCAAAAAATGGAAATAGCCAAACAACTGGGCTATGCGGAAACCGCATTTATATCAGAATCTGAAATTGCTGATTATAAATTTGAGTATTTTACACCAAAAGAAGAAGTTGATTTATGTGGTCATGCCACAATTGGCTCTTTCGCGATACTGATGCATTTAAATAAACTTTTCAGGAATCGCTATACGATTGAAACGAACAGCGGTGTTCTTACTATTACTATAAAAGATGACATCATATTCATGGAACAAAACAAACCGATATTCTATGATGTTGTATCTCCCAACGAGTTCATCCACTGTTTTGATAGTAAAGCTATAGACAATAAATACCCAATTCAAATTGTCTCCACGGGCTTAAAAGATATTTTAATTCCTATAAAAAGCGAAACACGATTACATGCACTGCAACCTAATTTTGAAAAAATTAAAGAAATCAGCAAGTATTATAATGTTGTCGGGATGCATCTATATACTTTTAATGACAATCGAATTATATGCAGAAATTTTGCTCCACTATACGACATCAATGAAGAAGCAGCGACTGGAACTTCAAACGGTGCATTAGCTTGCTACCTTTATGAACAGCACTACTTGCAAAAAGAAGTCTATGTATTTGAACAAGGTTATTCTTTACAATCGCCTTCCGAAATATTAGTTAAATTAGCAACCAATAGCAAGAATGAAATAGAAAAAGTTTATGTTAGCGGCAAAGGCTATTACTGTGAAACTAAGTGTTTAAATGTAGAAAATATTGAGTGAAAATAAAAAAACACCGAATAAAAAGGTTGAGAAAATAATTTTTCAACCTCAGACTGTAGACATAGTATCTGATTATTCGATACTTTTTCTTGGTAAAATGGAGAAAAGGAGCCGATTTGATGTTGAAAAAAACAAGATATGAGTAAACGAGATCAAATTGGTTTTTATTCTTTAGATGATCTAGTTAACGATTATTTGGAACAGCTAAAGAATTTCATGGTCTTCGCTATACGAATATGATTGGTAAAGAAAAAATGCATATGAAAATTGGGCTTACTTTTGCTTGTCTAAATATAAAAAAATTAGCAAAAATCCTGAAATTAAGAGACCAAAAGGACTCTATTTTTTTCCTATTTCTGTGTTTTAATTCAAAAATAGAGAAATAGATAAAAAAACAAACACATTATTTAATTGAACAATGTGTTTGTCTTCAATCTAAGGGAAGCAGGAGGCAAATCCTGCTTCCCTATGAATTAGGAATGCCGCTATTGATTTTAGAGGTTATCCATTCTATCTTCTAATCTCGTAATAATAACCGAATAAACCTTCTCCGAGCTGTCTTGTGTAGTTGCCTCATCATACACAGAGGCCGTAACCGTTGTTTGATTCATCATTGCGCCTTTAGGGACTTCCAAACCCAATAGATCTTTCTCTAAAGATAGTTCTTTATCTCCAAGCCACTTCGCATATAATACGATATCGCTTGTAATCGTATCCGTAGCGAAATTCCACGCATTAGTTAATTCTGCATCTCGGAACCAGCCACCGAATTTACTTTTAGCTTTGGTTGGTGCTGTTGGCTCGGTGATTGTCTCCCCTATATCAGCAAACTTCATCGTAACTTCACTGCCACCATTGGAATCAAAAGTTACCGCATAAGGGTTGTGCACGCCGATCGAAGGTGCCCTATCGCCTAGTGGATTTCCAAAAAAGTCCGTTCTCTCTGTCATATGAGGCAGAGCGTTCGCACGATCAACATACGGGCTTATTACCTTGACACCTGAACCATAGGCTATGTTGTCGCCATCGGCAAGGCGGAATCCGTCCATCACACTGTAATCAAGCTTAGCATCAACGGTTCCACTGCTGGCAATCCAATGTTCCGGTGCAATCTTATAATCTTTCAATATGGAATATAGTTCATTTTCCGTTACGTAGCGGTTGGCAGCTGTTGTTACACCTGCACCTAAATATCCGCCCCCGCCTGCGTTCATACTTCCAAAAAGATTAGCTGGATAGACAATGTTGTTCGTAAACCGTCCGGCTTTAAATGGAGCGGAGGTTCCGCCACCTTTTAGACCAACGCTGCTGTTAGCACCAGTATAAGCAAATATGTTATTTTGGAAGTAAATATGCAGGTTGGAGGCCGCTGGGTCAAACACTAACGAACTGTTATTCTTCAATGAAGAGATGATGATATTGTTATAGAATAATCCGCTTAATTCTTCGCTTGTTGAAGAACCTCCCGCAAGTAATACAAGACTGTTATAACTCTTGTTAAAATCCGGGCTACGACCGTCGTTCACGCTAATGTTATAGCGAACGATGTTGCCCTTGGCAGCATTCATCTGCAAGTACCAACCGCCATAGTTGTTCCGGCTGTAGTTATATTCATACACATTGTCCTGACAATAATTGTCGATATCCCAAGCCATACCGTCATTACTTGCATGATAAGGGTTATCTATAGCTTCATTGTAGCGGAAAATCGTGCCTTTACTTGCCATAATCCAAGCTGCGGCATAGTTCTGTGAACCAAGATATGTTGGTGTTGTATTATTTGAACCCCAGTTCGGTACCAGTTTACCGCCCTTATCGCTTAAATAGCTGTATCCACTGTCCGTAACGACATTTCGTTCTACAAGGGAATTGTTCCCGCCGGACAGAACAATGCCATCTCCAACCGAACTAGAAACCCAGTTGTTTCTAAATACAGCGTTAGATGCCCACGGATAGCTTGAATTGCTCCAAGTGAGGCCCGTGTTGTTAGTCCCCGGGTTGTTTGGCCCATAAGCATTGTTGCGAATACCTTCATTATCGCAACGAAGGGTCTTATTGCCTTCAACCCGTACATCTACATAACCATTAATAATGATGCCGCCGGATATCTTACTCGCTCCATTCGCTTGATGCAGTCCATTTACATCATGAACATAGTTGTCTCGAATGACAATTCCTTGCATACGAGCATCCGCATAATCCTGAATGTTAAATTGACCTTGTCCCAACTTGGATATACGAGACATCACTGCAATACCGGAGCGGCCGTCACCTGCTGTAGTGCCGATGTTCGTGACTTCGATTCCACTGACTACCCAATAATTGACGTCGTACAACTCAATTGTACCGTTTAAGGAAATACCTGATGGGCTTGACGCAGTTCCTCCACCATTAATTATCGGTCGTTGGTTAGGATCGGTCGTATTATATTTAGTAAGTGTAATCGGATTTCTTTCTTCGCCGTTGCCGCGCAGTCTGATTTGTTCATTCCATACGCTGTTTGCATCCAAATAGATGGTTGAGCCTGGAAGGAATACGTTTTCATTTATTTTGGAAATGGATTTCCATGCTGTCTCCGGTGTGCGTCCATCTGCACTATCATCACCGTTATTGGAGAAATAATAATTACGTGTTTCACGAGGTACAATGTTCAGATCAAACGTAATTTCAGCAGGGTTGAGGTCGAGTCTAACGGTATATTTTCCTGGCACAATGTTGTTTCTAACAAATGCTTTTTTGAAAATGGTTAGTACATTGCCGCTAACCGTATAATCCACAGCTTGTTCCAAGGTTGCATCGCCGATTTTAACACCAGCTAGATCCGCTAAATCAGGATTCACGGTAATTTTATAATCTTCCAAACCAAGAACATAAGTGCTGTCTTCGGAGTGAGTGTACACTTTAGGTAAGAGATTTAATGTAACAGATGCTGTTGCTGTTTGGGCTGTTACTGCACTATCCATGACATATACGTCATCGATAAAATGCTTGTTCTGCATATCTTTAATCGTTCCGGCTTTATTGCCCCAGTTCGTAGCAAGCTGCAACGCATCAATCTTAAGAACATTGTTCGCTACATTAGTATTAAATGCGCTTCCATCTGCCATTTGTCTCTTTATTACTTGTCCATCAATTTTATAGGTTGTTCCCGTTGATGTAACGAACCATTGGAATTTATGCCAGCCTCTGCTGCGCTTCACGTCGACTGGATAGAACCTTCCAGTTGTTCCGATTCTAACCGCATAGTTGGTCTGGTTCGCCGCCCAGTTTCCATCCGCATTGCCGTAATTTATTGTGATATGTTCATTGGCCGACGGAGTTAAGCCGAATACCGCGTGATCACCGGATGCAGCCCCGCCATCGTCGTAGTACCAGGCAGTGACGATTGTTGTCTTGCCGGCTTTTGGAGCGTAATTATAGGTACCTGGGACAGTAGCAACCTGGCCAGCGCCACTCGTTGTCGCAGCCCTTGCTCCTGTGCGGGACATCACGTCACTTTGGACGTACCCGTTCTCACCATTCGTAAACTTCTTATCCCCTTCAAATCCATCGTAGAACATCGTGTCCGCCTTATTGAAGTAATCAACGCTGACATTCACGGTTACCACTTCGTTCTCTGTTGGAACATAGCCTTTCTTAACTGTTACCCATCCAGCACCATCAACTTCGATCTTTTCTTTGTCTTTATTTGCTGGGCTGAAGCTAATGTTATCAGCTACGAACATATCGGCAGTGTCAACAATTAGTCGTGCGCGCTCCCCTGCCTGTAAAGTTTCGTTCTGACGGACTAGCGCAATATGAGCTGAATATGCTGCACTCTCCCCTGATTCATCAGAATCCAAGAAGCGTGTCGTTGCGCTGCCGATCGCTCTAACTTTAAACGTATCATCAAAGCTCGGGGACATAGCTACATCATTACTTATTGCTGCGACGGGACTTCCTTGTGCAGTTCCGTTACTGAAGAGCTGAACCGAATATGCAGATGCATTAGCAACGCTTTCCCAAATAGCATAGGTACCGTTCCATCTACCATTTACCGGTGTAGATAAGTTCTCGATCGTTAATGTTCCATTAGCTGTAACTTCTTCACTTATGTTCTTTTCTGTATTTAGGACGATGGCTGAAACGGTGTAATTACCCGCTCCTAATGCCCTTGCATATGGCAGAACATGATGTCTTTCATGATTGTTCAGTTGGTCGGGATCCCCATTTTTAGATAAATAATAACCAACGGGTACACCATCTTTGAACAGTGTTATAAGGGTATCCCCGTAATTGGAACCGCCCGTATAAATACCCGTGTTCAGGTCAAGCCTCGGGTTAATTGGCGCATTCACCTGTGTATTTGTCTTAATCAACAACGGTGCTGCGTGGGACGTCACAACTCCCTCTGCCGTAGACACTAGACAATAATAAAACTTACCTTGCTGTGCAGCTGAGTCAACACTCGGCAACGTTAATACCGCATCATTGGCTCCAACTACTTCCGTCCCGTTCAAGCCTGTCTCGTCGTTGGATACATACCATTGGTATGATGCAGCAGCAGTTGATGCTGTAACGCTAAATGTTGCTGTCTCGCCTTGATTCACTTTCGCTGCTGTTGGTTGAGTGATTATTTCCAAATCTGACGCTCCACCTGGAGGTGCTAATTTCAATGTTAACGTTCTTGTACCTGTTACTGGAGCAACGTCTTTTACAACATAAAAGTCGTCGATAAGATGTTTGTTATTAACATAAGAAATGTTGCCTGATTGGTTATTCCATCCCCCAGCAATTTTAGGCTGAATGGTTGTACCGCTCTTCATCGCTTTGTAGATATCATACTTTGCTGAATCAGGAATTGGAATCCCGTCAATTTGCAAAGTCGCACCATTCGGTGTAATGAGCCACTCAAATTTATGCCAGCCTGTGGAACGTTCAACCCCGCTGTCTTTCCAACGTTTCGCTGCTGAGCCAGCTGATGATGGTGCAAATGCCCAAGTATATTTTGTCGGGTTATGAATAACGTCGACCTGTGAACTTTGATAGAATGTCCCGGCGAAGGTCGCGTTTTTACCATCCAAAATCGCAAATTGGGTTCTTGCAGTCGCTGTCTTCTCCTCATCTGGAAACGGGTCGTAATACCATGCCGTCATTTTATAGTTGCTTCCGGCAGGTAAAACCACGTCTTGGCTTACATTCTCCGTATTCGTTGAACTTGTTGGTGTAATCGCTTTCACACCAGTTCGCGACTGAGCATCAGACAGTGTGAATGATGAACCAAGTTTGCTCGTTGCTGTCAGCGGACCATTGTTGTTCTCGAAGTCCTCCATGAATAACACATCTGAGTCATGATAATAACTCGTCGTGGCTGTGATCGTCACCGGGATGCCTGGATCACCTGGGGCCGCAAAAGTATAACCATTTGCTAATGTAATGTTTCCATTATCATCAACAGTCAGTAAATTCGAATTGCTTGAATCATAGCTGAACGCATCGATAACCGGCCCTTTAATCAGATTGCTTAATGGTGCACCTTTGTAAGTAAGGTTCACTCTGCCTGCATGATCCGTCGCTTGTGTCAGTTCCAGTGCAACAGAGTCAAAAGATTCAACCACTCTCTCTGCAGCCGAAACGTCAGGTACAGGCATTAAACCAGTCAGACCTGAGAATGTCAAAGTTGCTGCCATAACAATCGATAAAGCTTTTTGCATCCATTTGGATCGTCTCATCTGGCAATCTCCTTTTCTATGAATTCATATTTATATAAATCTGAACCTATGAGAACCAAAATAGATTCAGATTTATATAAACGTAAGAATAGAATGTAACCTATTTCACTTCTAATTCATTGAATTGATTGCCGTTATACACAATCTTCGCCTTATCAGTTCTAGATGCAATCAACGCCCGCAAGTCAAATTCAGCCCGCCCGTATATCATGGAATCTTTCACTTTTTCCAGTGTAAGGTTGGTTATTTCCGGCTTTGTCATTAATGTGGCGATGACATCCTCACCCATGTATTTACCGATTACCGTCTCACCTACAGAGGCGGCCGCCAATGACTCCCAAAAGTGTAGAGATTCAGTATCATCCTTGGATATATCCAATCGATTTAGTACTTTCTCTTCCATTGCTTGTCCATTTGTTGCGAGCAGGACCGTTAATTCATCAGCAGTGCGAACATATTCTGCGCTCCTTGAAGCATATTCAACTTGTAACTCAGCATCGCCCATTTTCGTTTTTTTGACCTGGGTTTCAACCAACTCCGGCCAACGGGCGCCACTTACATATTGCATGTATTGGTATAAATCTAACTCAGGTAAACCGTAGTAAGTATCCCCTATATCCTCCATCTCAGCCCGCTTCTTGTTTTCGTCCTCCATGTCGGATTTCAGCTCGTCAAAACTTTTGTATGGGGCAATATCCCGCTCGTCAGCAATAATTTGCTCCTGTTTAACTCTTAGCAATGCAGTCATCGCAGATTTTTTGGCATACTCAGATGGTGTTTCCTTATTTTTTCCGTATTGACGTGTCCAGAAGCCTTCATCTACTTGCGTACCATAGGTTCTGTAGAAATAATCTACTGTTACCGCTCTCTGGTCGTTGATATAAAATAGAAATTCTTCATCTGTCACAGCGTATCCATCCACTGTAAATAACCAATTATCAGGCAATGCAGCTTTTTTGTTAGTTAAAATTATCATGAATACAGCAAGTACAATTAGTATTACGGCTGCAAACCATATCATAACTGTTGGTTTTCGTTTCACATAACCCATACCAACCCACCCTTCTAATGATCAATCTAGCTTTGCAGATTTAAATACTTTTAAGTGCATTTTAGGTTAGCTAAAATAATTAATATGAATATCCAACTTGTTTCTTCCTAATTAGATAAATTCGGTTTTATGGATAAAACCGTCTTTGAAAGCGCTTTTATTAATAAATATATCTATTTTCAGATGACCGACCAATTTCATATTTTGACCTTTTTCAGACGATTTTGACCGGATACTTTCCCCATAAAACAAAAGAAATGAACGCAATGGTTCATTTCTTCTCGTTAACTATCTATTTGCACTGCTTCTATCTTCTCGAGCATTTCTATCCCTTAACGCCTCCGAGCGCAATCCCCTCAATCACTTGCTTCTGCCCGATGATAAAGATAATGACCAGCGGCAAGATTGCTGACACAGCACCAGCCATCATCAAGGAATACGTATCTCCATATTGGTCACCGAACAATCTGATTCCAAGCTGAATGGTAAACAACTCTTTGCTTTTCAAGAAAATCAGCGGATACTGATAGTCGTTCCATGTCCAAATAAATCTGAGGATCGCATAGGTTGCGATGGCTGGACGAATAAGCGGCAACGCGATTTGGAAGAAGCTTCGCGCATGTCCGGCACCGTCTATTTTGGCTGATTCGATATATTCGTTGCTGACACTCATAAAGAATTGTCTAAGCATGAAAGCTCCAATTACGCTAAATCCGTTCAGCAAGATAAGACCAAGATGAGAATCAAACAAATGTAAGGAACGGAAGAGCAGGAACTGCGGAACTAATGAAGCTTGAGGTGGAACCATATAAAGCGCGAGGACGAGAAGAAACATCGTATCTCTTCCTCTGAACTGGATTTTGGAAAACCCATAAGCCGCAAGTGCGCACACCGATACATTGAGCACAGTGGTTGCCACTGTTACATAAATCGAGTTTGCATAATATTTGACGAAGCTGCCTGTCCACACTTCCGCATAGTTCTCAAGTGCATTCCAGTTTCTCGGAATCCATTCAATTGGGAATGTAAAGACATCCGCCTCAGGCTTGAATGATGTCGATAACATCCATATGAAAGGAAGCAGGAATAGAAGTCCTATAGCAGCCATAATCATTGTGAAAATGATCTTTGAAACCGAAATTTTTTTCATGGATATTGTTCCTCCGTTCTAGATCTCTTCTAGTAGTTAACCCATTTCTTCTGGGCAATCCATTGTCCGGCTGTTATGAATAAACAAATGAGGAACAATATGAGCGCCATCGAAGAGGCATAGCCTGTTTTCAACTGATTGAATGCAGTGTCATACAAATCGTAAACGATTACATTTGTTGAATTCGCAGGTCCGCCTTGCGTTAATACTTGAATGAGATCGAACACCTTGAAGGAACCGATGATTCCTGTTACTAGCAAGAAAAAGGTCGTTGGTGAAACATTTGGCACTGTGATCTGGCGGAATTTCACCCATGTTCCTGCGCCATCGATGTCCGCTGCTTCATACAGATCCTTCGGAATGGACTGCAGCGCAGCAATGTAAATAATAATGTTATAGCCAAGCATAATCCAAACTTGAATCATCATGAGGGATGGCAATGCATAATCGATATCTGCCAACCATTTAGGTGGATTCTCAATGCCAAATGACATTAGCAGCTGATTTACCGGACCTAATGATGGATGGAAAAGAACCTGCCATACCATTGCGACGGCAACGACACTGGAGATATAAGGCAAGAAATAAACAACCTTAAATCCATCTTTGAAATAAACATGTTTGTCAATGAGAATCGACAGCAACAGCGATAAGATCAAGGTTATCGGAACCGTTATGATAAAGACCAAGTTGTTCAATAAGCTTTGTATAAACACATCGTCTTGGAACAAACGAATAAAATTATCAAAGCCTACGAATTTAATAGCACCATATCCCGCTACGAAATTCCACTCCGTAAAGCTCAGCAATAGAGAGCACACAACAGGAATAAGTGTTAGGACCATTAATCCGATCATTAAGGGGGCTACAAACATATAGCCAGCTAGTGTCTCTCTAGCGCTAATTCCTAGTGATTTCTTACCTTTCATTCCTTATTCCTCCTCTGAGAAAATACGTCTTGTTCTATAGTGTCATTGTAATAAGAACGAAAGTCGCAAATAAGAACTAAAAACGTTCATTTTGAAACGAATTTTACTTTTCTCAGCTCATGCACTTGATAAAAAACAAGCGTTCTCTGAGTCTATCAAGAGAACGCTTCATATATTTATTTTATTTACGCGCTTGCTTAAATGCCTTCACATACTGATCAGCCTTGGCACGAACGAGTGTATAATTGCCTGTTTCAATGGCTTCCTTCGTAAGATCCGAACCAATTCCTACTGCAAATGCACCTGCTTTGATCCAGTCACCCAAGTTCTCTACATTCACTCCGCCGGTCGGCATTACATTCGCGTGAGGCAATGGGCCTTTGATATCCTTGATCATCCCTTGCCCGAATTGACTTCCCGGGAACAGCTTTACGACATCCACTCCTAAATCTAGAGCGCTTTGGATATCGTGAATGGTCATAACGCCCGGCAGGATTGGAACGCGATAACGATTGCACAGCTTAATCGTATCTGGATTCAACGTAGGGCTTACTACAAATTCAGCGCCGCTTAGCATTGCTTGGCGTGCCGTTTCAGGATCGAGCACCGTACCGACGCCAATTATCGCATTCTGAGATGAATCAGGATGATTCCATGAATAATGGTTGGCAAGCTCTTCGATCGCCTTAAGTGCATGCGGAACCGTCATCGTAATCTCAATCACCTTAATGCCGCCAGCAATGGCTTCCTCGGATAGTCGCACCACCTGCTGCCAATTCTCTCCCCGTAATACCGCTACAACTCCTTCTTCATGAATCCGATTAATGATGCTCAGTTTCTTCAATTTCCTCTCCTGCCTTTCATTTAAAGATAGATTCATTGGACTTAACGTTCAACATGCACTTTTCTACTAAGCTTCGCTTCTACCTGTGCCATTGTTGGGAGACCCTGCCAATCGCCTTCCGTCTGGATCACCATAGATCCAAGCAGATTTCCGATGCGAACAGATTCCTCAAGGGATTTATTTCTTAGTAAACCGCTAAGGAAGCCGGCACAGAAGGCATCGCCAGCACCAACGGTGTCTACTACGTGATCAGCAGCAAAATAAGGAATTCTAGCTTCCTTTCCGCCCTGTAATAAAACGTTTTCATAATCTCCGCCCTTGACGACGCATACGTTGCCAAGCTCATGCAGCTTCGCGAACAAAGTACTTTCGTCGTTAATTCCATAGAGAAGCTTCAATTCATCAAGCCCTGGCAGGAAATAGTCTGCTTCCGCCGCTAGAGGCAGAATGAATTGCCGAGCCTTCTCCACGCTCCAGAGCTTCAGGCGCAGATTTGGATCAAAGCTGACTTTAACGCCATGCTTGCGTGCAAGACGCACAGCCTCAATAACTGCTTGACATGCCGTTTCGCTTATTGCCATCGTAATGCCGGTTACGTGCAAAATGCGAGCACCTGCTATGTACGCCTCATCCAGCATATCAGGCGACATTAGACTCGCAGCCGAATTTCGCCGAAAATAATAAACGGAGGATTGTCCGGCTATTACCTCACGCATCATGAGACCCGTTGAAGCAGCAGTTGTGCACTTCACGCGTGAGACATCAATGCCTTCGCCCCGCAATGCTTTGATCATCATCGTCGCCAGCGGATCTTCACCTAGTTGAGAGAACCATCCGACACGAATGCCAAGCCTAGCCAAACCGATGGCTACGTTGGTTTCGGCCCCACCAAGGGTGCATTCCAACGTATGGCTGTATTCGATTCCTTTATTTCCCGTCGGCAGCATGAGTGCCATCGATTCCCCAAAGGTAACTACCTCAGGGCTTGCTTGCATATGGGACATACTTTGATCCTTCATCGACTTCCCTCCCCTTAGGTAATGAAAAGACTGTCATGGGTAATCCATAACAGTCCCCATTTTATGGGTTAATTCTATTGAATCGTTCATTCGGTCAATGCTTTTCAGGATTTGGATGATACATAACGAATATCCATGTTTATACTTTCGGCTATACATATATTTGGTTCTAATCCAAAGCTTATAAATATGATTGTCTTAACTATACACAGTCGAATTTTGCGGTACAGGACATATATTCGTGCATTCTCAAACGAATTTGACATGTTTACAAAAAAAACGACCCAAATGCTTGGATCGAAATGTGTAAGCTATTTCTATATTTGCTCCATGAAACGAAAAAAAGCTTTTTATAGTTACCCTTGTGGGAACATAAAAAGCTTTACTCTGCAATCGCTCAATGAGTACATGACCCAATACAATTCTGATCGCCACCAATGAAAATGGAAATTAAAGAAGCTGACTCCACTTGCAATAAGCGTAAGTGTATCCATTCTACATAGGACATGTAGAATGGGGTATTCTGCTCTGGCAGAATGGCAACTAAGGGAGAATGCCTGTCTAGTTGACTACTCCACACTTGGACTATGTTAATGGATTGAATGGATTCGTTGTGCTTAACATAGAGCGTATGGTACAGGATGGAATACTGCGAGGTGATGAGACGCTAATTAGCGTTAATTTCCAGTTTCTTTACCCATTCATTATTGTTCCAAATATCGGGGTTATCAATGGTCTGATTCTCTCCACGCACCATAGAATCATAACTATCCTTTCCACTAGAATACCAATCCGTAATTACTAACCTTCCATTCAAGTTCTGTACAAGAAATTCAGTCGGTTCTGCAAAGCTGCCTACATCCTTTTTCACGCGCGTGTCTAGTTTGAAGTAGAAATAAGGGTTATCTTCACCAACAAGCTCCACTTTTCTAGCACCAACATCGATATCTGTCACCAAATTATCGGTTAGTTTGTTCTTACGGAATAATTCATGCTGGGAAGTAACTTTCTTTTGCATATATTGTTTCAGGCTTTTATTATCAAAGAAAGCATTCAAGTTGATATCTGTGCCGTTCCAAATCGCCTTGTAATATGCAGACAGAGCACCCTCACACATTTCATAAGCGGTTTTATAATCCCAAACAGACAGACCATTTTTATCTTCTGCTAAAAATTCGAGAGAACTCTTCAAAGCATTCTCTTTCGTGATGGTTGAATTTTCTGTGTTTTTGGCTATCTTCACGTTGACTTCCATAGGAGTATTTTTTTCGTCGATATTCCCAGCAGCATTATTACACGCGCTTAGAGCGAATATAAGCACTAATAACAGGCAAACACGTTTCATTCTTTTCCCTCCCGTAAAAAATAATGATCATGGAGCAGCCATTAGGATTGATGCACACCACTTCTATAAGAATAGTTTGAAGTGATGTGCATCCTTCTTCAAATTTTACTTATAATAGCCAGACAATTTGATAACTCTTTTGCTATCACCTGGATAGACTTCTTCTGCCTTCTTGTTATTATTATATGAACCTTTTCCACTACGACCGGTTACCAATGCTCCTAAAACTAAAGCCGTATTAGTCTCGTAGTATTCCGTGATTATAGTTGAATGCCTCCAATTGTTATATGAACCACTCAGATAGAATTGCAGGATATCTCCAATAGCATATGGGTAACCTGAATTAGGATTATATTTGAATGTTGAGTAAGTAGTTGCGGAACCAGCCGGTCCTTTTGTAGTATTGTTCACCAGAAAATCATGCAAGTTAGGGACACCTGACCAGGATGAAGAACGATTGCTCAGACTTCTGTAGTACCAACCCTTAGAGGAAATACCTGATCCATTTGTGTCATAGGGAATTGCGCCGCCAGCAAGCAAAGCATGAGATACAAAGTTAGTACAATCCCAATTTCCGGATATCTGAGAAAAATCGTAATAAGATACATTAGATCCGCCACTTGCAGGTGAATCTTTAGCCTTGTTGTTTTTTGCATAGTTGGCTATGGCTGTCTTATTTAACGAAGCAAGGGTAGCCAATGGTGTTATCACTTGATTGGTTGCCTCCACCCCGTCTTACTAGTCATTTCTACTGGAAGTTCTCGATTAACCGAGAAATAATCAGTAATTTTTTTCTCAAGTTCCGTTTGTTTTTCGGCAATATTGGAGCTTTCTGAAATAGAGTTCATTGTAAGGTTACTTGAATGATCCACTGATCCTCTGACAAATTCATCATAATAGTCATCTGGCATATACCAATCGGACATCGTTAATCCCGTATCAGTATAGGTAAATACCACATTCGATACCTCGCCAAACCCAGACTGTACCTCCATTCCGACATAATTAAATGAAGCTTCTGTACTGATTGTTAGGAGAATCCCTTCTTTGGTCACTTCTGAAGATAGCAAGTTGAATGTTAAGATCTGTGCCAAGATCAATACGTTCATAATAATTTTTCAAAATATCTTTTGCCATAGAAAAACAAGATTCAACCGCTGACAAATCTAAGACATTCGATGAAGACTTATCGTTCAAATCATTGAGCTTATCAGATGATAGCAAAGTATCTTCAACAGGGCTCAAAGGCGAGTTGCTCTCAGCTAGAACAGTAGAACTACCCAAACTACTGACAAGTGCTGCAACGAGTGCAACAGTTAATAGCTTTTTCAATGATACGTCATTCCCTTCCTTTAATTTGTACCACATTAGTTCGCGGACAATCTGCTCTCAGTCGTAGCTATCAGGTAATGATTTAAACAAAAACAATGAATAACTTGCCTAGCATCGACTCCTCACTTTTAATATTAGTAAGAAGGCTAATCTAAGAGTATAAAATCGCTTGTATGTAACTCCTTACCTTAAAAAAGACGCTCATACGCTTATATGTGCAACACAATTATTCAGATTTTATTTCAACAAAACTGTTGGTACCTATGATTGATCGGACGCGAAAAGTTTGTATTTGGTTGCATAAATTAGTAAGAGTTTTTCTGCGACAATCGAATGTCGCTATAGTGAGTTCAAAGCGAGGGTACCGGGACGAGAAAGGAGGTGAAACTGCGGAACATCTTGATTTTATCAAAAAGACACTACAATGAATTGAACAACGTCAACTAGCCCAACTGCTTCCGGCGGGTTTATGCCGCTGTCTTTTGAGAGTAAGAAGGAATCCGAAGTGATATAACCGGGTTGTGGTCGCCTAACAAGTAAATTCAGAAATAGTACTCTAACAGCTTTCACTGACACAATGGATAAAAGAATGGCAATTAAACATATAGATAACCCCAGTGCAATCTTCAATACTGAAACAATATTAAAAAAACTGAAGATTCTACAAAGAAAAATCCCCCACTTTACTCGTTTCTCAAAATCCCTACTAACTGATTTAGGCCATTTTGAGCAGTAATTCATCATACTCATCCATTAGAGCCTGATGACTCCCTGAAATTTTTTTAGTCACTCTCCCTCACCTCAGTTTTCAGGAGATTCAATGCCCTACGTCTGGCTCGTGTTAAATACTGTCTAACGTTATTCACAGGGATACCCAAATGCCGAGAAATTTCACTATCTTTCATATCCATATTGTACTTGTAATAGAGCAAAGTTTTATCGCGATCTGTCAGCTTAGACAGCCTACTAAATATCTCCTGTCTGTCTTCTCTCCTGAATATCAATTCTTCTACGCTCAGTTGGGAGTCGGGAAGTTGATTAAACATATCATCGGTTTGTGCTGTACTGACCAATATTTTCTGCCGCTCCTTTGCTCTAATATAATCGACACCCATGTTTCTAATAGAATAAATGATGTAAGAAGTCTTTTTGCAATTTTCCATGGTTTGTAAAAGGGGAGTTTTTGGTATCAGTTTTAGGAAAACGTCTTGAATTAAATCATCCACGACATTGTAATCATTGGTTACTTCGTAAGCTTTCTTTCTCATAAAAGGGTAATACTAGTAAAATAAATCAAATAAGAAATCTTTATCTTTTTCTTCCTCAATGACTGAAAAAAGAAGCAATAGCATCTCTCTAACCGCCATTCTGAAATAGGTTCATTACTTTCTATATTAGTTCATTTGGAACTATATGTAAATAAATTCATTATTATGCAGAGTTACTTCATTACAAAGTTTTTAAGCTTTAGATCCATAGCTACATTAACGATTCATAAAACGAAAAAAAGCTTTTTATAATTACCCTTTCGGGTGAACATAAAAAGCTTTACTCTGCAATCACTAATGCAATTCGTTTAAAATTTTTCGGGAAACTGTTTGACAATGCCTTCTGTCAGGATGTCGGCTAAATGAATCATATGGATCTCGTTTTTGTCGGTTGCTGCAATATCCGCTTTCCAATCTCCTTTGAGACAGCTCAGCACGATTTCCGTAATCAATTGAAGGTGCGTATACAGCATATCCTGAAGCTCTTTAAACTGCCAGTTCGGATTCGCATCGCTCAAAAATTTTGCGATCTCATCAGCGTTTTTATGCCAGTCTTCCTCTAGCCTCTTCACATCTGCCTGGTTGCCCGCTTTGGCCGCCTCTACGATTTTAACCGCGATTAAAATATGTTCTCTTAGAATTTCAGCCAGCTTATTGCCTGCGGCTTCCCCGTAATAAGGTTTGATTACATTTCCAATATCCTGCTGGTTCCGTAAAAGCCGATCCATGCACCGTAGTTTATCTCGGAGAGCTTGTAACACGCTAATCTCGAAGTTAAGGGATATCCCGGATTACTCACAAAAAGAACTCTCCAGACACAGAGAATGGCGAAATGTAAACGAATATAAACTAACTGCATCTGTACTGGATCGACGGATCAAACAAGCAAAACACTCAGGCTCCTTCTCTGAGAGGGACAATCGCATTCCTAAAGAGAAGAAGAATATTGTGGTAGCGAGTTCAAAAACAAGTTGATCGATGAACCGCATACTACGTTCCAAATCGAACGTTGAAAGGGTTCCCTTATGATAACGCCGTTGCTGAGGCATGAAACTGATGGTTCTTATAAGCTCCTAGCTTTTTCTCTTAAATAGTGCAGTCAATAAAGCTTCAGTACCGAATACATGACTTGGTTGTTTAACTTCTCTCATTTTGCGCATCTCAATAACTTCAAAGTCATGGAATATTAATTTCAGCTTATCTTCGGTGAATCCTAAACCTCCTTTTAAACTTCTTACCCGATACACGTCCCAATCTGACATCTCGGCCCCGCCGAATTTGCCACCTAAGACAAAACAAGTAATGGCAAATAATCCATCAGGTTTTAGGGCTTTATTTATTAATTCCAAGTAGCTGATTCTACGATGCGGTGTGATATGATGCAGGCAGCCTGAATCATAAACAATGTCATATGAAGCCTCTTCAATATCCAACTCAAAAATGTTCTTATGAAGAAAATTCACCGTTAATTCCTTTTCTTTTGCCCGCTCTTTTCCCCATTCAATTGCTTCCTTCGATAGGTCTATGGCATCCACAGTACATCCACGCTCTGCTAAGTATATGGCATTACGGCCAGGACCACAGCCAAGTTCAAGCACCTTTCCAGGGTTTAATCGTTTGTTTTCGAAATACCCCACTAAATTCTCGTCGGGAACATTCACAAAGAAGGGAATGGGTTTGCCCCTATCGGAGTAAAATTGATCCCAATTAAACTTGGATTGTTCCTTAAGAAGAGTGTCCAGCATTTCAAACACATGTTCTTTTCTGTAAATAATCTCCTCTTGCATATACTATTCCTCCTTATTTTTGAAATGAAAATGAATGGATAACAGAGGATAAATGGAACTTCGATACTGATTCCATTTTCCAAGCCAGGGGCCTGATAGGCTTCACCTTGTCTTAGTCGGGTCATGTCTATAAGTGTGTTCTCAGCTACAAATTTATTTGTTCTGAGGCTTTGGTTGGAATGCCTCGGCCGTTATCAGAAACCGTTGCACTTCCATCCTCATGCTTTCTGCTTTCCCCTAATAAATGCTTGGTTATCTCTGACATCGGACATGCTCAAGTAGTCGCTGGTCTCCAGCAATTCCGAGCTTGCAGCGAGAAGCAATAAAATGAATATCATATCCAGACCTCTTATAGAGCCCAGAGTATGAGATCAGCGCGACAACGCCGCTTTCAATATTGGTTTGTAAGTCATGGTGAGGTTTCCGTACCAACGATTGAACCGTTTCTTGAAGTTATTTGACCTATCTTTTAAGAAATTTCAATTTCAACCGAAATATTATCATTCACCGCTTTCATCATTTTATGTTATTACGTAATTACATTTTATCATGGGTATGTCCAGTTGTATATAATTTCCTTTCCTTACCCTTCAAGAAAAAAAGATTGGACCAAAGTGAATTGGTCAAATCTTTTGTGTAAGTTAAACTATTCTGCTCGTTATCTTAATGAAGTATCGTCAGTCTATCGCTTTATTTTTTAGTCTAGAACTTTATTTTCTTCTGACATCTGGAAGAATGGTCGCCCATCAGATAACTTCAATTTCGTATTTGAAAAATGGACAACAAACATAAAGAACTCCCGCGGTATAGTATTTCACGGGAGTTCGTCTTCAATCTGAGCCCGGCCTTAGGCCTGGTTGTGTGAAGTTGTTTTATTTTTGCGTCCACTTTTTAGGCAAATATTTATTGATCGTATGAATTCCCTCATCGTTGATTGCATAGTACATACATAATTCCCCGTTAGCATCCAGCTCGTAATGAACCTCGTCAATCAGTCCGTTAGCCTGCAAGGACAGCATATGATCCAGAAAGTTTGCTCTTGTAAATTGACGTTCTCCACCATATTCGCTTTTCAATGCGTCCATTGCATCATCAATATTTGCCTGCTGCACAGTGGACATGAAAAGCAGCACCCGGGAGCGAATCGGCAACAATGGCATTTGCTTACGCCTCCTTCTTCTTGAACAGATCCATTGGATTCATCGAAACTAAAAGCGCGCCAAGTGTAATAATAACTGCGCCGGCAATTATTGTTGGAGTCAATGAACTACCGAGGAAGATAGCAGCAAAGACAACCCCCCACAGTACATAGGTAATATTGAGCGACATTCCGACTGCAACACCAACCATACTATTGGCCATATACCACGTCAGGAAAGAGATTGCCGTAAACAGGGCTGCAGCCGCAATAATGAGCATAGGCGATACGGAGCCAAGTACGGAAGTAAAGAGATCTGTCGCGCTGAAGATAGGTATCAGCACAGCAATATATACGAGTCCGGAAACGCCCTCGCGAATGGTAATGGCGATATTGGAATCAAGCATAGACATCCCGAAAGTAGCAAATACGCCTTCCAATCCCCAGCCAAGCGCGGCCACCAGAGCAAAAATAATGCCTAGTGTGAAATTATCCACGCCACCTTCAGGCTTGACATAAGAAATGAGCGCAGCTCCGATAACACAGATGAACATGCCGACGGCCACCCGTTTATCAATTTTCTGCTTAAGGAACATTCGCGCGAAAATAGCACCAAACATCGGACAAAGCGCCGAAATAGGAATAGCCGCCGCTCCAGCCATATCAATTCCAACCAGATAGGCCCCGTTGGCGATTGGACCGCCAAACACCGCGGCAATTGCGACCATCAACCCTGGTATTGTTACCAGACTGCGGCCAATTTCTTTGATCATCCCATTCTTGAAGTTCCAAATCAGAAGCCAGATCGCCGCCAAAGCATCGTTGATCGCCGATGCCACTATAGGCGCAGCAAACGCTCCTACGACCCCCAGAAAAGGCTCCTTCATCATAGCCAGGGCAACGACGGTACTGTAAAGGCCGAACGTTAACCCGGAAATCAGTCCGTAAGCGATTCCATTTCTTCGGAAACGACTGTTCATCTTTTGTTTCAGCATGCCGGCCGAAGCCACTGCTTCCTTCATCATCCATACACCTCTGTTAAGTAGATTTGTCTTCGTAGATGTATCTTCATTGTAAAGCAATGCGGCCATTTCGCCTGTCACTAACCGTACCTCTTATTTGGACTTCCTGAATCACTTTTTTCTTCAATCTGGTACTTTTCGTACTTTTAGGACGACATCGTAAAATAAAAAAACTCCGGCCCGATATTTAGTCGGGCCGGAGTATCCTTGATTCTATCCTATAAAGCGTTTTTACACTCGCGCTAGAGCACTTTTTTTGTATTCCTTCGGTGTCATTTTCATTTGCTTGTAGAAAACTCGGTTGAAATAAGACGGATCGGTAAAGCCGCATTCTGTGGAGATGCGATAGGCGGGATACCCGGTAGTCTCAAGCAGCTTGCAGGCATGTGCAATCTTGAGCTTGTTCACATAATCCGTATATGTAACGCCGAGCTCCCTTTTGAATATGCGGCTAAAATATTGAGCATTCATGTACACATGACTCGCCACCATTTGCAGGGTCAGCTTATCTTTGTAATTCTGCTGAATATAATCGACGGCTTCTTGAATAAAGCGCTGACATTCTTGAGTGGATTCTATCAGATAAGTTTCTGTTACACCATCTTCTTCTGATTGAGCGGCCCTCTCCAGCCCCTTACGAATCAATTGCCGCAATTTGTCCGGCTTGACAGGCTTAAGCAGATATTCGTGTACCTGCAGACTGATTGCCGCCTGTGCATAGGAGAAATCCGAGCTGGCCGACAAAATCGTCACGCAGGCGTTAGGGAGAAAGCGGCGAATTTCCTGCAATGAGGATATTCCGTCCATTTCAGGCAGCATGATATCCATAAAAATAATATCCGGCCGATATTGTTTGGCGAGCTTAATCGCTTGCATACCCGTATCGCAAATAAGCAGCTTATCTTCAGCACCCAGAATTTCCTGCGCGATGGATTGAAGAAACTCTAGTTCTATCGGTTCATCTTCAACAAACATAACTACGCTCATTGCATCACCTCGCAATTGGTTGGGTGGGGATGCGGATGTTAACCGTGCTCCCGCTGTAATCCGATTTCATAATCGATAACCCATACTCTTCTCCGAAATAACGCTTCAAACGGCTGTCGGTACTCCGGAAGCCAACACCGATTTTGCTGTCCGGCTGATGAATGAGCTTGAGTACCTCCGGTGAGAACCCGTTACCGTTGTCTATTACAGAAATGGTGATATCATTTCTGTACTTTTCGGCAATCAGACGAATGGTTCCTCCGTCACGCTTAGGGGTAATCCCATGTATGACTGCGTTTTCCACAATAGGCTGAATCACCAAATTCGGAATGCGATAAGCCTTTAATTCATTCGGAACAATGATTTCATACTGCAGGCGATTTTTGAAGCGCGCCTTTTGTATATACAAATACTTCTCAATGTTATCCAATTCGGATGCGATGGTATGAAGCTGATCATCCTGCTTCACATTGTATCGCAGCAAGTCGGACAGGCAATAGATCAATTCCTCCGTCGTATGGGAGTGTTCGAAATAGGCGATGCGGGCAATGGAATTCAACGTATTGAACAGAAAATGTGGATTGATGACGAGAGACATGTTTTTTGCTTCTAAGTCAATCACTTTCTTCTCCAGTATTTCCTTTTCCGCAGACAGACGATTGATAATCCCTGTGTTGTCCTGCGCGCTTTCGGCGATGTCGAGCGCAATATTCCTTGCAATATGATGGCACAGCTGCTCGTGAATATCCGCTTTATCTTTGTCAATGGTTGGAAAAGCTGATATCGCCTTCGCGACAACTTCCAAATCCAGCCCCTTCATTTCAGCCAATTCCGCCGTGTTAATCAGATACTTCTGATACTCCCTCTCCTGGGAATACGCTTGCATCCCCGATATGAAGCCAACAACTTCATCTTTGACCATAATAGGCAGCAAAATGTTCTCCAGGCCGTAACAGCAAACAAATCGCCCCTGCTCGCCGGTATTAAAGCGCTTCAAATAATCTGCACAAGGTCGCGTAGGATTCTCCCAACAAAAATGCCTGCAGAAATCAGGGGACGGATTGAACTCTAGCAAAACGTCTCCATTGTGATCGTGCAGCAGCAGCGAGAACTTGGAAAGAGACAGGATGCCGCTGTATCGTGCGTATACTTTGGTTGCGATCGGACTATCGGTTTTCAGCATAATCTCGTTGCACCCTTTCACCGAAAATGAACGGGAAAATAGACGTCACATGCTAAATTTTTCACAATATAATATCTCTATTATAACAATTTACAAACTGTTTGGAAATAGTACATCCCCCTTCCTCAAAGCTCTATTTATAGAAATACACCACTTCGACAAGCTTTCGACAAGCGGATTGTTACAGACAAATATAAAAAGACCAAAACCCGTTTTACCGAGTTTTGGCCCTTTGCAGAACATCGATATAAATTATAGCTTAGCAGCGGGAAGAATAATTTCCACTTCACTGTGAGGACGAGGAATCACATGTACGGATATCAGTTCCCCTACACGCTGTGCGGCTGCGGCACCAGCGTCCGTTGCCGCTTTTACTGCTCCTACATCGCCTCGTACCATTACGGTGACAAGGCCGCCGCCTACCATCTCTTTGCCAATCAGGGTGACGTTGGCTGCTTTGACCATAGCGTCCGCTGCTTCGATAGAACCTACCAAACCTTTTGTTTCAATTAACCCCAATGCTTCTGATTTCATGATACATTCCTCCTAAGAGTTTTGTGAGAATAAAGCGCTAGCTCACCGAGCAAAACTTGCTTCGGAAGCATAGGCTTAGTTTTGTGAGAATAAAGTGCTAGCTCCGAACAAAACTTACTTCGGAAGCATAGGCTTATATATATGCTTTATTGAATTATGCCTTAGTAGACGGAAGGATGTTCTCCACTTCACTGTGGGGACGAGGAATCACATGTACCGATACGAGTTCCCCTACATTCTTCGCGGCCGCAGCGCCAGCATCTGTTGCTGCCTTCACAGCGCCTACATCGCCCCGTACCATTACGGTAACAAGGCCTCCACCTGCCATCTCTTTGCCAATCAAGGTAACATTGGCTGCTTTGACCATAGCGTCCGCTGCTTCGATAGAACCTACCAAACCTTTTGTTTCAACCAAACCAAGAGCTTCCGATCTCATGTTCATTTCCTCCTAGCGATTTTTTATGATTTTAACCACAGACGCTGATGTCAGATCCATCGCGTTGGCCTCTTCAACGTCAATATGACAGTCGAGAGCAGCGTCACTGCTAACTCGGATTGCGACCTGATTGTATTCTCCGCCCCGGTGATCATCAAATTGAATGCTGACCATCTCTCCGTCGGTTACGCCGAAGAAAAGAGCATCATTAGGCGTCATATGAATGTGGCGCTGTGCAACCATCAAGCCGCAAGTAATATATACGCTTCCCTTGGAACCGACCAATGTGACGCCAGGTGTGCCTTCAAGCTCCCCGGATAAGCGCACTGGAGCTTTCACGCCCAGCTTAAAGCAGTCTCCCCGCATTATTTCTACCTGAGTCTGTTTCCGCACTGGACCGAGAACCCGCACTTTTTCAATCGCACCCTTGGGACCGCAGACCGTAACAGTCTCATTACACGCATACTGTCCAGGTTGGGACAAATCACGCATTTTGGATAGCGTATATCCGGATCCGAAGAGCGTCTCCACATCAGCCTGAGAAAGATGCACATGGCGATTCGAAATCCCTAAAGGGATGGAGCGCGGCTCCTCCCCAGCCTTGCCAGCACCGGATACCACCTCCATTAATAATGAAAGTACTTGATCATAGCTCCCCACTAGCAGTCACCGCTTTTCTGCAAAATAGACATCAGCTCATCGACCAGATTCAACAGCATTGCATCCTCCTGTTGCTTCGGCTGTTGCGGAGAGGAAGCAGAATAAGGGATTTGTGGTGTGCAGTCCTTAATGCCATAAGCCACACGCTTGATATTAATCAAGTGCTGTGGTCCCACATTATCTGAAGTGGCGCTGCCCCCCCAGGTACCACAACCCAAAGTGAAGGCCGGGGCAAGCCCGGTGCTTGCGCCCACGCCGCCCTGAGTGGAGCCCGTATTCACCAAAATGCGGAATACAGGTTTTTGTGCAAATTCCATGACCATATCGTGATTCTGTGTATGGATGGAGAAGCTATGGCCTATTCCTCCATTACGCAGCAGCCCAACACTTAGATCGCAAGCCTCATGCCAGTCCTGTACGGTGTAAAACGCCAATACGGTAGTAAGCTTTTCATAGGACAGCGGGAATTTTTCTCCCACGCCCTGCTGTTCACCTAACAGCACCTTGACCCCTGCAGGAATTTGAATGCCGGCCGCTTCTGCAATCACCTGAGGCGAACGTCCCACCAGTTTTGAATTCATGGCATGGCCTTTTACAAACAGCTTGGACGCGACTTTGGCAGTCTCCTCCTGATTCATAAAGTAACCGCCCTGACGCTCAAACTCCGCGATCACCTGAGGACGGATGCATTCTTCCACGATAACAGCCTGTTCAGATGCGCAGATTGTTCCGTAATCGAAGGTTTTGCTGGCTATGATATTCGCTACTGCTTTTGGAATATCAGCGGTGCGCTCTATATATGCCGGTACATTACCCGGTCCCACACCCAGCGCCGGTTTACCCGCACTATAGGCAGATTTCACCATCGCCGAGCCGCCTGTGGCGATAATCATGGCGATTTCCTCACACTTCATCAGTTCCTGTGTCGCCGGCATAGAAGGCATGGCAACGCAGCCAATGATTCCTTCGGGAGCCCCTGCCTCAACAGCGGCTGCATGCATGAGTTCGGCGGCCCGCATAATGGATTTCTTTGCCGATGGATGCGGCGAAAAGATGATTCCATTACGAGCCTTTATTGCAATAATCGATTTAAATATCGTAGTGGATGTCGGATTTGTTGATGGAATAATACCCATGAGCAGTCCGACAGGCTCGGCAATCTCTATTAATTGATTTGTCTTGTCCTCGCGGATAACCCCAATCGTTTTCGTATCCCGAATGGATTCATACAGCTCCGTGGAAGCCAGACGGTTTTTGAAGATCTTATCCTCAATCTTGCCAAATCCTGTTTCCTCCACTGCTAGCGCAGCCAGTTCGGCGGCGTTAACCTCCGCTATCCGCACCATGTTTTGTACAATTCTGTCAATCTGTTCAGCATCGTACCCGGCAAGGATATCGGCGGCTGCTTTTCCTGTACGAGCCAAATCCCGCGTTTCCTGAATCGATTGCAAATCATAATCATAATTTTCCAAGTGAAACATCCTCCTCTCGCTTACTGTTTACTGTTGATAATAATGGCGGAACCGCTTGAGCAGTTTCACCTTGTTTGCCTTGGAAATCGTCGTCATGCTCATCCCATACGCAGGGCCGTACTCTCTGGCCAGTCCGCGCAGCTTCACGGCTGTCATCGTTTCCAGCAGCTCCATTGCTTTGTCAAGCCCTGCTTCCTTTACCTGCACGTCAATCTGGTGTTTGAATGGATTGTCCAGCACTGCCTGCTCTCCATCTACCGGATCTTGATTGTCTGTTTCTGGACTGACGTCTTTAGACGCAAGAGCCTGAGCGTGATCGGCTGTTAGTACAGGGAAGTCTTCATCACCACCGATATTGAATGAGACTTCGGGCGCTGCTTCCAGTGGAACCTTAGGAGCCGTGTCTAGTGGAATATTGGGCGCATCGCCCAGTTGAACATCAGACGCTGTGTAACGTTTCGAGGTCTGCTCTGGCGTTTGCTCAGGCAGCTGCTTTGGAAACTGTTCCGCCGCCTGAGTATGCTGTACTGGCAGCGCCAGCTCGTCCTTCTCCTTGGTGAAATTCGAAACGCTGCGCCGGCCGATGATGCTCGCTATGTCGTTGTGGGGTCTTGGAATAACATGTCGGCTGATAAGCACATCACTGCCCAATTGTTGCGCCGCGGAGGCACCCGCCTCCACGGATGCTTGAACAGCGCCAACATCGCCGGTTACCGCGATGGTCACTAGCCCGCCACCCACATTGCATTTTTCTATCAGTTCTACCTGAGCTGATTTGAGCATGATATCCAGACATTCAATCGCCGGAAGAAGTCCCCGCGTTTCAATTAATCCAAGCGCCTGCATGCTATCACCTCCAGTTACTGTAGCTTCCGATCAGGACAGCCCGCCGGATAAGTTATATAAAACATCCTCGCGCAGTTCGACGATCCCTTGGTCGCCTTCACCCCTTTGGGGATGAAGAGTACATCCCCTTCATGAGCGGTGAAGGTTTTCTCGTTCAAAGTGACATCGAGCGTGCCTTCCATCACGATATAAGTTTCTTCGTGCGCCGTCTCCTGCTCGAAGCAACCGTGATCGACAGTCATAAACCCTGCGCTCATGGAACAATCCGGCTTCCCGATTACCTCTTGACGGTATACCTTGGCACCAGATGTTCCCGTATCGTAAGCTTCCATTTTTACCGTTCGGCCCCGTACAAGTTTTAAGCCCGTCGGATCCGTCTCTGCCTGATAAGGTGGATCAAGAGTCATCCCCAACAGCTTTTCAACCATTCCTTTTTCCGATAACATCTTGAAAAATTTGAAAATGGCATTCATGTCGAGATCATCCTGAGTTTCGCTGCCTGCGGCCGCGGAACTCAAAGTGCCACATGGCTCATCGGTAAACTCCAGCCCCAGCTCCCTTGCCTTATCATGGGCTGCCGGTGTCACAATCGTGTTTCGGTCAATGCAGCACCGCTTCTGTCCGGAAGCCACCCATTCTTCCACATCCGCAGCGCAAATCAGTTTTTTCACAGTTCTCGCCCCCTTTCGAATTATAAGTAAGTGTTCAAAAAGTCAAACTTTCAGCACCGAAGCTTATGCTTCCGATGTGCGTTTTTTCAAAACGCTTCAGTTGGATGAAGCTAGGACCTGAGGAGCGGAGCGTACGTTTTGGGTACGTGAGCACCTGAAATGTTTCCGCAGGAAACATGCTTCGGAAGCTTCTACCTAGGCCCGGCTGAATTCAAGATTCGATGTCGAATATGCATTCAGTGTTTCTTCGTGATCAAAGGGGGACTTTTGAACAACCTCTATAAGATTTCTGTTCGATTATTTATTCGAACATACAGTCCGCGTCGATGATGCCTACGACGACGGCATCTACAGGAACATCGTCTGTATGCAGCATTTTGCGGGCCGAAGAGCCGGTGCAGACAATCACTCGATCGCCTGTGCCAGCGCCGATCGTATCGACTACGATCAAGCGGCGCCCGTCGTCGCTTCCTCCTATCACCTCGGCCAGCATCAGTTTCATTCCCACAAGGGAATCTGCTTTACGGGTAGACCAGATATTGTGAATCAATTCAGCGGCAATCATAGCAGTCCGTCCTCCCCGATTTTCCGCTTCTCTGCTTAATCTCGGCGATGGCGTCTTCCACAGAAGCCGTGTCACCAAAAATAGCGAGGAGAATCATGTTCTGCGGGCAGCTGCCGCGAATATCCTCCACTGTCACGCCCACCACTTTTTCAGCTACATCAGCGGCCCATACCATGTCAATCAGCCTTCCCTGCACCAGACCGACCGCGTCGCATTGGGGAACTTCCCGGCTACTGGGCGCTCCTCTGCGACGAAGCAAAATGTCCAGCGTCCCCTTGGATGGAGATTTGATAATCCGAAATTCCACTTACATCGCCTCCCGCGTGCAATTCAGAGCAATGCCCAGTGGCGTGACAAACAGTGGGTTGCTAGGCTTATAGGTAGCAATGCCAGTCCTCTGCTCAATGATCGTCTCCATACCGGTCAAGCAGCAGGTTCCGCCTACCAAGTACAATTCCTTGACTTCATGGCCCACCACATGGCGGTTGATGATAGAGGAAACCTTATCAATAACCGGCCGAAGCAGCGGCAGCAATTCTTGGTGATGGGCAGGGTCGCGCTTAAAGCAGTCCGCTTCAGAAAAACTCATCTGGTATGCCCCGGCAACCACCAAAGAAAAATGGGTGCCTCCCGTTGCTTCGTCTGCGACATAGACAACCTTGCCATCCTTCAGAATCGAAATGCCAGTCGTTCCGCCGCCAATGTCTACAATGGCTCCGTTGGATATTTGCAGCACGGCATTAGCCGCCGTAGGTTCATCCAGTAAAGCCGTAACTTCAAAACCCGCACCTTGGATCACATGCTTGATGGCGCCAGCATCCAGTAAATCGGTACCCGGTGGAATCGCCGAAGCTGCATATTCAAGTTCTGTACCCAATTGCTGCTCCAACTGTGCTTTAAGCTCCCTCACGATCTGAATCGCTCCAAGGTAGTCCACCACCATTCCGTCGCGGACGACATCGGCGTAACGGTAAGCTCCCGCCACCGGCTTCCGAGAATCATCCAACACCGTAAGCACCACACAGGCCGTTCCCAGATCCACACCGGTATAGTAGAACGAAGACCGTCCTGGAATCGGCTTCTGGATGACCGCTTCAAATTGCTTTACGAGTTGATCGCAGTATGCAAAGGGTTTTGTCTCTGGCATGTTCCACCTCCTGTAGTTCTGCAAATAAGCGAGCTCAATTCATTAATCATAAAGTTGATTCCAGCAACAATAGGTTCCTCCGGCTTTTCTTGAGGACTGCCTGCTGCGGCTTCCAACATCCCAAACCCAAGCTCCCGCAAAGCGCATCGCAGACGGTGGAGCAACGCAATTTCTCTGCCTTTCTCCAATTGAATGTGAAACTCGGTTACCTCAAAGCAATCTCCTGCATCCTCAAAAAGAACAGCGGCTGTAATACCGGTACAACCCTGGAAAGATAAGTCGGCAGTGGATGTGCCGCCTCCTTCCCTTTTCTGAAGGGCCGAAAACTGCCTTGACAGCTCTAGCACCTTCTGGGCCAGAAGCACATCCCGCTCCAGCAGCTCCTGCCCGGTTAACAAGAACAGGGCTGAGACGGATTGCATCTGACAGCGCAGCTTTCCACGCCGCCAATCCGGCTTTTTCGCCTGTAGCTCTGGATTCGGTAGTGGCTCTTGCTTTTGTTCTTGATTTTGCTCTTGCGTACCATAGGAAAGTGTGATCTGGCGATCCGTCAAAAACTGGCGCGCTTCCGGCGTCAATCGGCTTCCATGCTCCACCATATATGAAGTAAAAGGCTCTAACCTGTGCATATTGCGCAATTCCATTTCGGTAATAAATTTCATGGTATCAACTCCACTCTTATTACCCGAACAAATAACGTTTCAATTCCCCGATAACCAGTAATATACGTTTTTTCATGTCCGTGTAACTTCCGCCGTCGTAAAACCAAGACTTTCGCCCAACGTCTCAATGATGGCCCGCAGCGCCGTTTCCACACTGGCTATATCTCCGGTGAGAAGCACCGAACCAGCAAAGCGATCCAGAAAGCCGATTTTCACATCTGCCACCTTGGTCGCGATATCGGCGGCTATAATGGAGGTTTCGCTGGGCGACAGTGTTAATATACCAATAGCCCCCGCTTCATCGATGCCCAGTCTTTCATACATGTCAGGCACGGGTGAAGCAATCATATGGGCCAGCGTCACTTGTTTGCCCGGCACCGACTCCTGAATGATCCGCCCGAGATCCGGCCCAGCAGGCTGCTGCATCAAAGACCTCGCCTTCTCCTAAAAGTATTGCGAGCCTGTAAAACGGTAGCTTTATCGAATAAAACTGGCTTTGAAAGCATGCACTTAATGTTTGATAACCCGTACCGGGAAATCGTATTGGCTGATTTGTTGCTCAATACGCTCCAGATCGGCTTCATTAAGGCTTAAATCACGTTCAACGGCGTAAACCATATCCAATTGCCTGTATTTGTTTATGCCCAGCTTGTGATAAGGGAGCAAATCGATGCCTTTAAAATTCTGGTATTCCTTATAGGGAAGCAGAAACTCTACCGTTTCGCGGATGGTGTCCTCATCATCATTGAGCCCCTTCATTAGCGGCATCCGCACCTCCACGTTATGTTTGCGGGTGATCAGTTCCCGCAAATTTTCGAGAATGCGCTCGTTGCGTACACCCGTCAGTTGATAATGGCGATCTGAATCCATATGTTTCAGATCGTATAAGATCAGATCGGTAAATTCGGCCATGGCCAAAATCGCTTCCGGTTTGGTATGCCCGGAGGTTTCAATGGCCGTATGGATTCCGGAGCGCTTGCATTCTTTGAGCAAATTGACCGCAAACTCGGACTGCGCACATACTTCGCCGCCGCCCAACGTGACGCCGCCCCCGGATGTCGTGTAGAACAGCATATCCTGCTCTACAATTTCCACAATTTCCGATACCGTCATATTCATCCCGACGATTGAGAGCGCCCGTGCGGGACAAACCTTCTCACATTCCCGGCAGCCCATGCACTCGATCTTCCGGTCCACCACATGCTGCGGCTTGGACGGCTCCTGCGAGCCGGAAGTGTCCACACGGTGGATTCCCCGGGGACACGCCGCAACACATGCGCCGCAATCGTTGCACAAATCCCGCTGGTACATCACCTGATATTGCTTTTCCAGACCCTCCGGGTTCGCACACCACTGACAGCGCAGGGGACATCCCTTGAAGAAAACAAGCGTCCGGATACCGGGGCCGTCGTATATGGAATATTTTTGAATGTTGAAAATACGTGCCTGCCTTTCCGGCATACCTGAATCCATAGCTGTGGCTCCTCCCTTTCCGCATATCTAAATGCCAGAATGTCCCTTCCCTGACGTACAGCGCCAGAGAAGAAGCACAGGGCTATTTTAGAAATGCTCAATCATCGTTCTGCTGATGATCTCATCCTGCACTTCTTTACACAATTCCACGAAGTATGCGCTATAGCCAGCGACCCGAATGATTAAATCACGGTATTGATCAGGATTTTGCTGCGCTTTAATCAGCGTTTCATTATCCACATAACTGAACTGCATTTGACCGTTTCCGAGAATGGAGGCCGTCCGCAACAGATTAATCAGTCCGTTCTCTCCTTCAGGTGTTTCCAGCAAACCGCGCAATAGCTTGAAGTTATGCACCATACCAATATTCATGGCCTCGACATCTATTTTGCTAATTGATTTGATAATAGCCGTCGGGCCCTTCTTGTCATGACCCTGAGTCGGGCTGATACCGTCGGACAGCGGCAGCCAAGCCTTGCGCCCATTGGCGGTAGCACCTGTCATCTCGCCGAAAGGCGTATTGTTCGAAATCGAAAGAGTACCATGGCTGAAGGTAGAGTACAGCGTTTTAAAGTTGCGGTGATAGTTCTCCGTCCACCCCGTGATATCGGCGGCAATGCGATCGGCATAATCGTCGTCGTTGCCGAATTTTGGCGCATCCAGACAATCCCTGTGGATCTGCTCATAACCTTCGAAATCGGCCAGCAACGCATCACGGATTTGCTCGAGCGAATATTTTTTGTCATCGTAAACCAGCTTCTTGATGGCAGCCATCGAATCGGCGTAAGTTGCCAGACCGGACCAGATCAAGCCAGGTCCCCAGTTATACATGGCGCCGCCAGCGGAAACGTCTCGGCCGCTCTCCATTGTGCCTTCATACATGATCGACATAAGCGGCTTCGGCGCATAATCCCGGTGCACGCGCTGGCTGATTACGGTACCGACTGCGGAAAGCTCGGTGATGTATTCTACCTGCTTCTTCACCGCTGCTTCAAATGCTTCATAGGTCTTGAAGTTGCTCAAATCGCCCATGTCCAATCCCGGATTGCTTCCGTGCCAGAGCATTTTGCCACGATTAAGGACGAACTCAATGGCAATCGGCCACTGGGTGTATCCAGTGGAGGTCCACTGATACAAGCGTCCGGATTTTTGCGGCTCCACACAGCCCATCAGACAGTAATCGCGGGCATCTTCGATACTGCAGCCCTTCATCAGCATCATCTTGATGTGGGAATCATCGAAATGGCAGGCCGGGAAGCCCAATCCCGCACGGACGACATCCACAATCTTCTTCAAATATTTCTGAGGAGAACTATTGTGGATACGGCAAGCGAGCGAAGGCTGATAAACGCCGACATGACGTACTGCATCCATGAGCAGATAAGTCAAGTCGTTGGTGGCGTCGCCGCCCTCTCGTTTTTGCCCGCCGACACACATATTGACGAACGGCTGGTAGCCGGCAAAAAACTTGGAGCCACCCGCGCTGGAAACCCACATCATTTCCGAGCATTTGATTAAGAAACAGCCTGCAATCTCGAAAGCTTCAAACTCTGTCAGACGGCCAGCTTTTCTGTCCGCCTCATAGAAAGGATACATATATTGATCCACACGACCGACAGACATGCCTGTCTGATTTTCTTCCACCACAAGCAGAGATTCTACGGTCCAGACCGATTGCACTGCCTCATGGAATGTAGTCGGCGCATGAGCCGGCACGCGAGCGTTGATCTCGCCGATTTTTTGCAGCTCAGCCTTGCGCTTCGGATTTGTTTCTTTAGCAGCCAACTGGTATGCGTAGTCAGACATCCGTTTGGCATACGCCATTACGCCTTCGGTTGTGTCCAGCACGGATTTATAGTAATAGATTTTGTCGATGTCTTCCGGGTTTTGCATGGACAGCTTCGCAAGATGCTCCTTGGCTTCCCGCTGGATATCCAGCATCCCTTTTTTCATTAGAATGACATCGTAGCCGGGGTTGGAGTCTCCGCCGCCGTTAATCTGATGATAGGAAAGGTCGCTGACGAATGCTTCGCCGGAAAACTCCCAAAGACCAGCATCGCGGTATTGCCGTTCACATATTTCATCCACCGATTTGCCTTCCCAGAATGGGAACAGTTCCTCTTGCATGATCCGCTTGTCTTCCTCAGAGATATAGAATGGATCCTGAGGACGGTTGTGAATGGTGTCGAGCTCATCCCGGGTCCAGCGCCAAGCAATGTCAGGCGAGAAGGCGCCCGCGCGCGGCGCGCCGCAAGGATGACCAACGATCAACTCGTTGTCCTGGATGAGCAGCGGAGCCTCTTCACACGCTTTGCGGAAAGCCTTGGCACGCAGCATGATCGATGGCAGACCTGGATTTTCCTTGTATACCTGAGTAAAGGCTCTGGCACGGAAGGTTGTAATGCTTGGCGTAGCGGTCAAATAATGTTCTTTCAAAGCCCGCAAACGCTCGGTCATTCCTTCCGGGTATGCGCATTCTTCCTTATGAAGCTTACCGAGGCTGTTTTCGACCTGCGACTGAGCTCCCTTATCTGATAGCCCCTTAGAAATTCCTTGGAACAGCTTCATGATCGCTGCTCGTTCTTGAGGAGCCATGGCTTTCGTAGCTTCGGCGAATTTGCTTGAAAACTCATGAATATCCAACATTTTTCCCTCGCAATCTTGTAAGTTTTATATTATTTAGAAGCTTTTACGGTAAATGTGCTCCAACTCTTCCTCCGTTGGCTGACGAGGACTGGTTGGCGTACAGCGATCAGCCATTGCGTTCCGCGCCATGCGGGACAGCGCCTCATTAAAAGCATCCTGGTCAACGCCAAGCTCACGGATTCCATTTTCGATACCGATAGATCGTTTCAGCTTTCCAATCGCCTGGATCAGACTTACGGTTCCTTCACGGGCGGTTCGGGCCGGCAAGTGCAGCAGTGAAGCAAGCCTAGCATAGCGTTCACAAACCCTATCTATCGTTTTTCCGCCCAAGTTGGCGTTATACTCCATTACCACCTCTAATAGCAGGGAGTTCACCCGCCCGTGAGCAATGTGAAACGTTCCGCCAAAGGCGTGGGACATACTGTGAATGATACCTAGACCAGCGTTAGTAAACGCCATTCCCGCCATACAGGACGCATTCTGCACCCGATCCCGCGCCTCTGCATCTGCCGGATCATGGTAAAGCGTTTCCAGATGAGCAAATACCAATTGGACGGCTTTTTCAGCTAAGGCATCGGTAAAGTCGGTCGCTTTGGTGGAGACATAAGCCTCCAGCGCATGGGTCAGAACATCCATTCCGGTGTCCACCACGATTTTGTTTGGCAATTGCTTGGTAAGGGTGGAATCGAGAATCGCGATGTCCGGTGCGATAAAATTGTCCACGATAACCATTTTGTCTCCGCCCGCCGTAATCACCGAAAAGTCTGTCACTTCCGATCCGGTGCCGCTGGTGGAAGGAATGGCGATAAACGATGGTTTGACAAAAGGCTCGTCTTTCTCTAACGCATATTGCCGGGCGAAGTACAGAACACCCTTCGCTGTATCAATGACAGAGCCGCCGCCCAGCGCCAGCAACACATCAGCGCCACTTTCCCAATACTCTTGAAGCGCTTCGGCTACAATACTCACACTTGGATCGGGCTTAACACCGGTATACACTGAAGTGGAGATTCCACCGCTTTGCAGTAGATCAACCACCTGCCCCAGATAACCCAACTTCTCCATCATCTGATCGGATACGATACAGGCTTTCGTGCCATGGATTTCCGCAAGTTTCTTCAGTGACTGTTCCCCTGAAAATACTTTCGATTTCATAACAAAGATGTCGTTTATGACGGTCACCTCCCTTGAATTTCTGTCGATAACCTACCCCTAAGCTGGAAAGGCATAGCGGGCAATGATCTTTTCAATGTCTGGGTGTGGATTAGGAATAACGTTTGAGCTGTACACCTCAGTCCCCATCGCCTGTACTGCGGCGACGCCGGCATCTACTGCAGCCCTTACAGCCCCTACATCTCCGCGAACAAGGACAGATATATAACCGGACGCTACGTTTTCATAACCGATCAAATCTACATTGGCCGCTTTGCACATGGCATCTGCCGCTTCCATGATGAATACAATTCCAAAGGTTTCAATGAAACCCAGTGCATCATGCTTGCTCATGAACCTCTTTCCCTCCCCGGCAATTATGCGTTTATAGAATGCGCTTTCACAATTCCTGCAATAGAACTGAGCGGACGCGGCATCACATTATGGGCCGTGACTTTGCCAATCTTCGCTGCTGCTTCAGCGCCAGCCTCTACTGCCGAACGAACCGCCGCCACATCACCTTTTACCATTATCGTTACGAGTGTGGAACCAACATTCTCATAGGATACTAGAACAACATCTGCTGCTTTAAGCATAGCGTCCGCTGCTTGGATGGCAGGAACCATGCCCAATGTTTCCACAAGCCCGAGAGCTTCTTCTCCCCGGTACTCCATTCGAATCTCACCTCACATAGGTCATTTTTATTTGTGAAATCGCTGTAATCGTAGATATTTAACTCTTACTAGCAGGTTAACATGGTTCTCCCCGTGATTATGGAGGATTCGGTAGCTGATTTTAGGATTCTAATGCCCCCTTTACCGCCAATCTGGTACAAAAACGTCTTTCTTGCACGACAAGTACCAGAACGTCCTCAAGCGTGTCTATTTCATTGAATTACTTCTCCTATCTTGCTATAATTGTGGAAAAATCTGTGCGGCGAGTATATACATTGTTAAAGCATGTATATGGAATGCCGAGAAAAGGCCATCATGAAACCTCTAAACGACTTTTTATCCAAACAAATGAATATGGAGAACCTTGTGCAGCAAAAACTCCGTCTTTTTTTTAAAGATGAGAGTATTGTTTTTGACAAATCTCGTTTTGCAGGCGGGTTGACCAATTATAACTACATTATGAATATCCACGGAACGGAGTATGTGATTCGCAAGCCCGGTAATCTGACTGATCAAATGATCGATCGCAAGATAGAGCGTGTGAACAACGGCATCGCTTCGGAGTTTGGCGTAAATTCAGAATGTATATATTTTGATGAGGAAAGCGGCATTAAGATCAGCAAATATATTCCCGATAGCACAACGCTTGCCGCGGCGGGACCTTTGGCTTTGCCGAGCTTGCAGGCTGTTTCCTCTTTACTGAAGAAAATTCACGGTAGTCCCAAGCACTTCCCGAACAAGTTTGATTGGCTCAGTGAACTTGCCAAATATGAAACCATTGTCACGCAGATCAACGGTGAATTGTTTTTTGATTACGCCTCCTTAAAAGAGCAATTGCTTCATTTCATGCAGGAACATCTCAAAAATGTCCTTTCCGTCCCTTGCCATAATGATACGGTTCCGGAGAATTTTCTCGTAGATGGGGACGGCAGCGTCTATTTGATAGATTGGGAATATTCCGGAATGAATGATCCGGCCTTTGATATTGCTGCATATATCATCGAATCGCGTTTGACAGAAGAGGCGATTGAGCAACTTTTTGAAGCCTATTACGGCAATACGTTTACAGAGGATGATCTGATGAAGGTCAAATGCTATATGATGGCCCAAGATTTGTTATGGACGGTATGGGCCCTGCTGCGCCATTATACAGGGGATGATTACCTGGATTACTGCTCGCTGCGCTATAACCGCCTGCGTCGGAATATTCAAATATTAAGCACACAACCGGATTATCCTATTGCCGACATGGTGATGCGCTAGCACTAACGGTCGCTTGCGCTGTAATGAAAACCTTTGGAGATTAATCCAGTCTCTTTAAAAACGTTTGACTGGTCAGATAATATACAAAAAAAACCTGTACTTTCTTATTCTAAAGGGATAAAAAAGTACAGGTTTTTTAATTTGAGCAATGTGATTCTTGTTGCATCAGGTTAGCATTCCTAAACGCAACTAAATCTGGGAGCCCGCATGAAAATACAAGACAGTCTTCAGAGATTACGGTCGCTCTGCACTATAAGGAGCGGCAAATCAGATTGGAAGGTTAGGATAATGGGATCGGTATGGAGACCATCTGAAGGGTTTGGTCTGAGCGCAGCCTACATAGATTCTGAAGGAACAAAAGGATATGCAAGCCATTGGTTTGGCTGAGGACAGTCAGAAGGACATTACATTGTGTAAGAAGCTTAGCCTGCAAGTCGTGCTGTTGGAGCCGGATATGCGCGACAAAAAAAGAAAAGCCCGATGAATGAACCATTCATCGGGCTACATAGTTTGAAACGAATTTACAAATACCTTGTGGACATATCACCGCGATGCTAGCGGCAAATATTCCTTTACATTATTCATATAGGTTTGAATCTCTTTTGTAATCCTTGGTATTTTGTGCTCCTCGCAAAATAGCTTAATCATGAGCTGATCCTCTACTACCGCTATTGTGATCTCCGTAGATAATTTCTTTGTCCTGCTGCTGTACATCTCCTTGATTGCAGTGAGCTCATTCTTCATCTCCGCATGTGAATCAAACAGTCCAAGGTAGTTAAAAATCGGGAGCGTAATCGTTTCAGAGCTGTAGATCTCTTTTAATGCACGTCGTACCTTCTTATACTTGTTCTTCGGCTCTTCTTGAGATAGTAAGGCTGCAAAATGAATGTTTTTCTCATAGGCAAAGCGAATGAGTTCATTTATGTCTTCCATTGCCAGGTGCTGATCTCGTGGTAGACTCAGAGGCAGAATATCAATAAATGCCCCCATAGTATGATAATAGTTATGGGATGTATATTTTCTTCCTGTATGCATAAGTGCAAACGGTACCGAATCAAGATCGAAAGCGAGCTCAACAATTTTTAAAAAGATGTTCATGGATATATCCCAGGACATCTCTTGTACAGACTCGCGTATTTCTTCAGTCAACGGAATCGAAATGGTTGTATGAATCAATGATGCTTCCTTGTACTTTTTGAAATACTGGCTAAAGCTATCCTGAAAATCAGTCAGCTTAAACCTCTCGATCAGATCCTTTTCCGTTATCCCTTGCGGCCCTCTCGACTGTTCTTGAACATAATGTTCATATTGCAATATGCTTTGCCCTCTTGATTCCCCATTGTTTGCATAGGCTTGTTGGATACTTGACTGTATGATATCGAAGCTCATGGCATCAAAAATGAGATGACTGCAAGGCATATAAACCTTATAACGACTGTCCGAGATTTTGGTGATAATCATGTTGTACAGCAGATTATTCAAAACATTTGTACGATCCGCATGATCTCCAAACCGCTCATGGATATAGGACTGAATATGTTCTTTCTGCTCTTCGCTCGCATGTTCCAAGTCTACATAAGGGATATCAATGCCTTGAACCACCCCGTACTCTTGGATCATGATTTGATGATCAGTTTGGATTAATGTACTTCGTAACAGACCTTGTTCGTTAATAACTGATGCAATGCTCTTCTTCAGCAGCTGCACATTAACTTGGTGATTAAAATCGATGATCGCCCCACTATACGTTTGGTTGGTATCAAGAAGGATTTTCTGCATCGCGGATAGTGGGTACACGCTCGTTATCTCGTTATTATTTACAATCGAACTGCTAAAGTCGTTGAGTTGGTCAGCTAGAGCTTGCTCCCAATTTGATTCGTTTCGTGAAATCCGCTCTAAGCTCTTAGATTCCTGTTCTTCCTTACAATCCATTTCTTTGTTCGCCCAGTTTCTGTAGAGGTCACGGATATTTTCATAATAGAATATATCTTTAATAGAAATGTGAATATTCACCTTTTTTAGTTCTTTGTATATTTTTGCAATTCGTATCGAGTCTCCGCCAACTTCAAATAAATTGTCCCTAACACTCAACTGCTGCAATCCCAGTACATCCTTGCAAATGTCGATCATTAGATTTTCGATTTCATTCCCGGCTTCCTCGTAATGAGCGCCCGTCTTGATATTGCCTTCCATTTCAGGCAATCGCTTGCGATCCACTTTTCCATTTAGATTAAATGGCAGCGACTCCATTCTCAGGAAATACGCGGGTATCATATAGGCCGGCAATTTCTTGCTTAACGATTCCCGTAAAGTATGGATAGCGATTTCCTGCTCTGCTACATAATAGGCACAGAGAACTTTCGATCCATCGATTTCCTTATCAATAATTGCAACCTGGGACACTTCTGGCAGCTGTAACAGGGTCTGCTCAATCTCGCCGATTTCGATTCGATATCCTCTGATTTTAACCTGATGGTCGATCCTTCCTACATATTCGATATTTCCATCAGGCAGCCATCTTGCCACATCACCCGTTTTGTAGAGAATCTCTTCTGCCCGATATGGATTATGAATAAATCTTTCTTTCGTTAATTGCTCGTTATTCAAGTAGCCCCTTGCTAGCCCCACACCTGCGATGCACAGTTCACCATTTACACCTACCGGAACCAGTTTATGATTAGCATCCAGTATCAATACGCGATGATTTGCGATCGGAGCTCCAATGGAGATTTTCGTTTGCTGAACCTCGGACAGCTTGCATGCTGTTGTACATACGGTATCCTCCGTCGGGCCATAGGCGTTAATGACCTCTACTTGTCCGAGCAAATGCGAGATCTGTTCGTACTTCAGTTCACTTCCTGCTGTTATGACCCGCTTCAAACCGTTCCCTGCCTCCAAATTACCCGCGACAAATGGAGGTAAAGTAATGGTGGTAATGCCGTGAGTTCTCACAAATTCGTTCAATAAATCCGTATTGAGCAGCACCTCTTGATCCGGAATATAAAGGGTATTGCCAAGCAATAATGCCATGAACAACTCCCATGAGAACGCATCAAACGCTATACTTGCAAATTGCAGTATATTCTCATCGTTACCGATTCCAAGCTCGCGCTCAAACCAGTGCTTCAAGTTAATGACGCCCTTATGCTCGACCATTACTCCCTTAGGCTTTCCGGTCGTTCCTGAGGTATAGATCACATAGGCCAAATCGTGAGGATGGTTGATATTATCGATTTGTTCAATCGAGCGTACGTATAACGCCTTATCTTCCAAATCAATCATTTCATTAATTTCTAGTGTTCTCTTCTGCGTAAGTGTATGGGTAGATAGCATAAGCTCTGCTTTACTGTCCTGCAACATATAATTGATTCGTTCTTCCGGATAGTTTGTATCAATAGGCAGATAGGCAGCGCCTGCCTGCAAGATGGCTAGTACGCCTACAACCATGTTGATGGAGCGATCGATCATGATCGGCACGATCGACTCCGCACCTATGCCCTTCTCTCTGAGTTGAATAGCTAACGCGTTCGCTCTCTGATGCAACTCAAGATAGCTAATGGAATCTTCACCGCATCGTACCGCCGTTTTCTCTGGGTTCCTCATCACTTGATGTACAAAGAGACTTTGAATTGTGTCCTCAGGTTGAAGCTCCATAACCGTGTTGTTGAAATCGACCAAGATTTCGTTTATCTCTTCCTCTCCCACAATTTCAAGTTCATCAATGCGGATATGCGGATTGGACATGATTTGGTTCAAAATGTGAAGGAAATGGCCTTTGATCGTATGGACGCTCTCTTCATCGTAAATCCCGTCATTATAGTTGAATTTGACAAGCAGCTCTTCCCCTGGAATGACCTTGATATTGAAGCTATAGTTCGTTTCCTCAAATATCCGGGCTGAATGAATACGAAGATTGACCTGATCTTGAATATCTTTATGAATCATATCTTGATCCATCGGATAATTTTCATAGACCATCAGCCCATTGATGAGGCTATTACCAACCTCAGTCAGCTTTTGGATTTCCGCTATTGAGCAATAATGATAGGGCTCACTCTCGTGAAAATCCGATTTTATTTGCCGCAGCACTTCCGTATATCGTTTCTCCTGCGTCGCATTTACTCGTAATGGAATGGTATTGATAAATAATCCTACCATTTCATCAATTCCATGTATTTGAGTTGTCCTGCCCGATACAATAAATCCGAACACAACATCATCCACATGATTATATCGTTGCAGCAGGATCGCCCATATACTCTGGAAAATGGTATTGACTGTAACGGTATGCTGCTGCGCTAGCAGCTCAATTTGTTTTGTAACGCTTTTATCTAGACGTAGAATAACCTCTTGCGGTTTCCCTTGGACTGTTGAAGCTTTCTTGAATGGAATATCGATTGTCGTGTCGTATCCCTTCAAATACGTTGACCAATAGTTCAGAGCTGCCGTCTTATCCTGCGAACCAATCCACTTGATATACGCTTCATAAGGTTGTATTTTCTTCGCTTCTAAAGGCGTATTACTCAACAGTAGATTATAGATATCGAACAGTTCACTGCTAATGATCCCAAATGACCATCCGTCCAAAATAATATGGTGATTGCTTAACAGTAAACTGTATTCCCGCTCGCTGATCCGTACTATAAATAATCGAATAAGGATATCGTTGCTTAAATCAAAGCCTCTTCGTCTATCCTCTATGACCAGCTGTTCGATATACGCTTCCTTATCGGATGGTAAGTCTCTAATATCCAAATACGTGAACTCGGGTTCTCTTGATTTGTACACGATCTGCATATTTTCTTTGAAATGATTGCTGTCAACATTCGTACGCAAGATGTCATGACGAGCAACAAGCTCTACAAAGCTCTTCTTGAATAACTCCGCATTAAGTTCTCCGATTACCCTAAGCTCCATATTGACATGGTAGTACTCGCCCTTATCCGCCATCGAATGGAACAGCAGACCTTCCTGCATTGGAGTGAGCGGGTACATGCGTTTCACGTTGTTGATTTGCTCATGGTACGGAGCTAATTCTGCCCAGGATATGTTCTCATCGGTAACATCCGAAGCGGTAACTTCTACATGCTCTTGGGAGATGCAATGATCGATAATCTGCTTAAGACTGTCCATATAACGCTGCAGCATCTTATCAATCGTTGCATCGTTAAATTCTTCCCTGACGTAGCTCAAGGTCAGACGGAATTGCTTATGCAGCACCATTGCTGAGATCGTAAGAGGATACAATCTGCCGCTTTCTTGGCTCACCGAATCCCCAGGTAATATATTGGATAACGTAAAGTTGTCGCCAGATATACTCTCATCGAACTGTCCCAAATAGTTAAAGCTGATATCTGGGTTGCGTATCACCTTCAAATCAAAAGGCGATAAATATTTAAGCATTCCATAGCCTATCCCTTTGTGAGGAATCCGTCTGAGTGTATCCTTCGTAAATTTGATTACATCCGAAATATGTTCTTGGGCGTGCAGAATCACCGGGTATTGACTGGTGAACCACCCGACTGTCCTTGTTATGTCCACATCATCTACGATTTGTTCTCTTCCGTGCGATTCCAAATTAATGAGTATACGCTCCGTTTGATTGTAATTAGCAATCGATACGGTTAAGGCTGAGAGAAGGATATCATTGATTTCCGTTGAATACGCCTTATTGACTTTGGTTAATAACTTCTCGGTATAGGCCTGATCCAGCATAATCGTCTTTTTTATGATCTTAGCGCCCTGTATACTTGAAGGCTCATGATCCTTGTTAATCTCTTTCACGTCCCATTGGCTAAGACGATTCCAGTATTTTAGCTCATTATGCAATGTAAATCCGCCAGCATACTGCTTCTGCTTGGAAGCCCATTCTTGGAAGGAGCTGGTCTTCAACGGCAAACTCTTTTCTGGATTCTGATAGAGCATATCAAAGTCCTCTATAATAATTCTCCATGACACTGCATCTACAACCATATGATGAATGGATACAAGCAAATGATCGCCCTTATCTGTTTGGAACAGCCCTATTTTGACAAGCGGCCCCTTCGCTAATTTCATACTGGCCTGGAGTTCAGTACATAAGCCAGTAATATAATTATCCGTAATCGGTTTTCCTCTAAGGTCATAAATATGAAAATCATATAATCTATTCGTTACTTCTCGATTGATTAACGCCTGGTCAACATATATGGCTCGCAATAGATCATGATGCTGCACAATACGATCGAAAGCACGTTCAATTCGATTTACGCTGAAGCCGTCTTCACGGTACAGCATGAGCTCCTGATTAAAATGATCCTTGTCAAGATTCTCTTGCGCTAAGAACCATTTCTGAATTGGTGTCAGCTCGATCTCGCCGGATACTTCGCCCTGATCTATGGTTTTTGTTGTCGATTTGATATGCGGGATCAAGTCTTTAATTCTAGGATTGCCCATTAAGTCTTTAATCTCAAATGAATACCCTCTATTGCTCATTTGTGCAATCGCTTGGATCGCTTTAATGGAATCTCCGCCTAAGGCGAAAAAATCGTCATTGAGGCCAACATTCCTCACGCCTAATATCTTTTCCCATACCTGGGCGATTGCTCTCTCCATGTCATTTCGAGGCGCTGCGTATTCGGCTCCAGTAACCACTTTGCCATCTGGTTCCGGCAATGCCTTACGGTCTACTTTTCCATTCGGGGTTAACGGCAGCCGATCCATCTGTACGAAATACGAAGGAATCATGTAGCTCGGCAGCGATGCAGACACATGATTCCGCAGTTCTGATGCAGACAGTTCCATCTCGCTCACAATATACGCGCATAGGTACGCTTGTCCGTCCTCACCTATTTGGGCCACTACGATTGCATCTTGGATCACCTCGTGCAGCAGCAATTGCTGGGCGATTTCGCTTGGTTCGATGCGGAAGCCTCGAATTTTGACCTGTTCATCAATCCGGCCCAAATATTCGATATTACCATCAGGCAACCAGCGAGCCAAGTCTCCGGTCTTATACATTCGTGCCCCCGCTTCGAACGGGTTCGGAACGAACTTCGCCGCCGTCAATTCTGGATTGTTGACGTAACCGCGAGCAAGACCGTCTCCGGCAACGCATAGTTCACCCGCCACACCAATAGGCTGTAAATGGTGATGACGATCTACGATATAGGCTTTCGAATTGCTAATTGCTTTTCCAATTGGGATAGAGCTGCCGAACTCTTCCTCAATAGCATAGGAGGTTGAGAAAGTTGTATTTTCGGTTGGACCGTACCCATTTATCAGCTTCAGGCCCTGATAAGCCTGTCTGACTTGATTGATGTGCTCCCAAGACAGCGCATCTCCACCCACAATTAAATACTTCAGTCCCTTAAATATCGTCACGTCCTGTTGAACGAGCTGATTAAATAACGGAGAGGTCAACCACATCGTTGTAATTTGATTTCTACTAATTTCCTCCCCTAACCGTTCCGCATGTAAGAGGATATGTTCGTCAACCAACACCAATTCGATTCCATTCAGCAAGGCTCCCCAGATCTCGAATGTGGAGGCATCAAAGACCATCGCCCCTGTTTGTAAGATCCGGTCTCCTTCCGCAAACTCTATGTAGTTCGTGTTTTGGACAAGCCGCACAACACTTTGATGCTCTACCATAACCCCTTTTGGTCTTCCCGTGGAGCCGGATGTATACATGACATAAGCCAAATCTGAAGGGCTGTTAATCAGCAACGGATTATCTGAGCTCTCTGATGACAATTCCACTGCGATTCGATCCGTAAGCACGATGTCGATCTGGCTATCGATATGAAGTAATGCTTCCATATGAGAGGATTGGGCAAGGAGCATTCCAGTGTTGGAGTCTGCAAGCAGAGTCCTCATTCGGTCTAGCGGGTATTTCGGATCAATTGGCAAATAAGCTCCGCCAGCCTTTAGAACTGCTACAATGCCGATCACCGTTTCCACGTAACGTTCACCCATAACACCAACGATGACATTGTTCCCTACGCCCATCTGTCTTACATAATGAGCCAGACGATTGGCTCTCTCATTAAGCTCTTGATAGGTTATCTGTTCGTCTTGGAAGCGTAATGCGATATTCTGCGGAACTCTCTCTACTTGCTCTTCAAGCAGTTGGATAATGGTTTTATCCTTCGGATAGTTGCTACGCGTATCATTAAACACATGAAGAATGTGATGCTTCTCGCGCTCGTCAATGATGTCAACATCATCAACGCATACATTTGTGTTGTCAATAATCTGATTCACAATCGCATCAAACGCTCGGATGATCTTTGACATATCCGCTTCAGCCAATGCGTTCTCATTATAGATGAAATTGATCATCATCTTGTCATCTTGGTTGACAACTAGCGTTACGTTATAGTTTGATCCTTCAATGAGCTGATGCGGCAGCACAAACACGGAATTGAGTATTTTCAAATCATTGTTTTTCAATATTTCTTCGTTCAGTTGCTTCTCATCAATCGGATAATTCTCAAATACAAGGAGGCTGCGAATCAGATCGCTTTTCGCCTCACTCAGATTTTGAATTTCCGCAAGACTTACAAAATCATGTTTGTTGTTCTCTAGTGTAGTGTTGGTGATCTGCTTCACGAGATCAGGATATTGCAAGTTGTCAGTAAATTTCACACGAAGTGGGACTGTATTGATAAACAGTCCAGGAATCACTTCCACGCCTTCGATCTCCGCATTTCTCCCAGAGACAACATACCCGTATACAATATCATCGGTATTGTTGAATTTGCTAAGAAGAATCGCCCAGACACTCTGGATCACGGTATTCACCGTAACTCTACTATCCTGAGCGATTCGCATGATGGATGACAATCTTTCCTCGTCCAACACCAATGCCATCTCTTTATTGATGACTTCATTCGTTTTATGTTCTCTTTCAAAAGGGATCCTCGTGACTTCCTTGCAGTCATGCAAGTAATCTTTCCAGTACGCTTTAGCTTCATTGATATCTTTGTCTTTGAGCCAATCGATATAAGTAGAATAAGGTACGACATCGTTCAGACTCGCTGGAATCCCATGCTTGATTTCATTATAAATTTTAAACAATTCAATAAGAATTAAGCTGTTGCACCATCCATCCATAAGAATATGATGCAGATGAAAAATCATACTGTATCTGTTCTCTTGCATTCGAACAAGTACAATGCGAAGCAGTACATCCTTGCTTAAATCAAATCGTCTTGCCCGATATTGCCTGATTAAATCCTCCAGATATGCTTCATTATCTTCGCCCTGCTCGGTGATGTCGATGTACTCAACTGCTCCTCTTCGCTTTCTATAAACGACCTGCATATTTTGTTGAAACGATGAATAATCAAATACTGTCCGTAAAATATCATGTCGATCGATAACCATGTTAAAAGCTCGATCCAGCATCTCCAGATCAATGTGCCCTTCCACCTGGAAACAGGACAACTTGATGTACGTATCCTGCTCATCTGTCAAAGCATGATAAAGCATACCCTCTTGCATAGGCGCAAGAGGGTAGATGTTCTTAACATTGTGAAGCTCATTCTTGTATGCGGACAATTGTTCCATAGTTATATCTTCTAGCGTAATATCGGTAACGGTAATTTCCGCTTCCTGCTTGGTTGTACAATGTTGAATAAGGCGATCCAATTGATTTTGATATACGCTTAGCAGCTTCTCAATCGTTCCTGGAATAAAATCATCTTGCTCGTATATGAAAGTGAGCTTCAAATTGTCTGCGATGAGGATAGCTTCGATATCTAGAGCATGTGAGCTTGTTAGGTACTTGGATGAGTATTCACTGGAACCCAGATTCGTAATTTCAAATCCATCTCCGCTAGCACCTGGATCGATTCTGCCTACATAATGAAAGCCAATTTCGGGCTCTGCAAGGTTCAAGTCTTCAGTGGATAAGTACTTGAGGATACCATAGAAGCGTCCCTGATTCGGAATTCGCCGCAGCATGTCTTTCGTATGTTTGATTGTGTCGCCGAGATCATCGTAAGCTCTGAGGACAACTGGAAATTGTGAACGGAAACACCCAACAGTTCTGCTCAAATCCATAGGCTGTGCCCATTCTTCCCTGCCGTGGCCAATCAAGCTGATCAATGTGTTCTCTTCTCTTGTCCAGTCTCGAATCGTCAGGGCCAAGGCAGCTAATAAAATATCAAGAAGATTCGTATGATATGCATTGTTGATATTATTCAGCAACTCTCCGGTAACTTGTACACCAAGCTCTTGAACTTGTTTGTTCAACTCCATGCAAGTTTACCTCTCTCCCTTGGCAATTTTTTGGTGGCCGTCGTGTCATGTAACCTTTTCCAATAGTCAGCCTGCCTTTTCACACGATAAGAGTCTGCATATTCGTTCAGCTTGTCTGACCATTCCTTGAAGGAAGTCGTGTTCTCCGCCAACACGATGCCCAATCCCTGTTCTGCCTGCGTATACCCATTCATGAAGTCTTCTAGCAGAATGCTCCAAGATATCTCATCGATAAGAAGACCATGGATAGCGATGAATAATTTGTCCCCCGAGCTCATTTGGAACAAGCCCAGTCTTACGAGCGGCCCTTTCTCAAGATCCATACCGTTCTGGATCTCATTGCATGTTTCGATAACTTCTTGATCCGTTACATTCTCATATACCTGAAGGTCATACTGTGCTTCACCGGCTCCTCGATTGATTTGAACGACATTGCCGTGGTCCTGCTGATACACCATTCGCAATGCGTCATGCCGAATGATCAATTGATCAAACACTTCCTTTACCGTGTTAGCCTGAAAGCCCGCTGCCCTGTGCAGCATTCTACTCTCGCAGCAATGATGTTGATCAACAGATAATTGTTCAAAAAATTGCTTTTGCATCGGAGCTAACTTTACTTCCCCAGCTAAGGAATTCTGCATCTGCTTGTGATGCTTCGACTCTATTACTTTCACTAGCTGCTTGATCGTGGGGTTTTTGTATAAGTGATCAACCTCGAAGATGTAGCCCTTAGCTCTGGCTCGTGAGATGAGCTGAATGGCTTTAATCGAATCCCCGCCCATTTGGAAGAAATCATCGTTGATGCCGATCGGACTAGAGCTTAATGTTTTTTCCCATATGTGAGCGAATTCCTCTTCGATTTCAGTACGCGGAGCCTCAAAACCCGCACCTGCTACGGTACGTCCGCTAGGCACTGGCAGCGCATCACGAGCGGGTATTCCATTCTGCGTATGCTTGTTCGTGTTATCTTGTCCGATATTGCCAAAATCCTTGAGTGTAAGTCTAGAGTTATCGTTAGGATCGTTATGAGTAATAATAAACTCTAAGATTCTTTGATAGTCTTGTCCCCATTTCCCGATCGTCTCTTCTTTGAACAGACTTGTTTTATAAGTCATCCCGATATGGAATGCGCCATTTTCCTCAAGAATTTCAATGACAAAATCAAAGTCGGATAATGCACTCTTATATTCATAGGTTGTAATTTCTAAATTATCGATCATGAGTACTCTTTCATCCGTTTTTTCATAGACAAACCGTACATTAAGGAAGCCCTCTCTGCTGTTTTTCGCTTTCTTCATGAGGCTTGCCAGATAATTGAACGGGTAATACATATTAGAGTACGCTTCAATACAATTTTGTTTGACTTCCTTGACAAACGCTGCAAACGTCTTGTCATCTGAAGGATTGTTCTTCAGCACGATGGTGTTGGTAAACATACCAATGCTCTCATCAAAAGAACCATCTGCCCGGTTTGTCACAGGAGTTCCTATGCAAATGTCTTCATTTCCAGTTAATTTTTTAAGTAGAAGATTAAACCCTGCAGCCAACAACATAAATAAAGAGCATTGATGACGCGAAGCAACTGTTTTCAAATCACGAACCAATTCGGATTCGATCTGCATATGAACCGTATTGGCCGTGAAATCAGACTCTACAGGTGTTGGAAAGTCGGCAGGGAGCTTCAGAACATTCAAATCACCGGATAATTTGCTCAGCCAATACTGTTCGCTCTGCTTCTTTTCATCCGATGCCAAGTAGCGGGTTTCCCATTCAACAAAATCTCGATACTGCTTATTCACAGGCATAAGTCGTTCATTCGCATACAAGCACATGAACTCTTGCACGAAGATACTCATTGAAATGCCGTCTGCTATCGTATGATGGAAGTTGAAAATCATCGTACCTTCTTGGCTGCCCTCTTCGATTAAGATGACCTTCAACAAAGGAGCTTCCGCTAGATCAAAAGGGGTAACTAATGATTGAATGAGCTCATCCAAATCCTCATGCAAGCCCTTTTTGACGATATCGATTGTAAACTCCACCTGTTCAAGAATTTCTTGCTTAAACTCCCCATCTTCAACAAATAGGCGTGTGCGCAGGCTCTCGTGACGCATCACGATTTCATTGAGTACGGCTTCAAATTTATGCCGATCCAGCGCTCCCCTAACTTTTAGTACGGTCACCATATTATAGGGGTCATCTTTGCCAATGGAGCTTAGAGTGTATAATCGTTGCTGAATGATAGACATCGGAATTACAGGTTGCTGCTTTTCCTGCCGAGTGGATTGAGTCACCTGAACAGCATGCTGGTTCATTGAGGAGTCGCCAAAATATCCGGCTTGACGCATCTCTTCAATCGTCATTTTGATGGCAGTAAATATATTTTCGATATCCGCATCCGTGTGTTCGGTGGAGAAGAAGCAATTCCGTCCTTCCCATACATACACACCCTTCTCCAGCAAGCCGAAGAAGAAGATTTCGAAGTCCCCTCGAAATACAAATCTGAATAAGGAACCGAAATTCACGACTTTGATTGGGACATGCTGCTGTTCGAAATACGCGTTCACTCGTTGTACAAAGTCATTAGTTTTTTGATTCAGTCTGTCATAGAGCGTATCTTTGTTCTCCGTAATATAGGTTAATGAAGCGTGAGCTGCAGCCATGGCCAGCGGGTGATGTGAGAAGGTTCCGGCAACAAACGTTCTCTTCTTCTCACAAGGCGGAACCGATGTATCTCCAAAGCTCCACATGCCTCCATCAATACAGTCCATAAACTCGGATTTTCCGGAAACAACCCCGATCGGCATCCCGCCGCCAAGGACCTTACCATAGGTTACGATATCTGCTTTGATACCGAAATACGCTTGGGCTCCGCCTGGGTCAATTCTAAAGCCTGTAATGATCTCGTCAAATATGAGTGCAACTCCGTTTTCTTCCGTGATTTGCCTAAGTTTCTTCAGGAACTCCTTAGGCTGAACATCCGGTCTTCGGCTTTGAACGGTCTCAACTAGGACACCGGCGATTTCATTCGCGTGATTTCTGATATAATCCAGCGAAGCCTCTTGATTGTAATTCAACATAACTAAATCACTGACAACGCTCTCCATAATACCTGGAGCCAATGGGATCGTCGTCAGGCTTCCGTCCTCACCAATGGAGGACAATCCAAGCAAGCCGTCATAGGTTCCGTGATAGGATCCCGCAAAAGTAACGATCTTCTTCTTGCCTGTGCTTGCCCTGGCGATTCGTACAGCCACCATATTGGCTTCCGTTCCTGAATTATAGAAAGCTACCCGCTCGACGCCTGTTAATTGGCTGATCTGTTCGGCAACGGTTCCGGCCAGTCTGCCCATTGGGCCTAGAGGCATTCCTCTGCGGAGCTCCTCCGTTAATGCTTCATTGATAAAGCTCGGGTTATGTCCAAGCAAGTTAACGCCAAAGCCCATCGTCAAATCGATAATGCTATTCCCGTCGATATCGCGAAGCTTCGATCCTTGTCCAGTGTCCGCCACGATCTGATAGATCATTTCCTTCATAACCGGCCTGAATCCCGCTACATTTCGATTATTCGCATATACTTTTCTGTATCTTTGAATATTCTCTTTTGATTTTTGGGTGAATCTTGTATATTTCTTCTCAATGTTTCGAATATAGGTAAGCTGCAATTCATTGAAATTTTCATTATCGATTAATTCCAGCTTTTTGTAGGGTACATAATGGCTTTTGGTGTCCACAGCCAAGGGTGAAGCCTTTGGGCTGCTCACAATGACCTCGCTCTGCTTCAAGTTTGGCGAATTCTTGCTATCTGCCAATGGCTTCTGACTGGGATTCGTAAGACCCTTCAGAATATCCAGCTGTTCGGACATGATTTTCATCTGCGTATTGAAAATATTCTGCAAAGCATCCATGCCATCGAGTGCACCTAACGAATGGTTCTGCGCCTGACCAGCTGCCGCCAAGCTGTTCATTGGCTCTGCATCCGGGATCGTATTTATGGTCTCTGAGATCGGTTTCACCGGTTCATCATACTCAGTCTCATAACCAATTTCGTTGATCTCCTCTTCATCCACCCAATCCGTATGTTTGTTAATATGCTCGGTGATCTTCTCAACGGTATCCAAGTTAATAAAGAACTCATTTAATGTAATCGAGATGTTGAACTTATTCGTAATTTGTTTATTGAGTTGGATAAGTACTAAAGAATCAAATCCGAGCGTCAGCAGATTGAGGTCATCCTCGATCTCTTCGATCTTGAGCCCCGTTAAAATCTGTATCATTTCTTTTAATTCGGATTTGATCTTCTCTTTCGGGTTAGATCGCAAGCGATTCCCGCGAGCTTGCGGCTGTTGTGGCTGTTGTGGATGCTGTGAGTGTTGTGAAATAGGCGGCAGTTCTTTGATTTCCTTGGAGGAGCTTGCTGCTTGGATTGGGTACGCGGCTGCACGTTCTATTCTTCGTACCTCTCTCCACAGTTCCTTCTTCTGAAATGGATAGTTTGGAAGCTTTACTCTACACGTAGCATAGGATTGATAGAATGTGTTCCAATCCAGATCCATTCCCTTCAGAAATAAAGCAGAGACGGAATTGAAAAATTGCGTGTAGTTCTCCGCTTCTCGTCTCATAGAAGGGACAAACATGATCTCATCATCTTGTAGACATTGGTTGGCTAGCCCGCTTAGGGTTGCATCGCCTCCGATTTCAATAAAGATATTGACGCCAAGTCGTCTGGCCTCTTGCATGGCACCTTGGAAGTTAACCGGCTTGGATAGATGCTCGACCCAATACTTGCTTCTACCTAACACTTCTTCTTGTTCCACTTGTCCCGTAATGCTGGATATCATTGCTATCTGCAGGTTTGAGAATGTGATGTCTCCGATGCTTTGCTCATACATGCCTTCATACTCCTTCATTAACATGGAGTGATAAGGATGAGGAATGTTGAGCTTATTAAAAAAGACTCTATGTTTGGTTTGCAAGGTTTCGATTACGATATCGACCTCATCGCTTCGGCCCGAAATCGTAACATTGTCAGGAGCGTTAATGGCAGCAATGGTAACCTGTTTGCATCCGCTCTCTTCCAATGCAGCTTTCACATATTCCACATTCGTCAGAATGACAACCATCTTGCCTTCGACATCAATGGATTCCATCATTCTGCCACGCTGTGCAATCATCAGGATCACATCGTCCAAGCTGATAAGCCCTGCATAGCAGGCTGCCGTATACTCGCCTATGCTGTGACCGATGATAACGTCAGGTTTTATGCCTAACGCACCCCACAGCTTGGTTAAGGCATACTCAATGGAGAATATGGCTGCCTGTGAATAGATCGGTCTAGTGAGCAGCGTAGTGTCTTCCCCGTAGATCCCGTCAAGTATCGACAGGCCGAGTATCGCTTTAAACTTCTCATTACACAGATCCATCGTTTCTCTAAATGTTCTTGATGTCGCGTAAAATTCTCTAGCAATTCCGTCATAGATGGAGCCTTGGCCCGTAAATAAAAAGGCGATTTTGTTGTCTTTGGCCGTACTCTTCTGGATGAGGAGCTCATGGTGGCTAGAATTGTTCAGAACCAAATCCATTTTATCCAGTAAGTCTTCTTTGTTCTTCCCCACTGCTGCAAATCTGTAGTTCAAAAATGAGCGGCTAATATTGGACGTATAAGCAATATCCTTGATGGAGCCAGTTTCCTTCACCAATTGCTCCTTCAACGCGCTTATATATCCTTTTAAAGCTTTTTCATTCTTGGCTGACAAGGTCAATAGATGAGCTGGCAGTTCATCCAATTGCTCATCCTTGTCATGAGGCTGAGGGGGCTCCTCAAGGATGACATGCGCCAGCGTTCCGCTGAAACCAAAGGAACTAATCCCTGCTCTTCTGACTCCTTCAGTCTTCTGCCAGTCCATGAACTCGTCAGCGATCTTAACCTTCCCCCACGAAATGTTCTTATTTGGGTTTTGAGTATAAATGTTAGGCAAGATCTTCTTATTCTCAAGAGACATAATGACTTTAATCAATGCGGCCATGCCTGATGCTGCTTCTAAATGCCCAATATTCGGTTTGGCGGATCCGATAAATAGAGGCTCCTTTTTATGCTTAAAGACCTCTGATAACGATTGGATTTCGATGAGGTCGCCTAATGGTGTGCCGGCACCATGTGTTTCGATATAATCGATATCGTCAACAGTCAAATTTGCATGTTGTAGTGCCTGTCTGATTACGCCTTGTTGTGACAATCCGTTTGGAGCAGTAAATCCGTTTGACTTGCCATCCTGTCCGATCACTACATGCTTGATAAGGGCCGCAACTGCATTTCCAGCTTGCTTGGCATCTTTTAATCTTTTGAGAACGATGACACCGCAGCCCTCGCCTCTTCCAAAACCGTCTGCATCATTATCAAACGCCTTGCATTTTCCGTCCTTAGACAAACCGCTGAATTTGGAAAGCCCTATAAATGGCTCTGGTGTAAGCAATAGATTCGAGCCCCCGACAATGGCCATGTCGCACTGGTTATTCCGCAAGCTGTCGACGGCAATATTCAAGGCTGAAATAGATGACGAACATGCCGTATCGCAGATGATCGCAGGCCCTTTGAAATCATAGAAATAGGATAATCTACCGGCAGCGGAGCTAAGTGAGACACCTGCAGTAGAATAAGCCGTTATATCGGAAGCTTGACCCGAATACAATTCGGCATTGGCATATTCATAAGCGCTGATTCCAATAAATACACCTGTTCTGCTCCCCTTCAGCTCCTCTATATTCAAGGCTGAATTCTCCATAGCCTCCCAGCTTACCTCCAGCAAGAGTCTGTGCTGAGGGTCTATTGATGCAGCTTCAATGGCTGATAGACCGAAATGAATATTATCAAAATCTCTGATATTATCACGCAAAAAGGATGCGCTCTTCGTAACCATCTTGCCTTCTTCTTCAGGATCATCACTGTAATAGTTGCGATAATCAAATCGATCCGATTTAATCTCAGTCACAGAATCCATTCGGTTGGCCATTACTTGCCAGAATCCTTCAGCGTTCCATGCTTCTCCTGGGAAGCGACATGAATAGCCAATTACCGCAATTTCTTCATTGCTCTTCTGATCTTGAATGATCATGGACAGCTCTTCTATTTTGGCGGCCGCTTTTTTGAGAGCCGATTTATACTTATCAATTTCCTGCTCCACACACTCACTCCCTTTTCCTCTCGAAATTACGCTCCAATTTTTTGCTGTTCCGGATTGTATTGAATAAAAGCCTTAAAGGATTTTAAGAAAAATAAAGGGATAAACAATACGGTCATTGCCATGAAGCCTGTAAATACAATGTATCTTATTGGGAAAAATTCGCCTAATATACCTCCAATAAACATCGCCAGCGGTGCAAGTCCCATCGTAAGAGTTCCCTTAAGCGAGGATACCTTGCCTCTCATTTCCTGAGAAACAGTTAATTGCACCGTTGATTCGATCAGTACATTTACAATTGCGTTGAAAATGCCGCCGATAAATAACAAAATAGCCATGATAATAAAGTTATTCATCATGACTGCAATGGAGAAAACAATCCCTGCCAGTAATCCTGATACGGTTAGTACCATACTTTTGTGGTCAGGCTTGATCCGAAATACGGAAGCAAATATCATTCCCGCAAGCATACCTAATGTAAAGATGGCCATGGCGAGCCCGTATTTAACTTCACCTAGGTTCTCTGCATTTTTAAACATCGGTGCAAGCAATACAATGCTTATCGTTGCAAAAAAATTCAAAAAACCAGCTAAAACAATTAAGTCTCTTAGCCCTTTCATTTTCCAGATATACTTAAATCCATCCTTCATATCCTGCCAGAAGTTGAATTGTTGATCCTGACTCGTTGACTTCGGAACCTTCATGAAAAATGCAAGAATAAATGAAATGATATAAGAAATACCATTACATAAAAATAAAATGGGTGCGCCTATGAGAGAATACAGCAGACCGCCAGATGAAGGCCCTATGATTTGAGAAATGGCACGCAACATACTTAAATTAGCGCTAGCTTGTACAATCTGAGAAGAGGGAACAATGTCAGGGATCGTTGAGGTTACTGCGGGATTAAAAAATGCAGCGCATGTGCCGAGAATAATTCCCGCAACAAAAGCCATCCAAATTTCGAGATATCCCAATATGGCTGCAATGCCGACGAACAGAATACATACTCCTCGTATGAAGTCCATTAAGAGGATCATTTTTCTTCTGTCTGTTCGATCTACAATGACACCTGCAAAGGGTGATATGAGAACTTTGGGCAACAACGATGTCGCCAGTAATGCCCCCATCAAACCTGGTGAACCGGTTTCGTATAGTACCCAGAAGGTTAAGGCAATTTCATAGATGGAATCGCCTAGCGCAGAAACCAGCTGTCCTTGCCAGAGTAGAAAAAAATTCATCGACCACAACCGCTTTTTAGGTTCGCTTGTATTCTCCATGTTTCCTCCTGTCGAGAGCTAAAACAAAAGAATCGCGCTCAGTTTGGGGTGATAATCCACTCGCCCACCGAACACGATTCCCTTGTCCAACATTTGTTTGATTATGCTTTCACGAAACTGCCTTCGTACACCGGGTAAGAGTAGAATCCTTGTCCACTCTTCCTTCCATGTGTTCCGGCTTCAACCATTTTACGAAGAAGCGGACAGCAACGGAATTTTGAATCCTGGTAGCTCTCGTATAAAATGTCCAGTGATTGCACAACGGTATCCAGACCGATTAAATCAGCGGTTTCAAGCGGGCCCATTTTGTGTCCAAAGCATTTTTTGAATACGTCGTCTACATCCTTCGGATTTGCAACCTGATCCTGAACCACGAATGCAGCCTCATTCATAAACAAATGGGAAATACGGTTAGACACAAAGCCTGGTAAGTCGTTAACGATGATCGCTTCTTTATTCAAGGCCGAGAGAAGATGAACAGTAGCTTCAATGGTCTCCTCCGAAGTATGGTATCCTTTGATCACTTCAACCACTGGTTTCATGATGACTGGATTCATATAATGAGAGCCAATGACCTTTGACGGCCTATTTGTAAGGGCAGCAACCTTGGTAATCGAAATACAGGAAGTATTAACAGAAAAAATACAATGATCGGGGCAGATTCGATCAAGCTTTAGATATACGTCTCTCTTGATCTCCCACTTCTCCGGCACGTTCTCAATGATATAGTCTGCATCTTGTAACAGGTCATAATCCATAGTAAAGGAGATTCGATTCAGAATGGTTTCCGGCTTTTCCGCCGCGAAATCTTTGTTGTATAAGCCTTGAAAACGAATGTTGTTGGCAATTTTCTCTTTAGCTCTCGTAAGAATGTCTTCGGAAATATCAACAAGTACTACGTCATACCCGGCTAATGCAAAATTATGCGCAACGCCAGTTCCCATAACGCCTGCACCAATGACTCCAATCACCTTCATGTTTACACCCATCCCCTTCGCATCGTTTAAGGCATAGAACGAGCTGGAATCGTTATACCTTAACGCGAATTATTAAATTCAAAGCTCACAAACATACATAGTTTCGAGTCCTGCGCAAAAGCTATCAATACTATCCCGACTCGACAGCCAAGAAGTGCTCTTGAGCAGGACTCTATCCATCCAATAAACCAAGTCAAACTGTAGAGAAAAGTCATACTAGAGAGCGTGAACGGTTTACTGCTTCAAGCCTCATTTCGTATGTTCTTACGATCATTGACTTACTGCAGCACTTTTGCTCGCGACGAACGTAGAAATGGCTTCAATAGACCGGAAGTTGTTCAAATTCAGATCTGTGTTATCAATGCCGATGCCGAACTCCTTCTCAATAAACATCACCAGCTGCATAGCAAAGAGAGAGTTGACATCTCCAGTCGCGAAAATATCATCTTGATCCTGCAGTTCTTTCTTCTTAATAAACTGGCTCAAAAATGCTCTTGTTCTGTTTTTGATTTCTTCCATCGTGATACACCTCATTGAATAGTATTTTTACTTGCTTGGCATTTTCAATCGCATGAACTTTTTATACGTTAAAAATTCAGCATCCAAATTGATGAGTCTTGATATTTTCGTAAGGGAATCCTCCAAGCTAACTTCAACAAAACTTTCAATCCCCCATTGACCTAATGTGAGGATAGAGGCATTCCAGTTCATTGGGCTTGTCATATTTTTGATGAGTTCATTCTTTAAATCAGAAGTTCTTTGGATGGCAGTCTGCGAAAATATGGATAATATCGGGATATCGCCATCACAAATCGAAATCTCCTCGACAAGATGCACGAACCTGTCAATGCCTTCTGCAGCATACGGTGAATGAAACGCATAGGGAGCATTGATGGTTGAAGCCTTGATTGCTCCCTCTTGCTCAGCGAGTCTCAATACCCGATCAACGCTGTCCTTAATTCCTGAAACAACCAGACACGTACCGTTGTTCTCGCTAGCCATATATACGTCATGTTCCGATGTTCCTCGGGCGATGAGATCGTGAACCTCATTGTACGTCTTCCCAACAATTACCCCCATACTGCATGGAATAGCAAAGCTTTTGGGGTATTCATAAATCGTTTGAAGCATTCGCAGTCCGTCGGCAAAAGAAATGGACTTGCCACAAGCCATAGCCGTAATTAAGCCCATACTGTAACCAGCCATAATGGCAGGTTTAATGCTTGAATCGACATATTGCTGATACACAAGATAATCACATGTATAAATCGTAATCCAATCGTAGAACATCCTGTCGCATTCGATATGCTGAGAGTGGAACAGATAGCCGAGCAGATCGATTCCAATCTCCTTATTTGCCGTGTAACAGTACTCCTTCAAGGCATGAAGCTGACCTTCTTCCAACATGCCCAAGAGCTCCCGATAGTCCGCTCCAACACCCTGAAAAAGAAATGCCCGCTTGTTATCCGTTAACTTATTCATGACCACCCTCATTTTTCAGGCAATAATTCGCCCTCCATAATATTCACGATTGTACTGGTATGATCGTTAATAAAAAAATGATCCCCCATAAAATGATAGAACTTGATCCTTTGTTCGCATAAGTCATCCCATTCAATCTCTTGCTTGCCATCAATCCTATCTTCAAGCCCAATAAATACGGAGATGTCACATTTAATTTTCTCTGCTCTTTGCTGAAACTCGTAGTTTTCCATGATTCTGATGTCATTTTTTAATACAGGAAGATAAAACCTCATTAATTCTTTGCTCTGCGAGAGCTCTTCATGGGTGCCTCCCAAGGCAATGATTTTTGCAAGAAACTCATCGTCAGGCATCGTGGAGCTGACATACATGTTATTTTTCACAATGGGAGATTGTCTTCCTGAGAAAAAAATATGCGCTGGCTTCCGATGCCCTTCTGCAATAACTTTATAGTACAGTTCGTAGGCCAGAAGTGTTCCCATGCTATGTCCATATAGGGCATACTCGTCTTTCTGAATTTGATCTTTTATTAAAGAATAGATATCGTCAACTGCTTCTGTCATATCCTCATAGAAGTCTTGACCGAATCTCTCCCCCCTTCCCTTTATTTCGATGGCTTCAATTTCCACAGCGCGATTTGCGAATTTACTCCAGTTCAAGTACGCACGCTTGGAGCCGCCTGCGAATGGTAAACAGAACAATTTCATGGGTACGTTCTCCTCCGAAGTACGAAGTAACAGGTAAATTATCGTCGTTAATTAAGCAGGGAGTTGATCTCGGACAAAATATCCTCGACGGATTCTTCATTATTGGCTGCGTTGCTGCCAATCTGTTCTGTCTCTTCAAAGCTCATAGCTTCGGTTACTAAATAGCCATTCAATTTCCGTAAGGATGGATAATTGAAGAAGACAGAAATGTCGACTTGCAGATCCAACAGTGCCTTTATTTCATTTCTTAAGGAGAAGATCATTAAGGAATCTACTCCTTGTTCGGTAAAGGAACTATCAACCGATAACTGATTGATATCCTGAAATCCGATAATGTCAGCTGCAGCTTTATGCAGCAAGGATAATAGATACTCGGATCTCTCCGTTTCACTTAATTCATGCAGCTTGGCGATGACATCTTCTTTTGCCGCCGATTGTTCACCTTGTGTTCCTCGCGAATGATTGTTCGTGATGAAGTTGCTTAAAAACGCTGTCACCTCATCCACACCAGTCCGCTGACTAAATAGCTCCCAATTTGCATCGACAACGACAATGGAAGCAAGATCCTTATGAAATACCTTGTCAATCATTTTCTTGCCTAGCTCTTTGGACATTCCATAGAGCCCTTTATTCTCAATGTTCTTTAATATATTGCTGTTGCTTGTCGCCATCCCAGCTTCTTCCCAAGGTCCCCAGCAAATCGACATCGCCGGCATTCCCTGGCTTCTTCTGTATGCTGCAAATCTATTCATAAAGTAATTGGCCGCCGCATAATTGGCCTGCCCCATATTCCCTACTACCGATGAAATAGATGACATCATCACAAAGAAATCCAAGCTCTCATCCTGCAATGCATGATGCAGGTGGAAGGATCCCCATACCTTTGTCTTGAATGCGTTTTCGAAGCTGTTCCAGGTTTGATCTTTGATCATCTTATCATCAATGATACCGGCCGCATGAACGACACCTTTAATCGTCAGGTTGTTCTGTTTCAACTTCTGTACCATTGCGATTACGTCAGCCTCGTCACCCACATCAGCCTGTTCAAGGGTGATGTGCACTCCCTTTTCCTTCCACGAGTTCATCGTTTCAAGCAATTTGCCAGAGGCTTGGCTTCTGCTTACTAATATGATGTTCTTGGCGCCTCTGTTGATCAGATACTCTGTGTAAACTTGACCAATGGAACCAGTGCCGCCTGTGATCAAATATGCGGCGTCATCATCAATTCGAATCGCAAGCTCCTCTTTATTCGCACGGCTCTTGGAGTTTCTAATCAGCCGAGGAATATACCTCTTATGCTGTTCTCCGAGCACGACCTGCTTCTCTTCTCCATGTAGGATTTCGTTGATAATGTCGTCTATTTCGTTTTTTAGCATATGGGTATCTGTATCAATAATGCCATCCCATAACAGCGTATGCTCAAGACGAATAACTTCGGTAAATCCCCATAACGGAGCTTGATAGAGTGATGTAGCTGCACCTTTCACTGGGTCATCTATCTGATGCACATTATTCGTTATTACCTTGATTTTCATTTTGTTGGAGTAATTTAATTCAGTTATCGATTGAACGAGATGCAATAACCCGCTGCATTCCTTTTCAACGGTATTTTTCAATTGGTAAGCAGTCAGATTATTTAGCTTAGCCTCATCTGCTGTACTTATATAAATAAGCTTGCACGTATCCTTTCCATATCGACTCGCGATATTTTCCAGCAGCCTCTTTACGTCGTGCTTATTGGTGTACGAAACAAAGAAGATATCATCATCATGCTCTACATATTTATCACTTTGTATGACTCGAATCGAAGGTATTCCATAACCATTTAACCTTTCATGGAATCGATCGATGATATCCGGGTCATTACCGATGAGTACCATTTTTTCGTTACCGCCAGCTTTTGTATTCTTGCTGGCTCTAGCTTGTTCCATCCATTCCACTTGATAGAGCAGACGCTCGCCGTTATTATTTATTTCTTTGAGTAAGGTATCCCGCTCCGTTACCTTCGCCATTAACCTCTCAATTTCAAAGACGATTTCTCCCTTTTCATTGTAGACATCGATATCGCCCACTACGCCGGATTGTTGAGAATCATCCACCTTAATATGGCACCAATAGCTTTCGGCATCTCTATAGTGATATTTCAATTTGCCTAACGAGATGGGAATAGCGGTCTTTAATGCATACGCCTCACTTTGTGAGTCCATTCTCATGCTCAATTCAGATACAAAGAATATAGATTGGAAGATAGAGTCTATCGTACCTGCATACACGATGTAGTCTTTGCCATTTGGAATGTCCTTTTTGGGATCGATATAGCAGAGTCCTTCAGCTTCACCCTTCCATACTTTCGAGATTCGGGTAAAGCCGTCCCCTAATTGAAAACCAAACTTCTTCATTACATCATAGGCATTGTATCCGGATGTTACTTCAGGGTACTTGTTTGTGAGCTCATCAATCGACACACGCTTCTCTGATTCACGCTCTTGTTCTTGGGACATGAGAATATTTCCTTTGCAATGTGTCATCCAATTCTCATGCTGTGATTGCTTATCTGTACTTACAAGTTCAAATTTCATTTGCTCAATATTAGTATCCTCGATAACGAATTGCACAACCCGCTTCTCGTCTTGTATTGCTGTTAATGGGGCATGAAATTCCACATTGGATATCGTACTGCTTACAGGATTACGGAAATCCTTAGCAATCGAGATGAGCATAGACATATGAGCAGCAGCAGGAGCTATCGCGGTATCGAAGATAATATGTTCCTGCATAAAATACGGATTCTCTACTGTATACGTAGATTGGTACAGAGTACTATTCTTTAGATATGGAGTGCTGATTCTCTGTCCAATAAGCGGATGGTAGTCAGTACCTGCAAGCGCAGGCATGCTATCCTCATGAGAGCACACTGGCTGCATCCAGTAAGAAGCTTCCCGATCAAACACATACGCAGGCAATGCTACTCGATTGTATGAACGATTGAAGCATGTCTTAAGCCCTTCCCACAGGATCGATACGCCATGGCAATACAGTTCTCCTAAGCAATGCATGATTTGCTCCCATGCATTTTTCTTCATATCAAGAGAGTTCAACAACAGATGCTCTTTATTAAGGATGAGCTTGCCAAGCGAGCATAATGTGTTGTTTGCTCCAATTTCGAGGAAAATGGTGTTTTGCGCATCCTGTAATTGGGATAATGCATGGTAGAAATCGACTTTATCCTTGATGTGATTCGTCCAGTAGTCGGCGTCTAATACTTCATCTTGTTCCACGGCTCTCCCGAGGGTGGCCGATATATAGGTCAGCCTACTGCTTCTAAATTCCACCTCATTCTGCGCAACATCTCGAAATTGCTTCAGTATCGGAATCATTAAGTGAGAATGGAATGCATGGGATACATGCAGTCGATTCACTTTCACTTTTCTGTTCTCTGCTTCCGTCGAGATTGCCTCAACAGCATCCCGCTCTCCGGATATTACGATACTCTCTTCTGCATTATGCAGGGCAATAGACACCCTACCCTCATAGCCTCTCAGCAGATCTTCGATCACAGTCTTACTTGTGTAAATAGCCGACATTGCTCCCTCTCCCGGAGCTGAATCCATCAGTTGACCGCGAAGCGCAACCAGCTTCACTGCGTCCTCAAGTGTCAGAATGCCAGCGGCAACTGCTGCAGTATATTCCCCTATGCTGTGGCCCAGCACGATTTCAGGAGTAACCCCTACACTCTCCCAGAACTTGAGTAATGCATATTCGATTGAAAAGATTAAAGGCTGTGCATAGAGGGTTCTCGCAATATCTTTCCCGGTATATTTATCGCTATAGATCATTTCTACTAGCGACTTATTGATAAACGGCTCAAACAATCGATCACATTGGTCAAAAGCCAATTGGAACGAAGGGTTGTGTTCGTACAACTCCTTCCCCATGCCGACGTACTGCGATCCTTGTCCCGTAAACAAGAACACCAGCTTGGTGTCCTGATGCATATCGATGTGTTCACGATGTCTCGTGGAGATCCCCGCTTTGTTGTTCGTATCTATGTAGGCTTGCAGCCTGTTCACTAACTCTTCTCGGTTCTGACCCGTAACCGTAAGCCTGTAAGCAAAATCAGCCTTGGCCTTATTATTGGTATACGCAAAATCGTTGAGCGCAATCTGAGGGTTTCTCTTCAAATATGCAAGATTGCTTATCACATTTTCGACTAATGCCTTTTCACTTTTGGCAGCTATTTTTACGATAGTGATAGGATCAGTATCTTTTGTCTGTGGCGCTTCTCTCTTAGGCGGCTCTTCCAAGATGATGTGGGCATTGGAGCCTCCGAAGCCAAAACCGTTAACGCCCACCCTTCTTACTCGACCTTCGCTTTTCCAAGCTGTATTTTCAGCAATAACGGAAACCGGTGATTTCTCCCAAGGAATAAAAGGGTTAGGCTCATTAAAGTTCAAATTTGCAGGGATAACCTCATTTTTGAACGCTAATAGCACCTTGATAATACTAGCCACTCCTGCTGCCGCTTCCAAATGCCCAATATTCGATTTCACCGAACCAATCTGAAGTGGATTGTCCATAGCTCTATCTTTGCCATAGGTATTGACAACGGCCTTCACCTCAATCGGATCACCAAGCTTAGTACCGGTTCCGTGCATTTCCATATAATCAACATCGGAATAAGTCAATCTTGCTTCTTTTAATGCTTTCGTGATTACTTTCTCTTGAGCTAACCCATTCGGTGCCGTTAATCCATTGCTCTTGCCATCTTGATTGATCGCGGTTCCTCTTACGATACCAAGAATATTATCGTTATCCTTTTTGGCATCACGCAGGCGTTTTAAGAGCAACACCCCGCCGCCTTCACCTCGACCATATCCATTTGCTGCAGCATCGAAACTTTTACTTTGTCCGTCAGTAGATATGGCTTCCAGCTTGGAGAAGCACACATGAACGGCAGGTGAAATCATCAAATTCACCGCACCCACGACTGCGGTATCTACCTCACCAGATTTAATCGCTTTGCTAGCTAAATGAAGTGCAGTCAGGGAGGAAGAACATGCGGTGTCCACACAGAAGGAAGGCCCTTCAAACCCAAACGTGTAGGAGATTCTGCCGCAAGCGGTACTGAACGTTGTTCCAGTAAGCGAGTAGGCATCTATTTTAGTTAAATCTCCCGATTTATAGTGGCCGAACGAATACTCTTCTCCGGCGATTCCGATATATACCCCCGTATTGCTTCCATAATGCTGAGCAATATTGATGCCCCCATTTTCAAATGCCTCCCATGTCAGTTCCAGCAGCAGTCGCTGCTGCGGATCGAGAGACTTGGCTTCTTTGGGTGACATATTAAAAAATTTCGGGTCAAATCGATCAATCGGTAGGTTTAGAAATCCACCCTTCCTGGAATACATCTTTCCAGGCTCTTCTTTGTTATCGCTAAAATAGTGATCAACATCCCATCGATCTGCAGGCATATCACAAATGCCATTAATTCCGCTCATTAACACGTCCCAATATTCCTCAGGACTATTGGCTCCCCCTGGGAAGCGGCAGCTGATTCCGACAATTGCAACATCATCATCGGAATTAGGCCCATCCAAGGCACCGTCCAGATCCTCATTACTCACTGCGGAAGCATCTGATTGGTTTAATGCGTTGTATAAGAAGTCTGCATACAGATTGATGTTCGAGTTCTCAAAAATCGATGTAACTTCGATTTCCATTCCAAATTGCATGGACACTTTTTTCGTAAATAGAGGAATGTCAACCGAGACTAATCCCAAGTTGATAAATGGTTCGTTGTAATCCTCCACTTTTTCATCCAAAATGTCTTCCACTAATTCTGCCAAATACGCGGTAATCTCAGCTTTGGTAAAGGATTTTTCTGCACTCATCTTGTCTCATCTCCTCCTTAAAGGATTCCTTTCTTGGCTTCTTGGTTGGTTTCTTAACAATTGAGAATCTCTTGCTGCATATAAAAAAACAGCCTGCAGTTCTCAAAGAACGTAAGGCTGTTTTTTCACTACTCCACACTCTTCAACGATTCAATCATATTGATTCGTGATACTTTTCTCCGTAGCAGTAAGCTTGAAAGAATAGTAAGCACGAATGCAAGAATAACCGCTATCAGCATGACGAATAGGTTTAATTGATTCGGAATTTGCTGATGGGCACTGGACAACGCCTTCACGACAAGGGTATACATGTAGCCACTAATCGGTAACGCGATAATAACCGCAAAGGTGGTAAGGATAATATTCTCGAAGAAGATAAGCCGGTTTATTTTGGGCTTCGGATAGCCTAATACCTTTAATGTGGCCAGCTCACGATTTCGCTCATAAATGTTAATGGAGGATATCGTATAGATTGCGCCAAAAGAAAGTATGATGGCACTGATAATAAACATAATGAAAATAAAGCTATTTTGCTTCAAAATATATTGCGCGGATTTCTTCAAGTCTGCCTTATCCGCAATCGTATCTACCTGTTTATCTTGTTCGAAGAAATGACGAACGCTAGGAAGGTCTGAAGCGCTGCTTGATTCTACTACTAGCGACGTTGGTTTGTATTCGATGCCAAAGCTTTGCAAATACGATGGCGTAATATAGAACGAAGGGTTCGAAAACTGGGTGGATATTTGTACTACCTTCATTTCAACTGTTTTGTTGGCAAACTCTGGCGAAGTGAACTTGATTTGAATGCTATCCCCTTCTGCAATCTGATAGTTGTTGGCATACGATTGGGGTACCAGCACACCGTTATCGTTCAAAGCGATCGAATTGCCTTTTTCGTCGAAGAAGTGGATAAGACTGTTTTCTTTCTCTGTAACAATTAACGTAGCATTTTGTTTAGTGTCTCCTTTTATGAATTCCACGGAAAAGTTGGATAAATCATAACTGCTCTTAATGCCCGCGGGGAGTTGTATCGTCTTCGGGGCACTTTCTTTCGTGTAATCGACTCTTAAATCATAGGTGTTCACCTTTTCAATTTGATCGGCAACCTTTTGCAAGGATGTCATCGTACCAAAAGCTGTAATCAACAATACCGTGCTCACCACAACGCCAACTGAGCTGGCGATTGCTTTTGGTTTATTTAAAAATATATTTCTCAAGATGAGCTTGTAGTTATAAGAAATATTACTCCAGATACCTGGAATTCTTTCGACGAGCAGCTTCTTCATCTTCTTAGGTGGTTTGGGGCGCATTGCCTGAGCTGCACATTCTCGAAGGATGGCTCTGCCGCTTAAGTAACAGGACAGGATTCCGAACGCGCTAGAGACAAGAATGGGAGGAATCACGGAAGTTAAGGACATAGAGAAGGCAATGTCAGGCAGCGAGTAGGCCTTAGCATTGGATACCTTAACTAATGGAATAAATATACTTGAAGCAGCAATGCAGCCTAGTATGGAGCCTATAATCCCTACAAGTACCGGGTAGCCCATGTAATGGAGCATGATGTTTCGGTTTTTTATACCCAGCGCCTTCATGATACCTACTTGATTTCGCTGCGAATCAATAATTCGCGTCATGGTGAGGAATAGAATAATCGCTTCGATAATAAAGAGAACGAGCGGGATGACCTTGCTCATTAAGTTATTGTTATGAATGGTTTGCTTCAGTTGGGAATAGCCGAATGTGCGCTCTTTACTGACTTGGTTCACATAGGTGAGCTCTGTGGATTGCGCTTTAATGGTTTGGCCCAATTGGTCAATATCGTAACCTTCCTTCGCATCAACCAAGATTTCATTATAAGTTAGACTGCCTGCGATTCGTGGAATAGCAGCTTCTGCTATATAGGCCACTCCAGAGGATTTATGATCTTGAATTTCGTTCTTTTTCACATACTCCACGTTTTCGCCCAAGCCGCTAATGGTGAATGTCATCGGATTGTCATTCACGCTAAGATGAATTTGAGAACCGACTTGGTACTTATGCTCTTTAGCATAATGGGAATCGAGCAAGACCTCATCCGCTCCTGACGGAATTCGGCCCTCAATGACTGTAGGTATGTTAATTTCATTATTAGCGGGAATCGAGTGAATTTTGATTGCAGCCTTCAAATTTTCAAAAACTTGTGTTGCATCTAATGTGTACCGTGCTTCGATTTTGTTAATCCCCTGGTTTTCGCTTAAATTTGTGACATCCTGCTTAGATATGTGATCGTAGTAAACATTCAAATCGCTTAAATTATGTGCCGTATAGTAAGCCTTCGTATAATCGCTAAGATTACCGCTTAACGTGAACAAGCCTGCATAGAAAAAAGCGCCCACTGCGATAACCAACACAAACGCGAGAAATTGTCCGATCGATTGTTTGATATCTCTGAGTAATTTTAGAAATAACTTCATCATTACCACTCGATCCCTTCAACATTCTGTTTGTCCTGATTGATCGTCACGCTCTCGATCATCCCGCTCTTTACCTTTATTATTTTGTCCGCCATAGGAGCAATTGCAGAGTTATGTGTGACCAAGACCACGCACTTCTTCGTTTCCTTGTTCAAATCTTGAAGAAGCTTTAACACGGCTTTGCCTGTCACATAATCTAATGCCCCAGTCGGCTCATCACACAGTAAGAGCAACGGATTCTTCGCAACGGCTCGCGCGATCGCTACGCGTTGTTGTTCTCCTCCAGATAGTTGGGAAGGAAAGTTTTTAATGCGGTCTTTTAATCCAACCTTGGATAACACATCTTTTGCATCCAGATGGTTTTTACATACTTCCGTGGCAAATTCAACATTTTCCAGCGCATTCAAATTCGGAATTAAGTTATAAAATTGAAATACAAAGCCAATCTTCTCGGCACGGTAATCAGTTAATTTTTTCTCGCTCAACTTCGTAATTTCTTGATTGCCAACAAGCACTTGTCCAGTAGAAGCCGTATCCATGCCGCCAAGGATATTCAGAATCGTACTTTTTCCGGCGCCGCTGGCACCTAGAACAACAACGAACTCCCCTTCTGCTATGGAAAAATCAACACCTGCCAAAGCCTTGATCGGTACTTCCCCTACTTTATATTCTTTTGTTACGTTTCTGAATTCGATCAGATTTTTCACTCTTCTTACATCTCCTCATAGCATATTTTTGAATTTGGGTTTGACTCGCTTCCCAATTTCCTAGGGAGATGGAAAAAGTCAAACTACATTTCGTTCCTATTCCAGATGTCAGCGATATTCGATAAGTTAATCAAGTGAGGTACACCCTTAGGTCTCTTTTGCAAATGTATGTAAATGAATATCTTGGATGTTGGATTGGATGGGAAAGTATTCTAATTCAAGGGTGTCATTCCATAAATATTATTCGTTTAATGAGGAATTAGACGTTACGCTGTGAAAATGGAGTTCATCTAAATATGTTTCATATTGACTCTCTAGATTAGCCTTAAAGGTATTGATGAATCGGAGTCCGTCTGCACCATCAAAGAAACGATGATCGAACGTTAACGTAATCGGAAGCATTTTTCTAACCACAATCTCGTCATTCTCGGTGACAACTGCTTTTTTATCCGCACGATATAAGGCAACAATAGCAACTTGGGGATAAAAAATAATTGGCGTTGCGAAGCCTCCCCCTATTGCTCCTACATTACTAATTGTAATTGTTCCCTCTCGTGAATCTGTAACTAACAATTTTCTTGACCTTGCTCTCTCGATGAGATCATTAATCTCGTCAGCCAATGCATCAACTGGTTTTTCATTCACCTGTTTAATATTAGGAATAACGACTCCGTCGTTCGTGTCCACCGCAATCCCAATGTTATGAGTTGGAAAGAGCTTCAATGAACCGTTATGCTCATGAGCGTTAAACAACGGATATTGGCCTAGTGTTAGAGATAATGCTTTCAAAAAGATTGGTGTCAATGTGAAGCGTACGCCATGATTCATCTGTAATCTTTGCTTATGCATGAGCAGATTTGTAATATCCGCCTCTGCATAAACCGTCACATGAGGAATGGTTTGCACTGATTTGGTAACAATATTCGCTATTTCCTTGCGCATGGAGGTCATTGTTACAATCGAATCATCGTGCGAATTGCCCACGACTACGTTCGGATAAGCACCTAGGTTGATGCCAAAATCATTCCATGCAGCCTTCTTTCCCTTCGTCGCGTCCATTGTTAACCACTCGAAATTTACTGCGTCTGACGCTGCCCCCTTCCCGTGATCAATGACAATGATTACATCGTTAACTGTGACGACATCTCCAGGATGATAAGGCAGTTTGTCAATTACCCCTGCAACCGGTGAAGGAAGCACAGTTGTCACCTTATCCGTCTGGACTTCTACAAGCGGCTGATCCTCAACGACGTGTTCTCCTTCTTTGACGAGATAGGCTACAATATATCCTTCAAAAAGTCCTTCACCAAGTTCCGGAAAATAAAATTCATACTTCATAACGGCTCACCTCTCCAGTGAAACTAGCATTTGTTCGATTTCATGAACAATTCTGTCGGTAGACGGCAGATAATAATCTTCGGTTGAAAATTGAGGGATGGGAACGTCGAATCCCGTGATTCGCTTTACTGGAGATTTCAAATTACTGAACATTCGCTCCTGGATCACAGCGACAAGTTCTGCTCCTACACCACCTGTCAATGGAGCCTCGTGTACGATCACGGCCCGCTGCGTTTTTCTTACGGATTCCTGAATCGTCTCGATATCAAACGGATACAAGGTACGAAGATCCACAATTTCCAGACGAATGCCTTGGGACTTCTCAAGCAGCTCCGCCGCTTGAACCACATTCCAAACCATGGAGCCCCAAGAGATAACTGTGATATCTGTTCCTTCTTTCATAACGTTCGCCTTACCAAGTGGAACCGAATATCGATGCTGTGGTACAGGATGACGCACGCTGCGATAAATTTTCATAGGCTCTAGAAAAATGACGGGATCATTGCCTTCTGCCGCAGCAATAAGAAGACCCTTGGCATCATAGGGGTTGCTAGGTATGACGACTTTTAACCCTGGTGATTGGAAAAACAGAGACTCAATGCTCTCCGAATGCAGCTCAGGAGCACGTACCCCAGCCCCAAAGGGAGCTCTTATGATTAACGGAACTTCATATTTGCCTTGTGTCCGCATGCGCAGTCTTGAGAGATGTGACAAGATTTGTTCTAAGGCAGGATAGATAAATCCCAAAAATTCGATTTCGACAATGGGTTTAAGACCATTCAACGCCAAACCAATTCCACAACCTACTATACCGGCTTCAGACAAAGGAGTGTCTACTACGCGCTGATCACCATACTTATGAAACAAGTTTTCGGTCACACGGAAGACACCGCCATTTTTACCAATATCTTGTCCTAAGAGAAGTACCTTGTCATCTTCGGCCAATAACAAATCCAAGGTCTCATTTATTGCCTGAACGAGATTCAAGTCCCTCTGCATATCCAGTCCCTCCGTGAAATCTATTGATGATGCTCTTGCATAAAGCGATTGAAGCTGCTCTCCTGCTCTTGAATATTCCACGGTTTATTGGAAAGCACATGATTAAACATGATCGCTGGATCCGATTTTGGAATTGTGAGTGCATATTGAATGCCATCATTCACTAATCGTTCCGCTTCTGTAGCAACTTTTTCTTGTACATCTTGATCCAGTACACCCTGTCTGCGCAAATATACTTCTAAACGCAGTATTGGATCTCGTGATTTCCATGACTCACTTTCCTCAGTGCTTCGATAGCGGCTTGGGTCATCAGCAGTCGTGTGAGGACCATATCGATACGTTACCGCTTCTATGAGAGTTGGCCCCTTACCGCTTCTTGCAGCTTCCAAGGCGTTTTTGGTCGCAACATACACGGCAAATACATCATTACCGTCAACCCGAACATTCTCCATTTGATAAGCGATTGCTTTTTGCGCTATGGTTTCACTGGCAGTTTGACGGGAGAACGGAACACTAATTGCATAGCCATTGTTTTGGCAGAAAAACACTACTGGCGCTTTGAAGACAGAGGCCATATTCAATCCTTCATGAAAATCCCCTTCTGAGGTTGCTCCATCGCCAAAGTAAACAAGAGAGCAAGCACGTTCATTCTTATATTTACTAGCCCAGGCAGCCCCCGCTGCCTGGGGAATCTGTGTCGCAATCGGGACATAAGGAGGAAGGATATTTCGGTTATCGGGTGGGACACACCCCTCAATTCTACCCATCCAATACCAAATGATTTTTACCATCTCATATCCGAAGGTCAGCATCGCTGCATGATCTCGATAGGTAGGAAACATCCAATCCTGCTCCATCAGAGCCATAGCGCTTCCAACTTGACTTGCCTCCTGCCCTTCGAACGCAGCATAAGTACCGATTTGGCCCTTTCGCTGCATGTTCACCAGCTTCCGATCAAATATCCGATTTAATACAAGAAGCTTGTACATCTCCATGGCCAATTTCTCGTTGATTACCATATTGTCAATTCGTAATGTGCCATCGAGTTCTAAGATTTGAAATAGACGCTGTTGCTCCATCCAGTCCCCCATAATTATAAAATTTTAAAAACAGCTTTGATAGGTTGCTTCATCACAGGCAAGCAGTCGAAGGTTCATCGTGGCGTGATTTATTCAGCGAGAAGAGCTTCAGGACATGCACTCGATAGAATCTTTGCCCAATGTTTCTCATCCAAACCGTGTTGGCAAATAAACGCATATGCTAATCTTTCTATACCGAAACCAACACATCCAGTTGAAACCCAATCTTCTTCACCACGTTTAATGTTAAATTGCTCACCAAAGAAGTGATCGTGAAAATTAAAAGAGGCTGCTGCAATGGTTCGATCGCTTGCAACCTTTAATCGGAGCTCGTATTTGAGTTCTTGCATTCTTTGATTAAATATTTTCGCCGCCGTATCATGGCTGCAGAAGAATGGATCACTAGCGATCTCGCAGTGTCCTTCCAATCCTAATCTTTGAAACAGTGAAAACGATGCTTCCATAAATTTTTGTCGGCTATCCAACACGAAATCTCTGGATCCCATAAACACAATTTCACGTATCGAAAAGTCCCATAGTCTTTCTAAGGTGCGATGATACTTGGATTCATAACGGAACGATTTCCCGATAGCTGTAACGACACGATTTTGGGTTTCAGCATGCTGCGTATTTTGGAATTGATGAAAGGTGTGGTAACACATGGTTGGAGGCAAGCAGTAGTCAACATTTTGACAGTAGGGAAGTAAATAGGAATCGAGTTTGTCGTGAGATTTGTACTCATCGAGGAAATCTTGGTAGTTATCAATATCATTATGAAGCCTTGTAACAAACATTAAGAAATGTGGGAACGAATTGAAATATCCGCATTTCTCTAAGGCTTTTGCCGAAATTAATGTTGGATAGCGGTATTCGGTTGCTCCAAATTGAGATATCGTCATCTCTTTAATCAATCGATCTAAGGAGTCCATTAAGAGGATCAGCTTATCTCCGAAGCATACCTGGCCTTCACCCATCTCATAAACCATTTGGTTTTCAAGCAATTTATCAAATACATCATCCTGAAAGTTCGTCCCGCTTTTATTGGATTCCCAAACAACTCGTGGTGGTATCACCATTTGAAGCAAGATTTCGTTTTCGATCACAGAGATGAGTTTATTTTTAATTTCAACTGGGTCGGTTCCTGGCAAGAGACTGACCTCAATGCCATCAATCGTACTCTCACCTTTAATCAGTTGAAATTGCTGGATGTTGGCAGAGACGAAAAATATCCGTCTTTCTAACTCCTCGGCGTGGTTAATGGAGATTGGTTTATCAAGTAGAATGCAATGACTATTATTCATCGTAATACCCATTCCTTTCTTCTATTCTGATTGATTTATCAAATCAGTTTTTTAATAGATGAAATGCATCCTGTGCAATTAAGACCTGCTGAATCTGGGTGCTTCCTTCTACAACCTCCATAATCTTGGCATCCCTCATATATCGCTCAACAGGGTAGTTGCGGCTGCAACCGTTCGCTCCGTGTATTTGAACCGCATCCTTCGCCGCCTTAAAGGCATGGACAGAAGAAAAATATTTGGCCAACGAAGTAGCAAAGGTAGCGGTTACCTCATTCTTGTCCCATAACTGGCCTGCTCTGAAGCAGAGGTGCCTTGCAGCGATCGTATTGGTCACCATATCAGCAATCATTTGTTGAATCAATTGATGCTCTTTCAAATAGTGATCAAATTGTTTTCTGTCCATTACATAGTCTAAGCTCGCATTCAAACAAGCTTGAGCTAAGCCAACGGCTCCCCAAGCTGTGCTATACCGTCCATGAGTTAAGCCGTTATTAGCAACAAGTGATAGCCCGAAGCCGACATTACCAACCAAGTTATCGGTTGGCACTCTGCATTCTTCAAAACGCAATTCAGCTAACATGGATCCTTTGAATCCTAACATGCCAGTTATCGGAAGGATGGTTAGGCCCGGTGTATTTCGTTCAACTAACAAGGCTACGGCTTGTCCCTCACATTGTGCAAATACCAAAAAGACATCCGCTCTTTGTGCGAAGGTGATCCAGTTTTTTTGTCCTGTTATAACGTACTCTTCTCCCACTCGTTGAGCTTTCGTTTGAAGGTTTTTGATATCACTTCCGATTTGGGACTCTGTAATCGCAAATGCAGCCATGAGTTCGCCTGAACTCATCCGTGGCAGCCAGTACTGCTTCTGCTCTTGGGAGCCCCACCGTAGAATAGAGGAAGTGACCATCCCTTGAACACCAATGATATTCCGTAAATTTGCACAACCGCGACCAATCTCTTCATTCCATAACCCGTAAGTAATGTAGTCCATGTTAGCCCCATCGTATGCAGCAGGGATCGGTGCTCCCCAGTACCCTTTCTCCATTATCTTCTGAAGTACGGAATCGGGCACACATTCCTCTTGATCAATATGCGCTGCTACGGGTACGACTTCAGAATCAACAAAAGCTTTAAATTCCTCTTGCTTCTCTTTTTGTTGCTTCGTAAGTTCAAGATTTTCGACAAACAAAATATTACCCCTCTTCTTTATAGTGAATGAGTCTATCGCCTTTCGTTAACCCAAATTTTCATTAACCTCTCGCATGTCATGTCTATCCGGCATCAAGATTTCAATTCCTACATCAATCAAGCGCTCACCACCCGAAAAACTAATCGTAATTTGTGCTCTTCTTTTTCTCTTGTCAATTTTTTTGATCATCTCTTCTAAGCCATATAACGGCCCAGATTGAACACATACCTTGGAGTCTTCTACAATAACGTTCGAATACTCGATAATATTTTCATGATTGATGAGCTGCAGGATCTGTCTGATTTCGCCCTCATCTATTTCGTTGAAAAAATCGTCGCAATTGTTGTCTGGATGTCCCACTTCTAAGAGTGGTCCCATTGACTTCTGTGCCCTTCGATTAACTTTGTCTAGCATAAACGTTGAATTGCGGAGCAATCGGTAGTACTTCGGTATTTTTTTTAGCTCATAATACATGGTCGGAGTCATCTTCGTATGAATCAATAGATAGCCAGGAAATAATGTTTTGACGACACTGTAAAATTCCCCATCTCTTTTTTCAGGAACTAGCCGTTTCGGAACACATGAATACAAATCTGCTTGGCCGAATTGTGACTTCAAGCATTTCTGAACAATGTCTTCACTGCCCGTTTCCACAAAAAGCGCATACCATCCCATACTATTTCTCCTTTTGACGGCATAATTCAGATTCGTCCGGATTTGAAATTCAATGATTAACCCGTGAACTATTTTCTATGTAAACCTGTTTACTGCGCTTATGTATCGTTATCGTAGAACAAAAAAAGGATCAGGAATTCATAAGTCGCTCCTCATCCATGTCTGCAATATTTTATTAATCCATCATTTTTACTCTAAAGGCATAGCTTCGCCACTAATCTATCTTCTTTAAAAAAATAGACTATTGCCTACGAGAACTATGTACACTAAGAAAAATTAACGTGCCTAAACAACGATTAATCTTTACAGAGTGATTATATACAGAAAGTCTTGTACGCTTAATACTTGTCTAATTCCCTCTCCATCATCTCGTTTTTGCCAAACCCTGTCGTTTCATCGAACGTTTCGACGACAAATTCGACACAAGAATAAACCTTTATTTGCTATGTATGGTTTTATTTAGACATTATACTTCCTTAATGATTTAGTGTAAATATATAAAAGACAACTAAAATGATCATTTGAAACCGTTCACTGCAGGCTACTTAGGTTTTGGATTTTCACACTTATTTACCAAGAAAAGGGTACCTTGTTTTCATAGTAAAGGGGCTTAAGGAAATCGTCAAGTTCCTATTTTATTTCCTATCAGGAACGCTCACGGTATCAACTTTCTTAAGGCAGCTAAAATAATGACTTAAGATCTAGAGATGATGCTTCACAGCAAACCGATCATCATGCCTCACATGTGAAATGAGTAAGGGGAACCATGACTGATGAAGGACTCTCGGTTCAAGAAATTAAGGAAAATGACCCAATCCAAGAGGGATACATTATTTTAATTACGTAAATCATTATGGTGTATTTACTAATTACTGGATGAGTGATATCATTTTCCATGGCAATAAATAACTGGATTTATAACAGGAGTAATAGATTGAGGAGGAGTCAATGTTGAATGTATCCGCTGCGCTTCGTTCACATACATCCTTGTCTAGAACATTATTTATTGTATATTCCATTTTGACGATTATTTTTTACTACAGTTATGGAATGCTTGACTATTTTCGACTTAATCATTCGCAAGAGCTCGATACTGCCATCCAGTATGAAAAATGGTCATCTACTTTTGGGGCACTATTTTATTATTTATTCTTTATTGCATTACTAACCATCCATTTTGTCTATCGCAACAACATGAGGGACTTACATGTTTACTTGGTACTAATTGCTGGGTTATTTATAGGAATGGCCTGCATAAATGCAGTAATTTCTTTTGCCATCCCCTTACCTATGAGTAAGTTTGGACAACCGTTGATCATAGTCACCGTAGTGCTTATTACAGATCTGCTCGCAATGTGGTTCCGAAATAAAGAAATGACGACGTAAACGATAAACAACCCCAAGACTCGTAGCCATGACGGCATGAATCTTAGGGTTACTCGTTAGAAGTCTAAACTCTGTTCATCGTACGAAGTACTTGCATTCCACTAATACTAAAATACACTACGTACTAGTCCTCCATCGATTCTCAACGCAGAACCATTAATGGCTGAAGAAAGAGGACTACTTAGGAACGTTACAAAATGTGCGATTTCTTCTGGTCGAATAAGCCGCTGAATGATAGAGGTTGGCCGATTTTCTTTCATAAAACGCAATTCAGCTGCTTCCATGGTCAATTCCTCATTGGGATAAAGGCTGTTTAGCATCGTTTCCACGCCTTCCGTCAGAGTGGAACCTGGCATAATCGTGTTGACAGTTACATTTGTTCCTTTCGTCAGCTCAGATAAACTACGTGAAAGCGAGAGCTGCATCGTCTTCGTCGCGCTATAATGAGCCATTTCTAGAGATGGCATAATGGCTGCTTCACTAGCAACAAATATAACTCTTCCTTCCTTTTTTTGAATCATTTGATTTAGGTACCACCGAGTAAGCCGAACACCACTCATAATGTTGACCTCAAACATTTTAAACCATTCTTCATCGGGGATATTAAAATACTCTTTCGGCTCAAAAATCCCAAGGTTGTTAATAAGAATATCTACCTCTGGATATTCCTCTATAGCCTTTTGACATCCCCGATCTGTGCCTAAATCAGATACCAATGACTGTAGAACAGCTTCTAGAACCTGTTCTTGAATTTCTTTGATAGTTTGTTTAACCTTATCCTCACGGCGTCCGTTTATAATGACAGTAACGCCTTCAATTGCTAATGACGTAGCAATTGCCTTACCAATACCTGCTGTAGATCCTGTAACTAGCGCAGTCTTCCCTTTCAAATTCAGAAACATATGGAATCCCTCCAACGTTGAATGTTGTTAAAGAAAGAGTGGAAACGGATATGAACTCCAACAACTCCACTCCCCTATATTTTCTTATTATTGCTTAATTGCTGGAAAATGAGGCAGTATCTCTTCGCCTAGCTCATGAATGACTTCTTCAGCCGGTCTTCTACTATCGAATAACGCAAAGAAAAGATGATTTACGCCAATTTCTTTATAGATGTTCAGTAGTTCCACTAATCGATTCCGTCCTACGCGGAACCCCAGACGAATTGGGGTAGGCATTTCATTAGGATTCTCTGACAAATCCAAATGCATGGGCTGCGTAAATGGTTTGAAGACTCCAGGATGGTACTGTTCCACAAGTTCTCTCCACTGTCGGATAGCCTCCGCTTGAAGATGCGGGCTTCGTGGATAATACATCCATCCGTCGCCATTTTTCGCAAACCAGTCCATCGATTGCTGCGCGAACCCTGTAATCATCGTTGGAATTCGCTTTGTCGGTTTCGGAACTAAATTACTTCCCTGAATGGCCCCTAATGAAGATCGAATAGAGGGATATTCTTCGTATAACACTTTGTTTAGATAATGAAATGCTTCAACGAATCGATCTCCCCGATCATCATGATTCACGTTTAAACCGTGAAAATCAGCTCTCCGATCTCCAGATGAAACGCCCATAATCAAGCGCTCTGGAAATAATCGGTCGATCGTTGCGATTTCCTTAGCTACTCGTAAGGGATGACGTAAAGAAAGGACAATCGCCGATGTTCCTAAGGCAATTTCTTTCGTCTGGCTTGCCAAATAGGTTAAATAAATGAGCATATCATAGATTTGACCTACTGCTGGATCACCAAACGAAGGATCTTCTAATAATACATCTCGAAGCCATAGACCGGTAAAACCATAATGCTCAGCTAATTGCGATAACTCCACTTGCTTTTCCATTGTCGGTGTCCCGAACTGATAATTTTCTAATGGAATGTGGAAGCCTAATGTCAACTCCCCTTCTTTATACATCCGATTATAGCTATAATGATTGGAAAACATACTCATGAAGTGCTCCTTTCTACTTGCAAAATGGATATGGGATGTATCGTTTTTAACATGTTCGACTTTTGGAAAGAAAGTCTTTATCTGCTCCCGTTACACCACTTTGTCCCCAGTTTCCTGGAATCATTTCACGAATGACGATAAGTACTTTATCGATAGGTGCATGAGTCAATGTAGATGTGACTTGTGTAAGCTGGTTTACCCACTTATCTTTTGTATCTTGATCAAATGTATTCCAGATATCAATCGTGATAATAGCCATTCCATCTATGTTACTATCCAGCGTATGATAAGACTCTTTTGTCTCCCAATTAACCACCCTGCTCTGCTCAGCAAAGGCAGCATCGCTTGCTATTGCCCCGGCTTTTCCCCAGTTTTCTTTCTCAAGCTCAGTGATTAATACTTGAATTTTATCAGGGACAATCTGTAATAATGTTGTTGTAAGTTCGGTTACGGTATAAATGAATTCCTTTTTTTCTTCTGTTGACATGGTTGGCCAAGTTTTAAGCTCAATGAATGGCATAGAATCCTATCCTCCTCTATTAATAAATATGTCCTACGGAGTCAGTGATAACACGGCCTCAAGGTTTGAAGATGTCCACAACATGTATTATAAGGAGTATGTTTTACGATGGTAAGTACGCACTTTTAAGTTATATAGGCACCTAAAAGTAACATTTGTGATTTGTCGCTCTATTTCGAATCGAATGTAAACGAAGAAGAAAAAAAATCCTGCATAGATGGTCGCCAAATGATGTTATCTGTTATCCGATTATTGGAGAGATCATTTTCAATGCCAACGCAAAAACACCTCCAAGGATGCTTCATATCTTGCGATACAAGAACATTCCCTTGAAGGTGTTTTGGTTACGTCTCCGCTTCCTTATTTCATGCTATTCACTAATGAGAAAGGCAGCAAAATAGCTCCAATTCCAGTAAGTGCGTATAGTTGCTTTACATTTCTTAATTTGTTGCATCAATTTCCCTGAATAATGCCTGATCATTGCTTGAACTGTAATTAAGATTAACGAATTGTATATAAAGCTTTGGACCAAGGGATCAATTGGTCTAACATTTGATTAACAGAATCGGCTTGGACGGCTTTTGGTTTGAAATCAGTACCATTTTCAAAATCTGTGAATAGTGACAATGCTGGATGTACACGCACATCTGCAATCAATAGCTCACCCATAATACCGCGCAGATGTTCGGCTGCTCGTGCACCACCTACAGAGCCATAAGATACAATACCCGCAGCTTTGTTATTCCATTCTACACGTAGATAATCCAGTGCATTTTTGAGAGCACCTGTAATGGAATGATTGTACTCTTGTACGATGAATACAAACCCGTCTTGTTTCGCAATCACTTCTGACCAACCTTGTGCACCAGAAGCATCTTGCCCTGGTTCACCTAGTAAAGGTAATTTGTAATCTGCAATATCAATAACTGTATAATTCGCATCTCCACGTTGATCTGCGATTTCTTTGACCCATTTTGCCACCTGAGGGCTTACACGACCTTCACGTGTTGATCCAATAATGATTCCGATATTTAATTCTGCCATTGCTTTTTCCTCCTTATGTTTTGAAGTAAAGAACTTGGTTAAAAACTTCATCCTTACTCTCACCTTTCAAAAATCCAAAAATATTTGAATTCGAATATCTTGATTTCGAGATGTATAGTAACATGATGATTCTCTTTTCGTCAACTTTTCTGCGCTGGGAAATAATTCAGAACATTAATATGTAAGATCACTTGGATGAATGAAATCACTCATAATTTAAAAGGGAATGGAAACAATATGATGTAAAGGAGGTTGCGTATGGAAAGTAATTGCGATTTATTTTCTCCTCAGCAGACTGATGTATATAATCAATTTCAACAGCTGTCCACGAAGATTAAGAGCATGTTGGCGTGCATGGATCAGGAAGATATCGATATTCTAAAAAATCTGAAGTTGCTCTCTAAAATATGTTCTGATACGGGAAAGCTGGTTTCCGCCTATCATTTGAGTCGACTTCTTCATCCCTATACAACGCAATGCAATGAAATTTTCAAAGCCATTAAGCTGCTGAGCGATCAACGGAAAGGTGCCCTTATTATCATTGAAAGAGAAGATAATATAAACGATTGGATCACCGTTGGCACTCCTCTTTCCGCAGAGATCTCAAGTACGCTGTTAGTTTCCATTTTCCATACAGGGAGCCCGCTGCACGACGGTGCTGTCTTAATTCAGAAAGATACTATCGTCTCAGCGGCAAATGTACTACCGCTAACCCGGAAATTATACAAGACCAAGCTCGGTACTAGGCATCGCGCAGCGATTGGCTTATCTGAAAATACAGATGCCCTAACCTTCATCGTATCTGAGGAAACAGGTGCGAAATCATTTACCTTTAACGGCTCGCTGTATGGATTCGAAATCCCTGACGAGTGAACTTAATCACCATTAGGAGTGCATTGTTGAATATGAAAAAACACAGTACCCATAATGATTTTTCGCAGCTCCGGATCGAAATGAACGAAAAGCTAACGGAAATCGAAAAAAAGGTGAATCAAAATATCGCCTCTCTCAGTCATAATGATATTGGCATCATCGACATTGTCCAAAAGTTGTCTAGAGAACTGCTTGAATTGGAAACAACTGCCTCGACATACTTACTTAATCGTATGTTGTCCAAGTATACGAAATGCAGTACTGAATTATCTCTAGCCATACATAAACTTAGCCGAAAACGCCAAGAAGCTCTCATTGTAATAGAGGCTGACGACCCTGTAGCACCGTTTATAAACGGGGGGATACCCATTAATGCGGTAATTACAAGTCAACTATTAGAATCTATATTTCAACCTGATAGTTTGCTTCAAGAAGGAGCTGTTCTCATTCAATCTGATTTGATTGTTTCCGCTTCCAACACCTTGCCATTAACTGAGCAAATTTTTTGGGATCGAGCAGCAGATATCCGGGAGTTATCTGCAATCGGCTTGTCTGAAAAGTGTGATGCATTGATTATATTAATCACGAACGGCGGTACAACCTATTTCTCATTGGAAGGCAATCTTTTTCCTTTCTCAGCTTCCTGAACAGCAACGGACAGAGTCATACTAATTACTGCCTGCTACAATCCATTTTGCGACTTCTACGGTACGTTTGGCTTGATGTCTAACTGCAGCCTGAACATCCTCTACCATTTTACCGTTTTGTACAGTTACGCTTGTTCCATATGGATTTCCCCCGGCTGTAAAAAGGGAAGGATCCGTGTAACCTGGTGAAACAATAATGGCACCCCAGTGATACATAGCAGTATAGATCCCCAGAATGGTTTGCTCCTGCCCGCCATGGGGATTTTGAGCTGAAGCCATCGCGCTAACCACCTTATTAACTAACTTGCCATGGAACCATAACTTCCCGGTAGTATCTAAAAACTGTTTCAATTGTCCGGGCATTGTGCCATAACGTGTCGGCACGCTAAAAATAAGGGCATCCGCCCATTCAAGATCTTGAAGAGTTACGACGGGTACATCCTTCACATGATCAACATGTTCTTTCCACGCAGGATTCTCCAGTATTGTTTCTTCAGGGGCCAATTCCGGAACTTGTAATAGTCTTACTTCCGCCCCCTGCTCCTTGCCGCCTTCCGCAGCCCATTGAGCCAAGCGATAATTCGTTCCTGTCATGCTGTAAAAAATAACTGCAAGTTTAACTGCACCCATCCTACTTGCTCCTATTCTTCATTTGGAATCATCATTTACTTCAAAACAAACTTACTATGAGTTTCGCCTCCTGATTCATGTTTCATACGTCTTCTTCCATCTGTGGCGGGATAGGTTCAGGTCAATCTCTGGAAAAGTTTTTATCCTGGGAGGTTCATTATTAAGTCGCTGAACAAATGCCTGCAAACCATGAACGCTCCCAAGTAAAAACTGCCTTACCTATTCGTACGCACAATTTGATCGGCTGTTCGAAATGCTAATGCAACCGTAGAATTTGTCGGGTTCGCTGCAGCAAGAACGGGTATCACGCTATTATCAGCGACGTAGAGACCGGTAACTCCATGAATTTCTCCATAACGGTTAGTCGCTGAGTTAGCCGGGTCAGTTCCCATTCGGCAAGTACAAGATTCATGAACATCGCTACCTGGCGGAAATAAGGTAGGCTCCCCATCTAAGGTTACTCCCATTGCATTTGCGGATCGAGCAATCCCATCACGCATTTGCTGAATCACTGTATAATCTTTGTTGCTATAAGAAAAATCAACTTGGTTCAAAGGCACGCCGTATTCATCTTGACGATTTGGATCTAAATAAACTCTATTCTCTGGCCGCGACTCCACTAAACCAAAGGCAGCATATACGATACTCAGTTGATCCGGGAGCACTTTATCCTCGAATTGCTGGTAAGAGAAAAATTGATTAGGACCTAAGATTTGGATTTGATACGGGGATTCTCTTGTTTCACGTTTCAAGATTGCCAGGTTACCAAGATTATCAGAGAACTGGCTGCGGCTTATTTTACCCGTACCCAATACAAATGAATGATTGGTTAAATAACGTCCGATTGCTGCCCCCTGTATGCCTGAATTGAGCAAAATGCGAGGTGTTTCCAATGTACTTGCAGAAATGACAACATTTTTTGCTCGAATGGTATGCGTTTTTTTATCTGGAGATATTACATTGACGCCTGCTGCATTGCCATTTTCGAGGAGTACGCGGGTAGTATAGGCATCCAATGCTAGATCAAATGGTTTGCTATTCAGGGCGTAAGCAAGAAAATGAATGGAGCTGAACCATGCATTAGAATGAATTTCCCCCATACGCGGACCTGACATGTCAATGGCAAGAGGCATGTCAGTCGCTTCTAGCACACCTCCTGCATGCAGCCGGTTCAAGAGAATCCTTTGCATGGTAGAGCCATCAGCATAAGATGTAGTGCAATGCAATACACGCTCGGCAGTCCTAAAATATACGTCAAGCTCTTCTGGATGAACAGGCCAAGATTGAAGTTGAAACTCTGCGGGTCGAGGACAGGCAGCATTCCAAAACAATGTCCTTCCTCCTAGAGCGAACGTTAACCTAGCTCCTGAAAATTCCGGAAGCCGCTCCCCGATAGGAGTAGAATTATCGGGCCATAATTGATCACGCATACGGTCGACATTCATGGTGGGGATATTTAATGCATGCGAATGAAATAGTTTATTCCCTTTTTCAAGAATCCCAATTCGCTTTGCCCCTTGGTTTTTCCATAACTCGCATAATCTATATAGCATCGCTCCCCCACCTGCGCCACTCCCCACAATAAGCACGTCATATTCTGTATTGGCCATTTCATCGAGCGATTTGGTAGGTATCCAATTATTAGGGTACACCCACATATGGATCATTCCTCTCCATCTAAGAGTCCACTCCATTTTATTACCCGCTTCTTGTCTCATATTCCAAATTCAATAAGCATTCTGCTCCCTTTATTTTAATATCTTGATTTCGAGATAATTTATGTTATACTAACTTTTATAAAGCAGCTTATCATTAATTATTATTAGAAAAGGAGAGCAGCGTTCCAAGACGAAGGTCTTCTAAATTGAAAAAGAGGTTATGGGAAACAATAAAAATAAATGCAAAAGGAGCAATTATCATGGAGAAACATACAACAGGTATTCACCACATCACGGCATTTGCTAGAAACGCGCAAGAAAACATCGATTTTTACGCAGGGATACTAGGTATTCGTCTTGTAAAAAAGACAGTGAATTTCGATGCCCCTGAGGTGTACCATTTTTATTTCGGGAATGAAAACGGAAGTCCCGGAACGATTATGACATTTTTCCCTTGGGAAACGGGACGGAAAGGCCGCGTCGGCGGCGGACAAGTGGGAGTGACAACGTTTGTCGTTCCTACGGGCTCATTGGATTTCTGGGAAGCGCGATTGCAACATTTCGGAGTGCAAATTACCCGTAAAGATAGATTCGGCGAACAATTCTTGCAATTCTCGGATCATGACGGGCTGCAGCTCGAAATCGTGGCACGAGAGGATGGTCCGAATAGCAAATGGTCTTTTGGAGGAATCCCTGTGGATAAGGCCATTAAAGGGTTCGGTGGAGCCGTATTGTATAGTACTCATCCGAAGGCAACCTCTGAATTGCTTGAAAACGTGATGGGACTCGATATGATCGGGCAAGAAGGAGACTGGATGCGCTTCAAAGGGAGCGCCGATCTTGGAAATGTAATCGATATTAATATTGCACCAATGGAACGCGGTTCGGGCGGATACGGAACCGTGCACCATATCGCATGGCGCGCCAAAGACTTTGAGGATCATGAGGAATGGAGAGAGCATGTTGCACAATCCGGATATCACCCAACTCCGGTCGTCGATCGTCAATATTTCAATGCAATTTATTTCCGTGAGCAGGGGGAAATCTTATTCGAGATTGCTACCGATCCTCCAGGATTCACCCGTGACGAGACATTTGAGGAACTTGGTACGGACTTGAAGCTGCCTGCACAATATGAACCGCTCCGGGCGCAAATCGAGAAACTCCTGCCTCCTATCCAAGTACGCGAATTGGAGGGAAAATAATTATGCAGCATATTTTTCAAAAAGGCACGGATCCTTCAAAGCCTACACTCGTCCTGCTCCACGGTACTGGCGGAACTGAGCATGATTTGCTCCCGGTAGCGCAAATCGTATCGCCGGAGTCTTCCGTGTTGAGCGTGAGAGGGAACGTACTTGAGCACGGCATGCCTCGCTTTTTCCGCAGATTAAGCGAAGGCGTCTTTGATGAAGAGGATCTTATCTTTAGAACGAATGAGCTGAATGAATTTCTGAATGAAGCTGCGACCAAGTATGAGCTTGATCGCAACAACTTCATTGCAGTCGGTTACTCCAATGGAGCCAATATTGCCGGAAGCCTCTTATTTCACCACAAAGGTTCTCTAAGAGGAGCAATACTGCATCACCCTATGGTTCCGCGTCGCGGGCTGAAACTGCCCGACCTGTCCGGTACGCCTGTATTTATCGGTGCAGGAACGAACGATCCGATTTGCGCACCGCAAGAGACGGAAGAACTGCAGACGCTGTTAACCCAAGCGGGTGCACATGTAACCGTACATTGGGAGCAGCATGGCCATCAATTAACGCATTCTGAGGTTCATGCAGCCTCATCTTGGTTACAAAGCCATATTAATCAGGGGTGAGCCCATGTTAACCATTTATCCGGAGGAGCAAACCGAGCGGGATAATTATAAACTGCTCATCGGCAGTATCCTCCCGAGACCAATCGCGTTCATCACAACATTGTCTGCTGAAGGCGTGTTAAATGCCGCACCTTATAGCTATTTCAATATCGTCTCTGCCGATCCGCCCATGATTTCTGTATCCGTTCAAAGGAAAAATGGCGTTCGCAAAGATACTTCTAGAAATATGATGGAAACAGGCTCGTTTGTTGTTCATATATCGGATGAGGATTACATCGAGGCAATCAATCTAACCGCGGCCAATCTTCCGCCTAATGAGAGCGAAGTAGACTTCGCTCAACTTACTTCCATCCCGAGCGCCAAGATCAAGGTTCCGGGGATTGCCGAAGCCAAAATCCGCATGGAATGTAAGTTAGAGCAATCTCTTGCTCTCGGCGGAACGCCTTCTTCTCCAGCATGTGATCTCATTATCGGGAGAGTCGTGTGCTTTCACATTGCGGAAGAATTGGTTGAGGGCGGGCGTATCGATGCACAACGATTAAAGCCTGTGAGCCGATTAGCCGGTAACAACTACTCGAAGCTAGGTGAAATCTTTAGCATTGACCGACCCAATTGATTAATAGTTTCGAGTTCGCAACTTATCAAATCAATGAATTACAATATCTTTAATCATAGTAAAGGCTGCCAATCATTTTGGCAGCCTTTCTTCACGTATTGATATTTTTTCATTTCCTACAAAAAAAATCGGAATTTAGTGTTTACAAGAATCCGATGTTGAGTTATATTTAACATAACTTCCAGATATTACTTGCAAAACTATCAGAGGAGTTGAATCCGTTTGAAGAAATTGCTTATGTCATTATCAGTACTGGTCGCCCTGGCTACAGCAGCACCTGCATATGCTTCCACTGCACCTGTCGATGCTGTCAAGCCTGAGGTTCAACAAACACAGAAGTTCGTTAAGTACTTTGCACTTCGTCCCAATGAACTGAGCTCACTGGAAGGGATCTATTTGAAGAAAGGCCAACAGCTTACGGTCTATGCACAAGGGAGCTATTCGTACTTTTCGGTATATGACTCGAGCAATCATCTCGGGACATTTTTCAACAGCAATGTAGGAAGAATTTTCACTGCGACTGAAGACGGGTATCTGTATTTGCAGTTTGCGGCACCTTCCACCTATACAATCAACCACATCACGGCTACTTATTTCATTAATTGACCTTAGGTTGATATAATACCGACCACATTTCTTGCAAAAACAAGAAATGGATCTGCTAGAAATGAAGACAGCGACAGTTATGGACATAATTAGTCCACGGCTGTCGCTGTTTTTTGTGGTTAAGAAGTGAACATTAGTATTTCATGAACGTAACCGTAAATTTCGTATACGTGTATCTCTCACTTTCCACCTTAATCAAGGCTTGATGCGCTTCGATAATAGATTTGGCTAAGGCCAAGCCAATCCCTACCGAATCATGCTTTTTGGAGCCTCTGGCTTTGTAGAATCGTTCAAAAATATGCGGCAATTCCTCAGCAGCAATTCCCTCTCCGAAGTCTTTAATCACCAACTCTGTATAAATCGGTGTATCTTCGATTGCAATCTTAATCTTCTCACCGGGTTCGGAGTGTTCTATCGCATTCTTCAGCAGATTCAATAATGCTTCCTGCATCCACACTTTATCGTGAACAACGACTACTTCCTCCGGGGTATGCCAATCAATCGATATATGCTGATTAGTAATCATGCTCTGCAAGCGATCAAGAGCGTCCTCAATGGTCTCTACTAAATTGGCCGGTTCTTTCTCAAATGAAATAGCTCTTGCATCGATTTTTGCTACCTTCAACAAATTGTGAATCAAGACATTCATTCTTGAGATTTGCACATCATTATGTCCCAACAGTTGAACTTGTTGCTGGCGCGGCAATCCTTCATTCATCATCATCTCGTTGTAGACGGATATGGTGGAAAGCGGCGTTTTTAATTGATGAGATATATCCTGCAGCATTTGTACTAGAAATGCTCTCTCTTCACGTAAATCCTGCATGCTTTTGCGAATAATATCTTTCATCGAACGAAAGGAAACTGCCAGTTTCGCGAGATCCCCTTCTTTGTTTTCATTGATGACAACCGAGTAATCTCCCTCGATGATTTTATTCGCTGCCGAGGTAAGCTGTCTAATTTTATGGAAGATCATCTTGTGCTGCATGTAGCTTGCCAGAAGGAGCATACAACCGAAACACACCAATCCCCAATACATGAATTGATTATGGCGAGCAATATGGTTATTTAGCAGCGGAAAAAGCTGCGATTCCAAGCCCTCATATAGCCCATACTGCCTTAGGATCTCTCTCCCTTTTTCCTGATACTGACTGGGATCCGTAGAATGTCTAGTTAAGACTTTCATAATTTCTGCTTCATTCTTAGGATTTTGCTCAACCAATCTTGCGGTAATTTCCCCCCATGATGCAGTTGAATCGCTTTTCAATTGATTGTAGAACAGTTGTTGGGTCATCAATTGATAAACGGTAAATAACGTTAACAGAACGGCCAGTATCGTGATGTAGCCTTTCAACTCGGTATTTTTCATCATCTTACTCTCTGCTCACATCCTTGCTCCAGCGATAGCCCAATCCTCTTTGTGTGACGATAAACTGCGGATTTCTCGGATCATCTTCTACTTTGTCTCTTAAACGTCGAATGTATACGGATAACGTATTTTCATCAAAGAAAACCTCATCACCTTCCGTTATATTCATAAGGAGCTCATCTCTTTTCAGTGCTTTGTGGGCGTTCATCATGAATGTGAGAAGAAGCTTATATTCTAAATTCGTTACCGGAATGCTCTCTTGATTTTTGTAAGCCTTGACTAGGTTCATATCGATTTTGATATTCTCAGATGTTAAGATCATGGAAGAAGACCCTGAACGCGCTTGCTTGCGCAATTGCACTTTCACCCTGGACATGAGTTCCTTCACGCGAAAGGGCTTCGTAATATAATCGTCCCCACCAATATCCAGTCCCATGACCACATTTGCTTCTTCATCAAGGGCGGTTAAGAAAATAACTGGTGTATCGCTATGTTTTTTAAAATGCATGCATAAATCATAGCCATTTCCATCTGGTAGGCCGATATCTAGAATAATTAAATGAAAAGTACGATGATCAAACTGCTGCTTCGCTTCTCTGACACTAGAAGCTTTGGCCACCTCATACCCCTCATTTTTCAATGAAAATTCAATGGCTAGTCCAAGAGCTTCATCATCTTCAACCAGCAATATGTTGCTCAATACGTGACCCTCCCTCTTCTCTTTCTATTTCAGTCAAAGGCCAAAAAATCAGAATAGCCTGACTATACACATAGCCAGGCCCTTCGTATTATTCTTCCCTAATCACATCAATAATATTATCCTTCTGAATTTTGCGAAGCGGAATCAGGACCGATACATAACTGATGAACAAAGCGGCAGCAAATGTAAGGAGACAAGCCGCATAAGGAATCGTCCATTCAAGCTTCTTGATACCGGAAACAGCCAAATATAATATATAAGAAAGTATACAACCGAAAAAGATCCCTTGTAAACTTCCGGACACGCCATATATGAGCGCTTCATAGATAATCATTTTTTTCAGATCTTTTTGCGACATGCCTATGGATTTTAATGCAGCCAGTTCTTTTCGTCTGATGATGATGCTGATCGTAATCGTATTGATGATATTCACACTTCCAATCAAAGATATAACTGCAATAAAACCATATACGAGCACTTTAATCACAAGCTCTGATTCTTTCCTTGTTTTATTCTCGTCCAGCTGATTAACGATTGTAATCGAGTGTTTGGTTCCAACGCTCTGCTGGATGTCCGCAACAGTCGCGCTAGATTGTTCCACATCCTTCAAGTTGATTCGAAAACTAGCGTCCTGTTGGCTAACTTCAGATACATTACTAAGCGACTTCAACTGCTCCATAACTTGTTGTCTTGCTGATGTCTTACCATGTATATCATCTTGCAGATAGATGGTTAGATCCGATTTCGTGGACTCATTGTTCACGTATTTGGTTGCAAATGCAATATCCATAATCGACGAGAACGTAATAAACAATACACTGCTAATAATGATGGATAAGATGGTAATGGTATATCGATTTTTATTTCTCTTCACATTTTTCAAGGCCAAGCTCATTGGAAAAGAAACCGGCTTTTTCAGCACCGTATTTTTTTGTTTTTTGATCGATTCTTTCCTTATCGATAACCTACTGCTGATTGCCAGCAAGGGAGATATTCTGCCTGCAAAAAAAGCAGGATAATAGCTGGACGCCAGCACCGCTGTCAGGGTAATGAGCGAACTGATCAATATGATCGACCAATCGATATGAAAGAACGAGACGCTTGCATCCGTTTCTAATAACAGGTAGAAAACGAGCTGTAGAGCTGCAAGTGCCAGGATGCTGCATACAATCCCAATCGGAATAGCGATAACAGCCAGTACTGCAGCCTCTCTCATGACGATGTGTCGAATCTGCTTGCGCGTAGCACCGATACTTCGGAGCAATCCGAACTGTTTCATCCGCTCAACGACACTAATTTGAAAAGCGTTATAGATGACGACAGCTGTCGCGACCACAACGATACTGATGACGATGACGAGCACAGCCAAAATCGAGCGATCCGACTGTGGCTTCAACACTCTGATCAATTCTTCATTGATCACCAGCTTCTCAGTTCGCGTAAATGATTTGATCTCGTCCAAGACTTCATTAAAGTTCACGTTATGGTTGATTGTGATTAATATTTGGCCTTCTCCGATGGCGAAATCATGTTTATAGGTTAATAATCTGCCCACTTTACTTTTCTGCGTAAACTCGCGATTATCGAGCAACCCAACAAGTTTATAGGTTTCTCCATCCAATTGAAATGAATCACCGAGCTGAAGGTTTTTATTAATATAAGGAAGCGCCCAAGAATCGATAGTTGCCTCATGCTCATTGGCAGGTAATTGCCCCTCCAAGAGGCTATAGGGTAAAAACGCCATCGCACGTTGATCGGCGAAATTCATTTGTACCGAAACGTCTCCAACGGGGATGGTTTTGCCCTGAGACATCAACCCGTACGATTCGATTTGGGGATTATATCTGATCTTATTCAGTATCGCTTCATCGTAATTGGATATGCCGACATGAAACGAAAACCCATTTAGCTTTTTGATGTTTTCAATTTGGGAGAGCTGTGATCCCTTCATAAACAGACCGATCGTGGAAATTAACGCTACTGAGAGTACGATTCCGACCAAGGTCAAGATGGTTCGCTTGATATTCCCTTTTAAATACCGGCTGCTAAGTTGTTTGTAACTGCTGATCAACTTCGTCCTCCCCCAGTCTATGCCTTATTCGCAGCTAGCTGTTGATCTGAAATAATACTGCCGTCTTCGATCGTAATGACCCGGTCGGAAGCCGAAGCAATCGATAAATCATGCGTAATCAACACAATGGTTTGATTGTATTTCTTCGCTGTCAAACGTAATAAATCCATGACTTCCTTTGTATTTTTCGTATCTAGGTTGCCTGTGGGCTCATCTGCCAGAATCAAATGTGGACGATTGATAAGCGCCCTGCCGATGGAGACCCGTTGCTGCTGGCCGCCAGATAGTTCGGATGGCAGATGAGTCTTCCGTTCCTGAAGCCCTAAGGTTTCAATAATTTCATCGAGATACGTCGTATCTACCTGTTCATTATCTAATATCGTAGGCAACGCGATATTTTCCTGGACATTCAATACCGGAATCAAGTTAAAGAATTGAAAAATAAACCCGACCTTCCTTCTTCTGAATATCGAAAGCTCATCGTCCGAATAACCGTAAATACTATTTTCCCCGATGAATACTTGTCCTGAGGTCGGCCGATCCAATCCACCTAATATATGCAGCAGTGTGCTTTTCCCCGAGCCGGACACACCTACGATGGAGACAAATTCTCCTTGCTGAATCGAAAGGCTAATCCCTTTTAACGCGTCTACCCTGCTATTGCCTTCGCCATAGCTCTTCACTACATTTTCCATGCGTACAACTTCCATACTGTCACCCACTCATCACCTAAGGTTCGATTTCTTACACTCAATCTTGTACATCTACAAAGTTTACTTTGTCTTCGCTATCTGGATACACACTTCTGACTTCATCTAAAATCTTGTTCACCTTCTCTTTATTTTTATAATCGTAGCTGTATCTTTGGAAATGAATTAATGAGAGCGTTGACTCTGATTCCTTTAATTTGTTGTAAGTTTGGTCGTCAACAATAACAAGATCCATAGTTGGCATATACCCGATCCACGCCTGATGTTTCACATACTGTACAGGCACCATCTGACCATTCAAATCGATTTGACCATTCTTCGTTTCGTCAAATAAAGAGAATAACAGATTTTGACCATCCGATAATTCTTTGATGGAGGTAACTGGATCAGAAAGAATAGACACACTGCCAGGTTCTTTTCTGGCTCTAATAATCCCCTTCTTCATGAATTGCTCAGCTGTAGAACGAGTAATAACCGAATACTTCTCAACTCGAGTATCAAATTCCATACCCAATTCCTTCTGATCCTCCTCTGACAATTTCTTGGATATTGTTGTTGTTACCAGCTTCAGTTTGTAATCGATCATTTCTTTGCTTATATCTTTGTACTTCGCTTTGACTTTGCTCACATCTTGATTCGTTCCAATCACTACAATTCCATCGGCCGGTTGCGATGGTCCTTCTATATATCGTTTTACCCCAAATCCTATTCCTGCAAAAATAGCGATAACCACCACGAAACCAATTATTTTTTTCACCCTGTCTGCTCCTTTTATCAAATTCATCTGATGTCTGGATTATAGATGACTTTGCTTCGCAAGTTAATGACTCTTGTCTAACCATTTTCATCATCTTCCTTACTTTTTAGTAAGAATCGAAATGAACACGTGACTTTTCCAGATAAAAATAGAGACAGTCATGGAACAAAATCGCCAGACTGCCGCTGTTTTATGTGTTTAGTTTACGGACTTCTCTATTGAATACCACGCACATCAAATCGAACTATTCACTCGGCATAAAGCCAGATCCAAAAGCTTTCCTCATCTTCTGTTGAACAAGAAGCGCATCTTCATAAGAATCAGCCGTGACAATAAAGTCCACATTCTCCTTCATCTCTTTGAAACACTCTATGTTTATATCCTGAAAATCATCATCAAACCAAATCATACCTGCCCAGATAGCTCCTTCCGCTTTATACTTTTTGAGGTCTGGGCTATGATAAAGCAAACTTCCTGAATTAATCCCTTTTATTTTTTCAAATATATACGTTTCTAATGATATATACTTGTTCGAAATATCGATGCCGTCAATTCGAATGGAACCTACGAATTTATGTTGTCGTAAAAAAGGTCGAACTAATGTCCCGGATATGTAAATCGAGGTTTTCTTAAAAGATGAAGGGTCTTTCTCATTATAAGTTATAGCAGATCGAACCACATCGATCTTCTTAGGAAATTGGTAGACTTCTAAGAATATGAACGTTGGGATTCCAAATACAATTAGCACTGATAACAAGATGATTAAGGTAGTTTTGAATGTATCATTCAAATGTGGTTCAACTCCTATATGAAGTAATATAGATGAACTGAAATACATATTTAACTATTCCGCTCAGAACTTGGAATTCCTTCAACCTCACTGTTTGATTAAGATCTATATGCTAATCATTTAGTCATATGAAGGAAAAACAAGAAGGGGCTGTCCCATAAGTAGGTTTTTACTACCTGTGAGACGACTCTAGATTTGAAAAAGGTCGAGCTATGGGTTACATTTGTACCCATACTCGACCTTTTTGCTTCATTGTTGCCCACTTCAGCAAATTGTGGGCAAGGGAAAGCCACCCGACCTCAAGGCTTACTTTCGACAGGCCTCGAAGCAGGAAACGTCTAAATCCTCTGTTATTTTTCAGTTGCCCAAATACACTCTCTGGCTCGATCATTCGTCGAACCGACAGCGCATAACCTTCTTCGCTTCGCAGCTTTTTCTGTACGCATTGCTTGTAGCGAAGATATTGCATGCTTACTCGAATTTCACGATTCCCGGTTGCTCTAGAACAGGCTGCTTTGAGTGGGCAACTCATACAGTCCTGGCTTCGATAGTGGCGAAGGAGGATCTCATAACCACTTTCCGTTTTCTGTTTGCTATCACGGTGAAAATGGAGGGATTGTCCGCCAGGGCACGTCCACAAATCCGCCTGCGTATCATACTTCCAGTTGTCGATTCTGCTAATGTCCTGTTGCCACTTCTTTGATTT
>NZ_JBEFZI010000001.1:556836-739858 GCF_040195695.1 Paenibacillus wuxiensis | reverse complement strand
TTTAATCGCGGCAAAAAATCTTTACGCAACAACCGAACTGCTTTTTTTAGTGGTTTATCTTTTGGTTGTTCCTGCAGTTTTTGTTCCAGTTTCTCTACCGCTTGTTCCAACTTCACGCTCGTGACTTCACTCGATTCGCCCAGCTCTAGTAAATCTCGATCTTGTAGTTCCTGCTCTTCCTGTCGCTCTGCTTCTTCAATACTCGCAAACAATACTTTTACTTTCTCTTGCAAATTAGCCTTGTGCTTCGCCACAGATTTTCCCCATACGAAGGTGTACTTATTCGCATTCGCTTCGATTTTCGTGCCGTCTACAAAATAATGCTCCAACTTAATGTACTTCTCCTCAATAAGGAAACCGAGGATAGACGTGAAGATCTTTTCAAGCACGCCTCTCATTCGCTCGGAGCGAAAACGATTAATGGTACGGAAATCCGGACGCTGTCTGGCTGCAAGCCACATAAAAGGAATGTTCTCTCTCACGGCTTTAGCAATTTGGCGAGAAGAATAGGTACGCTGCGTGTAGGCGTAGATGATAATTTTAGTGAGCATTTTCGGATGGTAACTATTTCGGCCTCCGCCCGGATAAGCTGCTGCAAATATTTGATCGTCTATGCGATTCACCGCATGATTGATGATACGAACGAGATGATTTTGGGGAATGTCTTCTTCCAAATCCATTGGCAGATAAAGTTGATCCATGCTATATTGAATGTACAAAGAAACCGTTCCTTTCGTAAATGGTGGGTGGTACTTCCATTTTACTAAAGAACGGTTTCTTTTTGTTTTACATATTTGAAAACAAGGGGGCGTCCCAAGTCTTTTTAGACTTTTGGGACACCCCCTTCTGTTCTATGCAGTAACACTTTTAGTTGCTATGCGTTTACATTGCTTACTCTCTCGAAATTCGTTTGCTCACGATAACCATAATAGCTGCCAGCACGAAGAAGTACATAGGCATCGTCACTAATGAGTCATTATGCAGATAGCTCATACCGCTCGTAATTAGACTCACGATGAGATAATACCCTAATCCAAAAATAGCTCCTGCTGTCCCCAATACATCGCTGTAGCGCACTAGCGCTAAGCTTAGGCAGTTCGGAATGGCCATACCAATCCCAAGCAGAAGGATGAAGACGCAGGCGACAAATACACCCATGGACAACAGCGACGAGCTTAATCCACTAAGCGTAAAGCCGACCAACGCTCCAGCACCGAGTGCGGTTACAAGACAGCCGATCAGTATGATTCGCTCTGGCTTGTAGGTGGACAATAGTCTTTTCGACAGCATGGCTCCTATTATTGAAGACAACGCTACAAAAATACCAAAGAAGCCATAGATGCCAGGCGTCATCTCAAAGTAATCAATAAAAACGAAAGGCGCTTCTGCATAGTAACTGAACAGAATACCATTCGTTGCACCGATTAGAAAACCAAATGCCCATACTCTGCCGTCTGCAATGAGGCGCTTGACGACAGATAATGTATTCACATTCGAAGTCGTCGTGGCAACTCTCGTCTCAGGCAAAGAAACGAACGTGTACGCGAATATCGCCACACTCATCACGACAAGGGTTAGAAATACGGCCTTGAAGCCTAGCGACTGGTCGACCCAGCCTCCAATCAGCGGCCCTAGAGCCGGTGTAAAGGCAAGAGCTGCTGAGATTTGAGCAAATACAGCATGACGCTTCGAACCGTCGATACTTTCTCGCAAAATCGTTTGCGTCACAACCGAGCCTGTACTTGCACCGAATGCCTGAATGAACCGACTTACCAATAGCCATTCTACGGAACCTGACAGATAGCAACCCAGGCTGCCTATTCCATATACGAAAATGCCCCACAGCATAGCAGGACGTCGGCCAATTGCATCCGATAACCTCCCCCAGCAAAACACACCAAACGCAAATCCAAGAAAATAAATGCTGAGCGTAAGCTGAATCATGTTGTTGCTTGCCTGCAATTGACTAGCAATATCCGGCAAGGAAGGCGTGTATATCGTTTCACTGATTTGTGGAAATCCCACAAGAATAATAAACAAAAGCAATGATGGAGTTGAGATTTTTTGTGCCAAGTTGCATTCCCCCTATAATTTCGGAAATCTCAATTACATCATCGAAATGTCAGGGTATCGGGGGTTTGCATTTAATTAATCTTGCAAATGAGAGTGCCATAATGAGTGATCACCTTACATAAGAATAATAGGGGGAAATTCATAATATAACCCTCATTATAGCAAAACTTCTAAGCTAGAACCACCTATATCGAACCGTCCTAACTCCAAGATATGCTAAGCACTATTTACCTCCGATTCGATTTACCAATATTTACGCAGAACAAATATGATAAAAATCACCCTGTAATGTGAAATACATCACAATCTTTGCATTGATAATAGATTAAAATTGAAATGAGCATCAAACAAATACCCTTTCAGTACGGAACAGCACCAGAGATAACCGTAAAATAACGGAGATATTGAGTACATAGCTCACCCAACATCTGATTTGCTTCGTCTGATTGCTATTCTGGGTATTGAAACTATGTTCATTTATAAAGAGATAGAAAGTGGAGGGTTTCACATGAGAAAGAAAGCTACAGCAACAATGATTCTTCTTCTGTCGATCATGCTTATCATCGCAGGATGCGGCAGTAACGGGAACCAAACGCAGGGTCAAGACAATGCAGCAAAAACGGAGAAACCAGAAACAGAAGCTGTGTCCGGCGCTTCTAAAGCGAGCTATACCCCTATCGATCAATTGAAAGACAAATATGACATCATCATCATCGGTGCTGGCGGAGCGGGAATGACTGCTGCTCTTGAGGCCAAAGCCAAAGGCATGAATCCGGTTATTTTCGAAAAGATGCCGGCAGCCGGCGGAAATACGATGAAATCCTCTTCGGGTATGAATGCATCTCAAACCAAGTTCCAAAAAGAGCAAGGCATTGAAGACAATAACGACCTCTTCTTCGAACAAACATTAAAAGGTGGTCACGGTACGAACGACAAAGAAATGCTTCGTTACTTCGTAGACAATTCCGCAAGCGCAATCGACTGGTTGGATTCCATTGGCATTCGCTTGAACAACCTTACGATTACTGGCGGTATGAAGGAAAAACGTACACATCGACCTGAAGACGGATCTGCTGTTGGACAATATCTCGTCAGCGGCTTGGTCAAGAATGTACAGTCCAAAGGAATTCCGGTTTTCGTAAATGCGAAAGTTACTGATATTACAGAAAAAGACGGAAAAGTGAACGGCGTTAAAGTCCTCTTCGAAGAGAAGGATGAGAAGAACATTGCCGCAAACGCAGTTGTTGTCACAACAGGCGGTTATGGTGCTAACATGGACATGATCTCCTCTGTTCGCCCTGATTTGAAAGGTCTCGTAACAACGAACCAAATCGGCAGCACTGGTGACGGCATTACGATGATTGAGAAGCTCGGCGGCGTGACTGTAGATATGGATCAAATCCAGGTTCACCCTACTGTACAGCAAGAGAAGTCTTATCTTATCGGGGAAGCAGTTCGCGGTGAAGGTGCGATCTTGGTTGATAAAGACGGCAAACGATTTACGAACGAGCTGGATACTCGTGATAACGTAACGGCAGCAATTAATAAACTGTCTGACAAAGCAGCCTATCTTGTATTTGATTCTGGCGTGAAATCCCGTGCCAAAGCCATTCAACAATACGACAAAATGGGATTTGTCATCCAAGGTGAAACGGTTGAAGATTTGGCCAAAGTAATGGGCGTTCCGGGCGACCAGCTCAAAGCTACACTTGATGCATGGAACGGCTCTGTGAAAGACAAAAAAGATGCTGAATTCGGCAGAACAACAGGTATGGACAATGACTTGTCCGCTGGACCATTCTATGCAATCAAAATTGCTCCTGGTATCCACTACACAATGGGTGGCGTAAAAGTCAACACAAACACCGAAGTTGTAACCAAGGATGGTAAGGCTATAACAGGTCTCTACGCGGCAGGTGAAGTCATCGGCGGCCTGCACGGTGAGAACCGTATCGGCGGTAACTCCGTTGCAGATATCATTATCTTCGGTCGTCAAGCAGGTATTAAATCTGCTGAATTCGTAAAAGCACAATAAAGCTAGTATATCTCCCCCTCAAACGCTTGGGCTCTTCGTAGTCCAAGCGTTTTATTTATCTGTACACTCTCTCCTCCCAATAATCACTTCCTCTTTACGCTGGGAAAGTGACAGTTTGCTCGAATAATAAGCAATTAGAACTATTGATTGTAGATCTCTGTTCCTCTACTATCTAGCTATGATTTCCTTTCATTTGTGTGAATAAAAAGGAGTGGGATGAATTGAGAAAAGCAGTAGTCGCTTCTCTAACTTGCGCTGCATTACTAGTCGGCCTAGGCACTGGCGTGTATGCAGGCACCAACCTGAAGAAGATTGAGGCTTACTTGGACAGCACTGCTAAGGTGAAGGTGAATGGAAAGGCAGTTCAGTTCAATGATGACAAAGGATTGGCACTGCAACCGATTAGGTATAATGGCAACGTATATGTACCGGTTAAAGGCATTGGCAGCGCATTGAATGTTGCAGTTGCCATCGACTCGAAAACAAATGAAATCATTGTGGGCGAAAAAGTAATAGGCACTCCTCTAAATGCAGAAATTTTTTCGAACTCTTACTACTCCAAAGACCCCGCACAAACGACCTACAGCGGCAAAAATTATAAGGAAGTTATCTATGATCATTCCGATAGTTCGCAAGCGCCATCCATCATCGTCACTCCTAACAAAAAATATCAGAAGATCGTCATCAAGCTTGCTGCAATAGATCAAGAGTTAACGAATATCGAGATTTCCGATCTTGACAAGAACGCACTGCTAAAGAAAGTAGATTCGATTCTTCCTGAAGATGGTCTCAAAGAAATTGAAGCCAATATTGGCGGTGTTAAAAATGTCGTTATCAGCTTCCAAGTCAAGGACGGCGGTGGATACTTTATTCCACTCATCGACTCCTATTATAAATAATCGTATACATAAAGGATGTGCTGCGGCACATCCTTTTTCTGAACATAATGTTTCTGCTTCATATACAAAATAAATAACCGGCCGCTATTTCTAGCAACCGGTAATACAATGAAATCCCTATTCTCCATGCGATTATAGCTTGAAACGATTCACCATCTCCTGCAGTTCTTCCGCCATTTGCTTCAACTGCCCGATCGAAGCAGAAATGGTCTCTACAGAGGCAAGCTGCTCCTCAGATGCAGCCGCCACCGATTGTACGGTGGAAGACGTATCTGCTGCAATCTTCGCCATTTCGTCAACTGAAGCCGTAATCTCCTCTGTACCTGCTGACATCTGTTCTGTCGCAGCTGATGTCTCCTGTACTTGCCCTGTTACTTGCTGCACAAGCGCCATGATGTGCTCGAACATTTGCCCTGCCTGAGCAACTACCTTCATACCTGACGCAACATCCTGACGTACATATGCCATTGCATTTACCGTTACCTGTGTGCTGTTTTGCATTTCCGCAATAAGCTCAGCAATTTGCTTGGCAGATTCACTAGACTGTTCTGCCAGCTTGCGTACCTCTGAAGCAACGACCGAGAACCCTCTGCCGCTCTCCCCAGCTCTTGCTGCTTCAATCGACGCATTGAGCGCAAGGAGATTCGTCTGCCCTGCAATATTCGTAATGACATCAATAATGTTCTCAATCTGCTGAGAATGATCATGCAGCTGTTCAACAGCAGATTCAGTTGTATGTACGGATTGGTTAATTGACTTCATCTGCTCCATCGCATCGACGATCGTCGCATTGCCCTGCTCAGCTTGTATGGCCGAATGATTGGCCAATTCCGCAACGCTCGATGTATTTTCGACAATCGATTGAATACCTCGTGCAAATTCTTCAAGTGCAATTGCATTTTCCTCCGATGCTGTCTGCTGCAGCTGCGCGCCCGATGCGACCTGTTCCATTGAAGCGGCAATATGCTCTGTCGCTTGCGCCGTTTCATTCGCATTGTCAGAGACTAAGCGTGAATTGTAAAGCAACTGCTCCGAACGCTCTTGCACCGTGCTCATAATCGAGGACAACCCATCAATCATCTTGTTGAAGTCCTTCATCAGCACCCCAACTTCATCCTTCGAATCGTAAGTGCCGCGAACAGTTAGATCCCCTTGTTCCGCTTGCGCCATCAAGCTTTGCATTTGCCGAAGCGGCTTCACAATCAGATTTGCGATCACATATCCAACTAGTACACAAACCAACAGTGAAATCATTCCGATAATTACATTCGTCGTGGTCGAAGATTTCGTTAGCTCCGTTGCTTCTTTCGCCTGCTGTTCCGCCAATTTTTCATTCCAGTTCACAAGCTCGGTCAGCACTTTTTGTACCTTGCTGCGAGATTCGCGTACATTGCGTACGTAATAATCATATGCCTCTTCGTTCTTATTCGCGATTGCCAACTCTATCGCACGAATATTACTATCGCGATATGGCTTTAGCGCCTTCTCATACTCAGCTACGAACGTTTTTTCCTGATCCGTTTGCAAGACTTCCTCATATTTCTTCAATAGTGCATCACTTTCAACACGGAATCGATTAATAGATGATTTAAGCTCACTATTCCGACTATCGTCACTGCTTGCCATTAATTCGAATATGGCGGAGTCAATGGAACGGTTGTTCACCATAATCTGCTTCACCCACATGATCGACATCAAATTATGCTCGTAAATAGTGTCATTCTTGTGATTGATCTCATTCATGGCGCGATACGAAATCAGCGTACTTAATGCCAGCAACAAAATGCCAACACCAACCAGTATAAAAATTTTAATTGAAGTGTTCAGGTCTTTAAATCTAAACTTCATGCTTTCTCTCCCCTCTATGTAACTTTATCATTATCGACAAATTCAGACATATTTTTTATAGTTATCATGACTTTTTATCTATTTTTCTGAAAATTTACTGCAAATACATCATATTCAAGGCACTCTGATGGTCAAATATACACAACAAAAAAACCCATCATTGAACGTACGCTGCCAGCCGCTGCAATACAGCTCTCGCACGTATATTCATGATGGGTCTCGTCTACAAAAAGAGAAGTACATTTGAATTTGTGATAGTAGAGGATCATGTTCCCTTGCTGCATCTTCATTCAGGTGAAGGATGGCCATCTCATTTGAAATGAAATCGGCTTCTATCCATGCATCCCTGCCGCATACTTAAGCTTAATCGACATATTGTGCACACACCGCAAGTACCGTATGGTTCCTGTATTCGCACGCATAATGACCGAATGCGTCTCCACACGCTGACCAGGTAAGTTACGAACCCCATTCAGCAAGTCGCTATTCGTGATGCCCGTCGCTGCAAATATGATATCGCCCGAACCTACAAGCTGTTCCATTCGAAGCAATGCATCAGGGTGCTGAATCCCCATCCGCTTGCAGCGCTCTAGCTGTTCCCGACTCTGCACCATGAGCCGACCCTGCATTTCTCCGCCAAGACAGCGAAGAGCTGCTGCAGCAAGCACGCCTTCCGGTGCTCCGCCAGAGCCGACGTACAGATCAACGCCACTCTCGATAATTGCCGGTACAATCGCACCGGATACATCCCCATGATCAAGAAGCTTAATCCGAACTCCACTGCTGCGTAGGGCTTCAATAAGTTCACGATGGCGATCTCGCTGAAGAATCATGACCGTGAGATCTTCTACAGACTTGCCCAGCCTTGCTGCGGACTTCTCCAGTGTTACCTCAATCGGATCATCTAAATTGACGTGGCCTGCGAGCAGCGGGCCTACGGCTAGCTTCTGCATATACATATCTGGAGCGTGCAGAAGATTGCCCCTCTCTGCAATAGCGATGACTGACATTCCGTTATTCAATCCATTCGCGACAACTTCTGTTCCTTCTAGCGGATCCACTGCGACATCAACATCCGGCCCGAAGCGGCTCCCAACCTTCTCTCCAATATAGAGCATTGGTGCCTCATCCATTTCACCTTCACCGATTACAACCGTCCCATTAATCGGAACGGAATCGAACATTTCCCGAATAGCAGAGGTAGCGGCATAATCCGCGCCATGCTTGTCACCCCGGCCGATCCAGGAGGCTGACGCCAGAGCGCCTGCCTCTGTAACACGTGCGATTTCCAGAGCTAGCTGACGATCCATCTCCACTTCTCTCCCTTTTATCTACGACAAGTTGATTTCACTCACGTAATCAAATCCATGACAATGCCTGCAGTTTCCTCAATTGCTTTATCCGTCACATCGATGACAGGGCAACCTAATCGGTCGAACAATGAACGGGCATATTCCAATTCCTCGACGATGCGATCGAGCGAAGCATATCTAGCTAAGACAGGAAGCCCCATCGTCTTCAGCCGCTCAGAACGGATCTTCAATAGATGCTCAGCGTTCATCGTCAAACCGATTATTTTACTTGGGGAGATGCTGTACAAGTGCTCCGGCGGCTGAATTTCAGGCACTACCGGATAATTGACAACCTTCTTCCCCTTATGAGCCAAGAAGACGCTCAATGGTGTTTTGGAGGTGCGAGAGACCCCTAACAGCACAATATCCGCCTTCAGGATCGCATGCAGATCCTTGCCATCATCACACTTGACAGCGAACTCCACGGCTTCAACGCGCTGAAAATAATCGGCATCCAAACGATGCAGCAATCCTGGCATTCGCTTCGGCTGATCCGCAAACGTATCGACGAAAGCTTGAATCATCGGCCCCATAACATCCACAGCTCGAACATTTAGACGGATTGCATGCTCTTTAATGGCTTCCCGCAATTCAGGCTGAACGAGCGTATACGCGACAAATCCTCCGGATTCGGCAGCCTCCTCCATCAACATGCGGAGCTCTTCCTCATTGCGCACATTCATATAGCGCTTAATCCTGATTTGCGGCGCTTCGAATTGGCGTATTGTCGCCTTCACTACAGCCTCTGCCGTCTCCCCGACGGAATCTGAACACACGGTTATCGTATATGACGCGTTCCCCATACGCTTCGTCCCCCTGCTAATCCTGGTCTACTTTGTCGAGCATCAGCTTGATGATCGTCGTCTTCGTTATTCGTCCTACGACATTCCCTTCCAGATCAGAACGATTCTCTGGGTAAGATACGACCGGAAGGCTGTCTACTTGGTGATGTATCATTTTACGCGCAGCTTCCAATACAGATTCCTCTGGCGTAATCGTTACAATATTCGGTTGTCTGGTCATCACCATGCTGACAGGCATCGAGGACGCATTCGGATTGCCTAATGTAACCTTAAGCAGATCCTTGCGCGAAATGACACCTGCAAGCTTGCCGCCTTCATCGGTTACAATGAGACTGCCGATGTTCTCTAGGAATAAGGTGACAACCGCATCCTGTACTGTCGTCTTCACATCAACCACAACTGGCATGCCCTGAACCTGTCCGACCTTCATGTTGCGCAGGACGTAGGAATCCGACTCCTTCTTCTCCGCCTTCTCCCCGAGAAAATAGCCTACCTTGGGCTTTGCCGCAATATAATCGAGCATGACCAGCAAGGATAAATCCGCACGAATCGTAGGTCGACTGACCGTCAACATCTCCGCGATTTGTTCTCCCGTAATGGGGGCATGCTTCTTGACGATTTTAATAATTTCTAACTGTCTCGTTGTTAGTTCGATAGCGCATCCCTCCGTTTCATGCTATAAAGGTCGCCTTGAATCACGATCCCTGCCCATACGTGAAATACGTAGGATTCTGTTCATCTTCTGACAAGATTATAGCATTCTGGGCGGAAAGTGCGTAACTCCTGATTGCAGAAGTTCATGCACTCCGCCCCGTAAGTCATGCGCAGGGTTATAAGGTCAAGCTAATCATACCGCTGCTTCTTGTGATGATTGATCTACTGGTCGTTCTCCTGCATGTGATTCTGTTTGTCGCCTTAATGCGCCTCCCAGACGGATCTGCGCCTGTGCCGCTGCAATACGGGCGACTGGAAGCCGATACGGAGAGCAGCTAACATAATCCAAGCCGATCTGATGACAGAACATAATGGATTCATAGTCGCCACCATGCTCCCCACAAATGCTGGTCGTGAGCGTCGGGTTTACGGAGCGGCCTTGATTAACCGCCATCTCAATCAGCTTGCCAACACCTTCCGTATCCAGCACTTGAAATGGGTTATGAGGAAGCAGCTTATTTTCCACGTAATGCGTTAGGAACTTCCCCTCCGCGTCATCTCGACTATATCCAAATGTCATTTGCGTCAGATCATTCGTACCGAAGGAGAAGAAATCCGCAGAACGAGCAATTTCGCCTGCTGTTAATGCCGCGCGAGGCACTTCGATCATCGTTCCTACCTTATACATGCAATTACGTCTCTCTTCACCCAATACCTGTTCCGCCACGAGATCGACAATGTTACGCAGGAATTGCAGTTCATTAACGTGACCGACAAGTGGGATCATAATCTGGGGCTGAACTGCAACACCATCACGAAGACAACGCAGCACAGCTTGGAATATTGCTTCTACCTGCATCTCATAAATTTCGGGGAACATAATTCCAAGTCTACAGCCACGCTGTCCGAGCATTGGATTCGTTTCTTCCAGATCCCGAACTCGGCGGATCATCCGTTCAAGCTCCTTGCGCTCATATTCCTGCTCACGTTCTTCTTGGCCCGAGGAGCGAAGTGCATCCAATCGCTCTGTAAGCTCCTCAAGATTCGGGAGGAATTCATGCAGCGGGGGATCGAGCAGGCGAATGGTAACCGGCAATCCGTTCATCTCACGGAACATATCTTCGAAGTCTGCACGCTGCATTGGCAAAAGCCGATTCAATGCCAGCTGACGATCGATATCCTTATCTGCCATAATCATTTGCTGTACGATAGGCACTCTTGCCGGTGACAGGAACATGTGCTCTGTTCTGCACAGGCCGATACCTTCCGCACCGAATTCTCTTGCTTTGCGGGCATCAGCTGGTGAATCCGCATTCGCGAGTACCTTCATCGCACGAATCTCATCCGCCCATTGCAAGATGAGCAGCATCTCGGGTGATACATTGGCATCTTGAAGCTCTATTTTCCCCGGTATTACCTGTCCACTGCCCCCATCAATCGTAATCCAATCTCCCTCTCGAAGGACATTCCCCTCGGCGATCAGCTGACGCTGCTCCTCATCAATCTGCAGCGCTTCACAGCCGCACACACACGGCTTACCCATCCCCCGAGCTACAACGGCAGCATGACTGGTCATACCGCCACGCAGTGTTACGATTCCTTCTGCGGCAACAATACCATGGATATCTTCCGGTGTTGTCTCCATCCGAAGGAGAATAACCGACTTCCCTAGTCGCTTCCACTCATCTGCTGTGTCGGCGTCGAACACCGCTTGCCCACATGCCGCGCCTGGTGAAGCAGGAAGCCCAGTCGCGATTGCACGATAGCCCGCAGCTGTATGAAGCGAACGATGAAGCATATGATTCAGGTGCTGCACATCAATTCTCATTACGGCCTCTTCCTTGCTAATCAGGCCTTCCTTCACTAGATCGGCTGCAACTTGCAGGGCAGCTCTAGCATTGCGTTTGGCATTGCGGGTCTGGAGCAAATACAACTTCCCGTTCTCGATCGTAAACTCAATATCCTGCATATCCCGATATTGAAGCTCTAACTGCTTAGCGCATAAAGCCAGCTCCTCATAGGCATGTGGCATCGTTACTTCGAGCTGCGAGATAGAAACTGGCGTCCTTGTACCACCAACTACATCTTCACCCTGCGCGTTCATGAGGTATTCACCAAATAAGTCGGGTTCTCCTGTTGATGGGTTGCGTGTAAACAACACGCCTGTTCCACTTGTCTCCCCCATATTTCCGAATACCATCGACTGTATATTGACAGCAGTACCCTGATCGTGTGGGATGTGATGCACCTTCCGATATACCTTCGCTCTTGGACTCGACCAAGACAGAAATACAGCCTCAACTGCTTCTTGAAGCTGCTGCATCACATCCTGGGGGAATAGGCGTTCCGAGCGCACTTCAATGAGCTGCTTGAACTTCTGAACAAGAGAACACAGCGATTCTTCCGTAAGCTGTTGATCCTCGGTGCACCCAGCGAGCAGCTTTTCTTGCTGAAGTATGCGTTCGAAATGGACAGCCTCGATATTATAGACAACAGAGCCATACATTTGAATGAAGCGGCGATAACAGTCATAAGCGAATCTGCGATTTTGCGTGAGCTTAGCCAATCCTTCTACTGTCTGATCTGTAAGCCCAAGATTGAGTATCGTATCCATCATTCCAGGCATTGATGTCACAGCGCCTGATCGAACCGATACAAGCAGCGGGCATTCAGCACTGCCGAATCGGCGCTGCTGCACTCTTTCCAGTTCCACCATTGCACGCATTACTTCATCCATTAATCCCTCGGGAAGTCGGCATCCATTGCTGTAATACTGTCTGCACATTTCTGTCGTTATGGTGAAGCCTGGCGGGACTGGGAGTCCCGCCTTCGTCATTTCAGCCAAATTAGCACCTTTGCCGCCCAGCAGCTCAGCATCCTCTTTGCCACCATTTCGGAACGAATTCACGCGCACACTTATCAAGCCGTAGCACTCCCCTCTTGCTCGCGGCACGCTTCTTTGTCACACACCATATATTTCGTCTTCACGCCATTCGTAGGCAGTGTATCAATAATGTCATCACAATATCGGCAAATGATTGTGCCCAAGTCGTTCTCTTTTACATACTGATCAATGAGCTCATCGATTTGGTTCCGCATGATTGTTCTACCTCCTCGGATTGGACGAACATATACTTGACGAAATCCGTTACACGGCATGCGTATGCCCATTCATTGTCATACCATGCCAGCAGCTTCACCTGATACCCTGATGTTTGAATTGATAACCCATCAATAATTGCAGATTTGTTGTTGCCAATATAATCGGAGGAGACAAGCGGCTCCTCGTTGTATTCTACATAATGCCCCATGCCTTCCTTAATCGCATTTGTAAATGCACGGACGATGTCTTCCTTCGTAACTTCACAGTGCAAATGAGCAGTAAGGTCGACTAAGGATACATTTTGCACGGGAACTCGCAAGGACAGACCCTGAACCCGCTCCGCCAGATGGGGCAGAATATCCTTCAAGGCTTTGCCAACTCCTGTTGAAGTTGGAATAATGGAGCTGCCGCAAGCACGGCCTCTTCTCCAGTCCGAATGTGCATTATCCAGATGCTTCTGATCATTCGTATACGCATGAACCGTCGTCATCCAACCGTAGCCCAAGCCAAATTCCTGATCAAGTACATGAAGAAGCGGAGCTAGACAATTTGTTGTGCAGGAAGCAGTAGAAATAAGTGTATGCTCCTGCGGATCATATGCGTGCTCGTTCACGCCCATTACGATAGTACAATCCAGATCCTTACCTGGGGCTGTCACGACAACCCGCTTCGCTCCCGCTTGCAGATGCAGGGATGCTTCTGAACGACTCTTAAACTTCCCTGTTGCATCAACGACAACATCAATTCCGTGCTCTCTCCATGGCAGCAGTTCTGGGTTGCGTTCGCTTACTAACGGAATCCGATGTCCCCGAATGATAAGGCATTGATCTCCCGCCTTAATATCTTCCTCCCAGCGACCGTGAATCGAATCATACTTCAAGAGATGCGCCAATTGATCAGGTGCACAGGTAGAATTAATAAGGCCAAGTGATGCACCGTTTCCATTCATGAACAGACTGCGAATAACTAATCTGCCGATTCTTCCTGTACCACTCACACCGAGTCGTTTCAGCATATATCGTTTGAACCTCCTTTGCTCAACTCATATATTACGTCATAATAAATGGAATTTCAATATATAATACACACTATATTCGATTTTATTTCCGTAATCAACGGTTTAAATGTGTATTATAATGAAAATTGGGTGCATATAATGCGTATTATACACAACATTAAGCATGTCTTAATGACCACAAACAACTGCACATTCCTAGCCATAGGCTAGATCCCACAAAAAAAGATGACCTCTGATCCATTCAGAAGTCATCTTTTGTGTATTCCATAGTAAGAAAGTATATTTTCCGTCTGCTTCTCTAGCCTTTACTCACAACCGCCGTTACCTTCTCTTGTTCAAAATACAAATGATCGTGGTTCTTGCATCCTGGGTTAAATGAGGTTCGACATATCGGGCACTCATAGTTACAACTAAGATACTCATGAATCGTGAGCTCCGTATGGCAATTGCCACATAAAATCGCCTTCGTACCCCATTCCGCTATTGGCCATACCATAGGCTCGTGATCCTCTGCCTCCTCATGACAATAATAGCAGCCATAATACGTACCACAGCATTTGAACTTAATCGCAATTACGTCCACCTCTGAATGATAATGACAGCATCTCGTATTCGCGTCAATTGCACCTTTCACCTGAATCATGCTCAACCCTACCTTTAGGCTTTCTTCCATCAGCATGCGCCTCATGCTAATTCGAACATCATGCACCATGCTAACGCCCTGTCTAGATTCTTTTTGTACAAGCATACCATATCTGTGAATGTTATTCCCTTAACCATAAGCAAATTGAAGAAAGACGGTTTTCTTTCTGAAAAATAGGTGAACACTGTTACCGACACGATATAACTCAAGGAGGTCAACATGAAGAAATTCGTATTCGCATGCCTGCTGACAAGCTGTCTGCTGCTTAGCGCATGTGTAGCTAAGGAAACAATGGCCGGAGTGAAGTCTCCCAGTGTAAACGTAAATATCATTAACACGAAAGGGGATTCCATCGGTACGGCACAGCTAACTCAAGTCGGCAATAAGGTTCAAATGGCGATCGATGTCCAAGGTCTGTCACCAGGTAAGCATGGCATACACTTTCACGCGGTAGGCCGTTGTGATACCCCTGATTTCAAGACCGCTGAGGCCCACTTGAACCCGACTCATAAGGAGCATGGCTTTGAGAATCCGAAGGGCTACCATAGTGGAGATTTGCCGAATCTTGAGGTAGGAGAAGACGGCAAAGCGCAAGCCACCTTCACAACCGAGATGGTCACACTGGAGAAGGATAAGCCGAATTCGCTGTTGAAGTCAGGCGGTACAGCGTTAATCATTCATGCACAGCCTGATGATTATAAGACTGATCCGTCAGGCAACTCAGGTGATCGCATTGCATGTGGGGTCATTCAATAGTAATGGTCATACGAGTAAGGGGCTTCCATCCGTCATCCTTGATGATGTAATGGTAGCCCCTTATTTTTCGCTAGACGCCGTCTCCTATTTGCGCGTAAATAGATTTACCGCCTCATCCAACGATTTAAGCTGGCCAAGAGCCGAGTAATCTAACCATGGCTGCTGTTCAATCGCATGAACATTTCCGTTTTTAACCGCCTTTAGATGTTTCCAGATGGAGCTATCCTCCAACTCTTTGAACAGCTGCTGCGCAGCCTTGTCAGCAGATACCTCAAGCAGAATGTGATCGGGATCGAAATCCGGCAGCAGCTCGCTGGAGATGGATTGCGGCCCTTCCTTTCCTCGGCCTATGCTTTCTAAGCCCTTGGCGGGTTTAATCCCCAAGTCTTGATAAAGCAATGAGCCATAATTGCGATCTAATCCGTATACTCGAAGCTCTTTTTTCATGACGCGCAGTACTAACACCGTCTCGTCACCAAGCACTTGCTTGATAGATTCTTTTGCTATAGCAGCTTTTTGCTTATAATCGGCAATGAACGCTTCGGCCTCCATTTCTTTGCCTAACGCCTTACCGAGTTGCTGCAACTGTTCTTGCCAGGTCGATTGCTTGAAATTAAGCACAATTGTCGGCGCAATCTTCTCAAGTTCATCCTTGCCCTTTATCAGCTCTTCCTGCGCGATGATAAGGTCTGGTTCCACGTTCACGAGCGCTTCAAGGTTGGGATCTTGGGAATTCCCTAAATTTTGCGTATGTGGCAAGAGATCAGCTACATGTGGGAGAAACTCTTTACCTTTTTGCGTGACCGCTCCTATCGGGGTAATTCCTAAAGCAAGCAAATCGCTCGTAAAAGGAATAGATAATACCGCAATCCGTTTGTCTGCTCCTGCAATATCAGCTGGCGGCTTCGTATCGGAAGTGGCCGTTTGAACCTGCAATGATTTCCCCGATTCACTCTGTTTATTTGAGGGCACTTGCCCGCTGCATGCTGCAGTAATCATTACGAGTAATGTGCAGATACAAGTAAGTATCTTCATGCGATGACGTGTAATCATGATGCCAAAACCCCTTTATATGTTGTTTAAATGAAAATGATAATCATTATTATGATCGAACTCTATCCATTAATCCATGCCATATCTTTAGATATCTATTTGTATAATTTTTATTTTGCAGCCATGAGCAGACTTACGGCCTCGCTGAGTTGACTTTCAATTGACCGTGGAGAATACATCATCCATTTGTCCCAATCCAACACATGCACATTACCAAACTTCACGGCAGGGAGACTGCGCCACCCTTCGCTCTGCTGTAACTCTTTTATGGAATCTCTCTCCCACTCTCCAGACTTCGTTACAAGGAACAAATAGTCCGTATCGCAATCAGATAAATTTACTGTGGTCGCAGACATCCAATTAAAGACCGTTCCAGGCAAGTGCTTATCTATTTCTCTTCGAATTTGTTCAGGTGGTGATAAATTCAAAGATCGATAAAACACATGTCCAATGTTGCGCGCGCCATATAGTTTTACTTTATGATCGACAAATGTAAGCAGCCCAACCGTACCTTCCCCGATCATTGCTTTTACTTTTTTTTGGTCGCGCTCGACTCGTTCTTCGTGACGTGCTATCCATTCATAAGCTTCATTTTCTTTACCCACAAGACGGGCAATCTCGCGCATGTGTCCGAACACGTCTAAACGCTTCCAAGGAATCGTTACAATGGGAGCGATATCCCCAAAATACCTGTTCATTTGCTGGGAAATGTGATCCTTGCACAAAATCATATCGGGCTTGTTCATCAATAACGTTTCTCGATATCGTTCCCACATTCGATCATAGACTGGCATAGACATCATTGGCGCTTCTTTATCGATATGTATGGCTAATGGCTTCACGCCCAGTGTTAAAAGATGGTCTGTGTATGGCTGAGAGAGTGACACGATATGTATATGCTGCTGCTTCATATATGCGGTTGGTGCGATTCCGCTGTATGTCTTAAATCGCCTGCTGAAATAAAACTCATCCTTGTATCCGACATCTTGGGCAATGTCGCGTATTTTACCGTTTGGCTGCAGCAATTGCTTCTTTGCCTGATTCATGCGCAGATCGGTCAAATACTCGATTGGACTCTTCTTCATTTTCCGTTTGAATAGTTGAGAGAAATAAGAAGGATTCATACCAGCCTGATCTGCTAGCTTGGCCAAGGTAATATTCGTGGAAAATGCCTGCTGGATATACTCAATCGTGTAATCCAGCAAATTGTCGGTGCTCTCTAATATCGTGGACATCCTGTTGTCAAATATGACGCTTAATAAATCATGTAGATAAGGCTGATAAGGGGAAAAATGAGCCAAACGCGTTATAGAGGGGCTGTCCTTGCATAATAATCGAATCAAGCGTCTAATGCGATGATGCTGCTCGACCCGTATTTCCCCGCTAACAGGCAAAGTCAACTCCTTCTCATATACTCTTCTCTTATCGCTCCATTCCATTGCGCGATAGATGTCGAACTCAATTTTATAGAGGTGCAGTCCATGTTCCGCGGCGCATTCAGCTGCAAGAACGGTTCCGACCGGCAAAAGAAAAACAGTATTCGGCAGCAGCTCGGCGGCATTACATCCGTCGTTCATGTACAATTTTCCCTTACCATTCACCACATACAGTAACATATGAGATATAAGCTCTTGTTTCGCCCATCGACTACCATCGTGAATCTCAACCTGCTCCATTTGTTTGATTTCCAACAAGGTCTTATGTAAAAAGGCGTTGTGTATATCCTCTTTCACTACTTTCCTCCTACTCCTATCATTCGTTAACCACGATTGTTTAATTAATAATGATTCTCAATATCAGGGACTTATTTTCTCATGTTCGTTTTCATTTGTCCATAGATGATGCATGATGACCGTTCAATAAACGTAAAAAGGCTGCCCCTTGTCACATTAGTGACTTGGGCAGCCCTTCGTTATTCAATTTAGAAGTCGAAATTGTCAGGATCTGGGCCAACACGATGATGTTGATTCAATCCGTCAATGCGCTCCATCTCTTCTGGTGTCAATTCAAAATCGAAAATGGAGGCATTCTCAACAATCCGATGTTCTTTAATCGATTTCGGAATGGTAATGACGCCATGCTGCAGATCCCAGCGCAAGATTACTTGCGCAACCGATTTCCCGTGTTTGCTAGCAATTTCTTGCAATTCAGGTTGATCAAGCAGTTGTCCTTGCATTAGCGGAGACCATGCCTCAAACTGAATGCCTTGCTCCATGCAATATTCGCGCAGCTCTTGCTGTGTCAAGCGTGGATGGAATTCGACTTGGTCGATCATTGGTTTGATTTCTGCATCCTTCATTAAATCTTGCAAATGATGAATGTGGAAGTTGCTCACCCCAATTGCTTTCACGCGGCCAGCTTTATAAAGGGTCTCCAACGCTCTCCATGCGTCTTTAATCTTACCTTCTACCGGCCAATGAATCAGATACAAATCCAAATATTTGAGACCGAGCTTCTTCAGGCTTTCATCATAGGCTGCAAGCGTAGCTTCATAACCCAAGTCCGCATTCCACACTTTCGAAGTGATGAACAAGTCTTCTCTCGCGATACCCGCTTCTTTCAATCCGATTTGGATTCCTTGTCCTACACCTTCTTCATTTCCATATATAGCTGCAGTATCAATACTGCGGTATCCATTCTTGATTGCTGCCGCAACGGAATCGACAACTTCGGAACCGTCATTCACCTTGAACACGCCAAGTCCGAACCACGGCATTTTCACTCCATTATGCAATGTCACTCTATCTTGTAAATTCGCTGCCATTTCACGTTCCTCCTAAGTCTTCTTCATGATCGGCCACCCGTTCACATCATGTGATCGGCGAATATCAATATAAACCGATACATGCATTATGGCTTACACGAATTCGAAAAGGAAGTACGCACTTTGAAGTGTTCTAGTAACCTAGAAGTAACCTTGTTACCTACAAGTAACCGAAAATTGGCGCTGCCCTTTCTATTAATTCCCCTGATTTACCTAGCTAAAACATCAACATACCTACATAATTGTACGATTAATGCCATAAATCAAGAATCCCAAATTACATTATTTTGGTATGGTAATAACTATAAAATTACACATTGTGCAAGTAGTGTTATGGAGAGGAGAATTCATATGGATGTCATGGATGTGGAGTCTTTTTTGCAGCATGAGAACAAGATTCTTAAGGAGCTAAGCGTAAAGATTGGTCAAGCAGGATGGATGGTAACTTCTACAGGTGAGGAATCATGGAATGATGCGTTGGAGGTTGCTCAAAATGAATGGAAGCGTTATTTATCAGATACAGAGCGGTTCGCCCTCATTACGAAGCACCTAGAGAATAAGCAGCTTACATCATTACAACAACGTCAGCTTACAGAGCTTCACCACTTTATGATCAATCAACAGTTAGATCCGCAGCTGGCTGAACGCTCTACTCGCATGACGAAGGAACTAGTGGACATTTTCAATTCCTACCGTCCTACCATACAGAACCAGCATGTATCGAATAATGATATTCGCACGATTCTGGAAACGAGTCTTGATCCGGAAGAACGCAAGCAGGCATGGCTCGCTAGCAAGCAAATCGGCAAGCAGGTCTGCGATCGCGCACTGCAGCTTATCCAGCAGCGCAATGAAGAGGCTCGCACACTTGGTTACGACAATTATTATCAGATGCAATATAGCGCGCAGGATCTCGATCTTGACGTCGTATTTGCCTTAATCGATGAGCTGCTTGTCCAGAGTGAAGAACCGTATCGGCTCGTGAAGCAGCAAATTGACGAGGAACTAGCTCAAAAGTTTCGTATTACGGTATCGCAGCTTAGGCCGTGGCATTATTCAGATCCGTTCTTTCAAAGTACGCCTGCCGTCAGTGAATGGAGTATGGCTGAGTATTTACAAAATGAAAGGATGGAAGCCATTACAGCAGAGACGTTTCAAAGCATGGGGCTCAATATCACAGATGTAATCGCACGCAGTGACCTATATCCGCGCGATAAGAAATATCCATATGGGTATTGCACGGATATGGGACGTACGGGCGAACCACGCGTCATGATGAGCATGAATCCGAGCGAATTTTGGATGAGTGTGATGCTGCACGAGTTCGGTCATGCGGCATATGAGAAAAATATTGACGCAGCGCTGCCTTTCCTTCTACGCAAGCCTGCCCATACGCTTACTACCGAAGCGATTGCGATGCTCTTTGGCCGAATGACAAAGGATCAGGATTGGATTACCCGCTTCATCAATCCGGAACCCACCGCCTTTTCATCCCATGCCTCTGCCCTGCTCGATACTCTTCAACGCGATATGCTGGTAAGTATGAGATGGTATATTACATTTGTGAAGTTCGAGCGCGAGTTGTATGAGCGTCCGCATACCAATGTGAATGAACGTTGGTGGCAGCTCGTAGAAGAGATCCAGCACTTGCAAGCGCCAGAGGATACCCGACATCCGGACTGGGCTGCCAAGATGCATTTCACGCTCGCTCCCGTAAGCTATCAAAGCTATATATTAGGTGAACTGACCGCTTCCCAACTGCATCATTATATCATGACGAACATTTCGCGAGACTTGTTCTCTCTAGAAGCTGGAACTTATGTAAAGGAGCAAGTTTTCTTACCTGGCGCGACATGGACATGGAATGATCTATTGAAACGTGCAACGGGCGAGTCACTTCATCCTAAGTATTTTGTCCAACAGTTCGTAAGCTCGCACTGCAAACAATAATACAACAATCGTACTCGTACATATGGGGAATGCAAGAGAGAATAATATCTCGCTGCGCATTCCCCTTGCACGTTCTAATGAGAAGTGATGTTCACTGGGTTCACTGGACTTCCTATTTGAACCGGATCAACTCGGCGGAATAAAAACGACGAATCTTGCAAAAAGGCATGCAAATACGTTTGTGCAAATACCTGTTCGGATTTCAGATTTTCCGTCTCTTCCGGATTTGCAGCATGATGACAGTAGTTCTCGATCATAAACATGATAAAAAAACACTCCACCTGCTGAATATAGCCGCTGGACAGCTTTTTCACATTTTCATATCCTGCAATAAACTGCTTGCGCTGCTTTACACCAAGTCCTAATAGTGCACCCGCCATATCATAAAGATAATAACCATAACCGCACCGACCAAAATCAATCGGACGTGGCTCTTCCCCGGTATATACAACATTCCCTGTATGCAAATCAGCATGAATCAGACCATATGTATCAGCATTTCGTTCCATCCCGGCAACTTGAGCAATAACCTTATCGGCCGCTGCTTGATAGAGATCCCAACCTTGCTTGGCTAAAAATCGAGGGTAATATCGTTCGAGCTTCTTGAACTCCTTCCTAAAACTGTCAATGCCCCAGGCGGGACGTGTGAAATCAGAGGAAGGAACATAATGTGCAGCCTCCTCATGGAGTCGTGCCATCATCGTACCGGTTCGATACGCTTGGCTATCCGTTAATGCCATAGCATGCTCCCCTTCTACCCATCTCATCAACGTGACATAGGGCCTGCAATAACCCATTTCCGTTTCCACTTCAATTACATAGGATCCATCCCTGCTCGCCACCCCAGTCGGCACTGTCAGCTCCTTCGAATGATGCAATATCTGAAGAAAGGCGAGTTCGGAAGCAATCTCATCTCGACTGCACCGATCCGAGTGAATACGCAGTAGATAACATTCTTGAGAAGTCGCTTCAATCTTATACGTAATCGTATCCGACAACTGTATGAATTGGATTTTTTTCCATGCGATGTCATACTTCTGAATAGCATTTAGCGCCACATTTCTCGCCCGTGCCAGCAGCACATGTTTCTCTTCGTTCGTGTCGAATTGAAAGAATGAAATCATTTTTCTCCACTCCAATATTGAGCATATTCGAGCACTTTGCCACATGAAGTTCGTATCGAAGCTTGGATGTTCTTATCGAAGTATTTCTCGGTCGACACATTCATAAGCTGCTCTTACAGCCTTTATTGTAGTAGGTGCACTCCAAGCAACATAGGGAAAAAATCATTTAAAACAAACATTACAAACACGCTGCAAGAAGCTGCAACATGTTGCTAATAAAAAAGACTGCACCAGATCCCTCTGATGCAGTCTTTACATCCAAATCACTATGATTTTGTATATACAATCTTCTTAATGCTGTCCGAGGATAAGCAATATTGCTCTGCAAGCTCATCTACCGTTGAGCCCGCTGCAAAGGAATGACGAATAGCCGTGTTCCGCCTGTTCAACATCTTCCTGCTTCCCGATTGTTCGCCCCATTTCTTATGCTGCGACTTCGGCGCAGGGACATACAGCAGTCCGCCTTGGATATATTTTTGAATCTCTTGAATCAATGTCTTGGGTAATACTCGATCTGCATTTACATATTTCATCTTCGCTCTACTCCTTACAGAAATGTACTGTGAAGAGAGCAAAGTCTAAGCTATCAACTTCATAACTTCATTTGAAGTCATGGCGGTATCTATTTCATTCAGGCTTCAGCTCTATACAAACAACCGCCGTTGTTCATAGTTCAGACTTTGCATAGAGCGCATCTGTAACCTACCGTTATCAGTCATGGCGATTCTCCTTATCAAAGAAAATAAAGTAATAAACAAGCGATAGCCCTTAGCTGATTTTGATTTTCCCCATATATTACTCCTCGCTTCGTAAGAGTCTCTCGTTTATATGATGTACCTCCATATAATTGCGCCCATGATCTGCAGACTACTCTTCAACCCGCTTCAGCACTTGAATGAGCAGAATCATCAGTAGCACCGCATATCCAATAGATAACCCGATCGTACCAACAGTTGATGTCATCGTATAACTGCTATAGTTCAGCAGCATATTCATCGTATGATAGGCAGGCGGAAATACCCATGATAGAAGCACACCTGCTATGCCTGCTTTTGCGATAAGTGCTCCTTGACAGAAGGACAGTGCAAGAATAAGCAGTATCCCGCCAATTGCATAGCTAGCACGCTCCACCCGTTTCGCGAAGTACAGCGATATCGCAATTCCGAGGAGTGCGGAGCTGAGGTGCGTGAACAGCCCGACAATGAGATGCTCGAACCGAATAGGCTCGTCAAATTTATCGAACAGGATTGGGTAAACAATTGCAACCACAACAATGAAACACATGATAAGCGCAACCGAACAAATAAGCCCGATCAAATAGAGTGCTCGGCTCTTCACATGCAAGATTGTCAGTTCTTCCTGAACCGAGTGCTCCGTCTTCAGGAAGCTGTAGCTGAACCATGCTGCCATGATATAAATCAGCATCGTCGTGAATGAGAAGCTGCCCATAATCGGATTCGGTGAATACGTATAGAACAAGCCCAAACTAATCAAGAACGTGAATAACGGCGGTATGTAGCGATACGATCGACTGTAGTTGCGCAGCAAGTACCATATGGTTGCTTTAAGCATATTCGCGTCCCTCCTGTCGAGAAGGCTGCTGCGCATAATTTGAACCAGTATATCCATGGGCGGCACTTGCTTGAACGGATACAATTGAACATTTCCGCATTAGCAGCTCCATCAGCACATGATCCGTATCTTGTCGTCGCGAGTGTAAGATGCAACTGCCTGCGGTCGCATTATGTTCTTCATAACTGAGAATCCCTTCGATTTGACCGATATCATCACTTATAGACAGAGATGTCGGTACCATCACCTCAATCCGCATATCTTCCTCGAGCGGACGAACCTCTGTAATTGCAATAGATCCACGGTGAATGCTTACGCATCGATCCGCCAGCTGCTCGACCAAAGATGCCTCATGACATGACATTACCATTGCAATGCCTTGCTGCTTCATATGTCTGAGCAGACGAATAAGCTCTCGCTGTGAGTCCGTATCCAATCCGGATAGAGGCTCGTCCAGCAGCAATATATCAGGCTTATTCAGTACAGCTTGCATGAGGTTTACCTTTTGCAGCATCCCTTTGGAGAAAGTATTCATTCTTCGTGCAGCTGCATCTTCCATTTTGAACAAGGCAAGCAATTCATCCAGCCGTGCAGATATGGCTTCCTTGCTCATCCCTTGCATACCACCCATGGAAAATAGGTACTCTTCCGGTGTAAGCCGCAGCTTCGGCAGTCGATCAGGAACGAAGCCAATACGCTGCTTGCTGCCTCCTTGACGATGAATCATCCCGCTCGTCGGCTTGGCTAGTCCGGCAATTAAGCGGAGTAGCGTACTTTTCCCCGAACCATTCTTTCCTGTAATCGATACTGCTTCATGCGCCCCGATAGACAATTCTACATGTTGCAGGATGACACGACGATCATAGCTCTTTGTCACCTGCTCCAACTTTACTAACCCTTCCAATCAGATATCCTCCCGAATCTATCATTTCCACTAAAAACAAACATGCACATCCTTTATAATACCAGTATTTTCACAGGTTGTAACAGCAAGTATGGAAGAACATACGTTGTCTATCCACAGCACTGTCATTCGATATCCAGCTCATGACCGAACCGTTGACTAGCCACTCTGTTCTGTTCACTATTTTCCATAAGCATCATGAACATCTTCTTTCTTGCCCGCGTAAGATTACATCGTCAGATGGAATCGATATCCTTCCTGCGATTGAGGTTGTTAGCTTAAAGGTTCGCTACAATTAGATGTTGTAGCTACAAATTGTGATGTACGTTGATCAATAAAATTCTTCACTTTCGCTCGAAGAGTGCCTGGGAGAAAAACAAAGCAAGCAACTTCATTAGGGTTGTGAATGAACAATAGAGAGGACTACAACTTATGATTACAATCATCATGACAACTTTGGGAACGGTAATGCTCCTCGTCATTATTTTTGCTTGTGCATCTATACACTGGATACGTAGAAGCTTTCGGATTACACCTGCAAATCGCAATCGTATCGAATTTCCTTCCCCAGAACCAATGACAAAGCATCAAGCGAAGTACGTTTTACGAACGGTACAGACAAATGCAATTCCGGATTGGGAACGACGATACGAAGCTCTTCTACAGCACATGATTTCGCATGGAGATTTGTTAGAGGCATGGGGATTCCGCACCTCTCTCGTTGTACAAGGACGAACGAACAAAACGCAATGGAGCAATCTTATCATTTATAAGCTTCCTCCGGACATGAGTGCTGCGGATTTTACGGCTCTGGAACGGACGTATGTAAAGGATATCGATCCTTGCATGACTGAACAGCTCCGCTCACACAGCCGAATCGTATCGGCTCATCTTATCCCTAGCTGTGTAATCGGAGCTGAGTCGAACTTGCCGCCAGAATGTGCATTCTATGTTGAATATATCTCGGTACAGCCTGACGCTATACAAAACTATACGCACAGTATGAACGAAATTACCGCACCAGCGATGTCTATGCTCAGCAAGCAGGGAGATATACACTCCTTTACGGTATTTGAAATGGATATCGATACGGATGTTACAACTACTGCTACCCACAAAAGGTGGAACCAAATTCATATTACCGCCGGTTCACCGCTCTCGTTCATTCCATTCAGTTCCCGCTTCAACCGTGCAATTACAACAGTGCATCCGCAGGTCGGAGGATTAGAAGGCGCAATCAAACAATGGGAGAAATGGTGCTTGTATGAGCGGGTTGATGTAATGAAGCTATTATGGCACTGTCGCGACTCCAAGCAAACCGAATAATACACGAACAGAGCCCATGATGCATACATGGGCTCTGTTTTACCTATTTACTATCCACAATTCTCACGGAACGGCTTCCCCGAACCATGGTTAGGCTCGTCATAAGCGGCTGCAGCAGGGTGAAGATTAACACGCACAGTACAGTGGTGAATACCGTAATCTGAAGCGGCATCCCTGTATATAACAGATGAAATAAACTTGTTGTCAGCGTCAATGGAGCAAGCGCGAATACAAGGCTCACCCATGGCCGCTGCAAGACCATAACCGGATTTCGCTTATGCAGTGTACACCCGATGACGATGCAGTGAATAAGAAGCGGGAGCAGGAATAGGTAGCTTGCTCCAGGGATAAGACCTAACACAACGATTAGAAGCAGGAAGTAGAACAGCATTCCGGTTAGGATCATTTCCAAGACGTTGACCCTATGCCTAGTCAGACGTGTGAATACGAGATGAACTAGCAGTGCGATCAGTACAAAAGCAAGATTGACCAAAGCCGGTATGAAAGCCGATTGCAATGGCATCCCCGCCACTGAGCTTCCAATATACATAATCCCTACAAACACCAAGTAAGCGACCACAACAGATGTAATGATGCTTCCTAGTGTAAGCAGGAAGCTGAGCGCCATTCCCTTCAAAGCAATTGCCTTCTTCCTGAAGAGCACCACGATACAGAGAAGCCACCCTATACCAATGAGAATGGACATCGGGATCGTCCAGGAAGCAGGATAATGAAGAAGCATCGTAAACCAGTTAAAATAGACCCGATCGGAATCATTCACTTGCTCTAAATCCATACTTCCGAACCGCATAGCTGCCCCAAGTGCATTCTCGCCATGGTGCTGTAGTGTTGCTAGTGTTACATTGTCGGGCGTATCTTGATCGGAATGGTATTTGTCCCAGCCATCGATATATGCGAAATTAAGACCTGGTATGCCAGCATTCAGTGAGACGGTCAAATCCGTATCATTCGGCATCGTCCGATACAAGTCGCCTAACAGAGAACTGCTGACTGGAGACACCGCGAACGAGGCAAATTCAGAAATAAGCTGCCCATTATTTCGGCTCGTTTGGAACATGATTGACGGACCTCTCGAACCTCTCGCCTCGAAATTCACGACAAGGCCGATCTGTTCACGAACTTTATTGTCAAACCAGAAAGCCTCTGCACCAAGCATCCCTTTCTCTTCACCATCAGTCAGCACGAACCAAATGTCCCGATCCATAGGCGGACTAGCCTGTAGAATGCGTGCCGTCTCCAAGAGTGCCGCAACCCCAACCGCATCGTCATTAGCCCCTGGGCCAAATGGTGTAGAATCGTAATGAGCGGTCAGCATCAATGCTTTACCTGGTTTGGTTCCTTTATGTATTCCAATGATATTGTGCAGCTCAAACGACTCGGAGATGCCTCTATACTGCCCTGTCCATGGATACGTGTTCACATTTGGCTGTAGCCCTAATAACTCCATTTGCTCAACTAAATAGGTCCGAACCCTCTCATTCTCTACCGAACCTGATGGATGCGGCAGCTGTGCGATGGCTCTCACATGCTCCATAGCTCTAACCGCTGAAAATTGTTCTATCGGTGCATTCTCTCCTTTTGGAGCCGGCGGTTGCTCTGACCATAGTGTTGCGAGAACAAGCATTATACAGATGACGGCAATACCAAGCGTACTCCATCTTGTCTTGTACGTCTGTTTCACTCTGACCGTCTTCCCCACATTCGACTACCCCCTAATCATCCTTTTATTTTTACTTTTAGGAATAATTTACCTAGTAAGATAGAGCTATCATATATGACCTCCCCTACAAGTACAAGACTTAAATCTGAGCGCGTACTACTTCAAATCATTAAGAAATTTCTGTTTTTCTGAACTTAGCAATACTTACAAGACAACAAACCTTCTTACATCTCTCAGCAGCTTATGTACCGATTCTTGTCCCACATTCATTTGTAAATCATTTATTAACATACTATGTATTATGTAAACTACTACTACCACAATGTGCAAGATCGCTATATAATACAATCTGTGCTATTGCACATTCTATTTTACAGGCCTTACATAGGAGAGTGACTATCGTTGAATTGGTGGGACATGTTTGTTGGATTTATTTTAGGCGTGGTAGAAGGCCTGACTGAGTTTGCTCCGGTCTCTTCGACCGGGCATATGATTCTAGTGGATGATTTTATGCTTCATTCAAAAGAGATATTTAGCCCTCAAATGGCGAATATGTTCAAGGTCGTGATCCAGCTTGGCTCCATCCTTGCGGTTGTTGTTGTGTTTTGGGATCGTTTTTTCCAGCTGCTTGGGTTGAAGCACGCTCCAATTGATCCGGAGCTAGGTAGAGCGGGACATTCCAGATTGAAGCTCACACAAGTGCTCGTTGGATTAATTCCAGCAGCAGTGCTTGGATTACTGTTCGAAAAGTATATTGATCAATACTTATTTTCCATCCAAACTGTGCTGATCGGCCTTGTGCTCGGAGCAGTGCTCATGATCGCAGCAGACTGGTTCCGCCCTGCGAAGCCAACGGCAAAGACCGTGGATCAAGTAACGTACAAGCAAGCATTTGGCATCGGCTTGTTCCAATGTCTCGGCCTATGGCCAGGATTCTCCCGTTCCGGCTCTACGATCTCAGGCGGGGTACTGCTGGGGATGAGTCACCGTGCGGCTGCTGATTTTACATTCATTATGGCCGTACCTGTCATGGCTGGAGCAAGCGGATTATCCCTACTGAAGCATTGGAAGGATTTCTCCATGGATGCGCTGCCGTTCTTCATCGTCGGCTTCATTAGCGCATTCCTATTCGCTCTCATCTCTATCCGCTTCTTCTTGAAGCTGATTAATCGAGTTAAACTCGTACCATTTGCTATCTATCGCATCGTATTGGCAGCCGTCATTTATTTTATCTTCTTGTAAGAAAACACATGTGACTTATACAAGAACAAGCCTTTGACCCTATTGTCAAAGGCTTGTTCACTGTTATAGCTTCTATTTTCATTATGATGTCTTTATTCCCTATCTGCCGTACATTACCGTGTGACCTTCACTTTGAATCCATCCAACTCGGCTTCTGCATCTTGGAACAAATGCAGCACCTGCTCGCAATACTCTCCCAACTGCTTTTTGCTTGCCTCATAATGGCTCCAATGAATTGTTAACGGACGTGCAGATGATTCCGTCAAGCAATCCCACAGTGCATCCAGATTACGTCCATAATGTTCAGGGAGCTCTAATTCCTTGCTGAGGACATCATGCAGCATCGTAAGCGAGGTTAAGAGTCGCCCATCCAATTCAATAAATTGTCTTGTCATCGCTCTCCATCCTTCCCATTCATCTGCTGGAAGGTATCATAATGATCCTCTGTTTTATAGATCAGCCCGTCATTTGAGAAGAGAAGACGATCCTTCCCGCGGAACCCCTTGGAGTAGTTTATATCTGCTTCATACCAAATGCGCCCCTTCTTCTTCGGCAGCTTGCCTTCTCGATTGCGGAAGATGTCTCCACCAATGCTCTTTCCTGGAGCTACTTCATTTAGATTGCCTTCCTTCGCATTCCAGCCCAGCTTCTCTGCATCCTTTTTCGTGATGAAATTATCAGGCAGAGAATGATTCTTCCGTATATAACTCGCCACTTCCTCGAAATCTGTAAGGGGCTTCGATTGGGCAAGTTCGTTAGTCTCTACTGTTGTCGAAGGGCGATCTGTCGCAACCTTCTTCTCACTATCAATCTGTGTCGTGCCGCACCCTGCCATTACCATCAAGGTAAGGAACAGGACGAACAGCGATTTCATCCATCTCAACGTATAATTCCCTCCATATGTCTATCTACAGCTAATGTGATCAGGCACTATTGTAACATGAATGAGCTATGAGAATAAAATTCTCTTAATTCTTATTATGTAACGATATCGAAGCAGAGATTTGGACACGGGTAATGTATAGATGTTTCTCATGTAAGCGAACGGAAGGCACGTCTATTTGCCAAAATTAAAAAAGAAAGTCCAGCAAATTGCTGGACTTCCCGAGAACATCATCATGTTCGATTATTGAATTTGAATAGTAGGAAGAGAATAAGTGAAATCGTTGTAAGGCGACATATCGAAGCCCTGAACACGAGCGTTCGTTGCGAACATATCACGACGTTGGTACATGTACATCAAAGGAAGATCTTCGTTCAACTCTTTATAGATTGCATGGAAGATTTCTTTACGCTTCTCAACATCGAGAGTCGAACCTGCCTGCTTGTACAAATCATCGATCTTCGGATTGCTGTAGCCAATTTCGTTCTGGAAGCCCTTCGTTGTGAATACACCCTCCGAAGATTGCGGATCTGGTGTCAATCCATATGCCATGAATAGCATGTCGAAGTCGCCCTTCTTTTTCTTGTCGATAACGGCGTTGAACTCCATTTGGTCAGCGACGAACTCAATGCCGAGATCGCCGAAGTTCTTCTGAGCAACCGGAATGATTGCATCGTTAACTACGTTAGGCGTAGATGCTGTGAAGTGGATGACGAACTTCTCGCCATTCTTCTCTCGCTTGCCGTCAGCGCCGACTTTCCAGCCAGCTTCGTCAAGCAATTGCTTCGCCTTCTCCAGATCGAAGTTGTATTTTGTTACATCGTCCGTGTAAGACCAGGATTGCTTCGATTGTGGAACATCGATAACGTCTGCATAACCTTGGTATACAGCATCCACGATTTCTTGACGGTTCAAGCCGTATGTCAACGCTTGACGAACACGCTTGTCCTTGAACTTATCTAGCTTGTGGTTGAATGCGATGTAGCCGTAGCCATTTGTACGGTACAAGGTAGTATCCAAGAAGCCCATTTCCTTCAATTGCTCCACTTGATCTTTGGATACCGCTGGAGCATCCATATCCGTTTCACCTGTTTGCAGCAATTGAACGTTTGTTTCGTCGGTTGTAAATTTATAGATCAGCTTCTCAACCTTAGGCTTGCCCAAGTAGTAGTACTCATTCGCCGTAAGTTGAGCTTCTTGTCCTGCTACGAACTTATCCAGCTTGTATGGACCAGCACCGACTGGTTTCGTGAACAAGTCAGGCATGTAGCCAAGGTTGCCTTGCTTATAGTCCTTACCATAGTAAGCTTTGGACATAATCTCTTGTGTACCGATAGCAGATAGTGCTGTCGCGCTTACTTCTGTTGTTGTGAATTCGATCGTCAATGGATCGATAACTTTAATCCCCTCGATGGAAGATACTTTACCGTCGCGGTAGTCTTGTCCACCCTTGATATGTGCATCCTTCACGATATCAGCCGGACCGTCGTAGGATTTATCATGAAATACTGTAAATGTAAACGCTACATCTTCTGCTGTAAGAGGCGTTCCGTTGCTAAATTTCAAGTCTTTCTTCAGCTTGAACGTATATTTCAAATTGTCAGGAGACACTTGATACTCTTCCGCCAATGCTGGCTTCACTGTACCGTCCTTGTCATATTGTAACATCCCTTTGAACAAGGAACGCATAACGTATACATCATATGCAGACTCCGAGTAAATCGGGTTGAAAATACCCTTCGGAGCTGTAATACCGATAATCATCATATCTTTACGGTTGTTCGCCAATTCTGGAGATTTGGAAGTATCCGTTGCCTTAATTACACCCTCAGAGACGATTTCGCCTTCTCCAGCCGCATCATCTTTCTTCTCTTCTTGGCCAGAACCCTGCTCATTCGATTGTGCATTCTTCTCTGGTTCCTTCGCTTTGTCGCTGCCGCACGCAGACAACGCGATCGATACAGCAAGAAGCGTACTCAAGAACAAACTCCACTTCTTCTTCATACAAAACTCCCCCTATTTCTGGAATAAATCCAATGATGTGATGTTTTTTTATGCACTATTTTAAACATGGAAGCAGCGACAAAAAAACGAGAATTCCGAGTGTTCTCCGAACGATTCTTTGCACCTAAAACCGCTTACCATAAATAGGCACTTCAATATTTCTCACTATACTACTTTATCTACATAGTTTTGTAAAGTAGTTTATTAGATTTTCTTACAGGAGTAGTCGTGGGGAGGATTTTCATACATGTTGATTCCTCTACGGAAGACATATGAATAATTAACCATATGTCTGAAAACAAAATACATTATTACATAAAAAGGGATCTTGATATACAAGATCCATAATAGTAATTTTTTGTTGTGATATTATCTTCTTACTCACGTTCCGAATCCATCTCAATGGATACGGCATGAGCAATACATGGTATGCTCTCACCTTGTTGATATGAGAGTGGCGACAGCAGTGAACCGGTGGCCACAATTAACATTCGTTTCAATTGTCCTCGAATCATCCGCTTCATCAAGTGCCCATAGGTGACAACAGCAGAGCAGCCGCAGCCGCTCCCTCCAGCTTGTACGGCTTGCTTGTTGCGGTCAAATATCATTAAGCCGCAATCATCGAATACGGTACCCTCCATTGACACCCCGGACTGCCTCAATAAGTCTGAAGCGATAGGATGGCCCACGGCAGACAAATCCCCGGTTACGATCATGTCGTAATAGCTAGCCTCTCTCCCTGTGTCTGCGAAATGCGCCCGCAAGGTATCCACTGCGGCTGGGGCCATAGCCGCTCCCATGTTGAACGGATCAGTTATACCTAAGTCAATGACCTTCCCAATTGTAGCGGCGGTTACCCGCGGTCCACTCCCGCGATTGCACAATACCGCAGCGCCGGCCCCGGTTACGGTGAATTGCGCAGTAGGCGGCTTCTGGGAACCGTACTCCGTAGGGTAACGGAACTGCTTCTCCGCTGTGCAGTTATGACTGCATGTTCCTGCAAGAGCATAATGCGCATTCCCGGAATCAATAATCATCGCTGCAAGCGCAAGTGATTCCATGGAAGTTGAGCACGCACCGAATACGCCAATATAGGGAACAGACAGCGTTCGAGCCGCGAAGCTGTTACTCGTAATTTGGTTCATCAAGTCCCCACCGATAAAATACTCGATATGGCTTGTGTTAACGTTCGCTTTCGTGATCGCAAGACTCGTTGCTTGTTCAAGAAGCTTGCGTTCTGCCTTCTCCCAGCTCGTCTCGTAAATATCAAGCTGTTCGTGGATAAGGTCATAATCAGCGGCAAGCGGCCCCTGCCCTTCCTCAGGCCCAACGATGGCTGAAGTGCCTATAATATAAGGAGCTCGCTCGAATTTCCAAGATTGCTTACCTACTAGCATGAAGCCACCTCACTTTATCGCATACCTTCGATTATTGGATGAGTAATGGTCGTACCTTCTCAATAATGTGCTGCAACGTGCGAGAGCACTGTCCATACATTTGTTTTGCTTTCTCATCTTCCGTTGACAGACAGAACATTTCCAGATCAGCTTCGCACTTTTTCATCGTTGCTAACGTATTAGCCCGCTTCTGCGGAATCGTAACTTTAATTTGATCGTTGAAGAGATCAACATACAGCTCCCCGAAGCTATCTACTTGGCCAAAATATACATCCTGAACCGCCTTTACTCCAAGCGAAGTCAGCTGCTCGCTCAGCCACTTTTTATCGCGGCCAATCGTTGCAAGCGGCTGCTCCATAACCTGCCCGTCCATAATAACCACTTGCGGTTCATACTCAGGTGCGACCTTAATCCCTAGATGTTTTGGAGTAAAGGGCATATTTTCACTTTTGAGCAAAACACTTACGTCACCACTTGATTCCATCATCGCGAATTCCACATCAGCTACCTTGAATACATCCTTCATGCGAAGCTTCAGCATCAATTCATCAGAGGTCAGGCGTTCCTTTTTTAAGTTGTCTTCAAGAATTTTACCATTCTTGATGAGAACTGTAGATTTGCCGTCAATCCAATCCCGCATCGTCTTGCTCTTCAATTGCAAGAATTCGATCCCGAATGATACTGAAGCCCACACACCCAGCGACACAATTCCAAGATACCAATTGTCCTCCAAATCCAAGGAAACATACGCAGCAAGGCTTCCGATCGTGATGCCGGTTATGTATTCAAATACGGATAATTGAGTAACTTGTCGCTTCCCTAACATCTTCGTTATCAGGAACAAGACAACGACCGCAACCAAAGTTCGAAGCGTGATTTCCAGCCAAAGTGGCATCATACATCCTCCTTGATAAGAAAAAGTTCCATTCCACTACGTCATTATTTGTAAATGCTCATGATTTTATGAAGTGAGTTAATTTAATTATTAGAGGAATGGCCGCTCCTCTTTCGGGACACATTATCCTCTGTAGTTCGGAGTAGGAAGGGAGGTGTACAGCATGACAGTTGGATCTCAAGTGAAAACATGCTTAGCTTCGTTAAAAGGTGTACAAGCTGACTTGGAGTCTTTCGCATTGGCTACTCAGAACCAAGAAGCAAAGCAATTATATACGAATGCCGCTCAGCAAACGCAGCAGATCGTCGACCAAGTGGAAAACCGAGTGCAGCAATTAGAAACGGAGGAGCCTCAATATAAAGGCTTCTAATCCTAGCAGAACATACAAGCCATGCAGGAAATGCATGGCTTATTTACATAACAGACGTGATGCAACCCGTCAAACGTCCAATCACCTCCACAGTTTCCTTCATACACTTATACGGTAATACATCATAACCAAACGAAAGGGGATTTGAACATGTCTGATGTAAGAGGCTGTGGAAGCTGTGGCTTCGGTGGATTTGGCTTTACCAGCACTGGCGTTATCTTGGTACTTTTCATTTTGCTCGTAATCATAAGCCGTTCTTTCTTGTTCTAAGAGCTGCGCCCAGGCGACCACCCAGGCATGCTTGGGTGGTTTTCCTTTTGCCATCGACGTCGTTATCCGTTCTCCGGAGCAGACCAATACGGATAAGATGAATCATAATATTCTTCAAGCGTTATCCTCTGTGCTGTCAATAGAGCGGACAATTTCTTCCCAACATAACGGATGTGCCATGGCTCATATTGATACCCTGTGATGTGCTCTTTTCCTTTTGGATACCGAACAATATACCCATATTCATGTGCATGATTCTGCAGCCATTTTGCCTCTTTCATGTCCGCGAAGCAAGCTTCCGCTGCACATCTTCCATCGCTGCGCGTGAGATCTACGGCGAGCCCTGTCTTATGTTCGCTATGCCCCGGTTCCGCACAATACAACTCCGCATTTTTCTTGCCATAACGCCGTACATTGCTATGATATATGGCCGTCTGAGCAGCATGCGATCGGTAGGCAGATACACCTGCCAAATAAATACCGTCTTGTCTAGCACCAGCGATTAGCTGCTCCAGAGCTCGAGCTGCTTCCTTGCGCAATTTGCGCTTATCTACCCGCTCGTCAAAAATAAAGGGTGCGTTTGGATAAACCAGATCATCTGGCCGGTAATCAAGAGGGAGTTCGTGAAATTTATTAACGAGAGTCCCGATACTGCCGATTCTAGCCTTATCCATTTTGACATTAAGTTCACTTGGGATCTGATGCATCTTCAGCATCGTATGCTGGAATGACTTCAAATCATCCAGTTGCATCGCGACAACATCGATTGCTTGTCTTGGATGAAGAGCGTTCATCTGTGTGGTCACTGTCACTTCATATCTTGGGTGTTCCATCCCTTGTATCCTGCAGCTGCTGCATAATGGAATCAACAACAGCATGGACATTACTCGTGCAAATCGCAATCCATCACCCCCATCGCCTATCGTTAGTATGGATCGATGAGACATGATTCATGTGAGCCAATTAGCAGTTGTATGCATGAAAAAAGAGCCTGCTTTGTGCTCGTCCATTCGCACTTGGCAGACTCTTCATTCAGTTTATATAATATAGTTAATTGAAATAAAGTGCTATGCTTCCACAGAAGCCGGTACTGCTATTGCCGCTTCTGATTCTTCATCCCCTGCCTCTTCAATGCCCCGCTGTGTCACAATGGAAACCAATAGCTCATTCTTATGGGACAAGAGATGGATATGTTCTGGAATTTGCACGTCTTCCACCAACATCTTACCGCCTATGCCCAAATGGGAAATATCCACTTGAATCACAGAAGGAAGATTTGCGGGCAGACCCTCAATTTCCAAACTTGTTTCTTGCGTCTGCAAAATACCGCCTTTTTTGACCCCAGCAGGTGTACCGATATATTCTATTGGCACATGAATACGTATTGGGTGATTTGCAGATACCTGTTGGAAATCTACATGCGTATAAGCACCATCTTGTCTGACAACGTCTTTGATTAGCGCTTGGACTGGCTTCATGCCTTCCACCTGCAGTTGGAACACTTCTGTCCGGCCAACATGTGCAAGCTTGACGAAGTCTCTTGAATCGACATGCAATGCAGTACTCTCGATATCTGCACCGTATACGACGCCCGGGATCCGGTCTTTCTGACGTAATTCACGAAGGGAAGAGCGAGTAAAGTCCGTTCTTCTCTCTGCTTTCAGTTGATAAGTTTTGCCTTGTGCGTTCATATTGAAACTGCCTCCTTATAGCAATCCTCTCACTTCACCAGAGTGGCGTCCTGCGATGAGTGTTGCAGGACATGTCTATTATTAACCTCGTTAATCTTATTTGAAACAATTTTTCATTGTTTTTTCACAAATTTTCTGAAAATAACGATATAGCCTGATCGCAACTCCCTTTCTGTCATTGCACATAAACAATGCCAGCATTCGCAAGGAACACTGGCACTGTCTCTCGTATGCTTCTATTTCCGCTGAATATGCTGTAACGAATATCGTGCTGTGATATGTCCGACTACTTCTGTGACACTTTAATTTGCATTGTGCTCTGCAAGAAACTTCCATACTTTACGGTCACAACAGCGGTACCCGAATTAATCGCCTTCACCATGCCTGCCTCGTTAATGGACAACACCGAAGGCTGATTGGATGTGAAGCGAAGATCATTCGTCAACTCCACTCGATTCCCACTCTTGCCAACTCCGAACGCCTTCAGTTGCTGTTGTTTCCCCTCTGTCATTTTCGTATCGCCCTTCAACTCAATTGAGACAAGCGGTTCATTCCAGATCCATTTGGATTGGCTAGGCGCACTCTCGTTGTGCAGACGGTCAGCCGCCGTAACCGCATATGTATATTGTTTGCCTAGCTCACCTGTCGTATCAAGGTAAAATTGATATGCGCCGTTTATTTTACGTATAGTCTTCACGATTTGCTTCGGATCATTGACATTAATCGACTCGCCGCCCTCTGCCCGATAGATCACATAGTAAGCAGCCGAGCTGTTCGTAACGTCCTCCCATGACAGGTGAACTCCTTTATCGGTGACATGTGCAGTTGTAAGCTTCGGTGCAGATGGAGTATTGGCTGGGAGCCACGGCATCTCTGGCACAAGGGCTTTATACCGGTAACTGTCCCCGCTTAGTCGATCCTTCAACCCAAGCGGATTATTGAGAATATCGACGGCGCTGAAATGCATGCTCCCCTTCACCGTATCGAAGTTGAGCAGGTATTTCAATTGATTTGGAAGCTCATCGGGATTGAGCCAGGCTGGCGTGTTCGGATCATTCACCTTGTAATCGGCGTGACCGACATAGAGCTGGGTATGTGTTCCTTCTGTTTCCTTCACCCACCAATCCACAAGCTTCTCGAAGGCTGCAGGAGTAAAGCCAAAATACCAGTATATCTGTGGCGTAATGTAATCAATCCATCCCTTTTGAATCCACAAGCGTGTATCTGCATAGAGGTCATCATAATTCTGAACCCCAGCCGTTGTATCCGAGCCTGTCGGATCTGTCGCTTTGTTGCGCCATACGCCGAATGGGCTAATGCCGAATTTCATATAAGGCTTCGCCTGCTTCATTTCTTTGGACAATTCCTCAATGAAGGTATTCACATTATTGCGTCTCCAGTCCGTAATATCGGAGAAACCAGCTCCATACTGCTGGTAGGTCGCGCGATCAGGGAACTCTACCCCATCCACCTTATACGGATAGAAGTAATCGTCGAAATGAACCGCGTCAATGTCATAATTGTTGACGACCTCCATGATGCTGTCCATCACGAATTGCTTCGCTTCCGGCACCCCTGGATTGAAGTAGAGCTTGCCGCCATAAGATACTACCCAATCTGGATGCAATCTTGCAGGATGGTTTGGAACTAACTTATTGATATCTGGCTGCATACTTACACGATACGGATTGAACCATGCGTGGAATTCCATATTGCGCTTGTGTGCTTCATCAATCATGAATTGAAGCGGGTTATAGCCAGGATCCTTGCCCTGTACGCCAGTGAGCCATTCCGACCAAGGTGCATATTTAGACGGATAGAAGGCATCTGCAGTCGGTTTAATTTGCATCACAATAGCATTCATGCCTGCTGTTTCTAATTCATTGAGAAGATTTACAAAGTCTTGCTTCTGCTCTCTTTCCGTAACTACGCCTTCACGCGGCCAATCAATATTGACGACGGAAGCAATCCAAGCTGCTCGCAATTGCCGCTTAGGCAGGATTGTATCCTTGTTCACGACAAGTGTGAAATCAGCAGTCTTGCCTCCGTAAGCAGCAGTTATGGAGCTAATGCCTACTTGAAGAGCCATGACGTTCCCGCTAGCATCTATCGTTGCATTGTGCGGCTGACTGGATTTGAACACAACGCCTGTCGATACTTCTGAGGAAGAGCCATCGGAATAGTATGCTGTCACCTTCCCTTGCAGCGACTCACCGATAGTCATTGCATGCAAGCCGGTCAGCTCAAGTCGTTCCAGCTTCGGCTGAGGCACGGATACCTTCAATTCATAAGCGGAGGAGAATTCGCCATATACCGCCCTCATAACAGTCGTTCCGTTCGCTTGTGCAGTGACCATACCAACTGCATCAATGGAAGCAACCTCCGGATTGCTGCTATTGTAGCTAACTCCTTCTAGCATGGATACAGGCTTCGCAGCACCTTCATATCGCGCAAATGTATGGGTCTTCACTCTCTCACCTATCTCCATAGCTGGTGCTCCATACAAGTTCAACTGCTGAATGACTGGAGCGGCTTGGCTGACGACTACATCAACTACGGATTCTGGTGCTTGCATGTAGCGAGCCGTTAGTCTTGTGCGCCCTTCGGCCACAGCAGTAAGCGAATTGTCTGGATTTACAGCGACAATGGAAGGATCATCACTGATAAGTACGGCTTCCTTCGTCACATCTACTTGTTCTGCTTCACCAGCAGAAGTCGCTAACACCTGAACCCGTTTTGTCTCTCCTACCTGCAAAGGAGGCAAGCCGATCATCGTTAGCTCATATATATTTGTCGATCCATAGAAAGCTCGCAGGCTATCAAAATAAATAGCGCCGCTATTTTTATTCCGATCATTCGTTTCTACCACATAGAGCTGATTCAATTTGATAGGCTGAACAAGATTAGTAGGCAAACTCGCAGTAACGTACCTCCAGCCATTCCAGCTGAGCCCGCTGCTAGTAGTAAGGTCAATCGTGGGCTTCGCTCCGTTGGCATCCTGCAGTTGACCTCGCAGCCAGTGCTTATTTCCATCCCCATACACCCACACTCCGATTGAAGATGGATATCCTTTTATCTCACGCCCTACTCCCCCAGATGCGTTCAAGAAATTCAGATAAGCCGCTGATGTTCCCGTCGTTTCCGTGAAATCATAGGTAAGCTTTACTGCATGTTCATCATGTTGTACCGGTTCCGGTCGTGAGGTTAGAACCGCCTTAACAGAACCAGGGACTACTCTTACTGAGGTTGCAGACAGCTGTTGAAGGTGCTCGAAGTCTTCAATAATCTGGGATGAAGCCGTACTGCCTGATGCGAGCGGTTCTGCCTGCGCTTCAGATGACGATAAGGATGAAGAGGATAAATCAGAGGAACTCATTGCGGAAGCGTTTACAATTGTGCTGAACATAAGCACGACCGACATCATCGACATGAGTAAGATACGAGCCCGGTTCTTTGCAAAATACAATGTTAATTCCCTCCCTTTGGAACTCGAGTAATGAGAACATCATCGTATGTCGGCTCTAGATGAATGAAATTTTATTTCAATCTTTGAAGCAGTTTAAGTTTAAAATATTTCAAACCGAATGTATATAGCGACAAAAGTATACTTTTGTCTAATGAATAGGACTGGGGACGTAATTCTATATCACTGTTCTCTGTGGCTGAAAATGAATAAAAATACCCCAGCAGCTGGCAGCGCGGGCTCATAAGTACCGTTACGACTTACGAACCAGCCTAGCCAACGCTAGGGTATTACTTGAATATCGAGGTATCTGGCTATTGAAAGCAACCACGTTAACAAGATTGTTCATTCGTAGATTGCATCCTTCCATTGTTACTCCACGCGGTACCATCGCTGTCCTGTACGCGGATTGTAATAAACCGTTACCTTTTTCCCTGTTGACGGGTCGATACTAACTTCCGAAGTCTTCTCGAAGCCTTCCGGCACATGTTCATGTTCATTCGCTTGGTGACGGCGATCTCGGAAGGCCGAGACGATAAGAAACACAATAAAAAAGAGCAGCTGCAATGAAAAATAAACAATCAAAAACGTAATCATCTTACTTCTCGCTTCGGCCGAAGCGTTACAGCCGTACCGTATGCAACAATTTCACTCATATTGGTTCCGACTTCACCAGAGTCAAAACGCACCATAATGACAGCATCCGCACCCATTGCTTGTGCGTTCGCTACTAAGCGATCCAGCGCTTGCTTCCGTGCATCCTCTAGCATTTCCGTATATTGAGTGATTTCGCCTCCTACCAATCCTTTGAATGCAGCAGCGATATCCTTCCCCAACCCTCGTGCGCGAACGGTCAGCCCGAATGCTGTACCGAGTACTTCCTTTACTTCATAATTGGCCACTTGCTCTGTCGTTACGATAATCATCGTCAATACTCCTCCTCAACCGCCTTTTCTAGACGGAAACCCATGATGAATCATAATGTATCTATAGTACGGTTGAGACGATCCTTGCGTTCAATCTTCATCATTATTTATTTTAGTTTACATAATTAAGTTTATATGATTAGATAAGTGACCTTATCTCATCAATTTTTCACGGTAATTATTACATCACTTTTCGCTTATAGTAGACGCGTGTCCATAGGAAGATGGCGTTCCCGATTAATAGGATAGTAAATTGCAATCCGCTATTCCCCTTGACAGTAAAATCATACAGCCCCCACAGCAGCAATGCGATCGTATAGAACATGTAGCCGTTCTTCGCTGACTTGTCATTATGATAACGTTCCATTTCATCTTGCTTTCTCATCGTGATGCCTCCTCATAAGTAAACAACTGATCGACTGTGACCTCTAACGTTCGTGACAGCTTGAACGCTAGCGCTAAGGTTGGATCATACTTATCATTCTCAATCGCGTTAATCGTCTGCCGACTCACTTCACACCGCTGAGCCAGCTCTTGCTGTGACATGCCCATTCGCTTGCGCAGCTCTGATATCTTGTTTTTCATAACGAGTTCTATCTCCTCAAATGTAAAAAACATTTTACATCTTTTATTATAATGATCAATAGTCTTATGTCAAATACTTTTGACACTCTATCGTTCGATGACATTCTTATTCTTTACCCACTTCGCAATCAATTGGATAGCCCGCTCCATTTCTACAAAGCTTGCGTAAGCGTACGATAGTCGGAGTTGATGCTTGCTTGAGCGATCATAGATATAACCTGGATTCAGCAGAATTCCACAAGCAAGTGCATGCTTGAACAAGGCTTCGATTGCAATAGACTTATCCATGGTCACCCATATGTAAAAACCGCCTTGGGGAACTCTCCATGCTGCAAAAGATGACCAATGCTGTTTCAACTGATCAAGCAAAAAGTCCCTTCGCAAACGCAGCTGAGCACGAATGTATTGAATGCGCGCCTCGTGAAGGCCCGATCGGAGCCACTCCGCTGCAACTTGTTGCGATAATGAGCTGGAGCCGTAATCCATCTGCATTTTAATATCTGCCAAGCGCTCTATCACCTGCTGCGAACCAACAATCCAGCCCATTCGCAGGCCAGGGCAAACACACTTGGACATCGTTCCCACATAGAGCACTTGTCCATGCTCATCCATAGACTTCAATGATCGTGGCGCCGGGGCATCCAGCCATAACGCTTCGTAGGCACTGTCTTCAATAATCGGCAATCCAATGCGATTGCTGATGTTCATTAATGCTTCTCTTCTGTCCTGCTCCATCACCGTACCCGTTGGATTATGGAAGCTTGGTATCGTATACAGCAGCGAAGCCTTATACCGTAATGCATACTGCTCCAGAGCATTCACTTGTATACCGCCTTGATCCATTGGTACACCAACCATTTTTAGTCCGGCCGATTGGAAGGCATGAATAGAATATAAATAGGAGGGCTTCTCTACGAGCATAGTTGATCCACGACCAACGAGGCCTGCTGCAATGAGCTGCAGTGCTTGAAGTGCCCCCGAGACAATCAGTATCGAATTAGGCGCGGCTTCGATGCCTTGCTCCGACAACTGCTTGCTGAGCTGTTCTCGCAGCGGATAGTGCCCAAGCGGCTGTTCATACCCAAGTGATATTCCATGATCGATTGCACCGCGTATCGTTTTCTCCATCTCTTTTGTTGGCAATAAGTCAGGGGCAAGCTCCCCCGTGCCCATGCGAATCATTTGCGGAGAAAACTCCATGCTATTTATCGTCTGAATAATCGGTAAATTGGGATAATGGGAGCCTTCTTCCACATACGCATTCCAATTCGGCAGAATAGGACACATGCTATCGACACGATGAGCTATGTCCGATATAACCGTCCCCCCTCCGCTATTCCCTTCGATAAACCCCGCATCAGTCAAGCAATCCAAGGCCGCCACCAGCGTGCTGCGATTCACACCCAGTTGTTTCGCAAGCTTACGCTGTGCAGGGAGTCTCGTACCCGCTTCCCATTCCTTAGACAAGATTTTAGTTTTCATATAAACCTCGATTTGTTTATACAGCGCAATCGATGAGGATCGTTCGAGTCTCCAATCGCTGTAGTCAATGCTGCACGTCTTCGGCATATGTTCCTCTCCTGCACCATGTTGATTGATAAGCTTATTATAGAATTTGGTTGGTCTTGAACTCAACCAAATGGTCGGGGACAACTGTAAATGACTGCGTTATGATATTGTCTTAGAACCGGTTCTATGGATGATGACATACGGAGGTAGATATCAATGGTCGAGGCATTCATTCACGGAATATTGCTCGCACTTGGCCTTATATTGCCGTTAGGCGCACAAAATGTGTTTATTTTCAATCAAGGGGCTTTATCTAAGCCGTTCGTAAAGGCCATCCCTGTCGTGATAACAGCGGCATTATGCGATACCCTGCTTATTCTAGCCGCAGTTCAAGGCATCTCGCTATTCATCTGGAAGTGGAAATGGCTTCAATACGGACTGTATCTATTGGGATTCTTCTTTCTGTTATTTATGGGTTGGAGTTTGTGGAAGTCGTCAAGCAAGTTGAATGGCAGTCAGGGAAGTGCTATGAGTATCCCGAAGCAAATGATGTTCGCCATGTCCGTCTCTCTTCTGAATCCACACGCGATTCTCGATACGATTGGCGTTATTGGAACGAACTCTTTGCAATATCCTGATAAACTCAGATGGGTGTTCACGATAGCCTGTATCGCAGTATCGTGGCTGTGGTTCCTCGGATTAGCTGTAGCAGGACATTTCACTAATAAAATCGATGCTGACGGCCGCATCCTCACTTGGTTGAACAAGATATCCGCAATTACTATCTGGTTGATTGCACTATACATGTTGGTTCAGCTGCTCACCGGTGGCCTGACTGTAATTGGATAACTGCGATCCTTTTATGAGGAACGTAATACAAGCAAGACTCCCTGCTCTTCCAGCGAGCAGGGAGTCTTGTTCATTTTTAAACCGTAAAGATTCGAAGTTCTTCTTGCAGATCTTGCATTTTGCGATTCAATAAGGTAGCTGTATCCGATATTTCTTCCACAATAGCAAGCTGCTCTTCGGTCGATGCGGCAACACTCTGTGTATTCAGTGAGGAATCCTTTGCTATGGTAGCAAGGTTGTCCAAAGTAGCAGCAACCTCCTCACTTCCAGCAGACATTTCTTCAGCGGCTGCCGATACCTCTTGAATTTGCTCCGTGACCTGCTGTACGGATGTCCATATTTTGTTGAAATGCTCCCCAGCCTCCTGCACAATCAAGGTACCTTGTTCAGCCTGCTCCGTATTTTCTCCCATCGCTTCGGCCAGTTCCTTCGTATGTGAAATTACCGTATTCAGCATCTCAGCAATTTGTTCAGTAGAGTCCTTCGTTTGCTCTGCAAGCTTGCGCACCTCTTGGGCAACAACGCCGAAGCCTCGCCCATGTTCGCCTGCCCGTGCCGCTTCAATTGATGCATTGAGCGCCAATAGATTGGTTTGCACCGCTACATTGCCAATGATACTGACGATATGCTCTATCTTCTCGGATTGATTCAACAAAGACTGCGTAATCCCTTCAGAACGACTGACGGAATTTCTGATCTGTGCCATTTGCTTCACCGTCAGCTGGACAACCTGATTGCCTTGATCAACCGACTCTGTCGCGTCGATGCTCAGTTCTGATACGGCAGAGGATGATTCAGCGATCCGCTGGATGCCGATTGCAATTTCCTCCATAGCAGCCTTACTTTCTTCAGCCCCTTGCATCTGCGATTCTGAACCCGTTGCAACCTCTTGAATAGAATTGGATATTTCATAGCTAGACTGAGACGTTTGCGTGGCGATTACCGTTAGTTGCTGTGACGATTCCGCGACCTGATCAGCGGTCGTCTTGACATTGGTAACCAAGTGCTTGATTTGAGCAATCATCGTGTTAAAACTATCAGATAGAACGCCGATTTCATCTTTCGAGCGAACCGGAATAGATACCGTTAAATCGCCGGCCGCCACTCTCGTGGACAGAACGGACAACTCTGTAAGCGGCCGAACTAATCGGCGTATTAAGAAGGCAATCACGATAATGAACACGATACCTATCGATGAGCCGATACCAATAATTTCCCACAACATGGCATTCAGATCGCCGTCAATCTTCTTATTATTGAAATCTACGGCAAACACCGCTATCGTCTCATTCCTGTCATTATTGATCGGCTTCAGCACCGTAATCCATTCGCCATCAAGATCTTCATAGATGTCACTAAAGCCAACACCTGTCCGCTCCATCTCATGGATCGCATCGACAAGCTCTGGCTTGATCTCATACTCGCTTCCTGGCGCATTTCCAAATTCAACGAAGGAATCGTTGCCTTGAAGCACCTTCAGATAGAACTTTCCATCACGTTCCGTGAAACCGGGAGCAAGCAAGTACGAATTCGAAATGAAATTGTCGCGTACCATGCTGTTCAAGCTCTCCTGAATCCAAACAATATTCTTATCCTTTGCATATTGTGAGGAATCCATTGACTTGAGCTTGTTAGCAGCTCCTGCAATACCCTCCTTTTCTATCTCGATATTCTTCGTAAGCGTAGTATGAAGGGATAGTAATTCATCATTATAGATTCTTCGCTCCATCATATATGAGGATGATATGAATACAATAGACATGACCATAAGAAGAACGGTCACGACGATGATAGATTTCATCACTAAGCCTTTGTTTTTCATTCAATAGCCCCCTAGTTGACTGACAAACAGGTTATATACAGGAGTTCTTTCGATTCGAATCCTTATTGCCTATAAACCTTGTCCGTATTTACTGACCAATCAGTCTATGTCAATGAGCTATATATCGTCATTTTTCGACAAAAATGAATAGACACGTTTAAAAATGTTGTAGATATTTTTCAGAAATAAGAGCATATATATCCGAGTAAGGAGAAAAAACGCCCCCTTTTAAACGAAGTCATCTACAAAAAAAACATCCTTGCCGAAATAATCGGCAAGGATGTTGATGGTAAGATTCTGCATGCACAGACAACATAACTACGAATCACTAACTACTAACCAGATAACGCCATATCAATTCGATATTGAGTCGCTTTCACACATTTTTTGCAAACTTTAAGAGATGTGCCATCGCTTTTTGTTTGCGTGTACAATACTTTAATCCGTGTGCTCCCACACACTGGGCATGTTCCCCGTCCATGTGATGGAACGTTCCATAATGCTTTACCGCGTTTTGTTTTAGCCATTTCGTTTCCCCTTTTTCGTATCTATTATCGTAAATGTGGTGTGGCTCCGCGCGCTTCGCGAACGTCCTTCACCACCTGTTTCATAGCTTCTATAGCATCTTTTTCAATTTGTTGGGCAGAGATAAGAGTGGTCACCATCTCGTGACATAGCCCCTCTTCATGCGCATCATTCCAGTCGTGTCGTAATCTTCGGAGGATTGCAACAATATCATCGTATAAGTCAGCTAGAACTCGATATTTCTCTGCCAGTTGCTCCAGCCCATCCATCGATTGCTTCATATCATGCAAATAACGAGCAATGTAGTGCTTGAAGGTACGATACATGGACAATGTTTGCTCCGCCCCATCCCAATCCGCCGTACCCGACTGGATTTCCTCTATCATTGCATCATAAGCTTGTTCGCCACATGCAAATTGCTCAGGCGGCAAAATGCTATCATGCTGCTCCCATTTATAAATCGCCTGCACCAGCGATTCCGTAATCAGATCACGTACATCTATGGAAATGCTGCGTTTGGATATCCGCTGTATAAATACAATCGACGAATTTCCCGTTTGCCCGAGTGTCTGATAAGACACCTTGCATCTGATATTCCCGCACGAATCTACTGCAAAAAAACACTGCTGCGCTTCGTCATAGCCATAGATCGTGTAGTACTGATCGTGCCAATAAATGAGTCCGACACCTTCTTGTAGAGAAAGCTTCATTTCTTCGATTGCATACTTACGAGAGACCGGGAAGACCGGATCTGTATTGTAGCCTGCATACGTCTCTGAGTAGAGACCAAGCAAATCCGCAGCAACGAAGTGTTCGGCAGGCCAGTTATAGGCCGTCACAGATATAGCATCCAACTGACGATGAACGGACATGCGGAAGGCCAATGATGACATACACGCAATCGTATGCTTCGGATACGTGGTTAGCCCGCCGGCCAGCAGTACACTATGGAAATGATCGATAAACGTTTTTGTTTCCGGTACGATTTTCATATTTTCAAGGATAATAGACGTCATCTCTTCACCTGCACCTATTCATAGTTGTTGACCGCAATTATCTTGGCGCCGCCGATCCCCAGTGGAGACTGTTGGAACGCGAACGCATGACTTCCTCGTAACCGATTTCAGTGCGCAGTATTTCAATCGCTGCTCGTTCATGTTCCATCGCAAGGTGAGCCTGCTCGATTAGCTGTGGTACATGGTCTGATTGGATGCACAGCTCATGTCCCGTACCATTCTGAACCGTCGCTTTCATGACTTGAAATGCCTCATCTACAAGTTGATAAAGTTGAACAATCTCTGCAGATATGCCAACCTCTTCTTGGATAGAAGCCAAATACTTCAACATGTCACGCTTGATACCAGCATAAGAGCTAATGGTATAAGCGCTACCATGCGGATGATATTGTTGACTAGAAAGTGCGGCAATCATATAATCGTATGCTTTACAGCCTGCAGCAAAGTCCAGATCCGGCAAAGTTCGATGCGGCGTATCCCAATCTGTAACTGCTGTAATTAGCGACTCTCGGTAGATTTCTTGGTTCGGCATGTCCACTGCACCAATAATCGTTTGATAGTACCAGAATGGCGTAGGATTATCGATGATGCCAAAATTCCGATACAGCAGCACTTGTTGTTCCTTCGAGTAACCGTCTAGATAGAAGAACACTTCGTCCTCATCGTCATAACCCGTAATCACGGCAAACTCAGGCTTCCAATAGACGACGCCTATTCCTCGATCGATGCTGTGCTGAATATGACGTATCGACTCCTTCTGGGCCAATTCAAACGTACGTTGACGCGTATGCCAAGCAAATTGATTTGATTCAATCCCAATTCGAAGGAGCGCATTGCCATGTTCTTCTCCCAAGTTGCCGTACGCTGTAACTGAGCTCCTTGATAATTCCTTGTGAATAACAAACTTTGATAATAGACCTGTCATTCCGCCTAGCATATATTTCGAACCTTCGTACAGACCAGCACCCGTGAGAACAGCATGCAGGGCATCCACGTAAGAACGATGTTCAATTTGAAAAGAAAGAGATAGAGTAGTTCCTATACTCATGAGCGGCCGCTCCTCTCTTATCGCGATAATCCAATTATAGTAAAGAAGGTACGACATATAATGTCATACCTTAAAATTCGTTTTGTGTTTTGTCTTTCCTGTTATATTTACGCCTATTCGCTAAGCATCCCCATTATTTGTTCACATCTTGCATTTACCTTCTCTTTCAGCCATTTCGGTTTCACAATCCTTGCCCAATCTCTTGTTGACATCAACTGGTCTATAAATAAGGACACATCGAAAAATTGGATCTCGAATACCACCGAATCTTCTCGTTTCATAAGATTGTAATCTCTCCATGCTTCCGAAGGCTTATCTATAAACTCTATGATTGCCGTAAATGGCTGAACAGGAAGATTCGATGAACCGAAGGTAGAGGGCAGTTCACCATTTAGCCGAGATATTCCCGCTGCTCGTTCCATTCGGATGATTCGATCCAAGCGAAGCATCTTCTGCTCCTCCTCCTGCTCGCACCATCCAATGACGTAATCGACGTATTGCTTGTAGCACAGCTTATAGGGGTGAAACGTATACGTCTCTGCTCCTTCCATGCCGTCATATTGAATGGTAAGCACTTGGTTGTTCTGAATGGCCATGCTTAGTTGATTTGCTATGTCAATGATCTCGGCATTGATCTCATAAGCTGGAATTTGCTGAGACTGCAGCTCATTAACGTCTGACAAGCGACGGAACAATTCTGATATTTGCAGCATAATTGGCAATTTCGCTTGGTATTCATCATAACCGCCATAATTGTAATCCTGATAACGATGAGACAAGAATGCTAGCGTTCGTCTTAATTCTTCCGTAATATACGTGCTAGGCAAAGCAAATGTCGCATCCGTATACCGATAGCCTCTTTTTTTGGCATCATACTGAAGAGGAGCTCCAAGAGAGTTGACCATGTATTCAATATCTCGATTGGCTTGTCTGGTAGACAGCTCGAATTGATGTGCTAATTGAGTGCAATTCGGAAAATGATTCGATCGTACTTCTTGATCAAACCATAAAATTCGATGCATGTTGCTCAAATCCAAGTTCCCCCTTGTAGACATAGACAAAACAACAAAATCACTATGTTATGCATAACTTCGTAATTGTTGGAAGTTGGCCTTATCGTCGTTATTGTTAGCGTTGCAACCATCCATATGACTTCAACGTCAGCAGCCGATTGACGGTTACGTATCCCCGCCATTCCATCTCGCCTGCTGGACTCACTGCTGGCCAGCTTATTGGCCAACCGCCATCCTCCTGCTGCTCCTCCACTAGGGATTGCAGATGCTCTTCGATTTCTTTCTCAGTGACAAATTGTACGCAGTAGCTGTCACGCGTTGGTGCCCAATCCAGCACCTTATGAACATACCCTTCCGCCTTCGTATTGCGTTCAATGACACCAGGCAGCTGCAGCCATTCGTTCACCTTCTGCAATGCCCTCTCTGCTCGTTCCTTATCCGGATGAGCAGTTAAGAAGGAGATATATTGTATATTGCTGTGATAGCCTTCATTATCGGCTGCCTCTAGCTGATTCCACATGAACTGCTCAGCCTGCTGGAACCATTCTTCTCGGGTGAGCTCAGGAACGGTATGCTGCTTCATCAAATACCCGAGAATATGTCCCGTAGGATTTATGGAGGCATGACGATCATCGGCGACTGTCCACCAGGGCGCATGTGGATATTCATTCGCTGACGTCTGAATAAGAGGGAATCCTCCAGTGTCGCCCACTGTAACCGATTTCAAATAGCTGCCGATTCCAACAATTAACCCTTGGTCATATTCGTCAATCTCATGCATAATGGATAGTGCTACTTCTGTCGGTACAGGCTGACTATGCGGACAACGAATATCAGGCTCCAGCGCTTGACCGAAGCCGCCATCCTCATTCTGAAAACCTGTAAGGGCCATGATAACAGCTGCCTTGCTCCCTTGGTCGAAATGATATTCAAAACGTCTGCGATCGAGCAGTCTCGCATTCTCGTAAATAAAGCGCTGCGCGCGATTGAAGCTGTCTACACTCAACATTTATACCAACTCCATTACTATTTAATCTAATTAATTTACTTTCTCATAAACATTATTTCCCCGCTTCGTCACTTGCATGTTTAACGCAGCTTCATGGTTTTAGTAAAATAAGTTAACGCTTCCGAAGTCGTAGAACGAGCAAGACGTTCATAGAGCTGTTCCTTCGCATCCTGTACAGATATCATTGACGTCTCGATACCCAGATTCTCCAGCCAATGGTCAATCGTCTCATAGGAGGTGCTATTCCATCCGTTCACTTCGCCAGCGCTATTTCGCCGTTCTGTCACACCCGAGATGACAATATCCATCGTCCCCTGCAGCTCATTTAACGCATTGTCGAATGCCTTCTTCTGATCAGGGGATTTCATATCTGCCTTCACTCGCAGCAGCCTCGTATCGATACCGGGATGTTCAACAATGATGCCATACAACAGTTTCGCCTCCGGCGACATCTCACCCGCTGCATACCGTTCCTTGACGGAACGAGTATCGCCAAGCACGGAGCGGACAATCGATACCCACTCCAGCGAGATAAACACCCCTTTCTTCTTGATGAACTTGCCGTAGGCAGCAACCCCATTCCCAGGAAATTGAACCCGCCAACGCCACGGATCCGCATCCGTGTCACTATGCCATGCTGATTCTTCTGTCACACCCGCAAGCGAAGGATGATGGGGTGCGAGGTTGGCCAGCGGCAGAATACCCACTTGGCGAATAAGCTCAACTGCTTCTTTATAATTGTGAATCAAATCCGTATTCGCGCTCATCTTCGATTTCATCCCTTCTTCGTCTGATCTAACATCTTCTTCCTTCCTCTGTTCCAATCGCTATGTATCAAAGAGAAACCTAAAGGCCTACCTTGTTCCCTTATACCTCTCACATACCTGATGGGCATGCTTATAAATGGCTTCTCGCAATTCCACAGGCTCCAACACCTCTGCATCCAAGCCAAGGCCATAGAAGAAGCGCTGTGCCCATTCCCATTCTGACTGGGGACACTTAAACTCAACCTCTCCCACATCTTCACCGGTTTCATGCACCAATTCCCCAATATGTTCATCTTGCTCGACAAGCAGCATGCCGCGATAGGTCAGTTTTGCCCGGATTCGGATCGGGTCTTCCTTTTTCACGGCTTCTAGATTCCGCTTTATTTGGCTGCCCTTGCCGTTGTCCCCGTTGCCCTGTACTGTGCGTACATCTTCATCTTCGGCTATCGAGATTTGAGACATACGATCGACACGAAATGATCGGTCTTCACCATGTGTTAACGAATAAGCTTCACAATACCAGAACCCATGTGCCGAATATATCCGCTTCGGCTGGATATACAACCAACGCTGATGCTTCTGTGAACGATAGAATATATGGAGCCACTTGGGCTTCGCCTGTGATAGATGCGCAATCAGCTGCTTCAACTGCGGAGCACGGTAGTTTCTTGTAGGTACGGACAGCTCGACACGCTCTAACATCGGTTCCACCTCAGTCAGCACTTCACTGGATACGATCTGCTTCAGCTTGTCCATGACCGTCCAACGCTCCTGATTGAATGGTGAATCGGGAAGCTGTGTCATGCCTTGCAGCGCGAAGAGCACGGTTAATGCTTCTGTGGTCGTTAATTGAAGCGGCTGGAGCATGTAGCCATCCATTAAACGATAGCCCCCGCTTGAACCCGCTGTCGCATATAACGGCACTCCCATCTCGCCCAATGCTTGCATATCTCGGATAATGGTACGGCGGGAGACTTCGAATTTCTCTGCTAACGATTGAGCCGTTTCGGAACGGTGATGTAGGGCGATAATGATAGCAATTAATCGATCGATTCGTTTCAATGGCTTCTCCTTAGCTGGATAATTTTCACGGTTTGTCCTGATTATATCATGTGAATGGTGACAGCTTGTATGTCACCATTTATGATCGGATAACAAAATTTTTACGACGATTTTCCGGCTGAAATTGTTACATCTCATCGACATCGTCATCAATGGTACATACCAAACTGTTAGAATCTGATATAGTTAATCCGACACATTACGGCGCTTACGCCGCAAGGAAGGACATCGGAAGATGAACGTATACGCGAAGCATACGCTTCTAGAAGAAGCTTCAACATTTATTAGGCAATGCTATCAAGAGCTCGGCAAGCTCCCTGCTGACATAGGGGGGCGCTTATCACAAATACATTCCGAGATTGAACATACTGGCACTTATTCGCATACTGCAGAAGAACTAACTCACGGAGCTAAGATGGCTTGGCGCAATAGCAATCGCTGTATTGGCCGCTTGTTCTGGTCATCCTTGCATGTGGTTGACGCCAGACATATAACCGAGGATAAGCAGATCGCAGACGCGTTAGTCCAACATATTGACTTCGCAACAAATGATGGCCGGATACGTCCTGCAATCACGATTTTTCCACCTGCTCATCCAGACGGAATGCATCCTGTTCGGATATGGAATCATCAGTTGATTCGCTATGCTGGCTATGAGACTAGCCAAGGCATCATGGGAGATCCACACTCGCTCCCATTTACCCGAATATGTGAATCACTTGGATGGCAGGGAGAACGCACACCGTTCGATGTACTGCCTCTTGTCATTCAGACAGGTACGAACCCACCGCAGGTATTTGAGATACCGAAGTCCTCCGTTATAGAGGTGCCGCTCAGCCATCCTGAGTTCGAATGGTTTGCCGAGCTGCAGCTGCGTTGGTATGCCGTGCCGCTTATTGCTGATATGCGCCTTGAAATCGGCGGCATCTCCTATCCTGCCGCGCCATTCAATGGCTGGTACATGGGAACAGAAATCGGCGCACGGAATTTGGCCGATGAAGGACGATACAATTTGCTGCCAGTCATCGCAGAGCAAATGGGGCTGTCTACGGTGTCGAATACATCACTGTGGAAGGACAGGGCTCTTGTTGAGCTTAATGCCGCAGTGCTTCACTCCTTCAAGGAAGCGGGTGTTAGCATCGTAGACCACCATACGGCAGCACAACAATTCGTTAAGTTCCAGGAGCAGGAACAGAGTTGTGACCGTGCTCATACAGGCGACTGGACATGGCTGATTCCACCGATGTCACCCGCCGCAACGCCTATTTTCCACCAAAGCTACGACAATACGATTGTGAATCCGAATTTCTATTATCAATCTGAACCGTATATTAACGAAGCATGATCATCAATTATTCTGTTCTCACAAGGGCCTGCTCGCCAAAATAGCCGAGCAGGCTCCTTTCTTTTTATTCCGTAACACAGAACATTGGGACAATTAAGTGCAGGTGCACGAAGCTTAATGAGTCTCAGAGTCTTACTCTATCGCCATTTGACAACTTCTACGTACAGGTCTATATTAATTTCTGTAATCAATAGTTTCCTATCTCAACTATTGAATCATTCAAGTAACAAGGAGGAGTTAACATGACTGCATCATCACCCGAGTGGATCGTCATTCAAGGGGCTCGGGAACATAACTTGAAGGATGTCACTGTTCGTTTTCCACGAAATCAATTGTCCGTTGTAACCGGCGTATCTGGTTCAGGGAAATCAACCCTGCTGTTTAACATACTTGTCCAAGAGGGTGAGCGCAAATTTGTTAGTGCTTCCGGTCATGCAGCAGACAACGTGCAGCGGCCGGATTATGACGACATCTACGGTCTGTCTCCTATCGTCAGCGTTAGTCAGCATCATCATAACTTCAGCCGACGCTCTACCGTTGGAACATATTGTGAGATTTATACATATCTGCGTTTGCTGTATACGGCAATTGGAGAGCGTGCTTGTCCACATTGTCAAGCTGCGTTCAGTTATGCGGATATACGTACGACCCCTGTTCGTCTGTCTGAGGAAGAACATTCCCATCAGAAGCACTATGCGTGTCCTTCTTGCGGACAACCCGTTGAAAATATAACCATGGCTCACTTTTCCTTCAATTCACAGCTCGGTGCGTGCCCCGCGTGTACCGGTCTGGGCGAACAAATAGAACCCATTCTCGATGCAATTGTACGTCCCGATTTGTCGATTCAAGATGGAGGCATTCAAGTATGGAAAAAGGGATTCCTGTGGCACTTTGCTCCGCTTCTCTTGCGTGCAGCCAAATATTATCGCCTCCCTCTGGAGGAAGAAGATCTTCAGCGGCCGATCGGAGAATTGCCGGACATCGTGCGTCACATGCTGCTGTACGGCACAGACGATCCACGCATTCGCGAGCTTCGCCCTGATGCCCCTGCCCCATCCAATATGAAGCAAGGCAAATATGAAGGTGCCGTGAACAGCCTACTGCGCCGATATTACGAGGGTGACGATGACGAGGAATCGCTGCTGGAATTCGTCCGCTTCCTCCGTACAGTTCCTTGCGAGTCCTGTCATGGTTCGCGGTTGAATGCAACAAGCTCGTACGTCCTGGTGAACGGGACGCCCATCCACCACCTCATGTCTATGTCTCTAACTCAACTGCTGAATTGGCTTGAAGACCTACCTTCTGCTCTGCCTGAGCGATACGTCGAAGCGGCTCAGCCTATCTGCAGGGAATTACGGGAACGCACACGAAGTCTCATGAATACGGGACTGAACTATCTATCACTAGATCGAAGCTTTGCCAGCCTGTCTGGCGGAGAAGCGCAACGTATGCGGCTGGCCTCTTTGCTGAATTCGAACTTGAGCGGCATGATCTGCGTACTTGATGAGCCTACGACAGGATTGCACCCGCAGGATACCGACAAGCTGATGCGTTCGGTGCGTAAGCTGGCCTCTCTCGGCAACACCGTAATTGTCATTGAACATGATATCGATGTTATCCGACAAGCCGATTATGTAGTGGATATCGGTCCAGGCGCAGGAGAGCTAGGAGGAGAGCTTGTCTTCCAAGGCACGGTCAATGAGTTGCTGTATCATCCGGAATCCATGACGGCTCAAAGCCTTCGTGAATCTCTGAATCGGCATCGTTCAACCGCTCGAAGCTGGAACCGCACATTAACCATCCGCGATGCACACGCAAACAACTTAAAGCATATTACGGTGGACATTCCTCTGGGCATCATCACCGCCATTGCTGGCGTGTCGGGCTCCGGAAAGTCCACGCTTGTCATGGACGAGCTGCTTCCCCAGTTGCAATCAATTGGTTTGGCATCGAATGCTTCCAGCCGAATTGGCGGTTTAGAACATATTCAGCATCTCGTCGTTGTCGATCAGAAAGCGATGGGCAAAATGTCCCGTTCTAATGCTGCAACCTATACAAAGGTATTCGATGACATTCGGGAATGGTTCAAGGAATTGGCCTCTAGACAAGGCTTGCGGTTGAAAGCCTCTGATTTCTCCTTCAATGTAGCTGGAGGAAGATGCGAATCCTGCAAAGGCACGGGCAGTCTTAAGGTTCAGATGCACTTTATGGCCGATCGCTTGATTCCTTGTCCGACTTGCCACGGGAAGCGTTATCGTGAGAAAATACTGTCTGTGCAATGGCATGGACATTCCATAGCCGATGTATTGGGCATGAGCATTGGGCAAGCAAGAGAACTGTTCCGCGATATTCCGAAGATCGCAGCCAAGCTGGATTGCTTATGCGATATAGGCTTAGGATATTTACGGATGGGGCAGCCATCCAGCACATTCTCTGGAGGCGAGGCGCAGCGCGTCAAGCTGGCAGCAGAACTGTCCAATGCCCGCAGCGGCCACACGCTGTACATATTGGATGAGCCTTCCGTCGGATTGCATGACCAGGATACGAGCAAATTGCTTGCCGTATTGAATCGGCTCGTCGATCGCGGAGATTCGGTTCTATTAATTGAGCATAATACCCAACTCATCGCAAATTCGGATTGGGTGATCGAGCTTGGCCCAGGAGGAGGGCAAGAGGGAGGTACCGTCATCGCCACCGGCACGCCCGATTCGTTGAAATCCAGCAATGACTCCATTATAGGGGCCTATCTATAAAATATAGCTATAGGAAATGGCGTACCAAGTTCCCGAAAAGGTGCGAGTAGAAAGGACGAGATAAAAATTGACCGAACATAACACATGCGATTTCGAAAAGGAATTTACGATGCTCCAATGCAAGCTGGTCGCAGAGCATAATCGGTTCAATGTGGAAGGAATCACTTCCGCGCAGTACAATATATTGGATCTGCTTGCTACGAATGGAGCAAAAACGACTCGAGAGCTTGCAGATTCGATCCATACGACATTATCCGCGATTTCCAAATTAACAAAGAAACTTATCGATAAAAACATGATTACACAAACACGCGATACTCAAGATCGACGCTATATGTATCATGAAATTACCGAACAAGGTCACGCCTTCCTCCAGAAGGCGGCCTACTCTCGCCATGGCGTCATGAATCGAATTCGTGATGGGCTCAGTGAGGACGAGCTGCAACAGTTGGCAAGCTTATGCGGTAAGATAAATCAATCACTGACGGGAAATATGGAGTAGGAAGTAAACTGTAAACTACGTATAGCAATATCGAGCATGCTAATTATTCATGTAACCGAAACTACACCCGTCCAGCATAAATATCTGCTATGAATTGTAATCCTGCCGGATTCTCTTGAATTAAGTTGGAAGGTAAATCGTTTGTTGCTCCGAATGAAATGGCAAGAAAGACCATAGGAACGAAAAGTTCCAATGGTCTTTACACGACATTGCCATTACTCAAATGATTCATTGGTGCAGCCTTATTACAGCTCCAGCTTCCTCGCTTGTTCCTTGATGTAATCGGCGGTTCGCAGAGCCAGTGACATTACGGTATTCGTCGGGTTAGCTCCGCCGGATGTCACGAACATGCTGGCATCGCAGACGAACAAATTGGGAATATCATGGCATTGCCCATACGAATTGACGACAGAAGTCTGCGAATTCGTGCCCATTCGACAGCCTCCCATGAGATGAGCGGTATCCGGCACGACATACTTAACATCGCCGCCTTCCGCTTCCAGAATAGCGCTCATTTTACCAACGGCATGCTCGATTAGCTTCCGGTCATTCTCTCCATAGCTGAACGTTACCTTGGCCCGCGGCACTCCGTTCTCATCCTTCTCACCGGCAAGCGTTACCCGATTGTCCGGGTTCGGCAGCACCTCTCCTACCATCGTTATTCTTCCGTAGTAATTATAGTCCAGCAGCTCTTCCTTAAGCCGGCTTCCCCAGATCGGGCCTGTCCTCGACTTGCTCAGGCCTTGAGCGAACCCGACAGGTCTGGCGCCATGAGCATGAAGAGTGTAGCCGCGCGCGAATCCCCTGCTTTTGTCCGTCTCGTAGAAGTCTTGCGTCGTTGCCAGTACCGGAGTTCCCTTGTACAACCGTATATCGCGATCGAACTTGGCATATACATCTTCACTACTGTGCGGCATTATCGCTTTGCCAACCCAACCACTGCTATTGGCAAGTCCATCCGGATAGCGGTTATTCGCGGAGTGAAGCAGCAGTCTCGGCGTCTCTACCGCGAAAGCGGACAAGATGACTACTTTTGCCTTCTGCGAATAAGTCACGCCTTCATGCACGAACGCTACGCCCGTTACCTTGCCATCGCTTCCCGTTATCACTTGGGTTACCATGCAATCGGCTAGCACCTCCGCTCCTGCAGCGATAGCCTTCGGAATATGCACAATTAACGTGCTGAATTTCGAATTCGGCATGCATCCTTGGTTGCAGAAGCCCCTGTTGATGCATGGCGGACGGCCGTCGAACGGCGCGGATATGATGGCTAGCGGCGGAACAGACGAACGAATCCCCAAATTCTCGCAGCCCTTCATGAATAAATAAGCATTCGGACTCAGCGGATCCCGTTCTGGATACGGATAAGGCCCATGGTAGCTGCCCCAAGGGAAATGCTTCGGACCGGATACCGCAATCTCTTTCTCAATACGCGAGTAATACGGCTCAAGATCCTCATAACGTATGGGCCAGTCTTCTCCAACGCCATCCAGAGTCTTGGTACGGAAGTCAGATTCATGGAATCGAAGAAACACGGCCGTAAAATGCACCGTTCCTCCGCCTACACCGCGACCGGAGTTGTTATGACCCATCGTCAGCGGGTCTTTTCCGTCTACTATGCGGGTGTCCTGCCAGCCCAAGTTTTTCATGGTGAGCTCGTCGCTTGCAAAGTCCTGCTGCGGATCGCGAAACGGCCCGGCCTCCAGTACAACGACACGGAACCCGGCCTCGCTCAATTCCTTAGCAAGCACGCCGCCGGCGGCACCGGCGCCAACGATTACAACGTCCGCCTCATCAGCAAATTTACGCAGTATCATGCTTCTTCCTTCGCCTCCCATGGATCAAGCTGTCCGATATCGCCGCGAACATAGCCGCGCGGGTATGCAGGGCCGGCATACCCCATCTCAGACCACACGATAGGATGCGAGCAATACGCCTCGACAGTCAGATTAAGCATCTTCACGAACCATTCGCGTTGAAGATTGCTGGGCCATTTCGAATAATCCGCTCGTCCATCGCTAATTTGCCGAAGCACCTCGGTAAGCTGCTGTGCTTCACATTTGCTCGCTTTTTTCCCCGTAACTTGCAACAGGAACTTGTCTAAATGCTGAATCCCTTCAAGAATAAGCATTTTGCGCTCCGGCACGCCCGTTCTGCGTTCCCCTTCTCCCGTCGTCGTATCCTTTAATGTCTGGTCTACGTGGGCGAGCACATATTGAATTACTTCCTCTCTCTCGTCATCGACGAGCGCGGAACATACCTGTAGCAGCAGCTTATATTCCTCACCATCTAACACGGTGCAGGACTGCGACTTACTTATTCTGCTCGTCACGATGGCTTGGGTATGGGTATCCCATGCCTCGCGTTCATCCAGTACATTGAATGAAGGATACCGAGTTCTTCTCACCATCAATCTCACTCCAGTACAGTCATCTTCAACCATTACGCTCGCCAATACAGCGCTATAATCCCAAGCAGGCTCATCGCGGTAATCATGAGCGGCATGATGACAGGAGGCCCAATTAGAAAGTTATGTGATTGATAACCCCCGACCCGCTTTCCTACACCACGAACATGAAAATAAAAACCGACCAGTCCCGCCAAAGCTCCAACCCACATAAGGATTTGGAAAAAAACACGCAGCCATGCCACGTGAAAGCAGACGAGAATCAACCCGAACACAAAAAACAACGGAGCTGCCAGCACGGGCACCCACATCGCTTTATGGTGAAAATTTTGCCGATAATGAGACATCGTCACTTGTATGCCGATTAAACAAAAGGCTAAACTGACGAATAAAATGAGCATCCGCTCGATTGGCCAACCTTCCCATCCCATCGCGTTCCCTCTTTCGTACGAATCATAATTTTTTTCTTTTGCGATAGCCGCTTATAAAAGTGTTCCAACATATCCCATACTTAAAACATAAGTCATCATTTCTATTAGGAGGTTGCTCTTGCTCATTCACAAGATCGACACGTACCCGTTGTTATATCGAATCCCCCGTCCCTACGGAGATGCCAATGGCTTGAAGAAGTTCCGTTCCGCTTACCTGATCAAAATTACGACGAAATCCGGACTTACTGGATGGGGTGAATGTTCGGGATGGCTGCCTGCTCTGGAAGCTGAGTTTGAACACGCCGTCATTCCATTCCTACTTGGCAAGGATGCCCGGGAACGAAATGCCATTATCACTGCATTATCCAAGCAGAAGCATGATAGACCCGCAGCTGCGGTCAGCATGGCGCTGACGGAAATCGTTGCGCACAGCGCGAAATTATCAATTTGCGAGCTTTGGGGTGGCACGGTTAGACGTTCGCTCCCCTTGTACGCATCGCTTCAATCGTATTCAGATGCATCGGATTGGGTAGCCCAATCGCTAAAGGATATGGAGCAGGCGGTTCAAGAGGGGTTTATTAACGTGAAAATAAAAGTGGGCGGGAAATCACTCACTGATGATATTCGCCATGTCCGCGCCGTCCAAGAACAGTACGGGCAGCGTGTACGAATTGCATTGGACGCCAATGGAAGCTATGATGCTGCCACGGCCAGCAGCTGGAACTCCTTGGTCATTCAATACGAAAATTGGCTCTGGTTCGAAGAGCCATTGCCCTTGAACGCATGGGATCAATTCGCGCATTGTCGACTTCGACTGAACATTCCGGTTGCAGGCGGTGAAAATGCCACGACTCCCTCGCTATTCCATCAAGCCATCGTTCAGCAAGCGCTGGATATTGTTCAGCCCGATCCGCTTCATCTTGGCGGTATCGATGCCTATCGCGACGTACTAAAGCTCGCACGCACAGCGACCATTCGCGTATCCCCGCATACCTTCGATGGCGCTTTAGCCCGCTGCTACGCGCTATTCGCTCACGCTTGCTTGCCTGCCTGGAGCAAAATGGACGCCGACGAAGCGGTTGAACCGATAGAGTGGGACGTAATGGACAATCCATTTACGGCCTTGGTTCCGCTTCACATTCATCATGGAACCGTCGATATTCCGAACGGCCCCGGCATCGGGACAGCCATCGATGAAGACATGCTTAGCCATTACCGCTGGGACGGATCGCGTTTCTGGTAAATGAATCTGACCAGCATTTCTTTTGCGCAACGAAAAGAGGCGAAGCTCTGGCTTCGCCCAACAATATTGCAATCGTATTTATAGATCCATTTACGAGAAATATTATCGCTTCAGGCTCCTTGAACCTCGCTGTTTCTTCGGCCATGGGGCCAGCAGCAGCGTTACAGGCACCAGCAGTAAGCCAACGATGAGCACGGTCCAAATGACGTCATTCTGCATATTTTTCTCATGGGCTATGATAGCATCCAGCGACGAACCTACGACATATCCTCTTTCGATCGTTTCCGGCTTGTCCTTCGGCGCATAGGGCGGCAAGCCTCCATACAAGACGGAATCCGTGCCATTTGGAAATGACATTGGCTTCAGCTGTCCTTCTTCTGCCTGCCCGAGTATGGTAACCTCCTCACCATTTGGAACGCCGGCATAGCTCAGTGCCGACTCATTCGGCGCCACTACCAGTACTCGGTTGTTCTCGACCTCTTCGTTCGGATTGCGGAGCGTCACCTCGTGCAGCGGCACAGTAAGATTGGTCAGGCGGAATACGGACGGCTGAAGTGGGATCCCGTTCACCGACAATCCGTTCACATCACCCACTGTAGTCGTCATTGTTGTCACATAACTGCACTTGCGAGAGTTGCATGACCACCTTCGATCCTCTTTCACGAGCAGCGCATAAGATGAAGCCAAATGTTCATCCAGGGCAGGATTTCGAGAGGTAAGCGTACCTGTTATCGCTACGATGCCTGTCATTTCTGGAGTCACCGTTTTAACAGGGACCGCATTCTGTAATTCCTTTTCCCAGGCGTTAGACTCACTGTACATGATAGCAAAGCCGCCGAAAACGAGCAGATCCGTTAGAAGAAAAAAGATAAACCAACCACTCACACGTCGTGACCTTGTCACTTTTCCTGTTGTACCTTGATGACGCAGCTTCGTCACGTTCTATCACCTTCTCTCAATCATTGCTTGCGCATCCTCATACCTGAATGGTCGATACGAGCAATGGTGGCATTGCAAAAAAAACAGAAATACGCCCTATGCCAATGCGTAAGGACGTTATGTTCTGCTTGAATGCGTATCGGAATCATCGCCTTGCGTATTCCTCCGCACTGGAAGCTCGCAGCCATTAGAGTTGCATTGGCCAGCAGGAACAATCGTACGTCTTGAAGCGATGTATCGATATAGTTTCCCGCCAATTCCCAGCTTCATGCTGAGCCATATGAACGGACTAATCGGCATTAATATCGGCACCCTCATACAGAGTGCATGCACCGCCTCGATACCGGAAAGAATGCGTCCGCTGCTTGATTCCCGCGCATGCATGCTGTCCACCAGATTGTCCATGGACACTGGAATCCGTTCCATCACATGCTGATCGCGTATCGAGTAAAATCGCAGCACATGCAGCCAATCCCATCGTTCCAATCGTGAGCGTATTCCCGTACAAAGCGGACACCAACTATCATAATACACCTCAAGCATGCGGCGTTTGCGTATGCTCATCTGTCCTCACCCGCTTCTTCCTTCAACAATTGTATATCCCTCACATCCCGTTACGAGTAGAACACCGTAAATTGCACGACCGCTTCCTCATCGCCTACATTGGCATACATATGCGTTTCGGTAGCGGAAAATTGAATGGAGTCAAATTGGTGCAGCGTATACGTATCTTCTCCAATGGTCAATTGCACCGTACCCGACATCACCGTAGCAATTTCCACTGTCCATGGGTGATTTGGCTCTGGTTCGTAGACGCAATTGGGCTTTAGCCGTGCACGCAGCATCTCCATCTTCTCGCGCAGATCCGTAAAAACAGGCTCCAATATCCATTGGCCGGATTCACTCTCATAGGTAGGGCCATGACCTGATCGAGAGATGCGCACTGACTTATCCGGCATGAGCAGCGTCATCAGAGGAACGGACAAATGCCGCGATATTTTCCACATCATCCCGATTGTTGGGTTCGTATCTCCACGCTCAATGTTGCCAAGGGTAAGCTTGCTAACCCCTGACAGAGCGGACAATTCCTCAAGACTTAGCTGCTTATCTTTCCTCAGCTTCCGCAAATTCGCGCCTACCGATTGCATCAATTGCTTCGTTTCGTGCTCATTCATCGAATGTTTCCCCCAATTCGAACGAAAAGTTTACAATCATTATGCAAATATTTGTTACATTATACTTTACTTTAAAAATAATATAGTATATTATACTTTACTGGATACACAATTGAAAATGATTTTCAAGTAGAGGTAAGGTGAGCATCATGAGAGCCATATTTGTTGGCATTTTAGCATCCATGTTTTTTTCATCCACATTCATTATTAACCGCGCGATGAACCTGTCCGGAACAAGCTGGGCTTGGACCGCATCGCTGCGCTTTCTACTTGCGATTCCCATACTGCTTGCGATTGTCGCATTTCGCAAAAACCTTACGCCTCTCTTCCGTGAAATGCGTAAGCATCCCTTGCAGTGGCTAACATGGGGTTCCCTGTGTGGAGTCGCGTTCTATTCGCTGCTCAGCTTTGCAGCAGTCTATGCACCGTCTTGGCTCACATCGGGAACATGGCAAATTACGATATTAATTGGCGCGTGCTTGTCGCCACTGTTCTTCGAGACACGCCAGACACCGAATGGCCCGGTAAGAGTACGCCAGTCCATTCCGTTCAAGAGTATGCGCATTTCCGTCATTATACTTATCGGTGTAGTACTCATGCAAGTGTCTGAAGCAAGCAATGTTACCTTATCGGAATTACTTCTGGGCTTCATACCTGTTATTATCGGAGCTACTTTCTATCCGCTTGGCAACCGTAAAATGATGGCGCTCTGCGGCAACAAGCTGGATTCCTTCCAGCGCACACTCGGCATGGCACTTGGCAGTATGCCTATAGCTATCCTGCTTGGCATATACGGAACTATGTCTGTAGGTTTGCCATCCGCCTCTCAGTTCGGACAAGCATTCCTGCTTGCCATCAGTTCTGGCGTAATCGCAAGTCTGCTCTTCTTCTTGGCAACAGACATGGCGAAGCATAATACAGCACTGCTTGCTGGAGTTGAGTCCACACAGGCTGGCATTCTGATCTTCACCGTGCTTGGTGAGGTACTGCTTCTGAACGGTACATTCCCGCAAGGCTGGTCGCTCGTTGGGATGTTCGTCATTATCGCCGGGATGATTGCAACGAGCTTGGCGAACCGCAATATTGCACCAGCAAAGCCTAAGCCAGCACCAACACTGTCTAAGAGAACAGCCTAATACACCAGAAACAGCGAAAGAGCGCCGCATACTGCCTATCAAGTATGCGGCGCTCTTTCTATTATATAAGGTGGAGGCAAAACTAACCATGTTAAGTTATTATTTTCACAAAGTATTTGAAACGAAAGTTATTTCTTGTTATGCGTAATAAGCATTCAGCAGTTCACGTGTTTCTTCGACTTCCGGCTTAGCTGCAAGACCCTGGTCTGCCCAGCATTGTCTGCACTCTTCTTCAGTCGTGCATCTGTCATTATCGTCACACATATAGCAAAGTTGAAGGAAGTTACGAGTTACTTGATCCGTTGTGTCAAATGTTTTGAATGTTCTCATCTTTATCACTCCCTGTTCTTTATGGTTACACTATATCATGGAATTGAGTGATAGTATGTGAATTAAATCACAACACTATATAGTCATATATACAAAAGCTGCAGTCCCCTCGAAACCTTACGATTACGATAAGACTGCAGCAATTTATAGGGAGAATTTATAGGGGTTTCTTATTTTCTTATTTCATGCCCTTTGTTTCTAAAAAGTTAATCGCTGCATCGAGTAAGGCTGCCGCCGCGACATAATCTGTCGGATTCATCGTTAGATAACGGATTGCCCCTTCGAAGGACGTTAAGCTTGCCTCTTCATGATTTTTCTCTACCGACTTTAGAGCTGCTAGCTCCGTCTTCAGCTTAGCTAACGGCTTCAGGAACTGAGCATCAATCTCTTCCTTATTTGCCTGCGGTGCGCTTGCTCCCTCTTCCCCGTTCTTCTCTGGATTGTACTTCGCAAGCTCCGCTTCGAACTTCTTCATCAGGGCAACATAAGATTGCTGCCATGCCTTGAATTGTTCTTGTTCTTTATCTTCCGCAGCCAACTTGTTCAGTTCAGCTAACATTTGCTTCATATTCGCTCCAAGTGCTTGCGCTTCATCAGCCGCAAGTTTTGCCGCACTATAGTTCTTCTTCGTATATAAAATCTCTGCAGCAGCTTTATATTGTTCAGGAGTGTGTGCGATACTCAGTGCTACATTTACATCTTTCTTCAAGAAATATTGGAATCGTTCACGGAAATCTCCTTCATCGAACACGTTGCGAACACCCCAATGTGTACTTTCGCTCGAGTTCTTCAGAACAGCTAGAACGGATTTCGCCTCATCATCGAAGGCATAAGCACCAGTGTCCATATATAATGCCTTCAAGTGGATGGCAATAGCTGCTAGTGTGTTCGGATCATTTGGCTTACCAGCACCCTTGTAATGCTTTTTCACCGCATTGATCCAATTATTCACCACGGAATCGAACTGCTTATTTGATTTGCGCAGATTGGCATCGGCCTTTGTATACGCATTTTTCTTCGCGGTGATATTTTTTTGCATAGCAGCCGTTGGAGCACCAAATACGTACACATCAATCGTCTCTCCGAAAATATTCTTTTTCTTTTCTGTTCGGAGATAATAATGATAGCCCGCATAACCATTCTGAGAGTATCCACTCTTGTCTGGATTCTGTATGATCATGCCCGCTGTGGATGAGTTTGCTAGCGTATGATTGCCTTCTGCGGTGCTCGAACCTATCACGTACAGCGGTGTTCGTTGATCAATGTAACCTTGAACATAGTAAAGCTTATCGTTCAATGCCAACTCATATGCAGCTAGCGCCTTTTCGTATGTACTATACATTTGATGATATGGACCGCTAACTTTGTCATACGCGTTACTATATGCATCTTCATTTGGAATCGCCGCAACATGTACCTTGTCCAACTGATTCACGAGCTCCAGCTTCACATTATTCAGCAATGCACCGTAAGACAAAGGTACCGCAACGCCACCTTTCTCGAACAGAACAGCTTCAGGCAGCGGCAGTGCAGCTCCGTCCACCTTCCCCTGCTTGCTGTTAGCTGTGATTACGAAGGTATGCTCTTGATTTTTCAATGTCAATGTCTTCGATGTTTTGTTCCAATCCGCTTGGAACCCGAAGATGTCTGTAAATGGCTTCAAGCCGAGATACAGTCCATCCGTAGATGTCTCTACATAGTGCCTGCCTAGGAACTCGCGCTTCCCGTTCCATTCCAGCAGTGAATAATCATACAGCTTCATTGTTCCTACGGTTGAAGAAGCTGCGGCAGCATAAGCTGGCTGTATACTGCTCCCAATTCCCGTTAGAAGCAATGACACAACCAGCAGCCACGTCCATATTCTCTTTCTCACGTTTACCCCTCCATCATATATCGCCATAATTCGGCATAATCTACCAACTTATTATAACATGGCGAGAATCATAGACGAGTGACTTTTTACCAACATTTTCGTTCCTTGAAGGTAGAAATATAACTCCCCTTATCGCTTCGGCAATAGCTGAACGTATTCATCCGACAGCTTCATGAGAGAGAGAATATAGTCATAGTCCTTGCGGTACGCTTCCTTCATAGGCACGGGCTGCAATGTCTTAAGCGATATCGCTGTGCCATCATCGAATCCTTCACCAGGTACGAACATCACTTCATTGTTGAAGAAGGAGCCTGTTGGCAGATAGTAGCGCATTCCGACTACATTATGGTCTGTATTCAACATATCGTGTCCAAGTGCAAGGAATTGCTTTTCTTGCAGGGATATACCAAGCAGGTTGGCAGCTGTCGGCATAATGTCGATTTGACCGCCCGTTCTTTCGATTATCTTAGACTCAGCTTGCTTCGGTACATGAATGATCAACGGAATATTGAAGCGGCTTACTTCATTCGAATAGGGAACACCGAGTCGATCGGTTATTTCCTTGTCGCTTGCTTCCTTCGGATTCACGCCAAAGTGATCGCCATACACGACAAGCATTGTTTTATCCCATATCCCCTGCTTCTTCAACTCCTCGATAAACTGTCCCAGTGCATAATCGGTATAATTGATTGCCGTCAAATAGTTCCCTAGGTACGAGCCCTCCATATCGGCAGGAAGCGTCAACTTCCGCAGCTTGTCCGGCACAACAAATGGCGCATGACTGGATGTCGTCACGAATTGAGCGTAGAATGGCTGATTTCGCTTCGTCATCTCCCGAATTTGCTCCGCACCGACTCTATACAATTCTTCATCAGAAGCACCAAAATCATTGAAGAAATCGTTCGTGTAGTACGGCTTGTCATAGTAATGGTCAAATGCTAGTCCAGGATAGAGCAAATGCCGGTTCCAGAATGTCACATCATTGACGTGAAACGTTGCCGATTGATATTTCAAGTCATGAAGAAGACGAGGCATACTCGGAAGCTCTCTCTTCCCAAAGCCCGTGGACATCGCTACCGTTCCCGTCGGATATATGGACGTATTGGACAGAAACTCTGCATCCGAAGTATTTCCTTGGCCGATTTGCTGATAAATATTCGGGAAGTAATAGCTCTCCTTCACGAGCTTATTCAGTACTGGTGTAATCTCCTGTCCTTCCAGCTTGGCTTGAATCGGGAAGTTCTGAAAGGCTTCCAGTTGAACCACAATCACGTTGGCACCGCGGGCCAATCCAAAACCCTCCGGCTGTCCAGACGGAGGGTTTTCCTTACGATAAGGATCTGCCGCTTGAAGCTCTTGGATTTTCACTTTCGTCTCATCCAAATTCCCATTCGCGATGATCTCGTTCTCACGTATGATTTTCAGCGCTGTTGCAGCTTGATAGTTGAGATAGCCAATCTTCTCTGACTTCACCGTCTCATTGCTGATCGATTCTGCCTTGTCTATTACGAACCAGGAATAGCTCATGCAGCCGATCAAAATCAGGGCCGCGGCAGTCCTCCATATCCAACCTGCATAACGTTGTGGCGGGGATGAATCCATCCAAGCTTGCTGCTGCGAATACGTCCTGCGGATCAACCAACGAATCGCAACAAATATTCCAGCCACCACGATATCTGCAAAGTACAAAAAGTGTGAGAACTTCACAAGCTGCCCGATACTGCCGCGTATTTGTGGAACCTGTCCCATTTCATAAAATGCAGTAAAGGTTGGTACTGTATTAAAGTGAATATGGTACAGTGTTGCAGCAAACATCAAAATAGAGAAAATAACCTGAAAGATCCAATATAACGTACCTTTGCCGAATCGAGGCAGCACCATCTCGAAGAGACTGACAAGAACAAGTACGGAAACGATATCAGTAAGCAAGCCTGATACGGTAATCGAATCATAGACGAAGTGGCGAAGCAGCGTTAATTTGACCACCAGAAGCAGAGTCAGCAGCGCGCCTTGCGGAAGTTGAACACGCTTGCGTTCCACTCTGGCCAGTGAGATATTGCTCATTATCGTTCAATCCTTTGCAATGATGTTGTGTCGTGGTGACGATGTCTGGTCGTGCATAGAAGCCGATTGAATCTGCGCATCATATGTTTGCTTAACGGTATCCAGCGCCTTCACAAGTCCCTTATATTGCTCAATAGGGTGATGGACTGCACACGCCGCTACAATGCCAGTATGCACACGGCGAGCCTGTCCTCGCAGACTATGAATGAACCAGGCCGCCGAGATGATTGTACCACGGGAATGGGTAAGCTAAATTCGTGACAAACGCCATAATCGAGTCGCTCATGAGAACTAGGTTCGATGTAATACTCGGACTCTCGATCATCGATTAGACTGCCTTCCAATGATGAAGGAACTACTTTCCTTGTCCCAGAGAGCAGAAGAATAGGACACCGGCTGCTATTGCCACTCGTAATTGTTATTCCAAAATTCAATATAAGAATCCCGAATACCTCATATCTATAGGAGATAGGAATAAGGGCAGTATAAATACTATACGAACTCGCCCCGAATAATGCAGCAGTACTAATAGGCAACCTATCTGTAGTAGCAATATTTACATTTTTACATACCGACCTATTATAATACAGATCCTATCGAATGAATATGGTTATTATGGATCACAAGGATATGTTTACTAGTGAGCCTTAGTGCTAGATTCTACTTCTGCACCATAAAAAAACGTCCCAATGAATTGGGACGCCCTCATCCTATTTTCCCTGTTACCAGTTGCTTCAAGACATCGATATAAGAAGGAGCAGAACCTTTCTATCTTTGTGTGCTCTTCTTAAAAATGGCGATCTCATCCTTCACTTTCCGAACAGCTTCATCTACATTCGCTCGCGTGTATCCCTCAGACTTCAGCCGTCTCATGACTTCAATTGTCCTTTCTCCCAATTGCCATTTGGCCTGAATGAATTCGCTGCCCGTATGCTGAAGCAGCAAGGACACTTCCTCATACAGCCGTTGAAGTTCAGTTGTATCTACGATTCCGCTGTCCCCGACTTGTACCGTAGATCGGAAGGTTTCTGACTTGCCATTGTAAGTCATCGTAACGTTAACCGCTGCAGTTCCAGTTTTTACTCCTTTCATCGTCACGCTGTTACTGGATTCACTGATTTTCTCTACTGCATCACCGATGACTTCCCAATGATAGATAGCATCTTCCGTAGGTACAGCATATCCATTGGCATACTGGCTCAGCAGTCTAATCGTTCTTTCCTGTGCTGGAGTAGAAAAGAATTGATAGGTTCCCTGCCAGCCGACCTTCTCTCCCTGATCCAGTACAACTGATTTGTTAAAGACTTGAAGGAAGTAGGATTTCCCATACTCCTGAGTAAAGACAATCGGTTGATCATCAGCCAGATATTGCAATTTACCAAGTCCGTAATTGCGATTCAGCGTCACGAGCAGCTGATGCTGGCTCCCATCCTGTACTCCTGAACTCAGCCAATACTTATCTACGTCTGGATGCTGGGCTTTCGTTCCCGAATCACTATACACGCCCGAGCCGCTTCTGCCTACTTCCGTCTCCCCTGCATAGTAGCGTACTTCTTGATTCCATGCTCCGTTGACGGACTGCAATCCATAATAACGATATAACGTAATCTCTTCCAGAGGTATAATTTCCGTATGAACTTGTACTTTGCCGCCTTCGATTTCATACGTAACCGTCTCCTGCAAGATTTCACGACCACGTCCGTCCTGCTCCTTCGTATTGAAGCCCTGAATCCGATTCACAACCTCAATTTTCACCTTGGTCCCGGCGATTGCTGTCCCATCTTGAAGCTGCTTCCCGTCCACCCACACATTATATTTAACGGTTCTTCCTGTCGTAGAACTGTTCTCGCCGCCATCATAATTATGATTGCCACCCGTGAAATCCTGACCTTTGCCGTTGCCATTATCATTGGCACCAACGATATAAGGGCCAATCCAGTCCGATATATCAGGCCACAACATAGTCGATGGGCGCGTCAAGTCGGGATCGGCATCCTTGTCTACATTCGGACTAAGCCTCCATTCTTTCATCCCGTAGAGCTTATTCGCACCAGCATGATCGAACACAATCCACATATCATTGCCGTCATTGTACTTGTGAGCAATCTTCAAGTTGCTGCCGTTTTTCATGACATATTGCGTTCCACCCTGCAATGGATCGTGAAGTACTGGATTTTGGAAGCCATGGTTGATAGATAGTGGTGTTTCATTCCCCATTATCTGATTATAGGCCCAAGGAGCAACCTCAATCACGACAGACTCCACTTCTACCGGACCTACTTGTGCGCGAATCACGACAGTTCCAGGCTTGATAGCATGCAGCTTACCATCTGAGGTCACTTCAACAATGCTTGAGTCCGAGCTCGCGAAGACTGCATTCACTTTCTTTTGTTGTGCATCGTTTTTGTCGATCACGACTGGTGACCACAACGTACCGACATCCATAGTTGCCAGCTTAGAAGGAAGCATGATCCGATATTCCGGAGCAGTACGGTTCGCTTCATATTTTAATAGCTTTAGATCATCAAGGTAGAACGTGGCGTCCTCCGATTGCCTGTTGCGCATAAGGGCAAAGCGAATGATATTTTCTGTATTGATTCCTGCCTGCTTCAGCTCCTGAATCGACTTCGTAATAATGGTCCATTGACCAGGCGGGAACATGATGTTGCTGGCATAGGTCTTGCCCCAATCATATTCATACATAAATACCTCACGGATCTCTTGTGGCTTGGACGAAGCATTGTACACCGCATAGCTAACAGCGTCATACCCGCTCCAATCTTTCAGATCATAGGCTGGATAGGATTCCTCCGGATGCTCCTTCTCGAACCCGTCATAATCGGAGTCGATATACGCCGCGATCCAGCTATTTGGATAAGCCTTGAAATCGATCTTCAGCGACTTCTCGCCTTGCAGCACGTATGTAGCATCTGTAACCGTTGTCCGCTTGACATGGTCACCGTTATTCGTTCCAGATTTAATATCGCTTTCAAAATCTACGAGCGAACGAGATTCTGTTACTGTCGGCTCACCAGAATTCTCTAGCATAATATCGCGATAAATCGTCTGCTTATCATGGATGTTGATGCCAATAGATTTGCTGGGTAATCCTTGTTTCTCTACGACAAAGGAATTCTCTGTTGCATACAGACCGTTCATCGCGAACTGACCATCTGTATTAGTGGTGACAGCATTCCCTGCCTTATCCGTTAACGTTGCTCCTGCGATACCGTTGCCTTGACGATCAACTACTCTGCCTGCAAAATTCCCTTGCGGAGGAATAAACTTGCCCGTGGCAAACCTGTATAGATCCGTATACATCTGCTTCGCCGCCGGTACCTCAGAATGATAGAGATCATAGATTGCGTACACGTCTTGATAATACGCAAGAAGAGACTGATTCATAAACTGCTTCTTCACACCTGTAATTAAATAGTTGTAAAATGCTTGACGATACCGCGGAGCGTCCACAATACGCTGATCAAGCTCTACTTTGACTCCCGCTTCATTGGCATAAGCCAAGTCCGCTATCTCTTCCACCCGCTCAATTGTGGTGCTGTCGTCGCCATAATGGTTCGGCTGAAGGGCTGAGAAGTCAAAGCCTAGCCAGTTCCCATTCGCCTTCTCCCCTGCACCATACCAAGGAAGCCAGCCTAGACGCATGCCGCGCTGCTGTAAATACTGGGATGCGAAATCCGCACTTTCCTGCTCCCCAGGTACAGTTGTATCGAGATCCTCTTGGAGCCAATAGAAGCCGCTCAGCTTCAAATGCTTATACTGCTGTTGCTCGAAACGAGCGGTTAACGTGTCGATGTACCAGCGGATTAACTCTTTGCGCGTGTTCAAGTTTTCTAGATTTTTCACTGTGCCATCGCCATTGAAATCCCCAAAGTCCTTGCTCTGTGGGTCTGGGAAAGGCAATGTAACATACACGTTTACCTTTTTATTTGGTTCATGCAAATCCTTGCCTACCTGTTCAACTGCGGAATCCAAGCCATCGAGCTGCAACCCCTTCTTGAACAAGCGATCTATTGACCATTTCCAATCCTGCCAAGTTCCCGGCTTGCTTCCTGCCGCCCATGGGTAATAGCGAGTGAGACTGCCCTTGTAGGGGGATGTCTTCGTGAGCAGGAGGAATGTATCGAAGAACGCATCCTCTGCAACTCCATCTTGATTCAAGTATCCTACGTAAGGGAGAAAATGATCCTTCCCGTACTCCCCGCTCTTCGTGCCATTCGTATTCTCTCGGTTATCATATCCGGTGTTCATAATCACAATATTCGAAGCGCCATTGGATTTTTCACTGTTTTTGGGCAAATAATCTGCAGACACTATTGTTGAGAAAAACGATGTCATGATCACAGAAGCAAGCATGAAGGAAGCAGTCAGCAGGCTTATGCTTTTCTTTACTTTCACAAATTCACTCTCCTTTAATCTTTGAAATAAAGCGTTCACATAAAATTGATAGCAAAACGCTTACAATTCTCTTCGTACCCACTCCCTTCATGAATCGACCTCTCATTTTTGGATAATTTAACCTATCATATCATATCAAACTGGATAAACTATTCAACTAATAAATATCCTATTCTCTGAGAAGTCATGCAAAAGAGCTGCCATGCGGCAGCCCCTTTATTTTGAACATCTGTATTAACACTTGTAGTTCTGTTATCTCATCATTCGGCTTCATCATTCGGCTTCATCATTTTTTCTCATTAAACTGAGACGGACTCGTTTCACGGATGTGGATAAGGATATCGAACTGTTCCGACAGGGAAGCATTAAAATACTGCGGCCGATCAGGGATGATTTGAGCGATGCCGTCAAAGAACGGCTGCTCTCCTTGTGCCCATTCCTTGGCCTGTTCCTTAAGATTGCGAACATCCAGCATGAACATCTCATAGGAAACTTCACCTAACTTATAGTTGGAGCTGTTCACGTTCTGCTGAATCGTATCCGTCGCGAGCTTGCCTTCGCTGAATGCAGTGAATTTCCCCTTGGTGGTGGTAGTCCCAATAGCCACATATTTATCTCCAAAGCGCTCTTCCAAAAACTGACCCGCTACTTTCGGGTACATTTCCCTATCAATTACGCCTTTTGCTACGTGGATATTATGTCCCCACACCATCGTTTTACCGCCTAATGCTTGCTTGGCCCATTCTGCATGATCGGCTAAGTATTGATCGTGCAGCGTTACAATCCGTGCATAATCGCTAGGAATCATCATTGCCGTGTAATTCTCGATCACCTTAGCCGTTCCCTTCACCCAGACTAGCTCGGATGCAGCAATCCCATTGTTCATCTGTACCGTCTTATTTTCGAGCAATTTTACGACTTTGGCTGCATTCGCGTTGAATTTCTTCTTCTTCTCAGGTGTCAGTTTCATATATTCCTGCAAGCCTACAGCCGCAGCCGATAACTCCTTATAGCTCTCCTCAACTTCAGATAGGATTTCAGGATGATGCAGTTTCACATAATCAACCACTTTAGTAAAGACATCTTTCTCCAGAGTCTTCAAGTCGAGTCCGATAAATTGGATTTTCTTCTCGTGTGCCTGGTCAGCATTATAGTCCTTCATCCATTCAACCATCGCAACAATCTCATCGGCCGGGTACAGCAGCTTCAAAAATTCTCTTGGATTGCCCTTTCCCGTGTGGATATATTCATTCAGCTTTAAGCCATTGCCCCAATCCTCTTCGATTCCGAAATTCGTAAAGCCCATCTCGGTAACTAAAAACTTGACGAGACGAAACTTCATCGTAAATATTTCAGAGCTTCCGTGTGATGCTTCTCCCAATCCCACATAATCGGCGTTCCCAATCAAGTCTTTGAGCGGCATCATATCATCGAATGGCTGCATAGGATCGATCGTCTTCAGCGCCTTTGCCTGTGATTGAATAGATTCGACGACACTCAACTTGACAGGTTGAGCGGCTACGGTAGGTTCCACCTGTTTATTTTCCTTCATCTCCCCACACCCTCCAGTTAGCATTGATGCTCCAAGCACGATAGACATCCCTACATACCTCATTTTCGGTTTCATTTGCTTCCACCTTATCTCGTCTTGACATTTTGTTGTCTGCTATGTTTTCTATTTTATTTTTCAAATCTCTCATATTTCTAACTTGATTCTTACGGAATCATTAAGTTATTTCTGCATGTACACACGCCTAAAAACATCGATGGATGACCAGAGTATTGCTCAATAGAATAAAAAGAAGATGACCCGGAGTGCACCGTAGCCATCTTCTTTAAGCCGAACCAATTATCGAGGCTGCTTCTGATATGTTCCCTTCACAAATTGGTACATCCAATCATAAAGCTCACGAATCCGCGGATCACTGCTGCGAGAACTGTCGAGCAGGGCATCTACACCTTGGTAATAAGCCATGAATGCTTCGTTCATATAGCCAAAGTCGACCCCTCCATTCAAATAATCAATGTAATAGCCGCGTGATGCATCATTCGTGAATGCATCCTCATCCATCTCCATCTCAATACCTAGACCGTGATGCTTCGCTAAGTACGCCGCATCTTCAATCCGATCTGGGTTAGTTCCACCCCAATAATGGTTCGGCTGCAGCGCTGTCGCGTCGAACCCTATCGCACGTGCTGCATAGTTCCTGTTGCCACCAAAATTCGGAACCCAGAACAGCTTCTGTCCTCTCTTATGCACGATATCTCCAGCATATTTGACCAACTTCTCGTCCGATGAATTGTCTCTTCCCATCGATTCGGCCATCCAATACATTCCAACCAATTCCAAACGGTCGTATCGGCCTTTCATCCATTTTGTTCTTACTTGATCCAAATACCAATCAACAGCCTTTTTCCGATTCGTAAAGGATTGTTCCGCGCCAACATCAGTAGGCACAAAGTTCTCAGAGATCCCGTCCCCATCGACATCTCCAAAATTGGAAATCGTCTCACCAGGATTCGGAATCATAATGACGACTTTCATCTTATGATGCGAATCATTCAGCTTATTCCCTGCTTCTGTCACAGCAGCATTTAACTCGCTCAAATCCCCGCCCGGCTTGAACATTTTGTCCAGATACCATTTCCAGTCATCAAGTACTGCGTTAATCCCAAAATCCCGCTGGTAATCCGCCGTACGAATGCCTAATAAAAGCGTTCCATCATACATCCAGTCCTGCGGCTCTCCGTTGTTGTCAACATAACTGACGTACGGGATGAGCTTCTCCTTTGTCCAATTGCCGCGATCGTTACTATACATACTGTTGTACATGAGCCACAGATCGTGAATGCCTGCCGTATCATTTCCCGGCTTCAAATAAGAAGGTGTGACTGGGCGAAGCGCATATGCATCCGCTGTTTTTCCATCTACACCCCATATCTCCACTTCGTCCATGAACACCCAAATCTCTGTCGTAACGGCAATTTTCACATACCGGGCATAGATTTTCTTCGCTTGACTGGATGGATGGGGAACTCGATCTACCGCTGCGTCCCACACATAATCATAGGCTGCAGTCGGAATATTGGTCCAGAGCGGTACCGGAGAATTCATGTATTTCACAGGGGCCCAATTCATCCCGTCTTCTGAGGCATAATAGGAGACAATTTCTGGTGTATAGATGCCTACTTCATGATTGTAGAGAAAGTGAGACTTAATCTTCCCAATCGATTTGCTTTCGCCCAAATCAAATATGATTTCACGCGTCTTTCCTTTTAACAATGCGGTCCAGTTCGGGTCCATAAAATCATTGGCATCTCCATACTTTCCATCTGTCAGCTTCGTTCCATCGTCTGGGTAATTTTCATCAGGTGGCTGATGGGTGAAGGAATACGAAATCCCGCTTGCCAAATTCCTCATCCCATCGGCGGCCACTGTAGGTTCAATATCTACCGCTAATGCAGCTTGGAAGGTGGACAGCAGCATGATAGTAGCTGCGACGAAGCTCACGACTCTCTTCAACTTAATCATCAATAAAAACCCCTCTCGTCGATTTTTCAATAAAATCGTGTATCGAGTAAGCATGGGTTGATCACCCATTCTTGATGACTTATGTCTATTCCGTGCTTCGCTGCGCTCCCCATTCATCGTTTATCGAGGCTTATCGAGGCTGCTTCTGATACGTTCCCTTTACAAATTGATACATCCAATCATATAGCTCACGAATCCGAGGGTCACTGCTGCGTGAACTGGTGAGCAAGGAATCAACCCCTTGGTAATAGGCCTTGAACGCTTCCGTCATGTACCCATAATCGACCCCACCGTTCAAGTAATCAATATAATTGCCGCGTGAGGCTTCATTCTCGAACATTGCTTCGTCTGTCTCTAACTCAACACCAAGACCATGATGCTTCGCCAAATAAGCTGCGTCCTCAATTCGTTCTGGATTGCTGCCGTCCCAGAAGTGGTTCGGTTGAAGTGCTGCTGCATCGAATCCCAGAGCACGAGCCGCATAATTCTTATTCGCACCGAAGTATGGAATCCAGAACAGCTTCTGTCCGCGCTTATGCACAATCTCTCCAATATGCTTAATCAACTTTTCATCGGATGTCTTCCCGTTTGACACCCCTTCGTCCAGCCAGTACATGCCAGAGATCTCCAAGCTGTCATAGCGGCCTTTCATCCATTTTGTTCTGACTTGTTCCAAATACCAGTCAACAGCCTTCTGCCGATTCGCATAGGACTGCTCTTCCCCTACCTCACTCGGTACGAAGCTCTCAGAAATGCCATCTCCGTCGATATCTCCGAAGTTGGATATCCCCTCACCCGGATTCGGGATCATGATAACAACCTTCATCTTATGGTTTGGATCATTCAGCTTCTCTCCCACTTCTTTAACCGTGTCATTCAATGCGCTCAGATCCCCGCCCGGCTTAAACGTCTTATCCAAATACCATTTCCAGTCTTCAAGATTTGCTGAATAACCAAAATCCCGCTGAAAATCCGGCGTACGAAGGCCTAGCACGAGCGTGCCGTCATACATCCAGTCTGTCGGCTGACCATTACTATCGACGTAGCTGACATACGGCATGAGCTTCTCCTTCGTCCAATTGCCTCGATTGTTATCGTACATTCCATTGTACATAAGCCACAGATCGCGGATTCCTGCTGTATCATTACCCGGCTTCAAATACGATGGTGTTACTGGACGAAGAGCATACGCATCAGACGTCTTGCCTTCAACACCCCAGATCTCTACCTCATCCATGAACACCCATATTTGTGTAGTGACAGCGATCTTCACATAGCGCGCATAGATCTTCTTCGCTTGACTGGAAGGATGAGGAACTCGATCAGTTGCAGCATCCCATACATATTCATAGCCAGCTGTCGGAATATCAGACCATAGCGGGGCTGGAGAATTCATGTACTTCACTGGAGCCCAATTCTGGCCATCCTCGGATGCATAGTAAGACACTATGGTCGGTGTATAAATGCCTACGCTGTTGTTATAGAGAAAGTGTGATTTAATTCGGCCGATCGACTTGCTCTCTCCTAAGTCAAATGTGATTTCTCTTGTTTTCCCTTTCAATAATCCCGTCCAGTTCCCATCCATGAAGTCATTGACATCTCCATATTTGCCATCTGTCAACTTCGTTCCATCATCTGGGTAATTTTCATGAGGGGGCTGAGAATAAGAATAAGATATTCCGCTCGCTACATTCCTCATTCCATCTGGCTCCTTGAGCTCATTATCCTCGGCAAAGGCTGTGTGAAAGGTGGACAGAAGCATGACGGCAGCAACAATGAAGCTGGCCCATTTCTTCATCTTGATCATCAATTCGACTCCTTTCGTTACGTGAAATGATTGAATTGCGAACTCCATCGCGAAGGAAGCGTTTTCAAGATGTTGCAACTATTATACCTGCTGTACAGGTTTATGGTTTTGATTATAGTCCATACTTATCGACTTATTGTCCACTTACAAGATACGAATCAAGAACTAGCACATCACCTTCCGAAGGAGACGGATTGAATCATTAACCAATCCAGCAGGAGGCATGTTTACGACCATCACATATACCACCGTAAGATAGCATTGGAACACAGCATGATGGTTTTGTGGATCGGTTGCAGCGCCTATTATGGACGAATAAAAATAGGGCATGCAGATGCATGCCCTATCGAAACCAATACCTTATCGTTATGAGTATGGATTAGCGTTCTGGATTGTAAGTCACATGAACTGACTTGTATCCAAGCTGCTTAATCTGATCAGGTGTAACATAGAGTGTTCCTTCCTCCAACACACTATTCTCCGCATTCAGCTCCATGGTTCGGCTGCCATTCACAAGCTTAAATCGATGAGCGCCATTCTGCTTTTTCAGCTTCTCTAGCTTGATAAGCTGCCAGCCGCATGCATCCGCGAGCGGTTTAACAGGGATACGAATATACCCTTTTTCTTCAAATACGATCGGCACGCGAATCGATGCCTTATCAACCTTAACCTCGTAATCTCGCTGGATCTTCATCGTTATTTTTTCCTCGGGCAATGCATCCAGATCGAAGTCCGTTGGCAAATCTGCGGTAGCATCCTTGGCATTGTCCATCTTCGGCAAATATGCCTCCGCAGCAGCCCAATCCTTCAACGGCTTGGATATCCGCTTCTTCAAGTCCAACACATATAGAGGACGATCCGGCTTATTCAATGTATATACCACGTATCCCTTCTCAGGATCAACGCCTCTAAGATTGCCGAATACGATTCGTTCCAATTGACTTGTTGCAGGGTCGAAGATCACAATCTCCTCTTGATTCGATTTCTCTCCATCCAACCGGCTGTATATGATGCGATTGTCTGAGAGCCATACAGCCCCTGTCGAATAGCTAGTTCGAAGCCATTCCTTCGTATGCCCTGTTTGATTGTTGCGCAGTATATAGCTATGAACCGTGGTCATGTACCCTTCTGTAGTCGGTTCAAAATATAGCCGCTCATGGATTCCCCATTTGCGGTCTGGCGAGGAACGAAACACTTTACCCTTCACAACTTCCTGATCCTCAGGATCATACGTATACTGCATCCCGCCTTCAATATTATCTGCATAATTGGTCTTGAGCAGAGGATGCTGCTGACCCTTTTCTACTCGCATGCTCCGAATGCTCGGATCCCATTTCTTCCATTGCCCATCAGCCATTTGAACGACGACACGCTCCTCACGCGCCTCCAGATCAATTCGCTCAACATTATAATAGACCGCTCCGCTCTGCTGATCGATGTACACCTTTTCGGCAGAGTATGTACCTGCTGCACCTGCGAGAGACGGCAAACTTAATCCCAAGAGGATCCCCCATGCCCATATCGTTGCTTTCAAGGAATCAACTCCTTTCCTTCATACCTTTTATACGAAATTAGTGATACATCTGAATTGTATGCTCAGAGAAGTCCACATAAGTATCAACGTGATAGAACCAAAAATGTTTCATTTTTCATTTCCCCGAAGGGATAACGATACATATGGGACGCAACAGTAGGGGGGCTCCCCTTCATTCGTTGCATCATAGATAACAGCACATACAAAAAAACGCCCCTCGCAGTTTGCGAAGAACGTCCTGATCTTCTTATTAACCGATCCATGCAGACCATAAATCGGGTTCTTACCTCTTACATTAGGAACATATAAATTGGTGTGAAAAGGATGGAAGTAATAAGACCCGCTAACCCCATTGCCAATCCACTGAATGTCCCCTGCTTCTCTGAGTCCGCCAAGCTCTTCGCAGTCCCGAATCCATGCGCAGCCGTCCCCATTGCGATCCCAAGCGGCACTTCGCCGCGAATACCAGTCATCCGCAGGAAGGTTGTACCGAACAATGCACCAACAACCCCTGTGAATACGGTAAATACAGCAGACAGTTCAGGCATAGCACCCAATGACTTGGAAATTTCAACTGCGATTGGAGAACTGACTGATTTCGGCAGCATGCTCAGCATAACTTCCCTCGCCCCGTCTAAACTCATCATGATCGCCGCAACACTCACAATTCCCACGATAGAGCCGCACGTAATGGACAAGCAGATTGCAGCAAATTGCTTTTTGACAAGCTCACGATATTTATAAATAGGAACACCAAGCGCGATTGTCGCTGGCCCAAGAATAAGTGCCAAAATATCTGCCCCATTTTTGTAATCCTGGAGCGGGATATTGCCAATGACGAGAAAACCGATCAACACCGCCGAGCAAAAGAGGATCGGGTGCATCCATTTGAAACGCACATGCAGTACACGGGATAATGCATACACAACGATCGTTGCAGCTATTCCGAACAATGGCTGTTGTGTCCATGATAAAAGGTTCATGCTGCATCTTCCTTTCTTGTCGGCATCTCATTAGCTTCATCCGGTTTCTTCTCCATCTTCGAAGCAACGAAGCCCGTCATCCAGAGAACGACCAGTGTACTGCCGATAATTCCAGCAGAAATGCTGAACCAATGTGCACTCAAAACAGGCATAAATGCCATAATACCGACTACATAAGGGATGAAGAACAACAACATATGATCAAGCAGGAATTGAGCGGATTGTTCAACCCACTCCAGCTTCACCCACTTCATGCCAAGTGCAATCAGGAACAGCACCAAGCCAAGCACGTTGCCGGGCAGCGGGAGATGAAGCAAATTGTGCAGCCACACACCTGCGATGTTGAAGCCTAATAAAATTGCAAATCCTAGCATAAGGAACCACCTTCTGATGATAAGACTTTGATGAAAATCCGTTCCTATTCTGAAACACCCCTATTGTAACAGAACTATCGAGCGTGTCCCACCCGCGAGTACGGTCGAAAAGCAGAGTTGTAAGCGGTTTTTCACAATAAAAAAGGCCTGGAGCAGCCTCCAAGCCTTTTCATGTATTTTCTGTAACTTTCAAAATTTTATCATTTTCGTATGAAATGAATCACACTATCGCTGCAAACGCCGAATAATACGCGTTACCCGCCATACCGTCCAGTTCATATGACGCTGCTTGCGGAAAGCAATATACTGTGGCTCCCACGTAACATCGAATAATGCTAGCCATATTCTTCTATAGTTATTCATTGGATACAGCTCACGGATTCTCCGGAAGATCGCAACAGCAGTTCGTTCTGTCCATAAATAGGGTGAACGATCCGACTCAACATGGGACAATGGAATTAATCCGCTGACAAGCTGCTTGCAATGATGATGCTGTCCGATCCATACGATGATATCACGCAACTGCTGCAGTACTTCATCCTGTTCGGGTTGACATAAGCCGCGGCAAGACCGAATATCACCGATCATTACCGTCCCAGAGGCCTCATCGACTCTCAGCACAACGTATCCAAGCAAGAGATCTCCATCCGTTTCATTAAATAAGCGAACGAGTTGGAGCGTGGCATCCGATACCGTCAGCAATCGTTGAAGCGTCTCGATATACCCTGGTGTCGCAGACTCCCAGCTGCTGGCCGCGTCTATGACTTGCTGAACATGTTCAGCTTCCAACGGGAAGCTGCTTAGCTCATACCGGTGCACCGGCGATGCCATGCTCGGCTCGGTGAATTCATACCGTGCAATTTCCCCTACTTTGAAGAAGTCATTGCCATAGTCATGAAGCAGTGGCATGCCATCTATGCCTGCTTGATAGAACACAATATCGAGACCGAAGCGATCCGCATGTTCGTACAGAGAATGAAGAGCATCATGTTCTTTCGCTTTCATCCGCTCCAGCTGCGGCATGCCAAGCATAATTACCCGCCGTCCCTTAATAATGAAGGGAAAGCGAATTTTGCCGCTGTTGACTGAGAAGACACGCTTGTCCGCAACATTCTGATACATCCAGCCATTAATGCCTGTCAGAAGCACTTGATCATCGCTACGCCAATCTCTACCTAGCGGCTTCTTCAGATGGCGCTCGAATACAAGTACCCCAATCACGTACATAATAGCCGCTACTAGCAGACCAGTAACTAGCGTTGTTGTAAATTGGCCATAGCTAAGAGTGTAAGTTGCTGCATCCGCAACCTTCTCATGGAATTCTGCCAGCATGTATCCCAGCATCATGTACAGAACCATGAGTAGTGATCCGAATAAGGTTGTGAAGAATATCGTACTCTTCGTTAACGGGAATCGATAACGTGTGAACTGTGAGCGAATGAGGAACAGGAACAGCAGCATCCCGCACAGCCACAATGTATGGCGAATCGTCGTTCCTAGCAGGAACGTCAGCAGCGTACATATCGCTAAGGCTGCCAGGGTCATCACATATGCCCTAATTGTTCGCTCGAAGAGTCCCTTCAATTGCAGCAGGATCAACAGGCTGGCACCAAGTAAGATACCATTCACAATTGGAAATACTTGACCATGAAATAACGGAAGAACGAACATGGATGATTCCCATGATGGCTCAGTGAACGTGTATGTAAATAAAAATACGGAAGTCATAAACAACAAGATTACGACTGACCAAGCAGACAGCGAGTTCCATAACGATCGCTGTACGAACCACAAGATGCTGCCAGATTCAATATATGAACCTAACGTCGGGTGATCCTCGAACTTCTTCACCGCAACTTCACCGAACTCGAATGCTGCGAAGATTAAGCCAAGTGTAAACGGAATGAAATAATACACGGTCCGGTACAGCAGCAGTGCTGTAAATACTGTACTGTCTGCAACTCCTAATGCTTGCAAGCCGATTAAGAACGTAATATCGAATGTTCCGAATCCACCGGGCACCATACTGATAAGGCCGGCTATGGCACTAACTGTAAATACACCGATGACTTCAGCGAAGGAGACGTCTGCCTTCAGCATGAGCAAGATAACGTAAGCAACTGATCCTGCAGCGAGCCATTCGATAAATGACACAACCGTATATCCGAATGTCAGTTTGGCGTTCGCATTCGCTCTTCCCTTCCAACGTGAGAAGAGTAAGTACACGGGGAAGAACAAAGCGACCCCGACTAAGACAACCCATAGCCACCCCTTAGCGGCGAGCAGTTCACTCGCAGGGAACACATGCAGCAGTACTAAGATGCCCAATAGGGACAACCCACTAATCATAGAAGGCGCCATCCATGCAATTGCAATCAGCAGCCTGCTGGCATCGCCTGTAAATTGACGATACAAAACGGTTCGAATCCCTACCCCTGCGATCCCACCAAAGCCGACAATCCCGTTAAAGGTATTCGCGATCCAGGATACTCGAAACGTTTTCCCTATGGTAACAGGAGCTTTAATTGAACGCAGCAGCAGGCGATCATAGAAAAACATGGTCGCAACCGCTAGTCCGCCTAGAACTATGAGCCCCGTAAAATACTCACTCGATATTAATCGTATCGCATGGAGCGATTCCCGAAGTGAAAATCTGGATAATTCCTTCTTTCCTTGAATAAAGACGAAAATGATGACTGCTAATGGAAAGGCTATTTTCAGCGTCTGAACAAGCCGCTTATTATGCAATAACGCTTGCAGCTTCGTCTTGATTGCATTCATTCAACCCCTCCTCTATTCCCTGATACCATATAGTGTGTAGTGAGGGCAGGTTCGTTATTCGTTTGCCTTCTTATTGTAAACGCATCAGTTGCATTGCTGCAAATATCTGCTTCAATTGATGAAGGTCTGCAGACGATTGACGGCTCCTTCCTTCTACAGAATTGCCAGATTGCGCTCTCGATACTTCCCTTCTGTCCGCACGAGAAGCTGGCGCAATTGTTCCGGGTTCATATACACCGATGGATGGATTCACATTCGTCAGCTCGAATTCATTTAGTGCTTTATAGAAACTTGTCACCGCACAATGCTTGCGATCCATAACGCATTTTCTCCCTCGATTATGCTGCAAAATAGCCTCAAAAAAACTGCGTATAATTGATATTATACGTAGTTTTGGATCTGAGTGGCAAATAAATCTGACCGCATCAATTGATTAAGCTAGCTTTTCAACCATTCATAGAAAAGCGACAACCATTACATAACCATAGCATCATAGCTATAGTGTTGTTGTTAAAAGAGAAGGCAGCATATGAAGGGTCTTGGGGATTTTTCCAAGGTTCTTTTTTATTTATATGGGTATTTCGACTTATCTAAAAAGGAATTGTTATCGTCCTGTCGAACTATTACAAGGATCTACAAATTTCTACAAGGGGACGATTATGCATCATGTTTACAATCACAAATTGGAATAGCCAATTAAGCCATAGGCGATTCCGCATGAACTTTGCGCGCCTTGGCCTTTTTGCACTATTCCTTGCGCTAGTCTTTTACTTTATTTTTATGCCGCTTAATAAGGCAGCCGCAAGCGCTGACTCAACGGCTTACACGCAGGATCAATTAGATGCCCTTGAGATGCTGAATGAGGTTCGCCTAAGTGTTGGCCTGCCGCCTGTAAAGCTTAATAAAGAAATAACGCAAGCAGCCATCAATCATGCAAAATATTATAATTTGCACGAACGAGGAAAGAAGGTTACCTTAAGTGCCCATCAAGAAAAAATGGGACTGGAAGGGTTTACGGGGACTGGACCTTTTGAACGAATGAAAGCCGCCGGCTGGAATTATGGAACTTCATACCGAACGGGTGAAGTCATGCATTTTGGACAGAAGAGCAGCACGATGGCCATGCAAAGCTGGCTGGATACCGCCTATCATCGTGACATTATTTTAGGTTCTGCCTATAACGAGATCGGGATCGCGCTTGTTGATGGAACAGCTGTTGTGAATCTAGGCGGTTCATACCAGTCCTCCATGCAAAGTAACCGTATCTTTGTCTATCCTTATCAAGGGATGACCAATGTGCCAGTAGGATTCTACGGGAATGAAGTGCCGAATCCATTGGATCAGTTCAATGTCGAGCATTCAGGCTATATTATTTCCGCGTCAGTCCCTGGCAAGCTGGATTGGCATGAAGAAAGCATCACGGACGAGAAGGGAAATAACGTTCCTTTTTATGAAGAAGTCTCGAACGGGCGTACCCTGTTCCTTTATCCGAAGTCCATATTGCAGGGTTATCATACATATCGCGTCAATCTGACATACCGTACCGATAGCTCATCCGAGACACAGCGCCTATCCTGGTCCTTCAAGACTGGCAAGGGCCATCAATTAGTAAGCATATCGGGAGCTCTGAAAGAGATTCTGATTAATGAAGGCGAAGAGACCTCCATTAAGATGACAGGACGATATGACGATAATGCCATGGAACCGTTGACAGACCAAGTACGTTATGTCAGCAGCAACGCAGCAGGTCTTAAGCTCGTGTCCCCTGCTACCTTCAAGGGAATAAAAGCAGGCAATTATTACGTTACCGCTCATGTGGGGAATTTGACCTCTGAACGAATTCAGGTCAAAGTGCTGCCGCGCTTAAAGACGAAGACTTATCCGCCACTCAATGCAAGTAAGCCTGCAAGTGCGGTAACAGAGGCTGAATTCTGGATGATGTTCCTGCAACAGTATCAAATCCATATTGAGGCTTACGCCCCATCTAAACAGAAGCATGCCGCCGATGCTGCCTACCGGATTGCTGAAATGCGAAACATCCCGCTGCTTGGATTGACTAGCATTCCAGCTAGAGATAAGCCGATTACGAGAGGGAAGGTTGCAGAAATTATAGCTGCGGCTGACGGCGTCCATTACGTCAAATATAATGCCATCTGGTATGTGCTTGGTATGAATTATATGAAAGGGACGACGGATTCAACGCTCACTGGCTTTGAGCCAGACCGTACAATGACTCGCGGAGAGGCTGTTCAATTGCTTACAGAACTGAAGCCGAAGCTGAAGTCATTGCGCGCAAGACCAGCCAGTCGGACACCTGTTGAATTCCTGCCTCCTTTACCTGAACGAGAAGTCTACAAAAAGCCTGAAGTGATCAAAGATTATACGCTTATCGCTACCTATCATCCTGATCGCACCTTAACGGTTGAAGGCAAATTCACCAGTCTTGCTGGCCAACAGACGACGATGATGGTACAGACGGGCGGGAAGAAGCCAAATCAAATTGAAGATGTAACGGTATCCGTTGATCGAGAAGGCAACTTCAAAGTCACATCTGGCCCGTACACAGAAGATTCTTTAAACCTATACTTGAAGACAGCTGGAGCTACGTATTGGATCTCTGTCGAAGCCAATGCGATGAATGTCAACGAATATACCCCCAAGCTATAATGTTAATAGTGGTTTTTGTATGAACCTTTTTAGGGTGAACATATCTCGAATGTAATAAAACGAACTCCTTGTACTTTAGATGAACTATAACCCTTAATGTGGACAGGATAAAGAAAGCACTACGCTGCCAGAAGATGATTCCTATATTCGTTAGGAGTCATCTTCTTTAATGTCCATTGATATCGCTCGGTATTGTAAAAGTGAGTATACTCGTTAATGCGATTCCGAAGTTCGTCAATGCTTGTACAATCTTTGTACTCTAATTCGTCTTTCATATGACCGAAAAATGATTCCATTGGTGCGTTATCATAACAATTTCCTCTTCGAGACATGGATTGTCTAAATCCAGTTTCACTTACACGTTTTTGGTAAGATCTCATTCGTAGAACCGTCTTTTACATAAGAGAGATATCTCCATTGCTGCCCATGGTTGTACTTGGGTCTTAATGAGCAACAGATCGCGCTCATCGGCCTCCTCTTTTTGTTGACGGGTATCTTCGGCTGAAAGCCACCGATAATAACCGCTAACGCTTACCTTAAGCCAGCCTCAAGGCGTTTTTCCAGCTTTATAGATTCTTTAACTGCAGGAAGTTTAAAGGCAGGAGTGAAGGATATATTCGACTCTGATACACGCAATACGTTTGGATTTCCCTCAAGTTTTTTGATTTGTAACTCGCTATACCGCATTCACCCAGCATCATGATTAGTGCTTAACAAAAAAAGCTCCCTTAACAGCAGCAGGCCCAAACATGAGCCTGTTTGCTATTAAGGAAGCTTCTTAAACGGATAATCGTCCACGCTTATTTCACAACTTATTCCTTAGTCACCAGCTTCAGCGGCGCAGGAATGGTTTTTTCCACTGTCTTGCCCTGCAGCACATCATATGCGGCTTGCACCGCAAGCTGTCCGATCAGGTCAGGCTGCTGTGCTACGGTTGCTGTCAGCTTGCCTTCCTGAATCGATTTTAATGCATCGTCATTGCCATCAAATCCGATAACCGGAATATTTTTGCCGGTGCTCTTAATGGCTTCAATCGCACCTAGCGCCATTTCGTCATTGTGTGCGAACACAGCTTGTACATCAGGATTTGCTTGAAGCAGGTTTTCCATCACGTTGAGACCTTTTGTACGGTCAAAGTCCGCCGTTTGCTTCGCAATAACTTTCAAAGTCTGGTCGGCCACTTCGTGGAAGCCTTTGCCGCGTTCACGGGTCGCTGATGCTCCCGCTACACCTTCAAGCTCAATGACTTTCGCATTTTTGCCGACCAGGTTCTCGATAAATTCAGCCGCCATGCGGCCGCCCTTGACATTATCTGAAGCCACCAGTGCTTCAACGTTGCCGTGATCCGCCGAACGGTCGAGCGTAATGACAGGAATACCAAGGCTATTCGCCGATTGCACGGCAGTCGAGATGGCTGCGGAATCGGTAGGGTTAATCAGAAGTACATTAACGCCTTTTTGCATCAGGTCATCAACGTCATTGCTTTGTTTCGCCGAATCGTTTTGCGCGTCGACGACAATTGTTTCTATGCCGTGTTTTTTAGCTTCGGCTACAACGCCATCTTTCAAGGAAACAAAGAACGGGTTATTCAATGTAGAGACGGACAAACCGATTTTCATATCCTTTAAGTCCCCACCCGCTTTTGGCTTCGCCCAGCTTGGAGGCTCCAGAGAACAGCCGGTAGTTAAAATGAGCAATAACGCTGACAGTATTATCGTTAGCTTTTTCATGTGATTCTCTCCTCTCGCTTAAGCAGATTTCTTCCGGTCGATGAGCACCGCAATCAGAATAACGATACCTTTTACCACCATTTGATAGAAGGAAGATACGCCGAGCAGGTTAAGTCCGTTGTTCAGAGTACCGATAATGAGCGCACCAATCAGCGTACCGACAATTCGTCCGCGGCCTCCGGAAAGGCTTGTACCGCCCAAGACAACCGCAGCGATTGCGTCAAGTTCATAAGATGTACCTGCAGTCGGCTGCGCCGAGTTCAAACGCGAAGTCAAGATAGCCCCGGCCAAAGCGGAGAGCATACCTGCTAAGGAATAAATCATGATTTTAACGCGTGACACTTTAATACCGGATACGATAGCCGCTTTCTCGTTACCGCCGATTGCATAGGTTTTGCGTCCAAATGCAGTTTTGTGCAAAATCACCCACAATACTGCGAAGGCAATAATCATCGTGATTGCTGGAACCGGAATGCCGAACTGATAACCGCGTCCGAACAATTGGAATGTCATGCTGTCACCAAGCCCGGTAATCGGATTTCCGTCCGTATAAACAAGCGTCAGTCCTCTAAATATCGTCATGGTTGCAAGTGTAGCGATAAACGGAGCCATTTTACCCTGTGTAACCAGAAGACCGTTAATCATGCCCATCACACCACCGAGCAAACAGCCGGCGAGGATTGACAGAATCGGATCATATCCGGCTACGAGCATATTGGCTACAAACGCACTTGATAATGCCAGGGTTGAGCCGACGGACAAGTCGATCCCGCCCGTAAGAATGACGAAGGTCATGCCAAACGCAATCAGCGCGTTGATGGATACCTGCCGCAGCAAGTTCAAAATGTTAAGCGGTTCCAAAAAACTTGGGTTAAGAATGGATACAATGACAATCAGTATGAATAGACCAAGTAGTGGTCCGAGTTTCTGCGTCATTTGCGATAGTTGAAAGCCTTTGCTTGTTTTTGCATCGTTTATGGATGTCATATTACTGTCCCCCTGTCGCCAGCGTCATTATTTTTTCCTGTGTCGCTTCTGCTTTCGTTAATTCTCCTGTGATTCGCCCTTCGTGAACAACAACGATGCGGTCGCTCATGCCGAGCACTTCAGGCAATTCGGAAGATACCATAATGATGGCAACGCCATGGCCTGTCAGTTCGTTCATTAACTGGTAGATTTCGCGCTTAGCGCCAACGTCTACGCCCCGTGTCGGTTCGTCGAGGATTAACAGCTTCGGACCGATGCCTATCCACTTGGCAATAACCACCTTCTGCTGATTACCGCCGGACAAATTTCCAGCTGCGGTTTCCGCTGAATGTGTTTTGATCTGCAGCCGCTTAATTAAGGCATCCACGAACACCTTCTCACTTTGCGTCGAGATGATTCCTTTCTTTGTAAAACCGCTGATACTTGGAAGAACCATGTTATCCCGAACGGAAAAGTCCAGTACCAAGCCTTCGTCTTTGCGGTCTTCCGTAATGAAACCGATTCCATGATTAACTGCGTCGACCGGCTTTCTGATCTCGACCTTCTTGCCGAACATACGGACCTCGCCTTGATCCAGCCGATCCAATCCGAACAGTGCTCTCATGATTTCGGTGCGTCCAGAACCCATCAGGCCGGAGAAACCAACGATTTCACCTTGATGAACGCTGAAGCTTACATCTTCAAACGATCCTTTGCGAGTTGCATGCTCTACCTCCAGGACAACCTCACCTGGTGAAGGGTTGCGAGCAGGGTAGCGTTCGGTCAGCTCCCTGCCGACCATTTTCTTTACAACTTCATCGAAATTGGTTTCTGGAATTGGCTTGGTGTCTACCGTCCGGCCGTCACGCATAACTGTGATCCGGTCGCAAATTTCGAAGATCTCCTCCATCCGGTGTGAAATGTAAACAATCGATACTCCTTCTTTTTTCAAGGACTGAATGACTTCAAATAGTTTCTGAATTTCTCTTTCCGTCAGCGCAGAGGTTGGTTCGTCCATGATTATGACCTTGGTGTCCGTCAACAGTGCCTTGGCGATTTCAATCATCTGCTGCTGTCCTACCGAGCATTGTCCTGCTTCTATATTCAACGGTATATCAACGGAGAGTCTTTTGAATTGCTCAATTGCAAGCGCCTTCATTTCCTTGGATTTTAGAAGTCCCCAAGTCGAGGACATCTCCTTCCCGATGAACAGGTTGTCCACCACGGTCATGTCAGGCCATATATTTAGCTCCTGATGGATAAAAGCGATACCTTGCCGCTCCGCTTCTTTCGGATTGGCAAAATACGTTTCCTTGCCGTCGATCAGGATGGTTCCTTTATCTCTTGCATGCAGGCCCGTCAGAATGTTCATTAGGGTGGACTTGCCCGCACCGTTTTCGCCCATGAGGGCGTGAACCTCGCCTTCGCGCAGGTCAAAATCAACGCCGGATAGTACCTGGTTGCTGCCGAAGGCTTTGTGGATTCCTTTCATTTGAATCTGCATAATGGCTCCTCCTTACAAGTTTTGCGGAGCATGGCTCCTGTGATTGTTCTTCGCGGCAAAACTACTTCGGAAGCATACGCTTAGTTTTGCGAACGTTGCCTCTCTGGATGTCCTTTATAGCAAAACTGACTTCGAAAGCAGGTACTTAGTTTTGCGGAGCATAGCTCCTTTGATTTTTCTTCAGCAAAACTACTTCGGAAGCATACGCTTAGTTTTGCGAACGTTGCCTCTCTGGATGTTCTTTGCAGCAAAACTTACTTCGTAAGCACTTGCTAACCGAAATAGACACCTGCTTGTAAAATGATATTGGCGAACGGTTTAGCCTCGCCCGTGCGAATCACAGCTTTGGCCTTGCGAGTCAGTTCCTTGAATTCTTCATGAGGACAATCCTCGATTTCACAATCTCCGAATTTATGCTGGATGTAAGCATTTGCTTCATGATTTTGCGCTTTGATTTCTTTCGCAATCACCACTTTTTCGATTTGCATATCGGCTGCAATGGCATTGACCGTTTCCTCAAAGCTTGGTGTACCTAACGTTAGCGCCAAATCAATTTTCTTGACCCCTTCCGGGATGGGAAGACCGACGTCGGCGACGACGATTGTATCTGTATGGCCCAAATCGGCCAAAATTTTCGAAATATGACTGTTCAAGATGCCTTGTTTTTTCATGTTACATCTGCGCCTCCACTTCTTGACGATATGGCATGCCGCCCTGCGCACCAAACTTCGTTACAGACAAGGAAGCTGCACGGTTGGCAAAACGGACGCTATCGTAAATCGCTGTTCCTTCAGCCAGTGCGACCGCAAAAGCGGCGTTAAAGGTATCCCCTGCGCCTGTCGTATCCACCACGGCCACTTTGTAAGATGGTACGAGTACTTCATTAGAGCCGTCGAAATAACGTACTCCGTTGCTGCCTTCGGTAATAAACAGTTTGTTCGGATATTTGCGCAGCGCCTCGGAAACGGTTAGAGATGAAAACAGGATTTTCGCTTCATGCTCATTTGGTGTAATATAAGCGGCATTTTCGATTACTTCATCATCAAGTGGACGTGCTGGCGCTGGGTTGAGCAGCAGCGGAATCCCAAGGTTCTTGCAGATCCGGCTGACATGAGTAACGGTTTCCACCGGAATCTCCTGCTGGATCATCACCATATCCGCTCCTTCAAAAGCTTCCCTCGTATGGTCGATATATTCCGGGGTAACTTCATTATTGGCTGCTTTCACAACAACAATACTGTTATCACCTTCTGCCAAAATGATATGCGCTGTTCCACTTTCCATGTGTGGAACCGGTTCCACATTGTCGACACAAACGTTGTTTTGCTTAAAGTTGTTCAAAATTTGCGCTGCGAATGCATCGTCTCCTACGCGCCCGATCATGGTTACGTCGGCTCCGAGCCGCGCTGCGGCAACGGCCTGGTTCGCTCCTTTGCCTCCAGGAACGGTTTTGAAGCTTTCCCCGAGAACCGTTTCACCGGCCCCCGGGCGTTTGGATGATGTAACGACCAAATCAATCGATGAGCTTCCTACTACAATAATTTTAGCCATGTTGCTCCACCTTCCTCATTGTTTCCCGCTCTGTAAATGTCACGGGCATTTGTATGATTTTCTGATCTACATTTTCATTCTCTAATAATTGTATTAAAAGGTCTGCCGAGGCTCTGCCCATATCATAAGCGGGCTGCCTGATCGTCGTCAGTGCTGGTGTTAAGAGACTGCTGAGCGGAATATCGTCAAAGCCGATGATTTGCACGTCATCCGGCACATTCTTGCCAAGCCTAAGCGCTTCATGAAGCACCGCCGTAGCAACAATGTCGTTGCTGGCTATGATGCCATCCGTGTCCGGATAACGCTCGAACAATTCCTTCGCCCATTTTCCTGCTTCCGTGAACGAAAACGATGTAGTCCGGATTACGTTGTAATCCATCCCATGACTGTTCAACACATCAATTGCGCCCTGATAACGATCCTGTGCCGGCCGAATGGAAGCCGGCCCCTGCATGACCGTAATCCGCTGACTGCCGCGGGCAATCATTTCATGGGCAGCTATTTTTCCGCCTTCATGTCCGTCCGCATATACCGACGGACGATTGTCCACCGTACGGTCGAGAAATACTACCGGAATCTTCAGCTTCCGATAAATATCTGCATCCGGATGATTCGTGGATGCAATCACGCCAACCACATTATTTTGTACGAAGGTCTGGATATATTCTTTTTCTTTTTGTATATTTTCATCGCTATTGCCAAAAATGATTCGAAAATCATTCTCCTGCATCTTATCCTCCACCCCACGCGCCAACTCAGGAAAAAAAGGGTTGGTGATATCAGGGAGTAGGAAACCGATCAGTCTGGATTTTCGCTTGTATAAGGATCTAGCTACTTCATTCGGCGTATAGTGAAGTTCTTTGATTGCGCTTTCAATCTTCCTACGGGTATCATCATGCACATATCCAGTGTCGTTGATTACCCGCGATACGGTTGCTGCGGATACGCCCGCATGTTTCGCTACGTCTCTAATCGTTGCCATCGTTGTTACTCACCTCTAAATATGAAACCGGTTACACATTTAAAATAACACAATCATTTACCTTTGACAAGGTTTATGGCTGTTCCATTATCTAGGTGGGATGGCTGGCAGCATCTTTTTAGTGGTCGTGGCAGGCTGTGGTTCTGATCAAGTAGAATCTGAGGAGTGTTTGTAGTTGAAAATCTACGACACAAACATTAGTCCTTGACCTTGGATTTCCACCCATTTAGTAAAGATGTCTTGAACCAATGTTTGTGTCGTTCTACAATCATCCTGTAATGCGGTAAAACGGAGGGCGGACCGCCTTCCTCCGAAATGAAGGAACTTTTGCTTGTTCGGAATCCTATCTCATGAAATCTTGAAGACTGATTTTTTGGACAATCTCATACCCATTCCCCGGCCCTTTGGGCTTAATCACAACAGTCCCCATATAAGGGATCTCACCGACAGCAACACCGGCAGGAAAAGCGTGACCGATGATTACTTTGTTCGTTCCAGACAGGGGTACTACCTCGAACATTTTCTCTACCTGCGTCACAATGCTCTGTTTCTCTGCAGCTGAAATTGTGCTATCACTAAGCTTAGCGATAGCCGCCAAAGAAGGATCGACAGCCACATTACCTGAACCAAAAGCAAGTTCTGCCGATTCTCGGGTTCGGCAATATGGACTCGCAACAACGGGATATTGAACAGGAATATTGAGTTTGCGCATAGACTCCCCAAGCATTTTAGCCTGCTCTCTTCCGGTATCACTCAGATTGCGTTGCGTCGAGCAATCATGAAAATCCACGGCCGGTCGATCCTGCCCAACCGTAGCTTCGCCATGCCTCATATACAAAATATATCCGCCTTTTTGTAAGGCGTGCACCACAGAGTCTAATTCATTTTCAGGCATATTCAATCGCACAATACTTCCGCTTTGGAAACCCGACATGAACATCAGAATAGCCATATATATTGGCAGGAGTACATGCTTTTTCATTCTCATATTGTTGGACATCCTCTCATGCACGTATGTACTCCTATGATTCGTTACATTCAGCTATTTATGCCTAGATTGATCCAAATGCTTCTTTCTGTGGAGCCACAACTGGTATTCCTCATCTAGTACCGTATACTTCTTATCTCCTGGTTTACACAGTGATAGCTCGGCTAAAAGGTGGGATAACTTATGTTCTACCATTAACCGATCATACACCTCATCTGAGGAGGCCATCTGATCCGAACCTTGTTCATCATCGCCAACTTGCACTGCCTGACTTAATGAGCGTTGTGACAGTGTCACTTTGCCGTCATGAAAAACCAGCCATTTTTGACATACTCGTTCGAGAAAATACCGATCATGGGAAGCGATCAGCATCGTTCCAGAATACGAGGTTAACGTTTCCTCCAGTTGCGTCCTGCTCTGTAAATCCAAATGGTTCGTTGGTTCGTCCAAAACAAGTACGTCTGAACGATTGACGATCAAGTTCGCGATTTTGAGACGCATCCGTTCTCCTAGGCTCAGCTGCTTCATCGGCTTCATCAACATTTCTGCCTCAATCCCCATCTGAGCGAGTACCGTGCGTACTTCGGCAAGACTATCAGAGTCGTACCCATACCATTCCAATGCGCATTGCTCCGCATCCAGATCGTCCAGCTCCTGAGATAAGTAGGCGGGCTTGATGCTTGGACTTAGCCAGATCTCTCCACGATCAGGTTGAAGCTGCCCTATTAACATCCGGATAAGTGTTGATTTGCCGCACCCATTTGGCCCTAGAAGTCCGATTCTATCTCCACGCTGAACGGTAAATGAACTATCCTGGAACAGCAGCTTATTCCCTACAGATTTATGAATCCGATTGGCTTCCAACATTCGTCTCCCCCGTTTGTGGGGATGATCAAATTCAAAATAAATCTGCTGCTCCTTTCGCGGCTTCTGAATTCCTTCACATTCGATTCGACGAAGCCTTTTTATCCTCGATTTCACCTGTCGATCCATTTTCTTGGCCTTAGTACGATAGAACTCCTTGATGCCAGTACGCATCTCTGCCATTTTGCCAACTTTACCTGCTTCTCGGTGCGCCTTGGAAGACCACTGTTCCAAGCGGTGGATTTCCGCTTCTATTTTTGCTTTATACTTTTGCTCCGTCTCATATTGATGCAGCTGATTCTGATATCTTCGAGCTTTTTCATCGCGATACGCGCTGTAGTTCCCCATGTATTCATGAGCAACCCCATCCTCTAGCTCAATAGTGCGCTGAACCGTCCGATCAAGAAAATATCGATCATGCGAGATGACAAGCATCGAACCATCGTATGAATTCAGTTCTCGAATCAACCATTCCACACCATCCAAGTCAAGATGGTTCGTAGGCTCATCTAAAAGTAATAAATGAGGGCGAGTTGACCAGATATGAGCTAGCGCCAACTTTGTGCGCTCCCCTCCGCTCAGATGACGAGCTCTCTCCATTTCCCACGACTGCACCTGTCTTACGCCCATCATGCTTGTTGCAGTCATGAATGAGGAAGCTCCATCCTTCTCCAGCATGCATTCCGACATCTCACTGAACATTTGAACTGAATACGAAGTCGATTGCTTTAAATATCCAATGTCAATCGAATCTCCGAAACAAGTGATCACACCTGTGTCCGGCTTTACTGTTCCATATAGTAACTGGGCGAGTGTCGTTTTGCCTGCACCATTGCACCCGACCAGTCCAATGCGATCCCCCTTGGCAATATCGAGCTGAACATTTCGTAGCACCTGTAAATCTCCAAAGGCTTTCGCTAAATTTCTGCAGCTTAACAACAACGTCATACGTTTACCTCCTTTATCCGCGCAACTAAGCGCAACAAAAAAACTCACCGGCCTCTGCCGATGAGTCACGATTAGATTGTGCGATAAAGAAACCCTAACGTAAACAAATAGCATACCCTCCATAAGCATTCTGTAGCTTACGCATAGGTACAAGTCGCGGCAAAACAAAACAGGAGCAAGCTAATTCAGCCTGCACTGCTTCCTCTGTCCGAACTATTACGATAAGGAGTATCTGTAAATAGGCACACGTGTTTTCTAACCGTTCCACCATTGCGGCAGAGCACTGGATCGTTGTTATCCAATTCCATAACGAGTCCAATTAGTTAGTCCACATGTCCTTAAATAGATACCTCCTCTTACATATTCGTTTATACCTTATCACATTGCTATAAAAAAGTATACAAGTATTGATCATTAATTCATATAAAAAATTTGCGGGTAGCAAATTGTTGGTTAAATCATGAACTCAATATAACAACACCAAACAAAAACAAGAGAGCAGATGCCCTCTTGTTTTTTCAAGTAGTTTACTGAAATCAGTTTGATAAATGCAATTTTTATTAAATCATTAACTAATTTGTTTGTACGTTCTTCATTACTCTCCGCTCTACAATTGCAAGCCGTGTGAACAGCGCAACAGCGCCTGCTGCTAGACCGCTAATCAGTCCGATCCAATAGCCATACGCTTGCAGATCCGTCCAGTTCGCCAGGACATAGCCTAACGGTAGACCAATAATCCAATATGAGGCGAATGCAATCATGAACACGGCATTCACATCTTTATAGCCGCGAAGCGTTCCTTGCACTGGTGCCGCAACTGCATCAGACAGCTGGAAGAATATCGCGTACATCAGGAACGTTGATGTAATCTCACGCACACCCGCTTCCTTCGTGTACATGCCTGCCACTTCATTATGGAACAAGAACAGAAATACCGCACATAGCGAGGATAAGCCCACCGCTGTAAATATACCAAGTCTCGCATAGGTCTTCGCGTCCCTGAATCGCTTGGCGCCTACTTCAAATCCAACGAGAATCGTTAATGACATCGCGATGCTCATCGGAAGCATGTATAATAATGAAGCGAAATTGAGTGCCGATTGATGTGCTGCAATTGTTGCCGTGTCATATTCACTCATGAATATAGTTACCATGGAGAAAATACTTACTTCAAAGAAAATCGATAAGCCGATCGGCATCCCGATGCGAAGAATCTCTTTCCAATGGGTAAGCGATATCCCCTTCCAAGAACGAAACATGCCCATTTCCCGCATGCGATCGTTACGACGCAAAAATGAAAATGCAATGCATGTAATAATGAAATACGTAATTGCCGTTGCTATTCCAGCCCCTGCCCCACCGAACTGAGGAAGTCCCATTTTCCCGAAAATAAACAAGTAATTCAACAGCACATTAATTGGGAAGGACAGCAGGGTAATGATCATCGTAACCCGAGTTAAGCCAAGTCCATCAATGCTGGCGCGCATTACGGTATAAAGAAAGGATGGAATGACTCCGAATCCGATTGCAGTCAAATATTCTCTTGCCACCCGGTGAACATCCGCATCCAGCTTCATAAAGGTTAGAATCGGATCAACCGCAAATATACCGATCCCAATGACAGCGGCTCCGAAGATAACCGCTAAATATGCTGCCTGGGTCACACTTGGAGCAATTAACTGCTTGCGTTCTGCTCCCATATGCTGCGCCACAATTGGCGTCACCGCAAGAAAAATCCCGCTTATCCCTGTATATACAGGCACCCAAATACTCGTAGCGATCGCTACACCTGCCAAGTCAGAAGTTCGGTAGTTGCCTGACATGACCGTATCAAAGAATGTCATCAGCTGCATTGCCACTTGCGTTACGAAAATAGGCAATAAAATATGTAGCATTTGAATCAATTTTTGCTTTAATGAGTAAGTCTGTTTCATGTCTTCTTATCTCCTTGTATGCACAACTTTAACCATTGTAGCATCTCTCCCCATTGGATTGAACAACTATTTGACCATTGACTCCTTTACGCGGGATCACTCGTTCATTACAATAGAAGGAGTATGGAAGGAGGTCTCTGCCCAAGATGACGATTCAGAAGACGAGAGACCGTGCTGTGCTTCAGCACAAGCTGCCGTCCCTGCCCTGGTACGTGCAACAATTCATTGAATATAAAATGCCCGATTTATCTCCATCCTCCTTGTTGGAATATGTGCGGGACTACGAAATATTTCTGGGCTGGCTCGTGTCCGAGCGATTAACCGATGCGCATGATCAGAAGGATGTTACCTTATTAGATTTGGAATCGCTTCGCATGGAGCATATTACTTCGTTTCGCATTTATTTGACGACATACAAAGAAACAACCAATGCCCGCGTGACCGTGTCCCGCAAGCTGTCATCCCTGCGCTCCTTATTCCATTACTTGAGCCAAATTGCGGAGGATGAGAACTTCTACCCGCTATTGAAGCGCAATGTAATGGCCAAGATCGAAATCAAACGCGTGCATAAACCAAAAGACAGCGCCTCTAAGCTGAAGGGTAAGCTGCTTGAAGATAATGAAATTAACGGGTTCATTCATTATGTGCGGGATGGTTATGCCCAAGATGTAGCCAATAACAAACAAGCTGCATATGCGCATGCGCAGAATGCGGTTCGGGACGCTGCCATTGTCAGCCTAATCCTGAATTCCGGGTTGCGGGTTAGCGAAGTTGTGAATCTCAACATGGATGATGTCGATATGAACAACAAACTCGTCTATGTATACCGCAAGGGTCATAATGATGAGACGTTCAAGACTCCGGTTTATTACCGTGACAGCGCAAGACAGGACTTGGCCGAATATTTGGAGGCTAGATCAACTCGGTATGCAGCGCCTAAAAAGGAAAAAGCCTTCTTCCTCGCGATCAAGAATGGCGAGAAGGAAGGAAACCGCATGACAAAGCGTGCTATTCAGCAGATGATTATTAAATATGCAAAGAGATACGGCAAGCCTGCTCTAACTGTACATAAGCTTCGGCACTCATTCGCCACAGATTATTATTTGCAAAATGACATCTACAAAACAAAGGAACAGCTAGGCCACGCTTCGACAGAGACAACGGAGATCTATGCACACCTGACAGATAAGACGATGTCTGAAGCTATTGAGCGGCGGCAGGACGAGGAAGAGTAATCTCTTCTAATTTCCCCATGGAAGAATATCAGGAGGATTGGATGGAAAATCCATTGTGCACAAATGTAATGAAATAGTATCAAATAAGAACCGCTCTTCTATCCTTGAAGAGCGGTTCTTATTTGCCTTCTGCTATCGCTTTCGGCGGAATATACTTCCCGAACCGGAACGAGTCTTCGGCGGTTTCGATTTTTTTACTTTCGGTGGATTATAACTTCCCCCGCTACCCCCTCGTGATATGGAGCCGCGATTGCTATTATCCTTCGGCTGCCTTGAGAAGAACCCGCCCCCCGTATTCTTCGACGTATCTGTCGAGGAGCCTCTGCGGAAGATGGATCCCTTGCGATCCACTGTCATTGGAGGAGCCTTCTTCTTATCCTCCACTGTAGGCTTTTGGTATGATTTCGTCGGCTCGTATGTACGACGCTCATTATACCCCCGGTACTTCCCATACCCGCTTAATGAATCGAACAGTGTATCGAGAAGCTTGTATTGCAGGTACATCTCCAAGAAGCTTCGATCATAATTCTGCCTTACGTATTCCTGTGAAGCCACTTCAATAATCGAATCTTCTGGTTTGTCCTTGTCGCGCTGCACCTGTATGAGCTCATTATCATAGACGAGAAACATTCGCTCATCGCTCTGTTCAGAAGTCTGCTTCGGCTTGCGTTTATCCGCAATCTCCTTGGCCACTTCAGGCACGGTCGTATTCTCAGCGCGATAAATATAGGAAGTGCTCTTACCATCACGACTAACAGACTCCAGCGGATACGTTTCCGCAACATCATACTGTCCACAAGCCGTTAGCAACGGAATCAGTAAGCTGAAAATGACAAGCCATTTGATTGAATCCAATCCGAATTTTCGCATAGGCGCCTCTTAAGAACCGCGCAGAATACGTACGTCGGCGGATATGACGGAATCTCCTTCATACAACTGGAATCGTCCATCCTGCCATTCAATGCGAAGCAGCTTACGATCATCGGCTTGATAATGCCACACGTACTGCTCCCCAGATACGCCAAATGGCGTTTGTCCTGTACACACGACTCTGCCGTTATATTGGTCTTCCATGTAATACCACTTACCATCCAGTTCAATTTCTGTAGGAACTTCCTCTACATCATCCAGACGTCCGTCAATAGAATCGTACAGACTATAATAGGCCTGCTCTCTTTGCTCCACGAATAAATATTTAATGTGTGATCCGTCTCTCAGTGTCAGCCATGCAGAATTGCGTGTACGCCAATCTGTACGGCCAATAACTTCATAACTGACGAGTGAGATTTCACAAATATCCCCGGGGCCAAGCGTAGAGGGCGTTTTCTCTGGTTGAGGTGCTTCCGGCTTCGCCATAATATTTTTAATGCGTTTCCATAAGCTCATTAGTTCTGCCTCCTTCCTGTTGAATCCCTTGTTATATGCAGGCTGCAATAATTAACGCGCCAACCACATGCAGCGAACCAGCCACGAGTGCATACGACATATTGCCTTGCTTCGTCCCCTCTTCCAGGTTCATGTTGAATACAGTACGGAACAACAAGCGGATTAGCAATTCTAGAATAAGCAATATGACAAATGAGAAGAGAGACATCAACAATGCCTCGCCTAAGCTGTAAGCAACACGAATAGAACTAGATAAAATATAGCCTTGCGAGAACAGCTTCATAATAAAGCGAGTCGTTACCGCTACATTGCCTTGTCTCATTTCATGGACATCCTTATAACCTGTAAACAAGGAGTCTACAATCATGAGAATGAATAAGAGCACCGCTCCTATCGCTGTCCACACCGCAATACGCGGCACATTCTCCAGCAGGACTGACCAGTTTTCTAATCCGAAACTCAATTCGAATCCTCCCCCATTGCCCTTTGGACGAAAGCCTGCTTACAGAGCAGTTTGTCCAGAATCGGCAATCTCGTGTAAAAGTGTGTTCTCTTCATTTTATTTCATTAACGAGCCCATATACCTGTACAAGAATAAAGAAAGACGCTTGTAACACAGATAACAAGCGTCTTCTGTATCCGATTATTCGGCAGATTTGTCGTACTTCTTCATCAGAGCTGCCAATTCATCCTCGACACCTTTATCCTTCGTCAAGCTCGCGAACTCATCATCGAGCGACTTGCCTCCCGCTCCACGGATTTCGTTGCTTGCTTCTGCTTGAGCTTCCATTTGAAGCATTTTGTCTTCCATACGCTTCAAGCCTGACATCGCAGTATCGGAGCTGAATCCCGCCATCGCTTTGTTAATTTCCGTTTGCGCCTTCGCAGCGTTGAAACGAGCGACCAACGTTTCGCGTTTGTTCTTCATATCAGTGTACTGCTTGCGCATTTCTTCCAGCTTCGCGCGAAGAGCGTCTGCTGAAGCTTTGTTCTGATCATAGCTCGCTTTGTACTCGTTCATTTTCGCTTCTGCTGCCTTCTTCTCTTCCAGAGCGCGGCGTGCCAATTCAATATTGTCAGCCTGTACTGCAATTGCTGCTTGCTCAGCACGCTTGTTCACAAGTGCTTCTTGCTCTTCATAGGACTGCTTGAAGCGCTTCTCGATGGCGATCTGCTGGGCTACTGCACGTTCTGCTTCTTCCAAATCCTCTTGCATGTCACGTAAGTATTGATCTGTCATCTTAATTGGATCTTCCGCCTTCTCGATCAAGGCATAAATATTAGACATCGTTAAATCACGCAAACGTTTAAATACGGACATTGTATTGTTTCCTCCTTTGTGTGCATAACCATTGAAACAAAATACCCATCAGCTCAATATTATGTTTCATTACACATTCATACGAATCAGTTCCGAAGTTGTTTCAAAAAAACAAAAAAATCATATCTCTATTGTATACGGAAATGTGGAAAATTGTATACTCCTCTCGCTGCTTAAAGAAATCTTCATTCCATTCATACTTTCTTTACATAATGACTCGTAGGTAGCCATAAAAAAAGAAGAAGATCAGGATTGCCCAATCTTCTTCTCCGTATTCTAACCATTATGATTATTTAATCAAGGGTGGACAGCATAAGCAAAAATTGTGACCACGCATGATCAACAACTGCATCAATATGTGCCGAACTTAGATTATCATAATGTATCCCTGCACATACGGTAACCGTAGCCTGAAGCTGACTCGCCGCTTGCTTAGCCATTGGCTCTGTCAGTACATATTCTTTATGCCCAGGAACTCTATTCGTCTGCACAACCCATTCGTGCTCATCCGTACTCGGATCCCTATATGCGGTAGATACCGCCCCAATATGCTCGTCTCCCCCGGCAATGATGAACAGGTAGTCTCGCCCAATTTTGCGATATTGAATGGTTATGTCTGCACCCGGTCGTTGCTCCTGCATGTATTCAGAGCCCCCCTTTAATGAAATACATTTGTCCAGAAGGCCTTACTTAATAATGCCGCGAATCTCATCCAGACTTTGAATGTTCTCCATTTCCATGAAGCTTAGAAGACCAGCAAGCAACTCTTCGCCAGCACGCAAGTTCATGAAGTTGTATGTTCCTACTTGAACCACCTCAGCCCCGGCCATAATAAATTCAATAATATCCGAAGCGGAGGCGATGCCGCCCATGCCCATGACGGGGATAGATACATGCTGGGACACCTGATGCACCATGCGCAGCGCTATTGGCTTAATAGCCGGCCCAGACAAGCCCGCGTACGTATTGGAAAAAACACTGCGCCGCTGATAAATATCAATCTTCATTCCCGAGAACGTATTTACTAAAGAGACACAATCCGCTCCCTCGTCTTCACACATCACGGCCATTTCTACAATATTCTCAGCATTCGGCGATAGTTTCACAGCAAGCGGCAGTGAAGTGACTTGCCGTACTTCGCGAATGACCTCACGAGCAACGTCTGTTTTCACACCAAAGGCAATACCGCCTTCCTTCACATTCGGGCATGAAATGTTCAACTCAATCATATCTACAGCCCGAACACGTGCTTTGCGCCGCTCTTCTGCATCCTTCGTTATCTTCAAGGCACCGAGGACGTATTCTTCTATATTACTGCCGCCAAGATTGGCAATTTTCACGGGCTCAATCGTTTCCCAGAATTCCATTTCCTCTTCCAAAAATGCATCGATACCAGGATTCTCAAGCCCAACACTATTCATCATGCCGCCTGGTGTCTCCCACACCCGAGTTCCGTTATTCCCTAGACGTGGATGTAGGGTGAGTCCTTTGCAGGAGATGCCCCCCAGCTTGTTAATATCATATAATTTGGCATATTCTTGCCCAAAGCCAAACGTTCCCGATGCCATCACGATCGGATTGTTGAACGGAATGCCGGCTACATTACAAGCTAAGTTCCGCATGCCATTCCACCTCCTCCGCCAAAAATACAGGTCCATCCGCACATACTTTGCGGTTGCCGTTTTTATTCTTTACTGAGCATACATAACAAGCCCCGATTCCGCAGGCCATACGTTTTTCAAAAGATACATACACCTTCGTATCCAAGCCTTCTGCTTGCAAGGCAACTGCCTTCATCATTCCCAATGGACCACACACCAGCACATTATCGTATTTACTTAAGTCCACGTCATCTAGGAGGTTGCCGTTTACACGGACAACCAACTCATTCGCGTAAGGTTCGTATGCTTCCGTTAAATAGGACTGCCCTCGAAAGCCAAGATAGATATCCGGTTTATCCAACTGCTTCGCCGTATATAATAAGGGTGCAATGCCAATACCGCCTCCGATAAGTGCAGTTCGCCCCTCCACTCGCGGGAAGCCATTGCCGAATGGCCCCTCTAGCTGGATACGGTCTCCATCACGCAGCTGTGCAATTAAACGCGTACCCTCTCCTGCAATCTTGTACAGGAACTGGATGCTATCCTTCTCCAAATTGCAGATGCTAATTGGACGAGACAGAATAGGTGCCGTATTCCAGGCTCGCAGCATAAAGAATTGACCCATGCTTGCTTGAAATTGACCCTCCACCGTCATGAGGTAAATGCCTTCAGAGATGCGTTCGTTGGAAAGAATCGTATACACAAGTATGCTCCTTTTTTCACGAGTAAGGACAGTCTGCATCCTTCTCACGTTTATTGAGATGTGCAGATTCCTGCTCGTAAGAAAAGCCCACATTCACAACCTTATGGATTGCTGCCTATATGGCCTATGCATAAGCTTTTCTCACCTTTACACTTCTACTATGCATGTTCTGGTTGACATCCCACTGTGACCCATGTCACATTAGCGTATGAATTGTGACAATGGTTTCGCAAATTTTCAGAATATTAGCAAGAAGTTACAAGTGAACATCCTAACAATTATAGTCGATGAGATTATTTCCCTACCGTACTAGGTAAGTGGAAGGGCATATTTCTACCACCCCAAGGACATAACAAGAACATTGAACTGTTTATGGAATGGGGGAATGGCGCTATGCAACATTGTCGAATCTGCTTATCTGTACTATCCCTTTGTTTGCTCTGTATTACTGGCTGCTTCCATCGTTCGCAGGAAGCAACGCCTCCCATACCCAATCTTCCACCAAGCAAGCCAAATCAGTCGGAATCGATCCATTCATCAGCAGACAGTCTGTGGAGACAAGATCGCACTCATCCAGTACCACGTATCTTCAAGGCAGACTCTGTGAACATGCATTCCCCACATGCTAAGGAGAAGCAAGAGAATGCAGCTTCATCGGATCATCTTGAGATGCCTAAATTCACCATATCAGCTGAGCATAAAGAGCGTGATAATCAGAAAAGTCAGAAGAGACTGGAGTCGCAGCAGGCAGAGTCAGAATCTGGCCAGCAGAAACAGCGTTCTTCCTCTTTGAATGAACGCCAGCACAAGTGGCAGAAATCAACCCCGTCGCAATCTGCGGCGCAAGCTTCACAATCATCCCGCTCCAGTATGCATAAGATGAAGAAACAGCATCTCACGATTGCGGAACTGCGGTTGAAGTACCCACATATCTTTAAATTGAATGCGAAGCAGCGTCATGGAGAACGACAAGTTGCGCTCACCTTCGATGACGCACCGGATAACCGCATTACGCCGCTTGTATTGGATATATTGAAGGAGCACAATATCCGAGCCACTTTCTTTCTTGTTGGCTCTCGTGCCAAGGCTTATCCAGGACTCGTCGAGCGGATGGTGCGCGAGGGGCATGTGATCGGTAATCATTCGTACAATCATCCGTTGCTGACAAAGCTGACGCTTCCAGCTTTTGAACACCAGGTGAAGGATACTGAACGCATTATCGAGCAGTCTACCGGATATAAGCCTCGATACTTCCGTCCGCCATATGGAGAAATCAACGAAGAGCAATTGCGCTGGGCAGGAGATAATGGATACATGGTCGTCAATTGGGATGTAGATACAAACGATTGGCGTGGATTAACCGCTTCACGTATTTTGCAAAATGTGATGCGTGGGGTACGCCCAGGTTCCATCGTATTGCAGCATGCCAGCGGAAGCACACAAAATGGATATCTGCATGGAACCGTGAAAGCACTCCCATCGATTATTCAGCAGTTAAGGGAGCGGAAATATGAGTTCGTCACCCTGCCTGATCTGCTCCAAGATCAGAAGGAAAAGAAGGAATAAGTAAACAAGCCCCGCCATAATGGCGAGGCTTGTTGTTCAATTGCTATTGTAAGTATTCATCTACATCTATATATAATAGTAGATATTATTTCAACACGTATACTTTAACGTCTTGCACGCCGAATGTGTTGCCTGTCTTCTTGCTTACCGGTACAAATATGTCAACCTTTTTCCCCTTGATTGCACCGCCTGTATCCGTAGCTACAGCAACCATACCGCCTGTCGGCAAGTGTTTGAAATCATATCCCGTAATATACAATTTCGTACCAAGCGGAATCACTTTTGGATCGACCGCAACTGTACCTAGTTTCAATGCATTACCCAAAGCATCTACTGCGCCCCATTTGCCGTTTTCACTCGGATGAGCGGTATAGGCTGTAGCACGCATGCTTATCGTTTTCTTGTATGTCGCTGTACGTCCAGAGGACAATTGAACTACATTTTTAGGAGCAGCTTGTTGTACTGCTGCTTTCTGATTATTCGAAGCCGTTTTGACTGCCTGTTCGTCATTTTTTGCTACACCCAAAGCATTATTGACTGGCATCCCTTCCAATACCGACTTTTGAACAACAGGGCTTGGAAGTTCGATGGAGAGTCCACCATACAAATTTTTCGGATTAATTGTCGGGTTTGCCGACAATACGGATTCAACACTCATGTTGTAATTCTTAGCAATTGAATAGAACGTTTCTCCTTCTTTTACCGTATAGGGCTCAGCCTGTGCCGGCAAAATTTGAAGAATGGACGCAAGTCCAAGTAATGCTGCTGTAATCGTTAGTGTAATTCTTTTACGCATATGTTTTGTTTTCCTCCTGTGCATTAGCCTGCGGGGTTAGTTGTCGGATTCGGGTCAAGGAGTTCCCCTACGCCATTCCAAGTTGCGGAATAAGCGATTCACCCCAAGGTGTTCTCGTAATATCGAACACCGGTCAATAGTCCCCCGTACGGGTGTGTCGTTTCGGCTCGGATTGCATCATATCACAATTTTGTAACCTGTGCGCAGGAATATGATGGTAAGTCTCTGGAACCCGCGCCCCCCAATGGATTGAAGCTTCAAACTTTTTTTATTTCATAACAAATTTGTAATCAGAGATGACATTTTTGTAATCTTTCTGTTTCTATCATAGCACATATTTCAGATTTGTAAACGAAAACGCTTACATAATACAGCAAAACAACAATAGGCACCCCCTAAGGATGCCTATTCGAATACCTATATATTTACAATACCTCTTTACAATACTCTACTTAGAAAATCCTGCGTTCTAGCATGCTTAGGATGGTTAAATAATTGGTCTGGAGAACCTTCCTCCACAATATTGCCGCCATCCATAAACAAAATACGATCGCCCACTTCACGTGCGAAGTTCATCTCATGAGTTACGATTACCATCGTCATTCCTTCTCCGGCGAGTGATTTCATGACCTCAAGCACTTCGCCGACCATCTCTGGATCAAGCGCTGATGTCGGCTCATCGAACAGCATCACATGCGGCTGCATAGCAAGTGCTCGCGCAATCGCGATACGCTGCTTCTGTCCACCGGACAATTGTCTAGGGAATGCCTTGGCCTTATCCGCCAATCCAACCTTGCCAAGCAGCTCCATTGCTAGTTTATTTGCTTCAGCCTCTGGCACATGTTTCACCTTTATTGGAGCAAGGGTAATATTTTGCAGCACGGTCATATGGGGAAATAGGTTGAACGATTGGAATACCATCCCCATTTTTTCACGTGTTTTGTTAATGTTGTGCGACTTGTCAGTGATGCACTGATCCTCGAAACGGATATCCCCTTGTGTCGGAGTTTCCAGCAAATTAATGCAACGAAGGAGAGTACTCTTTCCGGATCCGCTAGGGCCTATGACTACAACCACTTCACCACGATCAATAGAGACATTTACCCCTTTTAAAATCTCCAATCTATCATACGATTTATGCAAATTTTGAATTTTAATCATGCTCGCTCAACTTCCTTTCCAAACGTGCCACCACTTTCGATAAAGTGAAGGTTAGAATGAGATAGATACACGCTGCTCCAATCAGTGGTCCCATCGCTGAATAAATTTTGGCACGAACGATATTCGTCTCAAACATCAAGTCTGCAATCCCGATGGTGCTGACAATTGAAGTCTCCTTAATAATCGTAATAAATTCGTTGCCTATCGCCGGAATAACATTGCGGAACGCTTGTGGAAGTACGATCAAGCGCATCCCCATTGATTTTGACATTCCGAGAGAACGAGCTGCTTCCAATTGACCGTGGTCGATCGATTGTATGCCGGCACGGAAGATTTCAGCCAAATACGCACCACTATTTAAGGATAGAGCAATCGCTCCAGATGTTAGTGCACTAAATTCTACGCCATACTCTGCAAGTCCATAATGAATAATGAATAATTGTACAAGCAGCGGTGTTCCACGGAACACCTCGATATAGGTGACAGCAAACCATTTAAGCGGCTTTATTTTAGACATCCGCATCAAGACAATGGCCACTCCCAATAGTAATCCGAATAGAACGGATATCGCGGATAGCAGTACGGTTATGCCAGCACCGGATACAAATCCTAATTTATACGTCCATAACATGTCGAACCAATCGAACATGACAAACTTCCCCTTCCCTATCTATCACGACTGTTAATCTGCATTTCTTCTATATAAAGAGAAAAAGCTCCTCACTGGTTGAATTCCCACGAGGAGCGAACATATCACATCGAGATCCGTATAGACCGCATATAGATGCAATCCATCTGATCTTATTGTTCCGCCAGTTGTACCGCTTGTGTAATGAATTCATCCAGCTTGCCCTGCTGCTTCAAGCGTTCAAGCGTCTTATTCACTTCATCACGCAGTTTCACACTGCCTTTGCGTACTCCAATTACATATCCTTCACTTACTGGCTTCAATTCCACCGGCGCGACAGCGACTTCCTTACGATTCGCAGCAAATGCCGCTGCCACAGGCTTCTCCACAACGACAGCCTCTAAACGATTCGACTCCAGTGCAAGAACGAGGTCGTTCACCTTATCCAGCATTTCCTTCTTCGCATCAGGGATTTGCTGAACGACATCCTCGAAGGTTGAGCCAAGCTGTACGCCGATCTTCATGCCCTTCAAATCTTCAGGTGACTTATACTTATCCTTGTCTGCAGCACGTACAATAACCCCTGCTTCCGCCAAGTAATAAGGTGTAGAGAATTCCATTGCATTCTCCCGCTCAGGCGTTGGATCTAGTCCCGCGATTGCGATGTCAATCTTGCCTGTCTTCAGTTCCTCAGGCAATGACGACAGTGATGTATCCTTAATCTCTAATTCAGCGCCCAAATCCTTCGCAATTTCCTTCGCTATCTCAATATCGAAACCGACAATTTGATCCTTCCCGTCGATTGTTTTACGGAATTCAAATGGTGGATAGTCAGCACTCGTGCCTAGTACCAGCTTTTTATTCTCTTGTACAGTTGCTAGACGGTCTTCCTTCGCACCGCAACCAACTAATAATGATAGAATGAGTGTGCATGCTGCAACAATTTTTAATGATTTCATTTGCTCCAACCCCGCTCTGTATATGTGTAATATTCCCCGCTCGCTCTTAGTGAGGTAACATCATTATACACGCAGATGCATAGTTATACAACCATTATTTCTTAGGAATTGGATTTAAAAGTAGAATATTAGCGCATAACTCTTCCATTTTATAATACATTGGTCAATTATGGCAACATCCAAACTATCCTTCTTGCTTCTTGCGGAATAGCGGGAGACTAATTGTGATAACCGTGCGACCTGGCACTGATTCAATGATAAGGTCTCCTTCATGGCGCTCAACGATACTGTAGCAGATGGACAAGCCTAGTCCTGTCCCCTTCTCCTTCGTCGTGACAAAAGAAGTTCCTGCCCTGGCTAAAACCTCGGCTGGGAAGCCTGGCCCTTCATCTTCAATACATAGAAGAACCCTATCCCCTTTCATACGAGTTCGAATCGTCAACACCTGGTTTTCACTCATCGCTTCAAGTCCGTTCCGAATGAGATTGTGAAGAACCTGCTTCATCTCTTTCTCATCCATTTCAATAGAAGGAACTGGTGATATGTCCAGGCGGATATCCTGACAGCGAGCCGACGCTGATGCTTGCACAAGCGGGTATAATTGTGTAATGATTTCATTCAAGCAATGAGGACGAAATTGGACGAATTTATGTCTAGCCAAGGTCAAATACTCCGTAATGATCGTGTTCGCCCGCTCAATTTCCTCCATCATCGTACGGAAATAGACATGCTCATCCGCATGCTCCGGCTTATTGCGAAGCAGCTGCAGAAATCCTTTGATTGTCGTTAGCGGATTTCGAATTTCATGACTAAGCGCGGCAGCCATCTCTCCCACAACCTGCAGCGCGCTCATACGCTTCATTTCTTGCTCCATCTGCGCCTTCTGACGCAGCGCCTCACTCATCCGATTCATATCTGAACCAAGCTGGCAAAATTCATTATTGGATTCGATTCTCACTGTCACGTCATAATCCCCACCAGCAATACGATGAGACGCCTCGACTAATTGATGCAGTGGAGTCACGATCAAACGACGGATCCACCAGTTTATTAGGAAGTAAATCACAATAATAAGTAAACTGATCGTAATTAGGGTTACGACCCATACGTAAAGCAACACGTTGCTAATAACTCCCGCAGGCAGCATAATGATTGCTCTCCAGTTCGTCTCCTCAAGCGGAATTGAGAATATATACATGGAGTTCCCACGATAGTCATCAATGATAAATGACTCCTTAGAGTCATTTACTTTGCGTAATAAAGTCGCTGTATCTTCATTAAGATTGGTGTATATATTGTCATAAATCGTTCGTTCTTCATCTGGGTCGTATAATAAATTGCCTTGTAGGGAAGTAAGTAGAATCTTGCTGCTGGGGTGTACACTTAGCTTGTTTGCTAACTGCTTCAAATCGCCAAACCGTATATCAACTCCGGCCACACCGAGCAGTGTGCCTCCTGAGTCGTATACAGGCGTGCTGACGGATATCATCGGTAGGTTTACATAAGGATCAATGTATGGTGCTGTCAAATAGGTTCCATTCTTCTTCACTGAACCATGATAATAGTCGTATTGCGGGTCATCTCGATACTGAGGCAGTGACTCGTCCACATGTTCTTGTTTATTGAAATTACGGAGCAGACCGGATTCATCATGACCAAACCAGGATGTAAATTTCTCCTTCCATTTCGAACCGGTCTGCATGGTGAACCAGTACCCGAATACGAGATCCTTCGGTTGAAATGCATACCATTCTGTCAATTGATTCACTTCAGCCTTGATTCGCCCAGATGTGTCGAATATGCCCTGAATGACTCTCGCATACGTCTCCACCATTAGCTTGTGGTGACGAATGGCCGCTTCAACATCGTGAGCGGCCATCTTAACTTGATTCAAATAATTGTTCTGCATGCTCGTCTCAATAATCGAACGAACAGCTTCATACGAAAATGAAAAAATAATGGCCAACGCAGCCACTAGTGTCGTCACTACCCGGGCACTTAGTTGGCTATGTATCGTTCTAAACATAACATCCTCCGATTGACAATTGTCAAGACAAGATATCGTAGCCCGTTACAGTCTGGATGATATGTACGCGCGGAGTTCTTCTAAGTCGAACGGCTTCGAGAAGAAGCCAATCGCTCCTGCCGCCTTCGCTTCGTTAACCTTGTCTGCATCGCTATAGGCAGACATCATTATAACTTCGGTATCTGGACGCATTGTACGAACCGTATGCAGTACATCCAGGCCATTCATATCCGGTAGGCTCACATCCATGAGCACAATTTTACTTGGACACGCACGCATTGAATTAAGCGCCTGCTCTCCTGTCTCTGCTTCCCTTACTTCCAGTGGCAGTTCATCAAGTGCTTCCTTCAATAGAATCCGTATAGGCATCTGATCTTCCACGACAAGAATGGAGCAGTGACTCGCCACGTCTTCAGCTTCGTCCATCTGTCCATGCATAAGCGCATTACGATCTACCGTAACCGCTGCTTCTTGTACACATGAACGCTGCTTGATGACAAAGTATAAGTAAATAATAAATGGGACAGACGCGGAAAATATAACGAATAAAAATAGTTCCACTATCCTATCCTCCTTCCGATGAGGACGACAACAATCGAGTTATTACGACAACATCATGGATGATTATGATACATATTATAGTATGTTTTGTCGAAGTAAGATATGCTATTTTCTTAATTTCCTCGAAAAAAAGACCTTTGCATGAATTAATCACGCAAAGGCCGTATAAATTCAAATGATTTTCGAAAAGATCATAAATCCGTAGATTCCTCTATCGTATCTGCTTCAATCGGCATGTTGACCGGCAAGGTCACAATAACCGTCGTCCCTACCTCAGGCTCACTTTCGATGGACATTTCTCCTCCATGAGCCTTCACCAATTCGTACGTAATCGCCAGTCCGAGCCCTGTACCGCCATGACTAGGATTCACTTGATAGAACTTGTCCATTACTTTGGTCAAGTGTTCTTCGCTTATTCCAATTCCTTGGTCAACAATACGAACAACCACTTTCTCCGCATCCCACGACGTATGAATCGTGATCACCGACTCTTCTGGGGAGAACTTGACCGCATTATCAATCAGATTCAGGAATACTTGCTTCAATCGATTCGGATCCGCATTCAGAATTTGCTCGTTGCCTCTGACGCGTTCCTCCAATCGAATTTGCTTCTTCTCTGCTTTCATTCTCACTTGCAGGATCGTGTCTTCGATAATTGTCGCGATGGATACCTGCCGCCAGTGGAACTGCAATTTATTCTCCTGCAGCTTCGAGAAGTCAAGCAATTCCTCAACAAGACCAATTAGGCGATCCGTTTCCTTATGAATAACGTTCAACCCCAGCTTCGTCTCCCCCTCATCTAACGGACCAGACAGCAAGGTCTCGCTCCATCCCTTGATTCCCGTCAATGGAGTCCGCAATTCGTGAGAGATCGATGAGATAAAGTCATTCTTTAATTGGTTGCTTCGCACAATCTCATGAGCCATGAAGTTGAGCGTCTTAGACAACTCCCCAAGCTCGTACTTATATCCATCCTTGGCTCTGACATCGAATCGTCCCCGCGCCATCTGAGCGGATACAGCCGTAATCTCATTAATTGGCTTCACGATCGAATTCGCCAGCCCAAGGCTAATCACTAATACAATAATTAATATCGTAATCGAAATCAGTATGGATACGAGCACAATGCTATTCAACTGACTGTTCACTACTTCTAGTGAGGTGACAAGTCTGACAATGTAGCTGATGTCGCCTCTCTCTAACAATGGAGCAGACACAGCCATTATCGATTCACCGGTTCCAGGCTGCTTGCCGATCCATTGTTCCAGCTTCCCTTGCTGCTGTACAGTAATCACATCGAGTGAGTTGATCGGCTTGTCGATTCGGAACCCACTAGAGGAGATAAGCACCTTCCCAGTCCGATCCAGAATTTGCACCTCGGCGCCCGGCAATTTGAATAATTCGAGCAGCTCCGGCAATATGCCTTGATCATCTTCACTGGAACTAAGACTTATATATTGCTGATAGTATTTCGTCGTTACGGATGCATGGTTAGTTAAATTGCTGGATACTGAATCATAATAATACGTCCGCACCGAGATGAGAAAGACCACTTCCAGCATCAGCATCGTCATAAAGACAACGATGAAGTAATGCATGACTACCGAGCGGCGTATGCCCGGCTTAATCATGGAGTTGTTCCCTTCCATTTATACCCGTGCCCCCATACCGTTTCAAGAAATCTTGGTGATGATGGCTCATCCTCGATTTTTTGGCGCAAACGACGAATGTTCACATCCACAATCTTAGGATCGCCCATATAGTCCTTGCCCCATACATGATCAAGCAGTACGTCTCGGCTTAAGGTCATCTCTTCCTTCTCCATGAAAAACTGCACCAGCGAGAATTCCGTAGGAGTTAAATCGATCGCTTGGTTATTTTTGGTAAACCGCTTCGCAATCAAATCTAGTGAGAATGGGCCAGATTGATATACTACCTTCTGGGTAGTGTGCTGATAAGAGCTGACCCTGCGCAGCAAGGACTGAATGCGCGCAACGAGCTCTGTAGGACTGAATGGCTTGCTCACATGATCATCCGCACCAACAGACAAGGCATATACTTTGTCCTGTTCCTGCACCTTGGCAGTCAGGAAAATGATTCCGAGCCGCTCATTCTGTTCCCTAACTCGTCTACACACCTCAAAGCCATCAATACCCGGAACCATCACGTCCAGTAGGGCGATATCTATCGTCGGATCGCTCATGATCATTTGATAAGCATCATTGCCGTTATCTGCTTCCACCACATCGAATCCATTGCGCTTTAAATTAATGACAATAAAGCTGCGGATTGATTCTTCATCTTCAAGAATGAGTATTTTCGTCATCTCTACTTATCTCCTTACTTCATTTCCTTTAAGAATCACTATCACTTTTGTCTAGTTCTGGTATTTTAGGAACCCCTTGTTTCGCATTCAGTGGCTCCTTGCTGTAAATGCCGATAATCTTGTCACCAAACGAACTGAGGTACGTCCATTTCTCCTTATAAGACTCCCATGCCTCCGGTGTAAAGAATCGGATGATGGCGAACGTTTCGTTCGTATGAAGATCGACAAAGCGGAGCATTTCATCTTTTTTCGATTTTGTATCCACAGTCACACGTCCATACCAAGATTTTGGGAAAGTCAAATGGAAGCGATCCATATGGTCGCGGTATTGCTTCTCCACTAACTTCAAGCCATGCTGTCCATCCCATTGGAAGAAGTTTGTAAAATAAGGGATCTCATGAGGTTGATACAGATCCCAGCCGTGAGGCTGCTCGGGAATACCGATCTCAATAATGCCATCGCCGTTCATGTCAGAGCTCTTAATATCTATCCTTTTGTTGTCAGTTAAGCCCTCTTGCAATAGGGATTCAAGCATGTGATCCTTATTCATTCCAATAATATTTGATATATAGTTGTTGGCCCCTGCATCTGCATCCGCATCAAGCACGAGTCCTTTACGGTCTTTTGATATAAATCCAGACACCATATTCGTGTATGCATTAGTACCAGATGATAACTTCAACTCATGGAATTTAACCATCCTGCCATTTTGGTAATCGAATGAAAAGAGGACAGGTATTTGACCTGAGCGGTTATTCAAAATAAACAATCGATTCTTACCGCTCTGATCCAGATCATCGATCACGAATTGAGAATACGGCTGTTCGAACAGTCTAACCATCTCTGTGTCTGTGAATCGATACACAACAAGACCCTTATTCAGCTTCGGGTCATTGCTGCCGTAACCTACCACAAGCTCAAGACTCTTATCACCTGTCAAGTCAACCAGCTCTACCCTGTCCAACTGAGTACCCTCACCATCGAAGTCGAATACCTTCGTCCATGTGTCACCATCTGATTTAAAGATCATACCATGGATTCGAACTTCCTTGTCTGGCGTCTCATAGAATACAATCGCCTCACCCTTGCCATCATTGTTCAAATCCGCAATGCGAATCGTGCTGCGATCGTCTGCATTGCGCGGCCGGATGATATTTGCTCCTTCAGGCTTTTGGGAGTCAATAATCGATTTTAAATTCGCTTTATCTGTCGACAATCGTGGTTCCTTCAGCATGGATTTGGGGTCTTGAACCCACTGACAGCCGCTTAACATGACACTAGCCAGTAGAAGGAGGAGCGATGCTTTTCGTATTGTTCGCCTGTTTATCATACATGCCATTCCTCCTTTGATGCTTCTATTATTCGTTATTTCGTCGAAACACATTACTTATCATCTATGTAGCCTAGTTACAGGCATACTCTTTCATTATAAAAAAAAAGAGTCACCTAATGGTGACAAACCCGTGACAAAGCGATGATTCATTTGGGAAGGAACGCCCTCCTTGCACTGCACACATGCTTCGCACTATATTTGATCGCTTACCTCGATGCTTAGTATGACAACTTATCGATAATGCCATTATCCGCTTTAATGTCGTTCAACTCGTATACAGATATCGGGAAGTACAGAAATCCATATACATACGCCGCAATTTCGTACAACTGGAAGAAGAGAACGAGCGATTTATCCGTCATATAGAAATCCTGATCCGGTCGAATCGATTTGAATGGCTCTAGCGTCTGGATATCTCGCATTTTAATCTGTGCGGCGACATGCTTAGACAACACGTCTACGTAAGGGGCCCCCGGCTTGAACAAATCAGGTAGATTTATCAGCTTGCCTGTCTCCGTCTCAAAGGTCAAACCACGCTGATAGGTCATCCCATGGGCTGCATGATAGGGATAAGCATATACACTTAAAGTAAGACTAAGATATCCTCTTTCATTTAATTTGATTTCGAACCATCCTTGCACCTCAATATTCTTCGGGTCTTCCTCATAGCCAGAAGTTCGAATTAATTCTCTGACCTGATTTTGTATCGTATGATTCATACGCTCCGCCGCTTGTGGATGCTTCGGATCCACAACGACAGGAACGTACACCTCCAGGTTCGGCTTGCGAATAACATGAGGCTCGATCGGAATCGGCAATGGATACAGCATAAATAAAGCCACCTCCTACGGATGCGTGAGTGTTCGGAGAGAAAAGAACGTTCTTCCCCCACCTTACAACATATGCATCCATAAGAGATGGCGTGACAATTGCCTATTTACTTTTTCCCAATCTTCATTATAATATGAGAGCCTTCTCTGATTGAAGAAGCCGTCTGCCCTTCACATCGACTGCGATAGTGCCGTCATGAAGTCCCCACAATCGTGTAGCGAATTTCTCTGCTAGTTCAACCTGATGAAATACCGCAATAACGATCTTGCGCTGCTTCGTGCACAGGTCTCGGAATGTCGACAATACAGATTCAGCCGATTGCGGGTCTAGTCCGAGAACAGGCTCATCTGCAAGCAGCACGTCTGCTCCGTGTACAAGCGCTCTAGCAATGGCAATCCGCTGCTTCTCCCCACCACTCAGATCACTACACTTCTTATGGGCCTTGTCCAATAGGCCAAGCTGTTCAATGGTATCCATTGCCCCCATGTAGTCGTCTGAGCGTATCATTCCGGTAGCCATTCTCCATAACGGAGTTTGATGGAAGCGTCCGATTAAGACGTTCTTCAATGCCTTGCGATTGTCCGACAGCACTGGGTTCTGTTCCAAGTAGGCGAACTCCCGCTTCACCTTGCGTCTTCCGCTCAACTGCTGCGCGAAGATATCCACACCGTCAACGACAAATTTGCCGCTTGTCCATCTCTCCTGAAGCGCCAAACATTTCAGCAGTGTCGACTTCCCGCTGCCGCTCGCACCTACTACACCAATGAACTCGCCCGGCTGCACCTCGAAGCTAATATTTTTCAATACCTTCTGTTCAGGAGGGTACTGCTTCACTAACTGATCTACTCTAATCACCGTCAAGACTCCTCTCCATTCCGACAATGGCAGTTCGCTGCTTGATTGCTGCGAGAGACTTTTTATGTGTGCGCAGCGATTCACGAACATGTACTCTTAGTGTAAGGAAGGTAGCCCCTAACTTGCAAGCGTTTTATTGCGCCGTCTGAAGATAAAGCCGAGTAGTGAGAATCCAATATACCAAGCCCCGAGCAAGTAGAACATGCTTCCAATTGATACGTATTGAATCCCAATGCCCGCTAAATTCGGCCCAATGATGCTCCCTAAGCTGAAGTGAATGGATGCAATCACGTTAGCGGATGGCAAATATTCCTTAGGCAATATGTCTGCTGCATACGCGAGTCCTAATGAGAAGAAAGAACCAACCAAGCCTCCAACGAGCATGAACATAATGAGAATTCCCCAGATGTTCGTACCCACAAACGGGATGATAAGGAACCCTAATCCCCCTAAGATACCGCATGCCATCAATACTTTTTTGCGGTCGATGCGGTCGCTAAGCATGCCTAACGGCAGCTGCAGAATAAGTCCCCCGATCCCGAAGAATGGAAGCAAATACGATATCCAATGCTGTTCCATGCCGAGACGAAGCGCGTATACAGGGAAGTTGCTATTCATCGAGGCTTCCATGTAACCGTATAGGAATGCTGGCATCAGAGCGAACCAGGCCCATTGGTAGGAACGGCGATAGCGTTTCTCCGGTCTCGATCCGTCCTTCATCATCGCAGCTTCTTCATTTGGCAGCTTCACATATACAATTGCCATAACAATGAGGAACAGGAGAACAATCGCAATGAACGGTGCTGAATCATGGATAGACAACAAATTAATGCCTAATGGCCCGAAACTGAAGCCTACCCCATACGCCATCCCATATAGGGAGATGTTTCTTCCCCGTCGATTCGCTGGACTGACTGACACGGCCCACAGCTGTGTCGCATAATGCAGCGCGCTGTCACCTAGACCAACAACAATTCGCAGAACGAACCATACCCAAATGTTCGGGAAGAACGGAAATAACGCTAGTGCGATCGTAACCGACACCATACCAGCAAGCAGCATTTTCTTATAGCCGAGCCGAATGAGTATCCGCTCTACTAGGAACATCATGGAGAATACCCCTAAGTAGAGGGCGGTAGCATTCAATGCATTCAGATCGGATGGAACCCCCATCCGCTCCAAGAAGATCGTAAGTAAGGGCAGCAATAACCCCTGACTAAGACCTGTAATCATAACAACAATAATCAGAATTATGAATTTCCAAGTTGGGGAATCTGTCGTGTTCCGCCAAGATGCCATTCTTAAACCTCCCCATTTATCTCTATCAAATGAACATTTCACAATTATAGTAGACAATGCTATGCAATACAATTCATAATAAATGTAGACACTCATTGTCATTACCAAGGAGGCTACGCAGGCATGACCTATCATGTTCGTATCGACTGTTCATCGGTATATGAACTTATTGGAAGCTTCATGCTATTTGTACACCGCAAATGGATTCGCAATGTTGACAACGGCATGACGTGGGTACGTCAAGCAGAGCAAATGATGCCCAGTGAATGGGACGAGCATGCTCGTCAGGTGAAGCGTTATTCACTAACGGATTATGACATGCTGTATGCTATAGCGCTAGAATATACAGGCGGCAGTCATATTACAGGGTACATCGAGCATCTGGAACAGACAACTGATCAGCAATGGAAGCATGTTCAGGAGCAGTATGGCCTGCTAGACATTTCACTCACCAGAGATGATTGCCAACGATATTATGTACCCGCATTGAAATGCTGGTATGAGCATTACATCTCGCACACCTTGCCGCAATGGGAGCCTATTTTGCTGCAAGATGCGGATGAGAAGCGGCTCTTAATGAGCAAAATAACTCCAGAAGAAGTTGTCGAAGTTGCAACGAATGGCATCGTCATTCGTGATGAGAAGAATCATATTCGCGAATGCATTCTTGCTCCAATGTGGCACTATCGTCCTATGAACAATACGTGCACGTTTAAGAACAAGCTGCTTGTCCTGTACGCGGTTGACGAGCCCGCTGAAGATGATTGCGTGCCGTCTCACAGCCTGCTTCGCATGACGCAAGCGCTTGCTGACCAAGAACGGCTGCAGCTGCTGCGTTTCGTTAGTCAAGGTTCACGCTCATTCGCTGATATCCAACAGCATCTCTCATTATCCAAAGGAACCGTGAAGCATCATTTGGCCGTTCTTCGATCCGCTGGATACATACGTACCTATTGGGACGGCGATTCGGAATCCATCGCCCTTCGTCGGGAAGGGTTGTCCGACTTGTCCGTATTTCTAGAAGATTATGTGCAAGTACAATTGTAACGACTGACAAAGTATGCGTAATGGAAGGTTATCGCTATCCTCCTCACGCTTGTCATGTCTGAAAGGCGCAAGGAGGAAATCACATTGACTACATCAATGCCAAAACAAACAATACTGTTCGACATGGACGACACGCTTATTTATTGCAACAAATACTTTGACATTGTCATTCATCAATTTTTGGATACGATGACGACTTGGTTCAACTCATCGAACATGAGCGCGCAAGAAATCAAGTCCGTCCAATCTAAGTTCGACATCGCTGGCGTACAGAAAAACGGGTTTCAGAGCGAGCATTTCCCTCGCTCCTTCATTGATACGTACGACCACTTGTGCAACTTGACAGGCAGAGATTCCTCTGATGAGGAGAAGGAACAGCTCTGGAAGCTCGGACTTAGCGTGTATGACATGGAAATTGAGCCTTATCCAGGAATGGTTGAAACACTAGAACTGCTTCGTGATCAAGGTCATGAATTGTACCTGTATACAGGCGGTGAGCCTGTTATCCAGCAGCGCAAGATTGACCAAATGAAGCTGTCCGCCTACTTCGGAGATCGCATCTTTATTCGTCAGCATAAGACAGCTGAGGCATTAGCAGAGATTGTGAAGGAGCAAGGCTTCTCACCTGCCAATACATGGATGATCGGCAACTCCGTACGGACAGATGTACAGCCCGGCCTCTTAGCTGGACTTCATGTCATTTATTTAAAGCGTCCGAATGAGTGGCTCTACAATGTCATTGACATTGAGATCGAGCCCCAAGGAGCGCTGTACACTTTAGAGAAGCTTGCTGACGTACCTCGTGTTATCGAGGAATGGCTGCTCACCTCCAAGCTGAGCTAGATCAAGCAGACCCAAGTTCAATTCGGAACACAACATGAAGAAGCCATGCTGTCTCGTTTCCACCCTATGGGGCGGGCATATGGCTTCTTCATGTATGCTTCTAATGGAGAAACGGATATTCGTGTTCCGCTATTCTTCAACCACTTTCAAATCCCCAGTTGATCGATTGGCTAGAACCAATCTTCCTTTCACCGCTGCATTTCCTCTGGTAAAGCTAAGCTTCTTCGTGCTTCCCTTCTCCAATAGCTCGCGCATCATCACCGGAGATATCGTCTTCCCTGTAGCCAACTGCTTTTTCCACACAACGAACTTGCAGCCTAGCTTATAGTTCGAACAGCCAAACCCCTTGCGCCCTTCAATGATCGTACCTCCACAGCCTTCTCGAGGACATATGCCAAAGGTTTCAGGTGCTGCATGTTGTCCGCTTCCTTCTGAAGAGCCGCTAGAGCCAGAAGCTTGCGTCGCCGAACCCTTCACTTTGGAGCTCTTCGATGTCTTGGCGCTGGTTTGCGACTTGCCTCTCCCCTTGGATGACTTGTCCGATTCGATCAATGCAAGGACTTCGGCTGATACAGGGCTTTGCTTGCCAACACAATCAATGACATGAAGCGTGAACTTGCGCACAGCTTCCATGAATACATCTTCCGATGCCTCTCCTCTGGCAATCTGCGTTAATCGTCTCTCCCATTGCCCCGTCATCTCTGGTGAGGTTAGAAGATGTACCCCTGCCCCGCGAATCAGCTCAACAGCTGTCTTACCTTTGGTTGCGAGTGTAAGACGTTTGCCAGTCATCAAGATATATCCGACTTGCTTCAGCCGTTCAATTGTCGCCGCCCGTGTCGCAGGGGTTCCCAGCCCTGCATCCTTCATTACTTCACGCAGCTCTTCATTGTCCAGCTGCTTCCCTGCGCTTTCCATTGCCTTCAGCAGTGTGCCTTCTGTATAAGACTTTGGCGGCTGTGTTGCCTTGGCAGCCATCTCCGCTTCGCGACAATGCACAGGCTGATTCTTGTCCAGGTTGAACTGCTCCGTATCGTTAAGTTCCTCTACTTGATCCGAGGATGATTGAGAATCCCCATCATCCTCATCTTTCTTTTTCGAGCGCTTAGATGTGCGGGACTTCTCCTTATCATGATCATATAGGAGCTTCCAGCCTCGTATTCGCCATTGCTTCATGCTCGTCTTGAATGATTCCTGCTCGACCTCGGTTAACACCGTGTAAAGTGTATACTCTGCAATTGGATAGAAATGCGCCAGCAAGCGACGAACGATTAAGTCATAGATTTTACCTTCTTCAGGCGATAAGGTGCCCGGGCGCTTCGTCGTTGGCAGAATGGCATGGTGATCCTCAACTTTGTCTGGGTTGCACACGCTGCGGTTATTTTTATGAACCCGACTCGGTTCTGCTTGCGCCGCCAAGTCCGCATAACCCGGCATACTCATTAGCATCTTGAGCGCCTGATGCATGCCCCCAATATTTTGCTCCGTCACATAGTTCGAGTTCGTCCGCGGGTACGTAATCGCCTTGTGCTTCTCGTATAATGCTTGAGCTATATCCAGTGTCTTCTTCGCCGAGAATCCAAAACGCGCGTTAGCATCCCGCTGCAGCAGTGTTAAATCATAAAGCTTGTACGGATACTCCTTGCCTTCTTTGATCTGGTAGTCGGCAATTCGTCCGCTCTTCCCCCTCACTTTGTCAGCAATCTCAGTCGCCTTTAGCTCGTCCGTAATTCGGTCGCCCTGTCTAGTTCCTTTATAAGTCGTATCTCCCTGCTGAAATACAGCGGTAACCTCATAATAGGATTCGGATTGGAACGCTGCAATCTCCTGTTCCCGGTCATAAATAAGCGCAAGGACTGGTGTCTGAACGCGTCCAACCGACAATAGAGCCTTGTGCTTCGTTGTGAAGGCACGAGAAGCATTCATACCAATAATCCAGTCAGCTTGACTTCGGGCTCTTGCTGCAGCTGTAAGCCCTTCATAATGCTCCGCACCCTTCATCTCTCCGAATCCCCGACGAATCGTGTCTGCTGTCAGGTCGGATATCCATAAGCGCTTAACAGGCTGCTTCCATTTATAATGCTGTTGAATTAGAGCGAAAATATATTGCCCCTCGCGCCCAGCATCGCACGCATTCACGATTGTATCGCATTGCTTCGCCAACTCCCCGATCATTTTCAACTGATCCTTCGTGCGGCGTTCCGCCACGATCTTGAAGCTGTTCGGTAGAATCGGCAGATCATAGAAGTTCCATCGTTTATATTTCGCATCATAGGCTTGCGGCTCTGCCAATCCGAGCAAATGGCCGATTGCCCATGTAATGATGTAGTGATCCCCTTCAATATGCGTCCGATGCTTACGGCCCCTTGGCTCGATGACAGAAGCGATGTTGCGTCCCATATCAGGCTTCTCAGCCACGACAAGTGTCTTCATCCTACCACCTCTTTCCATACACAACAGAAGAAGCCGCGCATGTGAGAATAAGCGCAGCTTCTTACTAACGTTACTATGTTTTATTATTCACTACTTTCACATTTAAGGCAATAGTGTAGTTCCCATCAAATATCGATCCACTTCTCTTGCAGCCTCTCGTCCTTCATTGATCGCCCATACGACGAGACTCTGTCCACGGCGCATATCACCTGCAGCAAACACTTTGCTTACGCTCGTCGCGTATTTCCCGTAGTCAGCCTTTACATTCGTCCGACGATCGGTAGCGAGACCAAGTTGTTCAACAATGGTCTGTTCTGGCCCATCGAAGCCAATCGCAATCAGCACGAGATGTGCAGGGATTACGCGTTCCGTACCGGGAATCGGCTGATAAATTTTCCGGCCAGTCTCATCGACAATCCGTTCAATCTGCACCGTATGCAGTTCCTTCACCTGTCCATCTTCATCACCGACGAACTTCGTTGTCATAATGGAGAACTCACGTGGATCACTGCCGTACAAGGCTTTCGCTTCCTCATGCGCATAATCCAATGTATATACGTTCGGGAACTGCGGCCAAGGATTTGTACTTGCATCTCGTTCTAGCGGAGCCTTCGCATGCGTACCAAATTGTGTAACACTGCGACACCCGTGACGGAGCGCAGTTGCAACGCAATCTGTTCCAGTATCTCCGCCTCCGATGACGATCACATCCTTGCCCTCGGCATTAATATACTGACCATCCTCCAGATTGGAGTCAAGATAGCTCTTAATCGTACCATTCAAGTAATCCATCGCATAGTGGATTCCGTGCAAATTGCTTCCTTCTATTTGGAACTCACGCGGCTTCGTTGCGCCTCCGCATAAAACTACCGCATCATGAGAGGCAACTAACTGATCAGCTGGGATGTCCTTGCCGATTTCCGTATTCGTCACAAATTGAATGCCTTCCGCCTCCAATAGCTGAATGCGGCGATCTACAACTTGCTTCTCCAGCTTCATCGTTGGAATCCCATACGTGAGGAGGCCACCAAGACGATCTGAACGCTCGAAGACGGTTACGGAATGGCCGGCTTTATTTAATTGCGCGGCACAAGCTAGGCCAGCAGGACCTGATCCTACAACAGCCACATGCTTACCTGTTCGCTGTGCTGGAGGATCGGGCTTCACCCAGCCCTCTTCAAATCCTCGTTCGATGATAGCTTCTTCTATTGTCTTAATCGTAACTGGCTGTCCGATTAGCCCTACCGTACAAGAGCCTTCACATGGTGCAGGACATACACGCCCTGTAAACTCAGGGAAGTTATTCGTCTTATGCAGGCGCTCAAGTGCCTCCTGCCATAACCCACGATACACGAGCTGATTCCATTCTGGAATCAAATTGTGCACAGGACACCCTGATGTTCCTCCCGGCATTTCAATACCTGTATGACAATATGGGGTTCCGCAGTCCATACAGCGGGCTCCTTGTGTGCGAAGCTCTTCTTCACTTAAATGCTTATGGAACTCTTCCCAATCCTTAAGCCGTTCCAATGGATCGCGATCAGCCGGAATCTGACGGCGATACTCCATAAATCCAGTAGGTGTTGACATGCGATTTCCTCCATCCGTCCATCCGTATATTTGTATGAGTAAGGTTGATTGGTCATTCTTTTGTTGCGGTTTCATGGATTTTCATGCAGACATTCATTGCACTCTTCTACATGTTTTTCAACCTATCCTACTCAATTTACGCCTATATTCCAATGGAGTCATGAACAAATCATTTGCATTTATTCACACAATAGCACATCAACACATTTACGATCTCAATTATTTTTTGCGTACAAAAGATTGGAACAGATGATTGTATTCATTCTTCTCATCAACGATTCCTGGCTCTTCCCACTCAAGCTCCCATACACGCTCATCGTATTCTGGGAAATGCTCGTCACCCTCGAATGTCTGCGCGATTCGCGTAACAAGCAGCTTGTCCGCATACGGCATAAACAAATTATAAATTTGGGCTCCGCCAATAATCATCACTTCTTCATCTTGAGCGAGCTCAAGCACGGAAGTGATGTCCGAGATAACCTCAGCGTCATCTGTACGCCACGCTGGGTTGCGCGTCAAGACAAGATTGCGCCGTTTCGGCAGTGCTCCGTTCAGCGAATCATACGTTTTGCGTCCCATCACAACGGTTTTGCCTTTTGTATTCTCTCGGAAAAACTTCATATCATTCGGTAGATGCCACGGCATTCCATTGTCCTTGCCAATAAGCCGTTGTTCGTCCATCGCCCATATCATCGTAATCGACAATTTCAATTCCTCCTTTGATCGTTCTTAGCAGAGTCACAGAAGTCGAGTGTAATATTCGTGCGCGTTATTGCACAACAACCATCGATTACACAGCGACAGGCGCTTTGATTGCTGGATGATATTCGTAGCCTTCGAACTCAAAGTCCTCAAAGCGGTAATCAAAGATTGATTCTGGATTGCGCTTAATGACCAGCTTCGGAAGCGGCAATGGCTCGCGCTGCAACTGCGTATTCACCTGTTCCAGATGATTCGAGTAAATATGAACGTCTCCACCGCTCCAGACGAACTCGCCTACTTCCAAATCACATTGCTGCGCCACCATATGCGTTAACAGCGCATAGCTTGCAATGTTGAAAGGCAAACCAAGGAACGTATCCACAGAGCGCATGTTCAACAAACAGCTCAGCTTGCCATCTGCCACATAGAATTGGAAGGAATAATGGCATGGAGGCAGCTTCATCTGATCGACCTCACCTACATTCCACGCGGATACGAGCAACCGGCGGGAATCCGGATTCGTCTTAATTTGCTCAATCACATTCGCGATCTGGTCAATCGTACGACCGTCTTTCGTTTCCCAGTTCCGCCATTGCGAGCCGTATACAGGGCCAAGATTACCGTTCTCGTCCGCCCACTCATCCCAAATCGTTACCTTGTTCTCCTTCAAATAGCCGATATTCGTATCGCCGCTAAGGAACCACAACAACTCATGGATGATCGAACGAAGATGCAGACGCTTCGTCGTCACGAGCGGGAATCCTTCATTTAGGTCAAATCGAAGCTGGCGACCAAATACGGAAATCGTACCTGTGCCTGTACGATCTTCTTTTTTCACGCCATGATCCAAAATATCCTGCAATAATGCCAAATATGATTTCATTCTCTATTCACTCTCTTTCCTTACCGTTCTGAAGTGTATCTTACCTAGTGTACCATTCCAGAGTAAAAAAATCATCGGTATCCCATTCCATTATCATTATCGTGCTAATCGGTTACGAATCTGCGATTTGCTAGACGCTCATTGAATCTCTCTCGAAAATGGAAGCTTAATCAAAGAAAAATCCGGCCATCATATGCCCGGATAAGAAAAAAGATAGAATTCACGAAATACCCAACGTTAAAATAACGTTCACCCCTATTGACTCACAATGGGCAAACCGTACAGAATGTCTTATCGTTATTCTTCGAATTTATGACCACATTCCGCACAGAAGCTCGACCCTTTATCACTTGCTACCTGACACACAGGACATACAACCATCACTTTTATATCTACAACTTCCTCTTCTGAAAAATGCCCTACAAAATGATGTCCACAGCCTGAACAAAACTTCGTATCTAATGTAGCAGGTTTACTACAAGATGGACACAACTTCTCATTCTGCACCGTACGAATTCGATTTTCAACATCCTGAACTTCTGCTTTCTTCTGATTGATCTGTTCACTAAACAGCAGCAGTTGATCGCTAATTTCTTCTATTGTTCCATTTTGCATGGCATGATACACACATTCTCCCATACGACTGTAGATACCCGTAATTTCTTTTTCCTTTGAAGAAATTTGAAATTTCAACCGATTTACCTCTATCGTGGACTGTGCCTTTTTTCCTGCTTCCGCTGCACCTTGCTTTAATTTATCAAAAAAACTGCTCACCGTAATCCTCTCCATTCCGTAAATGAGTACTGATCATGATAACTTTGGATATTAGTAATATAGAGAAAAACATCTCTGTTTATTACATGAATCACCTTACATAACCAGTACCATTCACATCTCGGTAAAAAAAAGCCCCCGCAGCGCTGCTGCAAGGGCAAAAGCAAATCAATATATAAACAGAACCGTAACAGAACGTATACAGAACCCTCAGAGAGAGAGGGGATTACTTACCTACTGTGTGGATTGGGTGACCAAGAACAACTTCAGCAGCTTCCATCACGATTTCACCAAGTGTTGGGTGAGCGTGGATTGTCAACGCCAAGTCTTCTACAGTTGCAGCCATTTCAACTGCTAAGCCCATTTCCGCGATCAAGTTCGATGCTTCAGGACCTACGATCTGAGAACCGAGGACGATACCTGTGTCAGCATCGGATACGATTTTCACGAAACCGTCAACGCTGCCGCCGAGGGACAACGCACGACCGTTACCTGCATAAGGGAATTTACCAGCTTTAACTTTGAAGCCTTTTTCCTTCGCTTCGGATTCAGACAAGCCTACGCTTGCGCACTCTGGATCTGTGAAGCATACTGCAGGGATGCACTTGTAATCTACAACGCTAGGCATACCGGAGATTGCTTCTGCAGCCACTTTACCTTCGTAAGAAGCTTTGTGAGCCAATGCAGGGCCAGCAACGATATCGCCGATAGCGAAGATGTGCGGAATGCTTGTACGACCTTGGTGGTCAACTTCGATCAAGCCGCGATCAGTCATTTTCACACCGATCATGTCCAGACCAAGCTCACCGTCTGTGTTCGGACGACGACCAACTGTTACGAGCAAGTAGTCAGCTGTCACTTCTTTGGACTCGCCGCCAACTGTGAATTTCACAGTAACGTCTTTGTCTGTTTGTGTAGCAGATTCTGCTTTCGCACCCGTAAAGATCTCAACATTGGATTTCTTCATGTTTTTCGATACAAGTTGTGTCATGTCTTTGTCGAAGCCAGGAAGAACCATGTCCGCGCCTTCGATAACTGTTACTTTCGTACCGAACTTGGAGTACATTTGACCAAGCTCAGCGCCGATGTAGCCGCCGCCGATAACGATCATGGACTTAGGAACTTCTGGCAATTCCAAAGCTTCTGTCGAAGACAGGATGCGTCCAGTGAATGGGAAAGGCTTCAATTCGATTGGACGGGAACCTGTTGCGATGATGCAGTTTTTGAACTTGTAGCGCGGTGCTTCTTGATCGTTGAAGACACGTGCTTCGTTTTCATTGATGAACATGCATTCGCCTTTGAAGATTTGAACTTTGTTAGCTTTCAACAAAGCGCCTACGCCGCCAGTCAATTTCTTAACTACGCCGCCTTTAAATTCTTGCACTTTTGTGAAGTCCACTTTTACGTTTTCTGCAGTAATACCGATTGCAGAAGCGTGTTGTGTTACTTCATATTGGTGTGCAGCGCTGATAAGCGCTTTGGATGGGATACAACCGCGGTTCAAGCACACACCGCCGAGTTCGGATTTATCTACGATGAGTACGCTTTGGCCGAGTTGGGCAGCGCGAATCGCTGCCACGTAACCGCCAGGGCCTGCCCCGATAACCAAAGTGTCAATGTTCAAAGATGCGTCTCCTACTACCATTTGGTTACACCTCCATAACAAGCAACTCAGGATTAGCAAGCAGTTGCTTGATGTAGTTCATAAAGTTTTGAGCTGTCGCGCCATCGATCAGACGGTGGTCGAAGCTGAGGGACAATGCCATAACTGGCGCTGCCACGATTTCGCCGTTCTTCACAACTGGCTTCTCGGAGATACGGCCTGTACCCAAGATTGCAACTTCTGGGAAGTTGATGATTGGAGTAAAGAACATACCGCCAGCAGAACCAATGTTTGTGATTGTGATTGTGCTGCCTTTCAGTTCGTTCGGAGCAAGTTTGCCTTCACGACCGCGGCTAGCCAAATCTTTAATATCGTTAGCGATCATCCAGATGCTGCGACGATCTGCATCATTGATTACAGGAACCATCAAGCCGTTGTCTGTATCTGTTGCGATACCGATATTGTAGTACTTTTTGTACACGATTTCGTTGTTTGCTTCGTCGATCATTGCGTTCATCGCAGGGAATTGACGGCAAGCTGCAACGAGTGCTTTTACGATGAATGGAAGGTAAGTTACTTTTGTACCTTTCTTCTCCATCATTGGCTTCAAGCGTGTGCGGAATGCAACAAGCTCGCCAACTTCCACTTCGTCCATGATTGTAACGTGTGGAGCTGTGTAAGCCGATTTAACCATTGCATTCGAAATCGCTTTGCGGATACCTTTGAATGGTACACGCTCTTCTTCAGCATCGCGTCCAGTTGCTGCTGCCGCTGGAGCTGCTTTTTTCGCTTCTTCTGCTTTAGGTGCTTCAGTTGCTGCTGGAGCTGTTGCAGGTGCTCCGCCGTTAGCGAATGCTTCTACATCTTCACGAGTGATTTTGCCGTTCTTGCCAGTAGCAGGAACTTCAGCAATGTTCACGCCAAGATCACGAGCATGCTTGCGAACGCTTGGAGTTGCAAGTACATCACGGTTAGGTGCTGCTGCTACGCCTTCAGCTTTAGGAGCTTCAGCTGCTGCTGGTGCAGGAGCTGCTTCCTCTTGAGCTGCTTCTTCTGGCATATCTTGCTCAGGAATTTCACCTTCAGCGTCGATGATCGCTACTACTTCGCCCATGTGGCATACTTGACCATCTTTCGCGAATACTTCCAATACCGTACCATTCACAGGGCAAGGAACTTCAACGATAGCTTTATCGTTTTGTACTTCCATGATGATATCATCATCAGTTACCTTGTCTCCTGCTTTAATGTGCATTTTGATAATTTCGCCTTCGTGAAGGCCCTCCCCTAGTTCAGGGAAGCGATACTCAAATTTAGCCACAGTAAAATCCTCCTTCTCTCTGTTCCGGTTCTATCTTAGAAGTTCAATACTTTGTTGACGCCTGCTACGATACGAGCTGGTGATGGCAACCATTGATCTTCGATTTGTGCGAAAGGATACACTGTATCTGGACCTGCAATGCGAAGAACAGGTGCTTCCAAGTGAAGAATCGCTTTTTCGTTGATTTGTGCAATAACTTCTGCAGCTACGCCGGAAGTCTTTTGCGCTTCTTGTACCACAATTGCGCGGTTCGTCTTCTTGATAGACTCAACGATTGTGTCGATATCAAGCGGCGCCAATGTGCGAAGGTCGATAACTTCTGCTTGCACGCCTTCTTTTTCAAGTTCAGCAGCAGCTTTCATTGCTGTGTGAACCATCAAGCCGTAGGCAAGAATTGTTACGTCTTTACCTTCACGAACAACTTTGGCTTTACCGATTTCAACTGTATATTCGCCTTCTGGCACTTCATCACGGAATGCATGATACAAGTTCAAGTGTTCCATGAAGAATACTGGATCATTGTCACGGATTGCGGAAATCATCAATCCTTTTGCATCGTAAGGGTTGGAAGGAACAATAACCTTGATACCTGGTGTTTGTACCATCAAACCTTCAAGGGAGTCTGTATGCAATTCTGCAGCTTTTACGCCGCCACCGAATGGTGTGCGGAATACGATTGGCGAGTTGTAGCGGCCGCCGGAACGGAAGCGCATGCGTGCTGCTTGAACGCACATTTGGTCAAGTGCTTCATAGATGAAACCTACGAATTGGATTTCAGCAACAGGACGGAAGCCTTGAACGCCCAAACCTACTGCCATACCGCCGATTGCGGACTCTGCAAGCGGAGTATCAAATACACGCTCTTCACCAAATTCTTTTTGCAAACCTTCAGTCGCACGGAATACACCGCCGACATGGCCAACGTCTTCACCAAAGACCACAACATTAGGGTCTCTTTTCAATTCAACGCGCATTGCGTCGCGAATTGCTTCTTTCATATTCATTTGTGCCATTGCTTGTTTCCTCCTTACCGTTATCACAGAACCATATATGGATTCGTTGTCCTCGCATCAACGAGGCCCGTTAACTTTCAGAACGCTGTCCGAATTATTGGAAATCCGCTTTTTGCTCTTCCAAGAATTTCGGAGTTGTTTCGAACATGCTGTCGATCAAGCCTGCAACAGTCATTTTCTCTGTTTTTTCAGCACGTTTGATTTCTTCGTTCACTTTTGCTTTTGCTTCATCTTTTACGCGAGCTGTGTCTTCTTCTGTCCAAAGACCTTTTTTCTCCAAGTATTTGCCGAAGCGCACGAGTGGATCTTTGATTGCCCATTCTGCTTCTTCGTCTTTTGTACGATATTTTGTAGTATCGTCCGCCATGGAGTGTGGACGGTAACGGTAAGTCAACGCTTCGATCAACGTTGCGCCTTCACCTTTGCGTCCGCGTTCTGCAGCGATTTGAACAGCCTTGATAACGGCAAGTACGTCCATGCCGTCTACTTGCATGCCATGGATACCTGCTGCAACGGATTTATGAGCGATCGACTTCGCATTTGTTTGTTTCGCAAATGGAGTTGTGATTGCATAGCCGTTGTTTTGTACGAAGAAGATAACTGGCAAGTTGAATGCGCCTGCGAAGTTCAAGCCTTCGTAGAAGTCGCCTTCGGAAGAACCGCCGTCACCTGTGTATGTGATTGCAACCTGTGCTTGCTTTTTCAACTTGAAGCCCATTGCAATACCCATCGCGTGCAAGATTTGCGCGCCGATGATGATTTGCGGCATCATTACGTTAACGCCTTCTGGAATTTGTCCACCATGTTGATGACCACGGGAGTACAAGAAAGCTTGGTACAAAGGCAATCCGTGCCATACGATTTGCGGCATGTCACGATATGCTGGTACAACAAAGTCTTCTTTTTGCAATGGATATACGCTACCTACCATGGAAGCTTCTTGACCGGACACCGGTGCATAGAAACCAAGGCGGCCTTGACGGCCAAGGTTGATTGCGCGATCATCCCATGTACGTGTAAATACCATACGGTACATGATTTCTTTCAATTGTTCGTCAGTCAGATCCGGAACCATATCCGGGTTAACAATTTCTCCTTCCGGAGACAAGACGGACAACGGTTGAATCTCTTCCGTCTGAACTTCAAATGGGAACTTGCTCATGTTTTTCACCTCAATAAAAGTTTGAAGATTTTGTTTCGCTGTTATAGAATTATTATACACCTGTTTTAGTCGATTGGTCAAAAGAAAACGCGAAAAAAGTGAACATTTTGTTGAATTGTTGTTATAACAGCTGTTGTTAATGACTATAACAGGGTGTTACAAATTTGTGAACTCACTCACATAGTCGATACTTGTTCGCGGAACATTATATAGTAGAAAGTCAAAGATTCTTGTTTCTTTCCTATAGTGAGTCCCTAATCAAGACCATCGAAATTAGTATTCACCAACATTGATAAAATTTTGCATGAGGCGGTGCTATGCATGTCAGATTCTTCAATATTCAAGAGAACCATTGTAAAACATGACATTCCAAGCAAATATCTTGAAGGAGGCAGTCGTCACGTTCGCGTCTATTTGCCGCCAGGATATCAGGAAATACTCAGTTATCCCGTTGTCTATTGTCAGGACGGAGAAGATTTCTTTAATTTTGGTCGTATTGCGACACACGCGAATCAGCTCATTATCGAAGGTGACATGGAGCCATTCATCATCGTTGGAGTTGATGTGAATAAGAAAATCCGTACTTCTGAGTATTCCCCGGATGGAGAACGATTTGAATCCTATACTCGCGCCTTTGCAGAAGAGATTGTACCTGCAATTGAGCGAATGTATCCAGTACGCACCGATTGGACAGAAATCACGCTCGCAGGTGATTCACTCGGTGGCACTGTTTCCCTACACCTAGCGCTAAAATATCCTGACAAATTCCGTCAGGTAATCTCCTTGTCCGGCGCCTATTACCCATACTCGCAGCAGCTTATCGCGCAGGAGCAGGATCTATCATGGCTACATCTCTTTATGATCGTCGGTCTGCAAGAGACTGCGTTCACAACCGATACAGGGACTTATAATTTTGTTGAATTAAATCGGGATACACACAAGCTGTTTACGGATCGAAATGCTCATGTTCTCTATGGCGAGCATGAAGGGCATCATTTGTGGGGATTCTGGCAAAAACACGTCCCAGATGCTCTTCGTCATTTTCTTGACTAGCTGCTTGTCCATTTCCATATGAGCATACAAGCATTGATGAGGAACACCCCTATTAAACATAAAAAAAGTAGTGGCATACAAGGATGTATGTCACTACTTTTCATCAAACCCATAAATATTTTATGACATGAAAGGATGTTCCCCTTTAATCCGCTCTAACAATCGTACACACCCTGCTTGAACTAAACGATATACTTCTTCAAAGTTGCCTGTATAGTACGGATCAGGCACCTCTTCACGGTTCTCTTCAGGAAGCAAAGTCATAAAGCGCAGAACTTCAGAGGTTCTGTTGTCTGACCCTTCCCACGCCAGCACATTTTGTTCGTTGCTCGGATCCATACATACGATGTACGTATAGGTTTGAAAATCTGTCGGATGAAGCTGTCGTGCTCTCATCCCTTCATAAGTGATCCCGTGTTCGTCCAACAGCTTGCGAGTTCCTTCATGCGGAGGATGACCAACATGCCAATCTCCTGTACCTGCTGAATCCACCTGAATCACCTGATCTAAGCCTGCTTGCTCCACTTGCTCACGGAATACAGCTTCAGCCATAGGAGAACGGCATATATTTCCCAGGCATACGAACAACACGTTCACCTTCGTACTTTCAGCCACGTAACATTCCTCCCTTTTCTATATACCTTAGCTTCTTGCCTTACTTAGTGTTTCATTATGTAAGGTGTATATCCTGTTAAGATTCACTTATTGTATCGGCAGTCTTTATTTATTGCAAATGGATATATTTATTTGGTTCCCCATTCATATTTCGATATAATGAGAGGGATTCAACTTGTCATCATACTTATTGCGATATAAAGGAAGGTCATAACGTTGTCAAACGATCAACAGGTTACTTCAACACCCGCTCATATTGCCATTGTAGCGGGTGGAACCATTTCCGAGAAAATAGCAGACCAGATTCGTACGATGGATTACATCATCGGCGCTGATCGAGGAGCTCTCTATCTGGTACAGCACAACATTATTCCCGATCAGGCCTTAGGAGATTTCGACTCCGTAACAGAGGATGAACGGGAGCATATCCGCACTTCGAGCCGGAAATACATGGATTGTGACGCCGTCGATAAAAATTATACCGACACCGAACTTGCTTTCAATCATGCTCTCGCAATGAAACCAACGCAAATTACGCTATTCGGCGTAACCGGCACGAGACTTGATCATACGCTGTCTAATATTCATTTATTGCGCAAAGCCGTCGATGAAGGAATTAAGTGTCAAATCGTTGACGAACACAATATCATTATGCTAACGAATTCGAGTGTTACATTACAGACGAATTCCTTCCCGTATGTATCATTGTTGCCACTGAGCTCAACGGTAACTGGTATTACGTTAACTGGATTTAAGTACCCGCTTCATGATGCAACCCTGCAGATTGGACAATCCCTAGGAATAAGCAACGAATGGGATGACGTTGATACTGCTTCGGTTCGTGTGAGAGAAGGCTACCTCTTAATTATTTGCAGTCGCGATTAATATAAAGTGGACTTCAATCTCTGTCAAAGTGTCATTCGTAAAAGGAATACGCCATTCAATCGTTCTATGATGTAACTACCTGCGAACGTTCGAATGGCGTATTTTTTATTTGTAAATAATCTTTACATCACCGCTTACAACAACAGCATACCTAGCATGGCTGACAGCAGAACGGTAATCCAGGGCGATTGCCTCCATACAATTAGTGATAATATACCAATTAGCACGATACACATGTGAATCGGACTCGTTACCGATGTTGTAAGGACAGGATCGTAAAGTGCTGCAAGCAGCAACCCTACAACAGCGGCATTGATCCCTTGAAAAGCTGCCCGAACACTTCTCCATTGCCGAACATGCGACATATAAGGGAGTACTGCCCCTATTAGCAGGTAAGAAGGGAGGAAAATAAATAAAGTAGCAACGATGGCAAGAACGATTCCAAATCCACCTGAATGAATAGAAGCACCTACAAATGCTGCAAATGTAAACAAAGGCCCTGGTACTGCTTGTGCTGCCCCATACCCTGCGAGCAGTGAAGAATCATCCAGCAACCCTGCCGTCATCAGTTCATGCTTCAGTACAGGAAGGACAACATGTCCGCCACCGAACACCGCTGACCCGGTACGATACATGACTTCCATAAGCTGTGTCACTACACTTGGTATATAATACGCCAGCATTGGCAACCCGATAAGCAGTCCGAAAAATAACAGAGTCATCCATTTTGCAAATGTACGTGAAATGTTTGACTTCCCTTCTTCAATGCACTCATATTGGTTTTGATTGGTCCTGATCGCTGGTTCGATATTTTCCGCCCGATTTCGGAATAGGACGACACCTGCAGCAAGTGAACCACCCATAATAAGGAGCTGTCCGTAGACGCCGATAAGAAGAAGGGATAGGATTGCGGCAACAATTGCAATCGTTCTTCGAAGCGCGTCAGGTGTTAATTGTTTATTCATTCCCCATAACGCCTGAATAATAATCGGAACTGCCGCAAGCTTCAATCCTTGCAGCCACCCAGGATCTTGATTGGGCAGCCAACTAATTCCGAAGGCAAATAAGGCAAGCAGACAAGCAGACGGCAGCGTAAAGCCCAACCACGCCATCGCCCCTCCAAGCCATCCAGCTCTCCTCATACCTATTCCAATTCCAAGTTGGCTGCTGGATGGGCCGGGAAGCATTTGACTAATCGCCTGCAATTCAGCAAACTGCTGATCGTCTAACCATTTCAACTGCTGTACATAGGTTTTATGAAAGTAGCCTATATGCGCAGCTGGCCCTCCAAAAGAAGTCAATCCTAGCCGCAATGCGGTCACAAATGTTTCTCTAACTCCATGCCAATAGGTTCTCATCCGATTCCTGTTACTCCTCTTCTTTTTCGCACGAATATATCTTCATTGTTCCTTCATTTCTTATATGATGAGGTACCATCCGAATTGAAGCAATAGATTTACATAATCTTATTATTGTGCAAACTGCGTTTAAATTTGTGAATCAGAAGCAGCCCCAGCAAATTTACAGTAAAATAAACAACCGCCCTGTTGTTTTCAGGACGGCTCATTAAAACGTCGCTTTGCGATATATATTACAGCAAAGACCCTATTAAGTTGAAATCGCATTAGGGACATGATTTCAAAAAATATCCTTGTTTGGCCGCATCAGCTGCTGAATGATAGGATTCCAAAGCATTCGATGGAGCGCATTTTTCGGGGAATGCATACTTAATGCCATTCATGATTACGCCATGATAATTGTTTCTCTTAAGCAGCCTTGAGCCGCCGAGAGCATAATGATTATACGAAGAATAGCCTAAAGGCAAACCTTGTATGAAGGCCATAACACCCACGTCGTTGATGGTATTATGCCATTCTTCATCTGAAATGGAAGGCAAGGTGAACGTATAGGAAACACCATTTCGTAAAGCCCGTTCGTTGTGTTCATTGATGGTGTTGGCCAGCGCTTGTTGAATGGTATCTACGATTGTCGTACGTCTTACCGCATCAAATAACTGATCATCCTGTAGTATCGGAACATCTGCAGCCGTGCTTTTTAACTCCCGTTGATATCCTGCAAGCCAGCTCCCCGATGATGGACGATACACGGTAATATAGTCATCTAACGTAAATCCGATCACATTTCCACCTTGATCCATAAACCCATAAGGCAACTTCGGCTTCCATACATGCTGCATCTGGGATTCACCATTTCGGCCGATATATTCATCCTCAGCATACATATCAACACCATCATAGCCAATGATTGCAATCACCGGAATAAATCGCTTCAATTCATCCTGCTTTTTCTCCTCATTCCATAAACCAAAGTTAAGAAATAACGTCATAAAGAATGAATCAACCGCATCATTACGACGCAGTTCCAGCCGCTTCTGTGACTCATATCCTTCCTCCGTCTCCTTCCACACAGCAGATATCTGCAGTGTACGGGCTGCATCATCAACGGCTTGATTCATAGCGTCATTATACTTCAGTTCAAGCTGCAGCTTGCTCGCTTCCTCTCTTGCTTGTAGCTTATTCACCCAAAATAAAGGGAAACAGATCAGAACGAAGAGTATTGAAAATTTAACTACTTTCATTTCGTACCATTCCTCCGACAGGAATGTGAATCCGTTCAGTTGGGCCAAATGAGCCAGTCAGCCAATCCATAATCATGGCCGCACGTGTTCGATTCGTATTGCTTACAGACACATAGAAATAATCTCCAATGCTCAGCTTATACGTACGGGATGGAGATTCAACAGTTTGTCCATCTCCTGGAAACAGCTTTTCCATCAGCATCACTTTATTGTTTAGTTGGTAACGGATTAGATAGTCCCCTGTAAATGTATTAACTTGAACAGGATCCCTATAGATCGGATCATACTTTTTCTCATAATGCTCAACAACCACATCATATACATTACCCGTCCGCTCCATTTCCGCCATAAAATCATTCCACATGACAGGAGTAATAACTCCCTTATCCCTTACGGCATCTGAGAATGTAGACGCACTTCGCTGCACATACAACGCAGCTAGATCATCCTGCTGCTGAAATGATTCTAATATTGGGTAAAGAAAGAGCAACAGCACTCCTATCATCGCACCAAGCAGCTTAACCACTGCATTCCCCAATCCGATACCTCCTACCTGAAGATCATTTTACGGATGTCGCCATCTTCATTTCGTTCGATATGAAGTTGATATTGTTTCGTTCGTGATATCGAATTGAACTGAATATCCTCAAGGAGGATTGGAGATTTGACGCTCATGCCTTCAACCTCAAGCTCAACATTCTCCCTCAACTGACTGATAAATAAAATGACATCAGCCCCCGTTAGTGGCTTAGATCGCATGGGCTCCATCGTAGCTCGAACATTCCGATCCTTCACTTGATTTGCATGATCTACTTGTCGAATCGTAAAGGACGTACTTCCAATGAGTTGTAGGGCTCCCGTCAATGCTACCAAAAACAGTATCGATGCTACTGCTAGTTCAGTTATTCGACTCACATTTTGCATACTGATTCCCCTTACAAGCGCTGATGCCAAAATATAAGTTCCCTAGTTCCACTGTGGAGATATAGATATAAGAAAACTCAGGGTGACACCCCGAATCTTACTGCTGTTCAAATACAATCCCTCTTGTTACGTTGCTGGAGTCCACGATTAGCTTTGCTTTAAACTTTCCGCTAGGATTCACGTAGTTATCAGATGATTCATTCAATGCCAAATCTATACTGTCATTTCGATTGTTCCCCGCAATCTCACCGTTCGGCAGCACGTAATATCCATAATGATTTCCATCCGATTTTCCTGCACGATTTTTACCAGTTACAACACGAATCCCGAATTGATCTTGCTTGAAAAATTTACGTATTGCATTAATGACCTGAGAACCGCTAACCGAGGTATTATCATAAACCGTAAATGATGCCTTGCTTAACTCTGTCTGGATCGATGAAAATTCATTTTGAGCCGTTTTTGTCGCTTCCTGCGCACTAACGAACAACAACACAACAATTGTAATTAGTGCAATGGTAAGGAAAATTCCTGCTGCCACCTTCAATGCAGATTGGGCATTATTCATACTTTATACACTCCTTTGTTATAGAGATCGGATTTGTTCAAAGGAAGAACGCATTTGCTCTGCGCTCATCCATACAAGGGGTACCACGAGATACAAAAAAATTAAGGCATACATCGGAGCGAAGCCCAGCCACCTTCCCCAGCCTGCTTTGGCTTCGATACTTGTCTCATAATGCTGTCTAAGCATATCCTGTTCATAGAACCAGTCTTGCTCTGCATCATCGAACGCCTCATTAAGCGGAATATGATTGTGAGCTAGCTCCAGCTTGTCCACAAGCCTGACGAAGTCTGGATATGGCGCATGGATTCGCAGCTGTTGTAGCGCATGATCCGAACCACTCTCCCAATTAAGCAGACACAATTGTAAAGGGCGGCGGAACATAGTCGTGCAGCGACTCATCCACTCCATCATCGATTCAGCCGTCATCCGCTCGAAAGCACGCAGTAGCATGCAAAGAGACTGCATTTGACTGATCTCTGTACGCATATCCAAGTGTCGAATCCGAATACGGATCCGTAGAATCATAACAAATGCATAATATGCACCCCACCCAACGGTGAATGGAAGCAGAACTTCCCACCATGAAACTTTCATCTCACGATGATAAATAGCAAGTGGTACGAGCGACTTCGTCGATTGTTCGATTCGTTGATAGCTCCAGTCTGGGTGTTCCTTCAAGATCGCAGTTTTCAGAGCGAGTTGAAGTCCGTGATTGCCTGTCTCTGGGTTGGAACTTAGTATCCATTGCTTAGTTAACTCCATACTTAGTCCCGCTTCTAGCGATTTGGTATTCAGCTGATTCCATATCCATTGCGTAGATCCCAAGTGCAATGAGACAATTAACACAAAGCAGATTCCACAAGTTACGATCGCGTGTATGAAGCGATGGCCATAGAAATGCCCTAAGGTCATCGATTCGTTTGCTTCATGTAATAAGCGCTGAGCACGCTTAAGTGACCCAATCTGCCTACTGTTCACCCAGACATCCAGTAATCTTCGAATGATTCGCTGCTCCAGCAATCTTCTGATCCACCCAGTGCGCTGTGATTGATCCTCAGCCATCGCGCTTCTCCAATGAAGCTGTTGTAATATGCGATGGCACATCAAGACGGAACAGAAAACGGTTAGTTGCAGACACCAACCAAGCTTCGAATGATAAAACAATTCCATAGATGGAAAATAGGTCGTCGCCCACCTTTCCAGTGGATCTGTGAATAGGACGGGAATAACGGCAATTGCTTTTAATCCCCCAAGCAGATAATCGAGTCGTGCACGCATAACGAGCTCTGTTTGCATTTCACGAACAATCATGGCAAGTCCCTTCAAATAGGAAGAACCATCTGTTCCCTTCGGATCACCATACTCAGCTACCAACTTGGATAAGCCTCCAAGCATCTTATAATAACGATTCGGAGCTGCCTCCTCATAAGCAGCCATAGCGGAATCGGAATCGGGATCGCTAATCAACTTCGCAATACGCTGTAAATGTGGTGCGAGCATCGGGTGCGAGCATTCAATCGTATCTTCTAGTGCAGCATCCACCATCTTGTACCGATGATAGGCATGTCTCATATGCCCAATCGACATGGATGATAAATGAAGAAGCTTCACTTCGGCACGTGTGATCATAACGTCACGATATAGACTTTCCGCCACACTAAGTACAACAATAAGCATGATCCATGACAGCAGATTTTGATCGAAGGAGACGAATATTGAGAGCGCAATGAGAATCGCTATTCCACTCCCTAGCAGTATGGAGGCTGTTCGCTCACGCAATAGCCACTCGTCATAACTGTATAACGGTGCAAGCTGTTGGCGGAGTGACGCCGTCTTCTTTTTTAGCATAGGAACTCTCAAGCTCCAACGATAGACATCCCTCAGCAGTTTTTTATACAATTGTGTGAGGGCCTTAACTCCATTCTGATGTCCATGGACACGTACCTTATTCTCCGCAATCCCAGTCGACATTAACTTTCTAGACAACATCCATAACATGAAAGAGACAGCTATTGCCCCGCTTGCAATCCATAGTAACAAGCTGCTAACTAGCAACCGGATATCCTCCCTCCTGAGCAAGCCAATCGCGGAATCGCTGCTTATCCTCAGCAGTCATTTCGGCTTCCATCGTTTCTCTCTGCTTCACGGATATCGGGTTCACGAGGTAATATCGGCCTTGATGATATTCGATAATATTTCGGTAAGTGAAGGATCGAGTACGCATCATATGTCGGTGCACACGCTGTGAGGATTCGATATAGCGATCCCATGTCATGTTCGCATCACTTTGTGTGTCAATCATTTCTTCGCCTTCGTTATGATTAAGAAGTGGAATACATTCTGTAATGCGCTCAATATATCGTTTGCCCTCGGCATCCCGAGAGAGATGAACATCGAAGTGAATCACTTGGCTTACCTGCTGCTCGGCTATCGACTCATTATGGAACATTCCCGTCTTAAGCAACGAGTTCCGAAGCGACAGCACCAAATCAGGAAATGTCTTGGCATGATGCGTGAAGACGGTGAACAGGCTCGCGACTTGGGCCATCTGTACCATCCAAGCTGCAACCGGATCCGTTGCCACCTCACCTAAAATATGCACAGTTCCGTCTGTCTTCTTCTGTACGTCCAAACCAGCCTGCCCCGCTATGCGCTCTGTCTCTCGGAGCGTAAGGATATTCCTGCTGGGATATAACTTACGAAGATTCAGTTCAAAAGCCTGTTCCTGTACTCGAAGCGGATAGAACGCATAAATCGATTGAATTAATGCCATTAACAGAGTCGTCTTCCCCGATCCTTGCGCACCTGTGATGGCGGTCACTCTTGCTCCTCGCATTAAGAAATGAAGCAATTCAGTAGGAAGCTCAGCGTTCTTGTCTCGTATGAGCTGCTGAAGTGATACAACCTGCGTATCAAACTTACGAACAAAGAATGACCACGATTCTGCAAATGGCGGACGCAGCACAACGACACGCGAACCGTCCTTCATATGGTTGATCCGATAGCCATCCGCTTCCGTTAATGATCCGGGTGTCTGGTATTTATAGATGTTGTGGCATACCCGCCGCAGTTCAGCTTCCGATCCAAATGATAGGAAGGAGAGTTGAATCGACTTCCCCTTATAAAAGATCCACACACTATCACATGCTCGTAGCAGGCCACCAGCAACTAAATCTCCTTGATTCTTTGTCGGTGAAGCTGTGTTTGGACTCTGCCAGTCCCCTCTTGTCATAGCATCATCTGGTATACCACTCACACCACCTGACACACCATCTATCCGCATGTCGCGTATCTCATCAATAACAGAGAATCCCTTATAACGTTGATACAACCGCTGTGCGATTATCCAGATCCGATCCTCCCAACTGAATTGAAGCCTTTCTAACCGATATGCTGCATCGATATCTTCCTCCGTAATTACATCGTGCATTTGATGAACACCCTGTGCCATCGGTATGCGTTTACGCTCACTCCAGCCATATTTATCGATTAACCTATGCAAGGCATCGAAGCTGTACCGCTTTTTAAAGGCATACAGTAATAGATCAAATTTGTCTTGTGAAGTTAAAAGCTCTGGTCGATCTATCGGTAATAACTGTTCGGAATTGCCTTTGCTGAGCTTAATTTGCTCTTTGAGCATATCCACAATCCATTCCTTTATGTACTCTTTATCCGCGACATCCCCACTGCAGCATGTACGGAGAGTTTTGCGAAGAGAAACACGCCGATTCATTTCACGAGAATATTCTTCTTCATTTCGGTACAAATCCAGCGGCAGATCACTCGTCCATGCAAGAAACGTATCCTTCACTGTTTGATCCAGCAAGTCCCATGTCCATTCATCCTTAGTAGGATAAGAGGTGTGTCTGTTAGGGTTACGGAACAAGCGCCAACAAACGAACATCGCTAGGAGCAGAACCGAAACACCCAAAATTGAGGATCCTACATAGCCCCAAATTGACATCCACTATCCACCTGCCTTTCTCCCTTGATGATAGCCGGACTCTTCCAGAATATATTTACTCAGCTTCATATTCTCTAAAATGAATGGGCATCGTTTCCCTCGTTCATGGCGCTGAGATTGGCGCAAATACCAGTCCATCACCATTCTATCGTCTGCAGCATTGCGGTAAGCTGCTGCATAAGGCATTGTGAAAAAGGGCTGGTGGAGCGAATACATACGTTTTACGTTCATAGGATTTACCTTCACATCCGCATCATACTGTCCTATCACGAATGCATCTGCACTTTTTCCTGCTTTCTCCATTGAGATATGAATCTCTGACCGGTTCTGCGGCAACACTGCGATGGTACCTTGCATATTCATTTTGCCAATGAGTTTCAAAGCGGTTATATCCTGCTCATTCATATCCCACAGCACAAGATCATATCGTTTGCTCACTAACCTCTGCACATGAAGCAGAAGATGATCATGCAGCATATCTTGCATCTCCTCTGAGTCATAACCAGGGAGAATATCTAATCGACTCATCACACTTATCATAAAGGAGGAGATCGATTCTTCCTCAACTTGATGGTGTCGAAGCATGCGTGCAAGAGCACTCCAGCCGTTCGGAGTTATTAGCCGCCCGCCTGCTCCTGCCTGGCGCATAACATCAAGAGCAGGAGGAAATAGCTTCTCAACTCCTTCCCCTCTTCCTTTGACATGTATGAGCAGCACTTTCATCCGATAGTGCCAAGCGAGACTAATTGCCGTACACGCAGCAACTGCTGTTCCTCCAGCCATACCTCTTCCGATTGACGAAATCATCCAATGTTTACAGAGCGACATGTTTCATTCGTCCCTTCTTAGGTGTTCTTAAACACTGCTTCCATGCCCGTTCTGTCAGTTTACCGGTGAAATGCTCTGTAAGGATGCGCCAAGCACGCTTCGTAGCACGTGGATAGTTGGATGCTTGCAATTGACCATCCTGAAAATCTGACATGCGTGCAGTCCAATTACGCTCATCTTCTTCAATAGCGATACATTCTCGAGCCCACCGGTGCTCAAATACGGAATAATACCATTCGATCATAAACGCAAACTCATCCTCCGGCATGAGCGAACGAAGGAGCATGGGCACAAATTCAAGCTCCTCATCTCCGTCGTATTGCTGCTGAAATGCTTGCAGCCATTCTCTGTTCTTCTGCAATGAAAATCGTTCCATCGTCTGCACAAGCAAGCGAGTGTCGATCTGCTTCCATTGTTCAGCATTACAAAACAATGCGCGATCCGTGTCAATAATGATATGTTCGTAGCCATCAACACTGCTGCCATGCCGTTCAAGCAACTGAATCATATCGTCCCAAGATATAGCTCCTGACAGCACATCATAACCATTCCAGTGCATAATAGGTTGCTGAGATTGCATGAACAGCCCTGTCTCAGTCCCAATCCGTCTTGTTGTTGTTGCATCAACAATAAGCACCTTCTTCTCTAATCTCGTTAGGAACGTCGCTAGCGCCACTACATGATCGCTCTTATCACAAGCGCCCACGAATATACCGATCGTCATTTTCCTAACTCCTCCTGTATATTCATCTATGTAACTACTCTTTGACAGAAATCCTCTTCGCTACTGCTTCTTTGAGCTCGGTATCGCTTCTGAGAAAATAGAGCTGACCTCTTCCCCTGTCGATAGCTCTCCCGTCGATTCTTTATTCAGATTGTCCCGGTTCAGTATCTTATCTTGGTGATTCTCGGCATCATGAGTAATAGTGCTCCCCTTCTTAGCGATGCCTTGCTCTCCATTCTTCGGATTTGGCTGTTTGCGAGTATCGTTATCTTGTTGGACTACACCCATCTCCCGTTGATTTTCATTAGATGACAGATCCGTGGACTGCACGGAATTAGAACCAGGTTGTCCAACAAATGGTGAATTACGAATAGGTGCCCCAGCTCTGCCGGTTAAAGGTGAGTATCCTGAAACTTCAGCTGAACCCTCTCCATGCGTAGAAACATAGCTTGCATCTGTTCGGTTCCCCTCCATGTTGTTCCAACCATCTGCTAGACTCTTGTTGGCACTCTGTCGTTCCCATTCCTTCTCCATCCGTGATCGAACCAATCGTGTCAATGCTGTATCAGCCTTCTTTACAATACTCGGATCCGCCTCAATCAACTTCAACACTTGTTCATTGGCCGGATAATTTGGCACCGCTTCATTTTGTATTTGAGGTTCAATGTATCGCAGCGCATAGATTTGTCCACCATTAACAAAAGCATCGACACAAGCACTTGAGAACAGCAGCCTTTCTTGTTCGTCCATATGTGCCCAAATGGTCGGATATTGCATGCTCTTAATCTCTTTCTTGCTAAGGATGATATAGTCTTGACCATTCGGAAAGCGGATTCGTACGTCAATCATATCCTTCTCTTGCAGTCGTAAAGGAAGCTGAATAACCGCTATCTCCACCCAGCGCAAATCATCAGACATCTTCCCATCTTCATATAGCATTGTAGATATCACGGGTGTTCGGGGAACCGTGTCAATCTTCAATACTTTCCCGATAATTTGATCAGGATGATTCAACGCCTGTTTCGGGGCTAGGTCTGACGACATCTCAATCTTGGCAATATCATCGGATCGAATGCGCTTGCCTGCAAGAAGTGGCTGATTGAAAACCCAGACGCTTGTTCGTTTTTGCAGTTCAGCATCCGCAAGCTTGCGCAGCTTGGCAATCTCATCTTCATATTGCGCTGCTGCCTTACGCTGTACCGCATCATTCTGGCCAATTGCCCAATAGTGATACCCTCCTACAAGCAGCCCAGCTACCGCTGCTCCTCCTACCGACGCCGCAATCATCTGCTTGGTCTTCCTCGTCCATCTTCTCAACTTCTTCTCTCTCCTCTCTCTGTTCTATTCCGACTCATCCATCGCCGCAAATGATAGATAAGCCCTCCCCGTTGTATCGGACCAACTAATTGTTCCACCCAAAGGGCTGTATCGTCCGAACATGCGAACGGATCTGCTTGAATCGGAATGTAGGAGGTAACCTTTGCTCCTCGTCCTTTCACTGTTCCACCAGGATAAGAACGATTCGAATAAGGAATGCCTAGTACCCAACGATGGAACCCTCTTCGCTCAAATTCCCCAACGATTGTTGTACAATCACTCTTTCTCCAAGGAGCCAGGCTTCCCACGAGCACAGGGACATGAGCCCTCATGAATTCATCCATTCGTTCTCCATGATCATCACAACCAAGGTCTAACACAATATAGTCATAGAATCCGAGCAAGGGTGGCATTGGATTCGCACCATACTTCCATTCCATGCAATCCACTCCAAACAATTTGAACATATCCCCATCAGCTAAATACAGCTCCTCTTCACCTTCATATTCCTGAGCCAATAATGGAACAAGAGATGGATCTTTAACATTAGCATCGATATATAGCGTCTTCCGCCCCTTCTTCGCAAGCATGGCGGCACACATGAGCGCTGATTGTGTAGTTCCAAGTCCTGAAGCAGCACCCAGAAAAGCAATCACCACCCCTGCATTCGAGGCTTGCCATGTCTTGACCTCATCACGGTTAACTCCTTGGCTTTCAGAATGTCCTGAATAGTAACGTCGTAGATGATCAATTAGTTCATCAGCAGTTTGATAGCGTTCTTCAGGCCGCTTTGCGAGTAATCGTGTCAGTACCGAAAAAACGCTCTCTGGCACATCTTCTGCCAGCATGGATGCGGTTAGCGGACGCTCTCCCTTCCATATGCCGCCGGTCAACATATGACTAATGAGTGCACCTACCCCATATAGATCCGTTCTTGCATCGGTCTGTTGTCCCCGATATTGCTCCGGAGCAGCAAAGCCTACTGTACCAAGCTTAACCGTATCTTGATTAGATAAAGGATTCACATTCCTAGCGATTCCAAAATCAATAAGTTTCACCTGGCCATCCTTCGCCAGCATAATATTAGATGGCTTTACATCTCGGAATACAACGGGCGGATTCTGCCGGTGCAAATAGGCAAGCGCTTCACATACCGGAATGACAATATGCATCGTCTCTTCAAAACTTAGAGGCTTCATGCGCAGCCGATCCGCTATCGTGTGCCCTTCAATATACTCCATCACCAGATATGCTCTGCCGCTGGCATCAGGTGGATAGAAATCCACAATAAGCGGAAGATGTGGATGTCGAAGTGATGTTAAAATAGATGCTTCATGAACAAGCTGTCTCACATCTTGAGCCGCTGGTCTTGATTCCTTAATCGCCCACTGCTTGCCGATCAATCGCTCGTCATTGGCTAAATATACAACGCTCATTCCCCCTGTTCCGAGCAACCGAACGATTCGATATCTGTCTTGCAATAAGTGTCCAGCCTGCAAATGGTTCGTTATGGAATGCGCCACAATTCTCCCTCCAGGCGACAAAAAAAGCACCCTGATTGCAAACCTATCGGTTTGGAACAATCAGGGTGCTTCCCTTCGCTCATATTCATTTGTTGTTATTTTATGCCATTCGGAAGTATATGTCTAGTCTTTTTTCTAAAGAATATTAAACTTCCCAATCAGGCAATGCCAGTACACCGCAGCATACGCTACATCTTCATCATGTACAGAGTGATTTCATCGCGATTATGGAACAATTGTTTCGCGCGAATAATGTGAAGATGCTCAAGGAACATTTCCTTCACTTCCCGTATTGTCTGCAGCGGTTTTTTGTGCATCAGCTTTACAGTCACAATGACAGTACCGCCTTGCATAACCGAATCCAATAAGCCAATAACAAGCTGCGCTGTAACTTTAGGGCTCCAGCTCATGTCGCATACGAGCAAATCGAATTCTCCAGGTTCCAGAGCCACGTCCCCTGCATTGCTCTTATAGTAAGTCAAGTTCGGATGATCAATCAAGCTCGGATGCATTGCAGCAGGATCGACTGCTGTAACTTGCACACCTCGCTCCAGAAGAAGACTTGTCCAACCTCCTGGTGCAGCTCCAATGTCAAGGGCATTCCGATAAGCCGTAAAGTCCAAACCGAAAGTCCGTTCCGCCTCAAGTAGTTTGAACTTTGCTCGAGATACCTGCCCCTCTTCCTTGCGGAAGCGTACCGTACCTCCTGGCCAATCTGAACCCGCTTCAGCTGTTGTCATGAGGCCTGCATAACCAACGCCATCATGAATAAATAAGGATACAATTCGCTCGGGATCTTGGATCGCGACAGATGCTCCAGTACGCTCAACAGCAACACGCAGCGCATCTCGAAGTTCCTTGTCGAGTGAATCACCCGATGCGCTGGAACGAACATGGACGCCTAGTCGCATGCCCTCTATAGAACCTTCTAGATCATGAATCAAATGAGTAAGCAAACTGTCAAATGATTGAACTGTGTCAGTCTGCAATGCTTGAATATCGAATGCAATGTCAACCGGTTGCAAATAGCGAATGAACATCGTCGGCTCAGACTCCATCGCTTGGAATACCTCGTTGCGATCAACAGGTAATTCCATTAGTGCAATTTCACCAGAAACCATCATTCGACTCTTCAACTGACCGAACCTTCTTCGCCACTCTTCCTGCGCGTAGGCAATATAGCCATGATTGGACGTGACGATCCAGTGTGATCCATATTCATAATTTGTGTCTAATTGTAGCGGATGTAATAATTCCAAGCAGTGCAACCTCCAAACGCTAAGCAACTTAACTTGCTTCAGCTGTTTCCATTTCATTATGTTAACCAATTCTAATCTATTTACGTCTTTAATTATCTGCCGAAACTACACGATTCGGAACATTTCCTTGCTTAAGACAATCAACACGGGACACCCAATCAGGTGCATCAGATCATTCTGCGTCCGGCCATTAACCAGCATAATCCTTGCATGAAGAACAGCCCTATAAGGACATTCAAATATTCTCTACTGAATGTTTGAGTTACGAGCTACTCCTTACTCACATTAGGATTAAATTTATGAAGAGGTCTCCTCTTCTCTCCTAGGATTCAAACGTTCATAAATGTGAGATACAGAATGAAAGGCATATATCTTGTCAACGCTGCCCATGCCTTCTCGATGATCCCATACAAGCAAACAAGGGACACTTTCAATTCGTAATGCGTTCACCCATACAGGAATAGAGCTGACATTGACCGCTGCGATTTCCAACTTCGGATTCGTTACTTCTACAATGTTCAGCATCCGAGATGCTAACTGGCAAGTCCCACAAAAAGGACTATGTATGAATACTGCATCCCATTTCCTAAAAAACAGCTCTACGGCAGACACGCTCTGTGATTGCACCTGTGCTGCCTTCAGCTGTAATTCCGAAATTTCAATCATACCTTATTTCCTCGTATCCGCATAAGTAAAGACTCTGGCATCGGCCCATTACTTAGTTCAACATGCTCAGGCTTATTCGCATAGAGCATCTCGAACATTCGCTTTCTGCCAATCATACTCGACGTATGCAAATAAATCGCAGTCTGCGGATATAAGCCACGTACAACCATTTCTCGAACTAGTTCCGTTCCCGTTCGCTCATCTTCACCCAAATCATGATCCAAGGACAGGATACCCACTTGTTCATGTTCCAATAGCAAAAGGCACTCTTCCGCATTGCGAGCAAGCACGAAGCCTTCTGGACAGCGACGGTAATCATCCAAGTACACATGTATCATCATTATCACTTCCTTACCTATCCGATGCCCATTGATAACAAGCAGCAGCATAACTACCGTACAATGATTGGCCTACTGCAAAATATCCTGGATAAGCTTCCATTCCCGCATATGCCCTCCAGAAGCATCTCCTGGCGTCTCCAGCACGAACATACTTCGCTCCAATTCCTTCGCTCTGAGGAGCTCCGTAAATCCGTCAATTCCAATATACCCTTGCCCCAAATTTGCATGACGATCTTGCTTGGAACGATAGGGCTCGCGAGAGTCATTCAAATGAACTGCATGCACATGTTTCCAAAAGTCATGACGGTTCCCCGCCATGAGAAGTTCACTCGTTGCAGAGGGGTTCCACAAGCCACTTGCGTACGCATGACAGGTATCGAAGCAAAAACCGATCTTATCGGGATATTGACTGAATTGCCGGATACTCACCAATTCTTCCAACGTAGCACCTAACCCACCGTGATTCCCGGCCTGATTCTCAATCAGCAGCTTAGCTCGACCATTCCATACGGAAAGAACAGTGTTCAGTGTAACAATAATATTTTCGTAGCAACTCAGCTTCTCCGCATCTGTGGCGGGTGTACTTGAGATCCCCTTATACGAACCAAAATGTACGACAATCCCTACCGCTCCACAAGCCTCTGCAATCATAAGATCGTTCAGTAGTGACTGAACCATAAGCTGAAACTTCTCAGGTGAACGGCTTGCATCCACAGCTAAATTTGTTGGATATGGCGTATGAGCAATGGACTGGATGCCATGCTCTAAACAGATTTCGCGCGCAGTCTGAGCATCGGCCTCATATCCGCTTTTGATCGATAAGCCTCGCGGATTTTTGCTAAAAAACTGATAACTTCGAACTCCTGCTTCCTGCTGCAGTTGTACTGCCAATCGCGCTGCGTGCGCATATCCTCCCCGTAAAGGCAAATGACAACCAAATGCGCGCGCAGCATGGCGGGATTCATTCTTGTTCGGAGCCATCCGCTGCAGGATCAATCTGGCAATGTGGACAGAAGTTCGCAGGACGACGTTGAATCATCGTGACTTCAATCGCTGTGCCGCATTTCGGACAAGGTTCTCCTGTCTTGCCATGAATGGTTATGCCCGTTGTTTCCCCTGTTTCGGGCTGGTGCTGTTGTGTCTGCGTATTCACTAAACCATCTTGCTCAATTTCAATATGCAACACATCAAGCATCGCGTAAAACACACGATTCCAATGTTCTGATTCAAGCTTCTCCGTACGTACAGTTGGGAGCAGTCCAGCAGCAAATGCGATATCATCCGCCAACTGACTTCCTATCCCAGCGATAATGTTCGGATTGGTCAATGCGGACTTCAAAGTCGTACGACGCTTAGCGAACCGCTGAGCGAAGCGCTCTGCTGTCAAATAGCGAGATAATGGGTCTGGCCCCATCTCGAGATGCATTTCCTCCACCTGCTTCGCTGTTAACCACATAATCTGGCAGCTTCGTGCACCATGAATGTACATCTGTGCATGATCGGTAGTAATTGCGAATTGTGCATGGGAGACATCAAGTTGTTGTTCTTCGTCTGGTTCTATATGCCCTGATGCTCCTTGAGCAACTGCTTGAAGGGTAGAAACTGCTTCCATACGACTACCGGTTCCTACATGAAGAACAAGCCTACGGCCATCATCAAGATGCAATATTAAATCTGTCCCTTTGCGTTCAATATACAGAATTTGTCTCCCAACCAAGCCATTTGTCAAGCTATGGAGATCCGTATTCAACCAAGATTCACGCTGTACATGAAGGCTGCGAATGCGTTCTCCAGTAATCAACTGATCCAGCTGTTTGCGGTAGCGTTCCATTTCTGGAATTTCCGGCACCTTGCATCTTCCTTCCTAATCACATTCATGATCGCCATGTATTTTATGTTATTAATTAAATCATTCACATTCCAAGATATACATTATAGCATTTCCTTAATGAACCATTCACGTACTTGCTTCATGTTATGAAACACCATGTTTGGCTCCACACCGGCACGAGCACAAAATGAAACATAATTGTCAGGCGTCGTTACTCCTGTATAGGTTAGTGCTGTGCGGCATCCTGCATTCGCTCCGGCAAGAATATCAGTCATCATATTGTCTCCAATAACGATAACGTCCTGTGCAGCACACCCAAGCCTATTCATTGCTTCATCCATAATAATTTCACTTGGTTTCCCAATAATAATAGGTTCCACACCAGAAGCGGATTGGAGAGCGGCACCTATTGTACCTGCACCAGGGGAGAATCCACGATCTGATGGCAGCATAACATCTGGATTAGTCAAGATGGATACAGCTCCCCCACGTAGGGCACAAGCAGCTGCCTCCAATTTGGCATAAGTCAAGCTCCGATCCAAGCCCTGAACGACAACTCCAATCTCAGAATTCCACACATCATCTACTTGATCCGTCCACGATATTCCGGTATCCTCCAGCGCCTGCTGCAAGCCAGGCTCGCCTATCATGAATACCATTTTATCCGAAAATCTCTTCTGAATATACGATGCAGCCGCTTGAGCAGAGGTGAGAACATCTTGAGCACCCGCAGAAATACCAAATTGCTGCAAGTGATTGGCCACTTCTTCCGGCGTGCGCGTTGAATTGTTTGTTACGAACAGATAAGGAACTCTAAGTTGGCCAAGCTCCTCTATTAGCTTGTCCGCTCCTTCAATCGGAGAAGTCCCATGATACATGGTTCCATCTAAATCGATAAGCGCATATATGCTGTTGCGCGATTTTTCTGTCATCATTTCTATGCACGTTCCTTCCTTGCCTAACACATGCCTGCAGCATGCTGTGGAAAATAGCAACCTACCTGCAAGAACAATCGCTCCACCATCTAATGGGAAGTACTCATCAAATCATCGAATAGAGAATCTGAAAATCCCCCAGCACATATTGGATTCAAAATCAAAACCTGTCTGGAGTCCCCCACAGATTGCTGCCCTGATATCCATAGCATCAAAGCCCATACAGTTGAATCAATGCTAGTATACGCAATTCCGAGCCAAAAGGACAGAGCCCCTTATCAAATCCAAGGGCGATTCCTATTCGCTTCCTATTGATTGTAGAGAACTCCCGCCGCTAGTGAGTGTTCCGATACATAGAACAGACGCGATGAAATAGAACAACTCCCGCTATTCCCATGTAGAGGGGCGGGAGCCATGCTTGGCGTGTTGGGATTGAATATCTTGCGCCTACATTCTGTGTGCTTCTGAACGTTTACCGCTGCTTCCGTGCTTGTGAGGCGTGAATCACTTGATCTACCAAGCGTTCTACGACAAGCCCATCTTCAAGTGTTGGAGCCAAGTTATCCCAACGTTCATCCCCGCAGTGGCGCAAAATAAAGTGATGCAGCGCAGCGAAATGACTGTCCTGGAATATGCCCATTGTTGCCTTCTCATCAGGAAGCAGTGCAAGTGATTCTGGTTCTGGTGTCGCCCCATGACGACCGCTGACTAGATGCAGCTGCGGTTTCTTATCGGTTTCCAAATCGCAAGTGATGCTGCCCTTCGTTCCGACAATGTGCACACGGAACGCATCCTCACCTAATGCAATACGGGATACTTCCACGATTCCTTGAATGCCTTGCTCTGATACATAATTCATAAGTGCCCAATCATCTACATGAACAGCCAACCGTTCGTCCGTTCCGTTTCCTGCTCTACGGCTCTTAATAAATGTTTCGGTATTGCCATCCACACTCTTCATTTCACCAAACCAATGACGGAGTAAATCAAGTGCATGAACACCGATATCCGTAATAGCTCCTCCTCCAGATAACGAGTTGTCTACCCGCCAACTGTAAGGCCTGGCATCACTTAAATATCCTGAACGCAAATATGCCAGTCTGCACTGTAGCACATCGCCGATAATCCCTTCTTCCAGCCATGCCTTGATCCGCATAACTGCCGGATGATAACGATAGACAAATGCAAGCTGCTGTGTCAGTGTTGAAGGGACATCCTTCAGCACTTGCGCGGTAGAAGCGGCACTTTCTGTTACTGGCTTCTCGCAATAGATGGCTTGATTATATTGAACCGCCATACGGACTTGCTCAGCATGGAGCGCATTCGGCGTGCAAATGCTAATTGCTTCCGCTCCATCGTATTGCAAAGCTTCTTCCAAGGAGGAAGTAACATGTACAAAGCCAATTTGGCGTGCCTGATCCAACGTCTGTTCAGGTCGACGGGTAACGAGTGTATTCAATACCGGTGTAACGGGAAGCTGCTTGATAATCGGCATCGTACGCAGTGCAATCATATGCGTCTTAGCGATATTGCCGAAGCCTACGATCGTAAATCCAAGTGTATTCATAGCAGATCCACCTTCCTTTTATCCAGCAACGACTAAGATGTTTCGAATAGAAGTGCCTTTGGGAAATGAAATAACTTATTTCTACATTGTAAATAACCATTTCAAGGCTGGCAAGAGCATATATAAGGCTCAACAATGCGTCGCTTCGACGTAGAGTGATGTCAGAGACTGTCGATTGCAGGCAGTGCGTGATACAAACAAGCTGCAAGCCGGACTATTTGTCAGGTTCTGCGCTTTCCCGGGAAACTTTTATGTACAATTGCCTTTCTACTCCCCTACTTTTCCCCTTCCGCTCGTTTCAGACTGCTGGATCTCAAGTCAATCACCAACGACTTGTACCATAACCTTGATGAAAAAGAAAGAAACGGATTGCTCCGTTTCTTGTAGATGAGCCAGTCATTCCTAATGTAGATTCACTTTGCATATTATTCTCAGTTGGAATGTTGCAGCTATTCAAGCTGTACGTTTCTGTTATACATAAGGAGGCTCCCAGCCTTTTTTACTCCAACCGACTTTCGTTCTAACTACTCGAAACTGCTCATCAAGCTCTACCTCAACGCCGAACGGCAGCCCTCTTCGATGCCAGAAGCGAACATCATTCCATATGATTTTGTAGCCATCGCTCCAGCGCTGTGTTCGAACGATCACTCGTTCAGCAAATCCAAGAAATGCCCGTACTCCATCTGTCGTTAGGGCCGGCTCCATAACTCGGTCGTCTATGAACATTTTGTTGTATATGCTGTGTTTCTCAAAAGTTACAGCTGACGATAACCGCAACGGCTTGCAGTGTCGTATCCAACCTGTCTCATAATGCTGTTCATACTCAACAACGTACTGCCAGCTAAGCCAAGTGACCTCTGGAACAAGTTGATAATGAAGGCCGCATGGAAATTGCTCCTGCAATCGATGCAGGAGACGCTGGTGAACCTTCCAACGCCACACGATATACAACAGAGTCACCGCATATCCTCCGATAAATAACCATGCAGCATCTGTTCGCGTCAGCCATAACCAGCTAATAACCCCTATTAGATGAACGACAAATAAGAAAGGATCAAACAAACATAACACATCAGCATGAAGCCATCTGAGCGAAAAAGGCCTTCCAGCTTGAACTCCATATGCATTCAGCCAGTCCAAGCCAATGTGCACCATGATTGCAAGCCAAGTATACAGCAGAACAAGCGGCCATTCGTCCCCCACTTGAAATAACCATGAGATCGGCAGACCAATGACAATTGGCCATACGAACCATGCTGGAATCGCATGAGTAATGCCCCGATGGTGGCGCAAATAGGCAGCATAGCTGCGAACTCGTGTAATTGCATCAAAGTCAGGTGCATGTGAAGCAATGAGTGTGGCGGTCAAAATTGCAGAGAACAATCCCGGCTGCTCCGCAACCTGAGGGTGCAGACAAGCAGCTCCAGCCAATGAAGTCCCAAGCAGCAAATGACTCGCTGTATCCATCCATAACTCCTCCTTAGCATCACGGTTGCTGAACATACAATTGCCTAGGCAATTGCATATCCAACTAACCCAGTTATGGATAGCGTATCGAGCAACCATTAACGGTGCATTGTGTTGATATTAAGATGTTGTAACGATCGTATGTTCATCAGCAAGAACGGTATTAGAAAATAATTCGCACGCCTCCTGCAGCAGTTCCTCCATCCGTTCATCATTGTATCGCGAGCTGAAATGGGTTAACGCAAGCTTCTTAACGCCTGCTGATACTGCTATTTCTGCAGCTTGCCGAGCCGTACTGTGGCCAAACTCATTTGCATTTTCACGTTTATCGTCCATGAAGGTCGCCTCATGCACAAGCAGATCAACGCCTTGAGCCAACTTGATTGCATTCTCACATGGACGAGTGTCGCCGAGTATCGCCACTGACTTACCGGGAATTGGGCTTCCAAGAACAGAAGAAGCTTCTACCAATTCACCAGATGGCAGCACAATATCTTGCCCTCGTTTCAGTTGTCCATATAACGGCCCCGGCGGCAGATTCTTTTCCTTTAACAGATTCAAATCAAGTCTGCCTGGCCTCTCCTTCTGCTGCACTCGATAGCCTAAGGATAGAACACGGTGTTCAAGAGGCAGTGCCGTAACCGCAAATTGTTCATCTTCCCAGATGACTCCAGACTCCACCTCCTGAATATGAAGCTCGTAAGGCAGATACGTCTCACTTAATTCGAACACAGTATGTATAAATCGTTGCAGTCCCACCGGGCCAAAGACGGTGAGTGGAGAAACTCCACCTTGATAGGCACGACTGGACAATAGTCCCGGTAACCCGAAAATGTGATCCCCGTGCAAATGGGTGATAAAAATAAATTCGCACTTGCCTAGCTTTAATGGAGATTGCAGCACTTGATGCTGGGTTCCCTCCCCGCAGTCGAACATCCAGAAGGATCCACGTTCCTCATACAGACGCAGCGCCATACTACTTACATTGCGCCTAGTTGTCGGCATACCTGCTCCTGTTCCTAAGAAGTATATATCCATACTCGTGTAATACCTCCTACTTCTGAAGTAATCAATCCAGCTAAGATTGGTGATATGTATATTTTAAACCTAGTTAACTATTTGTTGTATAAATGATTAACGTGCATAGTTTGCCTCACTATGCAAAGATATAATAAGCTCCGCACGCCTGCCGGCAATACGGAGCTCATTGTGTATCTGTAGATAAGAGGGTGTCCCTAATATAGACAACTTACCATATCCGTTGATAAATCGAAAATGAATTAGAATTATGCCTTATTTATGCTTTATCCACGTTAAAGTATTGCGCTTGCGGATGAGCGAAGACCATCGCGGATACAGATGCCTCTGGCTCCATCATAAATCCTTCTGTTAAGTGGATCCCGATATCCTCAGGCTGCATGAGCTTGAATAATGGTTCTTGATCCTCAAGATTTGGACAAGCTGGATAGCCAAATGAGACTCGAATGCCTTGGTATCTAGCACCAAATCTCTCCTTCATCGTCATCGTTTCTGGATCAGGATAGCCCCATACTTCGCGCATCATATGGTGAATTCGTTCTGCCAGTCCTTCTGCAAGCTCCAACGCTACAGATTGAAGCGCATGAGAACGCAAGTATTCACCCTTCTCCTTCCATTGATCGGCCTTGCCGCGAACATCGTCCCCAGCAGTTACAACCAAGAAGCCTACATAATCCATTACTCCGCTTTCTTTCGTACGGAGGAAGTCTGCAAGACACAAGTAAGGTTCAACTTGCTGACGAGGGAAGGTAAAGGTATGCAGTACTTCCTGAACGTTGTCCGGATTGTATATATGAATAGAATCACCTTCCGATTGAGCCGGGAAGAAACGATACATCGCGTTCGCTTTTAGCACACCTGCTTGTGATTCTTCCACTAAAATCTGATCAACGGTTTCTTTCAAATCAACAGTCTTAGGATCCCGATTCTTCAGAAGTTGTTCCACAGATCCCTTCAATCCTAAATGATGGCCAAGCAGCATCTGGAAGTTCAAATAAGGGATGACTTGAGGAATTGGAATATCTCGAAGAACGTGACGTTCCAAATCCGGCGGAATGTATACCTCTGCTTCTCTTATGTCCGAGCGTACCGCACGTGTAAGCTCTGGCAACTTCGATCGATTTTCCGCTTCACGAGCTAGACGCTCCTTATGAGCGCGGAGCTCTTCCACTAGATTCTGGCGTTCTAAAGAATCCATAATTCTATTGGCAAGATCAAGACCTTCCATGGCATCCTTCGCATATAAAACTAATCCATCGTATTCGGGGCTAATCCGATTCTTGGTAAATTTCCGCGTCAATGCCGCACCGCCAACAAGAATCGGCACATCGATTCCAGCTGTTCGCAAGTCTTGTGCGGTTATGACCATCTGCTGTGCAGACTTCACAAGCAAGCCCGACAGACCGATTGCATCTGGCTTCTCCTTGCGATAGGCTTCGATCAATTGATCTGGCGGAACCTTGATACCAAGGTTGACGATTTCATACCCATTATTCGATAAGATGATTTCAACTAGATTTTTGCCGATATCATGCACATCGCCCTTGACCGTTGCGAGTAGAATTTTCCCTTTAACAGCAGACTCGTTCTTCTCCATATGGGGTTCCAAGAAGCTTACCGAAGCCTTCATGACTTCTGCACTTTGGAGCACTTCCGCAACGATGAGCTCATTGTTGTTGAACAGTCTTCCGACCTCCCCCATTCCTTCCATTAACGGACCATTAATGACCTCAAGCGGCGAGTACTTCTGAAGCGCCTCCGTTAAGTCAGGAACAAGACCTTCCTTCGTGCCTTCTACTACATATGAAGCTAACCGCTCTTCAAGCGGCAGGTTGCTAGTCTTTTCTTTCTTCTCGACTTTACGGTTGCGGAACGCAGCTACGAATGCAGCCAGTGTATCATCGTTTGTGTCGTACAATAGATCTTCCGCAAGCTTGCGTTCATGTTCTGGGATGGATGCATAGCGTTCCAACTTCTCCGTATTGACGATCGCGTAATCCAATCCAGCCTTCGTGCATTCATATAGAAAGACGGAATTCAATACTTCACGCCCAGCCTCAGGCAAACCGAACGAGATATTACTGATTCCTAGAATCGTTTGAACCTTTGGAATGGTCTCCTTAATGAGGCGAATCCCTTCCACTGTTTCTTTTGCAGAACCAATATATTGTTCATCGCCCGTCCCAACTGGAAACACGAGTGGGTCGAAGATAATGTTTTCAGGCTGTATACCATAATCATTTACAAGGATGTCGAAGGATCGCTTCGCCACCTCAAGTTTATCTCCACGCGTAATCGCTTGACCACGTTCATCAATCGTACCTACAACCAAGGTGGCACCATAACGATGAACAAGCGGTACGACGTGGTCGAATTTCTCTAGTCCGTCCTCTAAGTTAACAGAGTTAATAATCGCTTTCCCTTGTGAATACTTCAACGCCAGTTCCAATACCTTGGCATCTGTCGTATCTATGACGAGCGGTGCCTTAACCTTCTTTACAACTTCCTGCAGAAATTCCTTCATATCAAGAGCTTCGTCGCGATCTGGATCCTGAACGCATACATCGATGACATGTGCTCCATTTTTCACCTGTGCACGTGCGACTTCAGCGGCTTCTTCGATTTTACCTTCAGCGATCAATCGCTTGAATTTGCGCGAGCCGAGAACATTTGTACGTTCCCCTACCATATATGGGCGGCTCTCATCTTCCACATATACCGTCTCAATCCCGGATACAGCCGGAGGATGTTCGCCGAATGCAGTACGTGGAGCATATTCGAGCAATGTCTCTCTTAGTACGCGAATATGTTCAGGTGTTGTTCCACAGCATCCCCCTGCAATATTCAGCCAGCCCTGCTCAGCAAAGGTTGCGATTTTGCGGGCAAGCGATTCTGGTGATTCATGATAGTGACCATTCTCATCGGGAAGCCCTGCATTTGGATAGCAACTGATCGCAGAGTTCGCGATGGAAGCAAGGGTACGCAAGTGATCGCGCATGAATTCCGGCCCAGTCGCACAGTTTAATCCGATCGAGATTGGCTTTAAATGCTCTAGAGAGATGTAGAATGATTCAATATTTTGACCAGCAAGCGTTGTCCCCATCGGCTCGATCGTCCCCGATATCATGAGCGGCAGCGTGATTCCCGTAGACTCGAATGCCCGTTGAATCGCGATCGAACCCGCCTTAACATTCAACGTATCCTGTGAAGTCTCCAATAGGAGCGCATGAACGCCTGTTTCAATAAGCGCGACTGCCTGTTCATAATAGCTGTCAATTAACTCATCAAATGTTACCCCGCCGGTAACCGATAAAGTCTTCGTCGTCGGCCCCATAGCACCGGCAACGAAACGCGGCCATTCTGGTGTGCTGTATTTTGCAGCTGCCTCGACAGCAAGCTTCGCCGCGGCAACGTTCAACTCACGTGCTTGATCAGCAATATCATAATCGGCAAGCACGATACTGGTAGCCCCGAACGTATTCGTCTCTAAAATGTCTGCGCCCGCTTCTAAATATTGTTCGTGTATTCTAGAAATGACATCTGGACGTGTCAGGACTAACATCTCATTGCACCCATCCAATTGTTCGCCTCCAAAGTCCTGTGGCGTTAAATCGGCTTGCTGGATCATCGTGCCCATTGCACCGTCTAAAATGAGAATGCGTTCTTGTAGTTGTTCCTGTATCGTTCTCGTTTTCATCGCTCTGCCCACCCTCTGTCTTAAACGTTAAACCCTAGTTTAGCAGATGTGATCCGATTAGAAAAGACTCATGAATGAGTCATCGTAAAATGTTTCTTGCCCAAACATTTCCTCTGTACTATAATTAAATAAATAAATCGCATTGGGAAACGAGGGATTTTGCAAATGGCACAGGTACGTATCCGAAACACGAACGAAATCATAAGTGGCGAAGAAAACGTTCGTTCTTTCCTATCAGCGCAAGGAGTGCTGTATGAACACTGGGATCCGAACAAACTTGCCCCATCTTTGCGTGATAAGTACGTACTATCCGATGAAGAGAAGCAAGCCATTTTAGACACGTATGAAGGAGAAATCCGTGATTTGGCTGAAAGACGGGGCTATCGTACGTGGGATTTGATTTCTTTATCAGACGCTACTCCCAATATCGAAGAGCTGCTAAAGAAATTTGAACAGGTTCACACGCACACAGAAGACGAAGTAAGAGCTATTACGGCCGGAAATGGTATTTTCATAATTAAGGGAAGCGACGACATTGGTTATATGGATGTTGAATTGGAGGCTGGGGATGTAATTTCCGTCCCTGAAGAAAAGCCGCACTACTTCACTCTGATGGATAATCGTCAAATTGTTGCAGTTCGACTCTTCATTGAAACAGAAGGATGGATCGCGCATCCGTATTCGGATCCTACTTTCCAACAGGCGTAATTCCTGAATCATCGGAATCATAATCGATAAAAAACGTCCCATTACTGATATTAAGAGGGGCAGCCCCACAAGATCCCGATTTGGATCCTCTGAGGCTGCCCCTTCTTCGCATAAATTCTTGTTATGTATTTAGATTCTTATTTTACAGTAAATTGCTTCTTCGGCATCGAGTGCATGTCACGTGCAGTCACATGAGAAATGACCGTGTAGGTACCAGCCTTATCAAACGTTTTCTCAATCTGATACGTGCCATCTTTCGTGAGCTTCCCCTCAATCTTCTCGTGGTCAGCCCCATCCAGCCACAACTCGAACTCTACTTTATCTGCATCATCTACCGCTTTCTCTTCTTGTGTGACCTGTGCAGAGATGGTGACAGCTTCATTGATTTTGACTTCTTCCGGCACTTGCAAGTTTACCTTAATCATTGCTGGCATCTCATTTTTGCTGTCCTGTTTATCACTGGAGCCATGACCTGCATGTCCTTCATGACCACCACCTGCTGACGAGCTATTTCCACAACCGGCTAATAGCATTGCTCCTATTGCCATTGTTAGTACGATTAATTTACTCTTATTGTTGAACATAATCGTCGTTCACTCCTCAACTGTATCCTAGATTTATCGTATCACATTATAGACAGCATTCTCCAATTCCTCATGACTCCATTGGGCTATAATGAGCATCATTGTGTGACGATCCTATGACATTTGTCACATTTACCCTTGTAGTTTCATGTGGAGGGTAATCAAATCAAGGCACTCACACTAATCTTGCCAACACCTTGCGAAGATTACCGTATATCAAAAAGGCCTGTGTTCCCACAGGCCTCTTTGTCATACACGCGGAGTAAGTAATTACATTCCCGCCGATTTATGATTCCTTCGAATTTATCTCATCAATAATTTGCTCAATTTCACGCAAGCTTGCAATCGTATATTCAGGGTGAATATTGCCAGACAATTCAACGCCTTTGCGGTTCAGCCACGCATGATGCATGCCAACATTCTGCGCGCCTAGAATATCCGTCGTTAATTTGTCGCCAATCATGATCCCTTCATGCGGTTCGATGCCGAGCAATGACATCGTGTGCTTGAACAGCTCTGGATCAGGCTTCCCTTGTGGATGATGTCCAGAGATAACGATATGATCGAAATAGGATAGAAGCTCACGCTCTCCATTCAGCTTCTCCTGCTGCAAATCAGGCGATCCGTTCGTTAACAACAATAGAGGATATTGCGCAATCAATTGTCGCAGCACCTCATAAGTCTCATCGTACACATACGAACGAGAACGACGTTCACTCATAAATCGCTCCGCCAGCTCGGCACCTAATGCATCATTAGGTTGACCAGCGGCTTGAAGACCTTGTGTCCATGCAGATTGTCGATACATCGGCGCAAGCTGTTCCAACAATCGAAATTCAGGATGTTCTCCCTCCGCGAATCTCCCCCACAGCGCTTCAAAGGGATTAATCCCAATATTCTGTGTGAAAGGATAAGTCTCATAAGAGGCAAACAATTCACGAGCAGCTTGACGAACGAATGCTTCCAATTGTTCTGCATTGACCCCAGTCTTATCTTGCGCGTATTTACAAGTTGCAGCAAAAGCTTCCTCAACACAACGCTCATCCCATAACAAAGTATCATCCAGGTCGAACAGTACAGCACGAATAGCCAAGTTTCATCTCTCCCATCACAGCGACAATGATAACGAATCCTCTATATCGGATTTCTCTATTTTTTCGAGTCTTTCTTCGATGTATCTTCGAATTCAATCTTATGTTGATTTGCAAAGGAACGAAGACGTTCCCCCATTGCATTCGTATCATAACGATTCAGCACTCGCGAGAAAATCCAATTCGCACCTTTCCCCGTGTGTTCAATAACAACATAACCAGGTTGGATCGCAATTTTCTTCATATCCTTTGCAGAGAGAGTACGGAGACGATTCCAGCGAATCGTAGATACCTCACCTGCTCCAACACGAAGAAATGGTCTTCTCAGGAATAATATAATCCCCAATCCGACGTAACACACGATTGTGATCCAATATAGAGTTGGATATTGATTGTCCGTAATGATACCGCCCAACAATCCATACATAATGGCGAAGGCGATCAAAGCGATTGGCATAATGAAGTTGCGTCCTTTAAACTCTTCGTGCGCAGGCTTGCCAGCAGCGAACGTCGGCTTGCCTTGCTTCATTCGCTGTTTGTTTAACTTTTCACTATTTTGACGGACTTTACGTTCCCAACTGCGAGACATGAATTCGCAACCCCCTGTATAGTAAACGAATAATGTGAATCCATCGTTATCGATGAAGGTTCATTTAATGAACGATCCCGTTCGATCCAGAGTTATCTGTTCCTTCTTCATCTTCTACATAGCGAATAGTGTCTAATTGATTGCGTACCTGCTTGCGGAATAGAACCAAATATTCCTCGCGCAGTTTCGCGCGTTCTTCCATTTCCTCATCGCTCAGCCCAACTGTCTTATGTTTGCGGGCCAATTCATTAATTCGTGCAATAAGCTTGTCGATATTCATCAGGTACCTCCATGTGTGTAAGCATATGTTCTACTTTGACATGGAGGTAACAGCTTGTCAAGCAAGCAGCAAGAAAGCTTTTATATCGCAAAAAAGAGGCCTCTTCGGGCCTCCAACCTTCTGCTCTTATGTATCGGAATGCAAAGCTTCTCAACCGTAAATTCGACAATGACCCCGACTCATCGGATCGGAACGAGCAATACTTCTCCTGCCGGTAAGATATCACCTTTCAATTGATTCATCTCAACGATTTCATATATAAACTGACGCGTATCCGTATGTTCTGGCTTATAAGAGGATGCAATCCCCCAGAGTGTATCTCCAGGCTGAACAAGTACGCGCTCCACAGCAGCTCCATTTACAATTTCCGTTTGGCTATCATCCATGCCAAGCGCTTGAACAATGCTTCCACAAGTAATGAACAACAATACAATCAGGCTCATGATGAATCGAACACGTAAAGGAAACAAACGCTTCTTCTGAATAGGTTGTGAAGCTGTTGTCGACACCTTATAGATTGAACGATATGTTGTATACATCATAAATGACTCATCTCCCAAACACTTGTTCTGTTATCTTGTATAATTTAATCTAACACGAACACACGTTTGAGTCAATGTTTTTTTAGAACGTTCGTTCCCCTTTTTATATTATCGAAAAATAAGCATTTAGCCTCATTTAACTTTCTCTTGTTTCTCTCTCGTAATTTACGAACTTCTCACAATCTTTTTCTGCAGAATCTTTAGAACTTATGTTTGTACGAACGGAGGTTCTGTGGTATAATTTTGTCAAAAGAGTATTCATTGGAGTTGATACCCTTGTCTAAAATATCAAGTCGTCAACAAGCTATCCTTGATTTTATACGTGATGAAGTTCGAGCTAAAGGTTATCCGCCTTCTGTTCGTGAAATAGGCGAAGCCGTTGGTCTAGCATCCAGTTCCACTGTTCACGGTCATCTTGATCGACTCGAGAAGAAGGGATTCATTCGCCGTGACCCTACGAAGCCTCGTGCTATTGAACTGCTTAGCCATGATCAATCTGAACGTTCAACAGACTTCTCTCGCTCCTTCGCACGCGTGCCGGTCGTTGGGAAAGTAACTGCAGGCGAGCCAATTACCGCAACAGAGAATATTGAAGATTACTTCCCTCTTCCTATGCATATGGTGGGAGATGACGAGAATGTATTCATGTTGTCGGTCATGGGTAACAGCATGATTGAGGCTGGTATACATAATGGCGACTTTGTCATCGTGCGTCAGCAGCAGACAGCGAACAACGGTGATATCGTTGTAGCCATGACTGAAGAAGATGAAGCAACGGTTAAGACATTCTATCGTGAGAAGGATCATATCCGCTTGCAGCCTGAAAATCCAACCTATGAACCGATTCGCTTACAGCATGTAACGATTCTGGGCAAAGTTATTGGTTTGTTCCGTGATTTTCATTAAGACATTACATTGATGCCTCGTTCTCTTCTTTTTAAGAAGGGAGCGAGGCATTTTTGCTTTCTCATTATTTCAACTCATTTGCTGAACAGTACCTGAACAATCTCATCTAGAAAAGAAGCAGTACCTTTCATTTGCAGGAGTGGCCTTATGAACAAGACCGGGTATAACGAAAACCCAATACGGAACACTTCTGTTTGCATCCATATTTGGCCTATTAAGTTGGAAGTTAAAATTAACGCTCTTTTCTATTCATAAAATTCGACTTTCTCTCCTTATCTTCACCGTAACAACCTCACCACTGTCCACTCTTATGAACCCTATTCGTTCGAGAGATTTATACCACATCGAATATATACACACATCAACTTTAGCAATAAATATTTATTGTATAACAATAATTTTTTATTGACTAAAAGCATGTATTTGAATAGGATAATACCTAATGATACACCTCGTATAACTGTTCAAAATTCATTTTCACGAACACAAGGTAGGAGATAACTATGAATAACTTTTTCAAACTAAAATCATTCCTCAATTTTGGCTGGCACCAGGCAATGTCCTGCTTGTTCCCCGCTTATATTTTCGCGATGTTGGCACTCACGAAGGTCATTGACATTCCATTCATGCATCGTTATGATTTCCTATTGCTTGTTTGTATCTTGGCGCAGGTTCTAATGATCCGGTTTGGGATAGAAACAATGGATGAATGTAAAGTAATCTGTATGTTCCATTTCATCGGTCTTGCACTTGAAATATTTAAAATCCACATGGGATCATGGGGCTATCCGGAAGACGGTTGGTCTAAAATACTGGGTGTTCCTCTATATAGCGGATTTATGTACGCAAGTGTGGCAAGTTACTTATGTCAAGCGTGGCGACGACTGCAGGTCAAGGTAAATCGATACCCTTCTGCTTGGTTAACGATTCCGCTAGGTGCGGCGATTTACTTCAACTTCATGACTCATCACTTCATTTACGATTTGCGTTGGGTTTTGATGATTTTGCTATTCGTCATCTTCTTTAGAACCTACGTGGAATATACCGTATTAGGCGTGACACGAAGAATGCCGATTGTTCTGTCGTTCGTCTTAATCGGATTTTTTATATGGGTGGCTGAAAACATCGGGACTTTCTTGGGCGCATGGTATTATCCACATCAGACGAACGGCTGGAATCTCGTAAAGTGGGGAAAATTCAGCTCATGGTTTTTGCTTGTGATCGTTTCCTTCATGATCGTCGCCCATCTGAAGCATGTAAAAGGAGGACACTTCAAGAGAAATAGTCATACTCGCTTCAATGAGTCGACATTTCAGAAGTAAAACACAACCTTTTAAATACAAAAGCAAAAAACCTAGAGCCCTAACAGCTCTAGGTTTTGTTACAGTATTCCTTGAATTGCTACTAAAAACTCATATAAGAAATACCCCGCGAACCCAAATAAAATCAGTCCTGCGATAATAGACATCCGCTTAATCATAGTTCGGCTCATTACTCTTCTCGTGGCAGCCACAATGGCAAGCAACCCAACATCATGGAGGAGGATACCAGCTAATATTCCTGCACCTACGATTAGAAATTTTGCCGGTTGTGTCGTATCATACGAATCAGATAGCACCGCACCAAAAACGGAAATCCAAAATACAAGATTACCTGGCGATATAGCGACGAGCAGTCCATTTCGGTAGGAACTGAAAAATGATGCATTTGGTTTATCGCCGGCCAATGTAATGCCTTGATCCGAGTTTTTGATGGAATCATAGCCTAAATAAATTAAAAAGCATGCTCCGATAAGCCACATAGGGATTTGAATAACAGGGATGGCAAGCACGGAAGCCAAGCCCATATATAAGGCAACGATTAATAAAAAGTCAATGGTCATCCCACCTAATCCAACAGCCCAGCCATGCATAAATCCCTTTTTCATCCCTTGCTTCGTCATTTCAACGGTCATGGCACCTACAGGCATTGCAACGGCAAGCCCCGCTAGTAAATACGTGAAGAAAAGATTCAATTTCCAACACTACTTTCTATATGTAATAGTTGCTAGCCAATATACACTATACTATATAAATACATAATATTATATATTTATGCATGACAAACTTGAAAATTTTAGGCAAGTTGACACATACTAAAAATGAACCCCTATTGATATGTATGTAAGAGGACGTAAATACTTCATCATATTTAACTACTCAAAAGCTCCATTTGAGTGCATTTCTTCATCCGATAAATTCTGAGGTGAATTCGTTACAATCGTTCCTGGGTGATCAGATAATGCACGTACATTAAATTCCTCACCTCGTTTATCCAACTCAACTGCAAATAATGTCATGTATTGATTTCGTTCCCATCGGTGAAACTTGCGTTCTATTTAAGTACACTATTTCATTCGAGTGATATAACTGAGCAAACAGCCAATATCCCTAACATGTAGGAAATTGGCTGTTTATCTTCTAAGGGTTGAATGTATAAAGTTAATACTCTATTGGGTACAACAAACAATCAGCTTAGAAATAGTTCATACTCATTGCATCACGTATTTCTAACATCGTTTCTTTTGCTACAAGGCGTGCTTTTTCTGTACCCGACATAAGAATTTCATCGACCTTTTTGGGATCGTTTTGATACATTCTTCTCCGTTCTCTCATTGGTTCAAGTAAATGGTTGATACTTTGCGATATCTTTCGTTTGCATTCCATACATCCAATCTGCCCCTTTTTACAACTTTCATAAATCTCATCGGAGCCTTCTTTACGAAATGCTTGATGATAAGCGTAGACTGGGCAAATTTCAGGATGTCCGATATCCGTTTTATGGATCCGCGCAGGATCAGTTGTCGCTTTCTTCAGCTTCTCACTAACCTCTTCTTGAGTGGAGTCCAAATTAATCGTGTTTCCTAGACTTTTGCTCATTTTATTATTTCCATCTAATCCGACCAGTCGTGGAACATCACCAACGAGTGGTTTTGGTTCCACTAACACAGGTTTATAGAGTTGATTAAACCGCCGGACAATTTTCCTTGTTTGTTCGATATGAGGAATTTGGTCTTCTCCTACTGGAACCAAAATCGCCTTACAAAAGGTAATATCAGCCGCCTGACTTACGGGGTAGCCTAGGAACCCGTAATACACATCATGGAATCCCCGTTCTGTGGCTTCCGCCTTTATAGTAGGATTGTGACGTAACGAATTGACCGTAACAAACATGGAAAAATAAGTGGTTAATTCAGCAATCTCTGGGATCAAACTCTGAATAAATATTGTTGCGCTATCAGGGTTAATACCTGCTGATAAATAGTCCAATGCCACATTGCGCAAGTTTTGTTTAATTGATTCAGGTTTTTCAAAATGAGTAGTCAGAGCTTGAACATCTGCAAGTATTAAAAAAGTTTCGTATTGGTTTTGCAACTCCACACGATTTTTTAAACTGCCAACGTAATGGCCAAGGTGCAGTTTTCCTGTAATCCGATCGCCTGTCAAAATTCGTTCTTTCACTTATGTTCCTCCTCATAATGTTATTTCTGAAATGCAATCTTGTGAGCCACCAACCATCATCCATGGCCATCACCCCTTTCAAGTAATATAAAAAACCTCGCCCAATAAAGGACAAGGTTTTCGTGGTACCACCTTTTTAATCGCTGTTAGCGATTCAGAAGCCCATTCGGCATCAGGTGAGGATCGGTTCACAGCATCCACCGACTCTCTGAACCTCATTATCTGATACGTACTTGCTCTTCATCAACATCGTTGATCCGTTCATATATAATTGAAAATATTATAATGGATAACAATCAGTAAATCAAATTAAATTGCATCTTTCACAGCTCGTTACGAATCATTTGATTGAATCGATCCAAATACTGTTGTATTTACGAAGGACACCGCTATGGATGGATTTTGGGGATAATGGAAAATTACATCTAGGAAAAAGAAATAAGAGCCTGGGGATGCCCATACGGCTCTTATTTGCTTACCGGTGTGCCGGCACAACACCAGTATTTCAAACAGATTTGCAGTGTACAGATACAGAGCTATGAAATCAATCTACTTAGATGTTAAAAAATAAACGAACGGGAAATGATAACCAACAAAATGAACAAGACCAAGATTACACCAATCGAAGTGAAACCTCCAAATCCACATGAGAAACCTCCAACAACTTCACCCATATGCGTTAACCTCCTCTCGTTTGGCACATTTACATCGTATAAATGTTACCTTCATTCTGACCCGGCTATTTCCTATACTGAAATAATTAGGCGGTGTTGCCCCTTCAAAGGGTAGAATTCCACGACTCCGTCCATTGAATTGGCTCTTATTCGAACTGGCCTTTATGCCCCCTCGACAACAGGATATTCAAGTTATCAATGCTGAAGATGCGTCATTAGTAAATTTGATCTCGTGAAATGCCTATGGGGGAATTGTGTGAGCTCAGATCCTTTTATCAAATTAACAAAAGCTGCCACAGAGTACAATGACCAACAAAATAAACAGAACCAATATTATGGCTGTAGAAGTAAAGCGATGATGATGACCAATTTCACTCATTTGAGATGCCCTCCTCTCGCTAGATACAATACATATAGTATTAAGGTAGTTATGTGCGTGTCTCGGCTATACCCTATTCATTGTAAAAAATACTTAGATCCACAGACTTCCGTTCCCGCAGTGCTTTATTTAAGCCTGTTTCATATTCCGTATAAACCATGCTCATTGTTTTCGGATAGACACCGTATTCACATTCCCATTCCAAGCTATCATCAGATAGCCTGCAGCTTCTATGCACCGACACATAGGTAAAACGGCCTAACAAGTGCGCTTAAACAGCTCATTTTCTACTTCAACATCTGCTACCTCCTTGCCTCATTTTATGGACTGTAGAAAGTGCCGAATACTTCTTGACCCATTCTCAAAAGGTCGATTAATCCACGCTATTTTTGGCTATATCTTCGTCTATATCCCCGGCATGCGTCCATGCTTCTAGAAAGAGGAGCTTGTGGGTCTCCTGCCATATGAGCGGCTCTTTTCATAGAAATAGAAAAAGCACTCACTAAAGTGCTTTTTCTCATATCTTTATTCACTATCAAAACCGACGAAGCAACCGTAACATTCATCCAAGCTTGTTCATAATAAACAGGCTGCGCATCCATACTAAGAAAAAGGCAAGGAGCTGGCGCCAAAATGAGTATATTCCCGGAAGTTTCCAAAGGAAATCAATTGCAGGAAGGAACCGAAACTCAAAAGGTTGCGGATGTGATTATCAACCAACTGAAATTATGGGGCGTTAAGCGGATTTACGGGGTGATCGGGGATGCCATTTTTGGATTGATGGAAGGTCTCTCACGACAGAATGATTTGGAATGGATTGGGGTAAAACATGAGTCTGTCGCTGCCATGATGGCGTCTGCCGAAGCCAAATTAACCGGTCGAATCGGAGTATGCGCCGCGCAAATGGGACCTGGTTTGACTAATTTAATGACTGGCCTAGGAGATGCATACTTAGATCGCGTTCCCGTCTTGGCCATATCAGGTCAAGCGCCTACCCCCAAGATCGGAACAACGTATAAGCAGTATATTGATCAGCAGGGACTAGTTCAGGCGATTACCGGGTTCAGCCGAATTGTCGTTCATCCTAATGCAGTCGTTGACACCTTAGCACAGGCCATGTTTACGGCAAAGGAACAGGCAATTCCTGTTCATCTTTCCATCCCTTCCGATCTATGGACACTTCCCTGCGGGACACAACCGCGCGAACCTATTCGAATAATAAATCAAATAGCTGGACAGAGCCAACTCCAACAAGCGGCGAACCTTATGCTTAAGGCGAAACGCCCCTTGATCCTTGCTGGCAATCGAGCAAATCATACCTGTGATGCGATCCGGAAACTGGCTGATCGCTGGGGATGCGGAATTGTTATGAGTTATGGAGCAAAGGGGATAATTGCGGGTTCTCACCCTTACCTGCTCGGCGGTTTGGGCGAAGGTGGGAATCCTTTTGCAAGCGACTTATGCAAACAAGCGGATGTCGTCCTTGCCATCGGTACCTCTTGGTGGCCGGAATATCATGTCCCTAAAAATGCGCAAGTGATCCATATCGAAGAACGGATATCAGCTATCGGCGAGGTCATTCCGTCACAAGTCGGGATCGTCGGTAATATCGCAGAGATAATCCAAGCACTTACAGAAGGCATGTCAGACTACCGTTCAAATCCAGATTGGTTGCAGCTCGTGAACCACTGTAAACAAGTCTGGAATGAACAAAATAAACTAGAACGCGCCATCTCATCGTCACCACTTCATCCCGCATTGATCGTCAGTGTCGTTGAACAACACATTGACAAGGACGCCATTATTGCGCTGGATGAAGGAGATGTTACCTTATGGTTTCTAAGAAACTTCAGGGGAACCGCCCATCATTTGGTGTTGTCGGAGCGTTGGAGAACGATGGGGTTTGGATTGCGGCCGCAATGGCAGCAAAATGTTCATTTCCGAACAGGCAAGTCATTTGTGTTACAGGGGACGGCGGATTAGGAATGGTACAGGCGGATTTGATTACAGCCGCACGTTACGGACTTCCCATAACAGTCATCGTTTTCAATAATGGAACCCTGCAAATGGAACAAGATAAAATGATGATGAAACATCTTCGCCCATTTGGGACGGAAATCTCGAACCCGAATTTCGTCAAAATTGCAAAAGCGTCTGGATGGGTAGCCAAACGAGCGAAAACGAATGATGAGCTTCGCATCGCCTTAGATGAAGCGAAATCAACCTCCAAACCTTACCTCATCGATGTCCCGACGGCAAAAATAACGCATCCGGATTTTTCAATTCCAAAAATAAAGGAGCATGCTTCTATGACATCGGAAACCGAAAAACATCCTACCTCCGTAACCATGCCCAAACCTCCTTATCCACTTCAGCACCAAGATGAGCAGCCCGGTATTGAGTCTCTGATGAACCCGCGTCCCATTTATGACGATCCGAACTACAAACCGAGCGGCAAACTTAAAAATAAAGTGGCCATCATTACCGGAGGAGACAGCGGCCAAGGACGAGCCATAGCGGTAGCCTTCGCCAAAGAAGGCGCAGATGTCGTCATTGTGTATCTTAACGAACATACGGATGCTGAAGAAACCAAACAGGTTGTCGAGCAAAAAGGGAGCAAATGTCTGTGTATTGCCGGGGATCTTGGCCAAGAAGATTTTTGCAAACAAATCGTGGAACAAACTGTCACACAATTCGGGAAGCTGGATATTCTTGTGAATAACGCGGCCGAGCAGCATGTTCAGACCAGTTTAGAAAGTATTACTTCCGAACAGATGGAAAGAACGTTTCGAACCAATTTTTTCTCGGTATTTTATTTAACGAAGGCCGCCCTTCCCCACATGAAAAAGGGAAGCAGCGTTATCAATGCCGCCTCGCTCACTGCCTATGAGGGGAATGAACAGCTCATCGATTATTCAGCCACCAAGGGCGCCATCGTTGCTTTTACGCGGTCGCTCTCGAAATCGTTGCACAGCCGAGGCATTCGAGTAAACGGCGTTGTCCCAGGAAGCATATGGACGCCTCTTATTCCCGCATCCTTTCCTGCCGCTCAAGTCGCGAAGTGGGGAGAAAAAATCCAATGGGACGTGCAGGGCAACCTTGCGAGGTCGCACCCGCGTATGTATTTCTGGCATCGGAAGACGCATCGTATATTTCGGGTCAATTCATTCATGCTACAGGTGGTGTTATTGTGAACAGCTGAGGAGATCCAGCTTCGTGTAGATTCGAAAATCGGAACCTTTCCGCTCTTTTATCGTCCTCGCAAGCCATATGGAATCCCAACGGAATAAAAGCGTACCGAATCAGGTATTTGATTCGAATAACGACCGAAGCCGATGTCGGCGGTTAGGGCGAATGCGCCGATTGTCTTCTGACATTGCATAGAGGGTTCATTAACAAGGGACTATCATTACTACAAGCAACGGACAAACAACTAAATTTAGGACAGCAAAGTACACTAAAAGAGCCGCGGGATTCCCTACGGCTCATACTCGTGTTATATCAGTTATACAACTCTCTTAAACTTCAGAGTGTAATCTTTACCGTAATCATTAAACCCATGTGAGGATACTCTGATGTATGCCTTATGCCCATTATAAAGCGAATGCCAAATATTTTTCTCAATTGTGTTGTCATTGTAGTCGGATACTTTAATAATTCTCCCGTTTGAATCTGTTTCGATAAGCTGAAGATCGTAAATAACTCCTGGCTGAGGCTTCATGCTAATATGGAAACCCATTGCACTCTGATCACCATTTGTATAATCGATCACATAGTAATCATAGTCATTGATATTATCAATTGGTAAAGTGAATTGGTCTTCATATGAGTACCCCCATCTATAAAGCATCACAGCTTCTTGTAGGGTATCGCCGAAACCCGTGTATGCAAAAACAGAAGGTGAAGTCACTACCATTACTACTGCCATCAAAAACGCAACAAACATTTTTTTTGCTTTCATTGTCTCACTTCCCTCTCATTGATATAATAGGGGTTTTTGTCCCTATATCAACATATTAACTCAATAGGGTATATTTGTAAATAAAAGAAGAGAATTGTATATTAAACTAATTGTCTACTTTTCATTAATCATCCTTAACCCTTTCATCCCTAATGGTGACTTTTACGTTAGCTGTCTCAACCACTTCATGTACTGGCGAAATGATCCTCTACTTCAATACTTTTATCTACTGGATCAGTAGTTTGATCTTTGAACTCTCCATGAAAAAAGCACCGGTTAGGTGCTTTTCATTAGTGTTGAAAGATCATTCCCGATTCGAACATATAATCTTCCTCAATTTGGTACATAAAGACCTCTAATATTCATTCCATTTGTCGGTGTTGATCTTTCCCCATTTATCACAGATGACTCACTTCTATTTCCAAAGTCAATGATTGCTGCCAAATGCACTAGTAGAGTATCAATATTTAGCATATTAAGTAAATTAATTATTGAAAATTGTTCCATTTTCTTGCCGCTATAAGAAAATATGTACATATACAAAGCCGCTGAATAATCAGCGACTTTTCTTCAAACTATTTTGTGTTTTTTAAAACAATAATTTGTTGTAGTTCCCTTTTTTTCTTTCCTTCAATGGTTTCTTCTTTGCAATTTAGTTGTGAAGAATAACTACCATCAAGGAAGATAGCTTTGGCACCTGATCCGTATTTATCTTTGATAGCATCTCTGAAATCACTTGCTGTTATCTGATCATTAGTAACAATAAGATAAATTTTACTACCACCCATGAATAACATTGCAGTTCTTTCTTTTTTCTGCGTCATTCCAGCAATACCCTCGTCATTGGCTATTTTCTTCCAATTTCTATCATCATTAAGACTCATTGAAACTCCACCTTGAGCCCAATAATTGTTTCTATTACTAACTTTGATATCTCCCATACCATGTACATCTTGCAAAGAGAGTGTATCCGTTTTGCCATCCCAAACTATAGTTCCTCCTCCTTTTTTCTTTCCTGTGCTGATACCGTTATATCCACCACTGTTGGATTCCCATTGTCCTTTTCCTGTAACAGTTTTATCGTTCATCACTGCAATGTGGAGAGTTTGATCTTTCTTCCCAAAAGTAAAATATCCGCCATTTATTCCATAATAGCCAGATTCTGCGAGAGTGCTTTTTTCATTAAGCAATTTAAACTGAATGTTGCTAGGATCAGTACTGATCACGTGCAACACTGTTCCGTTTTCTGCCTCCTGCTTCTTGTAAGTATAAGAATTTGCAGCTTGTACATTTGGAGCAAATAAAGCCAAAACAGTGCAAATCATCAACAAGAGCAAGCAGCTTTTCTTTACTGAATTTCCAATTACCATAAAATCCCCTCCCCCTTCTTCTTTATCCACCAATTTCGAAGTAGAGTCATTGATGTAAATCGATAATGGATTAAATATAAGATAAACTTTATAGCTGTTTTCAACTAGGGGTCTATAATGACCAAATATAGTGGTAATTTGATTTCTTTTTTAATTTGTTATTAAACACTCTCACTAACCGTCGCATTAAACTTCTATCCACGTCCAACCCTCCTTATTAAAAGATAATTCGTTTGGCATTAGGATCTGGAGCGCAATAGTCTTCAGGCTCCCTCCCCGCTAACCGATCACAGCGAAGCGCGTCCAAGGCATCTTGTATGTATGCTTCAGACACAGTGTGGAGCGATGATAGTCGGTATCCAGACGCAATGAGCTGCTCCACTCTTTCCTTTGTCGTTATCTCTCCATTAACTGACACGTATGAACCAGGCTCCAAATCTTTGAGGTTTACTGTCCCCATTGTTGTTCATCCTTTCTATACATAATAAAAAGCCACTACTTAGAGTGACTGTGTAATATAGTGCAAACTTATTGGATATAATACCGTGCTTTGATATAACAATCGTGTATTTAGGTGCAAATAAAAAGCCGCCTATTGCCGACCTGGTTCTGAGCTATCCTCAATTTTCGCAAGATACATTTTCTCAAACAAACTATTCTCGTTATTCCGCGAATCATAATCTGCTTTTGCTTCGTCATATGTTTCAAATTCTTCGACAGAAACTTCGTAATCGTTATATATCCTTACAACGACCCATTTCACTTGATTCACCATCCATTCTTGTGCATCCAAATGAACGAGCTAATGACTTAACTGCTTCTACTTCATCTGGTGTTACTCGTTTAGACAATTCAGCAACTCTAGCCATATCGTTTTTAAAACTCATGAATACTATACGTTTTACTGGTTACGGCTGCTTTCATTCTTCGTTTAGCCTCCATCCCTTATTATTTCGAACTTTCTCCATCTATGAACAAATAAAAAAGCACCCGTTAAGGTGCTTCAATCTTACTACTATTCAATAAGACTATTCAGTCTCTCTGTGGACGTCACAGATATGAAAGGTAATTCTAAATTGCTAGCGTCAACGCCTGGTGTTAACACTCTTTCGCTAATAAGATCGTATATCACTTCATTTACCAGCATGGCGTCCTGTGCGCTTACAGAGATATGACTAGTAACCCGCATATACTGATTACCAGTAGTTACTTCCCCTGCTAATCCTCTTTCATTCAATAGGTTTTCGATGTACTTGTGTATTGCACCGGTTGAAGTCTGAGGATTCTTTAAAAAAAATTAAACACCGCTTGCTGTACTTCTCTTTTCGTTAAGTGCATTTTGTTCTGACCTCCCTATATCGTCATACTTCGACACAAGGAAGGTATTTCCTCCTATGAAAAAAGCCACTGATTGTTCAGTGGCTAATTAGGGCTTTCTTTGCTTAAAGGTAGTATATGCGATATGGGGCATCCCTTCCAAAGTCTCTAACTGTATGACCCTTAATTTCTAAGTAAATAACCTCTCCTGGCTGGAGTTCTACATCGTAAATAATGTCCTTGTTGCCAGCACCTTGATCTTTTGCCGTAAGGATATCGCCATTAGGAAAATACCCTCTGATATCATAGTTAATAAAACTTACTTGCGGCTCAACAACAAAGTTCAGCACAATCGTTCTTCCAGTATTATTTGTGTACTTGTAAAAGTCGCTGTCCTGATAATCCAAGAACGAACCAGCTTGAGATAATCCGTTTAACTCCACCGCAGTTTCCTTAGTGTCAGCATAGCCTTTTGACGCGAAAGCGCTAGTTGATAAAACAAACATTAATGCGAATACCAGAAGCGTTGATACAAACTTTTTCATAGTATCCCACCTTCATATGTAGTAGAGTTATTTTCCAACTCCCTCCTATATAATACCATTATTTAACTTAAGGTGTATCACTTTTTCTATTAATCTTAATAAAAGTACCGCTCCGTAAGGAGCGGCTATGGAGGTTAACAAAAACATAAAATAAAAGAGCATCCATAGAAGGACACTCTTATCTGTTCATTAAAACATACGTAATTCCCCAATAGCCGTGTAGAACTCAAGACCGTTGTTTTTAGTAATATTTATTCGATAGTAACGGTACTTATTTTTGTTCTTTGTCAAAAAGCTTCTCGCTTCACCGAATTCCCATGATTTTTGGTCTACTTGTGTATCCAATTCAGTCCAGTTGACTTTATCGTCACTACCCTCAAATGTCCAGGTATTAGGTGCTGATCCAGTTCCATCTATACTTTTAGTTCTTGCAGCAATTTCATATTTTTGCACTAAAGTGGGTTCTCCGAAATCTACCCCAAGCCATCCAGCAGTTGTATAATCCTTAGTAGCCCAACTTGTATAAATATCACCATCAAATGCCTGACATGGTACGAAGTTTTGACTATACTTACTCGATGCAAATGCCAATATTGACTTCTCAGGATCTTTGCAATCTAATGGTTTAACTAAATTCGTATCAGATGGCGGCGTCGTTTCCTCGCCTCCATTGCCGTCGTTTCCTCCTTGACTACCAGTTATCGGCAATCCAGAATTAATAATAATTGGTGTATTCCCGTTAGTGGCACTTATCCAACCACTTGCAATTACTTTACTGCTCGAATCTTTTACTTGTAATGTACCATAATATGGTATTTATTTACAAGAAAAGTAGTTTTGCCCTAGACTAGCTTGGTAGAATACCGTTTTTTTAGGTGCGACATTAGTAGAAGCTCCAAGTGTAATATTAGATTTTATTCCGTTGTGAGAGTCACCTTTTATAGAGATCGGAGCTCCTTCTTCGTTATACAACTGTAAAGTAATATCAGCAGCATTGCCACCAATGTTAGTTATGTTCAATGACAATTGAACCTTATGCGATGCATCACAAAACGAGTTTGCAGGAATAGAAAAAGCCACTTCGTTTTTTCCCTCTTGCGCAGATACTGAACCTGCAATAAGAGAGAACATCATTACTGCACACAATAAAAACTTTATAGTTTTCAAAAATGCCACTCCTTTTTTCTTGTTGACTAAACTTATATCGGCACTGAGCTGAAAAATATTTATATCTGCAAAGTCAACAAATTACCGCTCCCGAAGGAGCGACTATGGAGGAAGGTTATAAATAACAAGTTAATTAGACGCTGCGCAGTTTTCACCGTTTGTGTACGGTATATCGCTACATTGCGTCCGTACCCGGAGTTATTACCCTCGCGTCATCGTGGTTCTCTTTGCGTCTATGTTACTATCTTACATCGGTAAATCCATGACAACACGACTTTATACGGTAATAAATCCGTCCTTTTTTGGCTGAAATGAAAAAACCGCCCCATAGGAGCGGCATTGAGTTTATTTAGTTGTATACTCGTTCACTTCAAACGTTAGGATCTTATCAAAGATAACGTAGTCTTTACGTGCGTTGAATGGCCCTTTGTTATTGTTGTGCTTGTTGATTGCATAAGAAGCAGTCCCCGATCCAGCCTGCTTATTTTCGTACCATGTGATAAAGGCATTTACTTCTTCCATGCTAAGGTCGAATTCTTTCTCCAAACCTGTTGTCATGGTAACTACTAATAATGCTCTGTTTCCTTTGGTCGGCTCTGGATTTGTTGGTTTTTCTGGATCAGGTACTTCATTTAATTCGTAGCCAAACGTAATTTCGCCAATGCCCAAAGGTACGACGGTAGTAGATAGTAATAACTTTGATAATCAATTAGCTAAGTATGTGTTTGATGGTGATTTAACCACTCGATGGGGCCCCACATCCGACTTCTTTTCTGGAAGTTTAGAAATCACGTTTCCTCAAACACTACATTTGAGTTTTGTACAAATCGTAGGAGCAGCGGGCCCAACAGATGATGTGAAATATCAGATATTTGTCTATAAAAATGAAACATGGGAAGCAATAAGCAAGAAAGAAGTAAGACGGGTAGATTTAAGTAACGAACCATCTGAACCTATCAGCGTAACCCCAGGCAATTATGAGAAAATAAAAATTACTGTTGACGGTTATAGTTCTTGCTTTTCCTGAAAATTGGTGGGTCAAAAACAAAGGTGTATACCTGGAAGTCCTTGACGTATTCACGCATGTACCTATCTTCTATCGTATCAGGGATCCTCACAAACTTCTTTCTAACCGAACATGATTGCGACAGTAAATTACCTTATCACAACTGTACTGGTTAATCTTCACAAGTTAGTGCCATATAACTTCCTCGTCCCTCCTGTGTTGTCAAGCACCACAAGGTTCAGAGATAATCTCGTTTATCTTTCCAAACTTTTCAATATCTACATTCAGGTTACCCTTATTCATTCTGTTCATTCCGCTCGTGTAACTATATTCAATTGATTGTGTACTTATTTTTTTCCTTACAGTTCTTTATGATATAGCCATCCCCTAGAAGGTCGTTGCCCCCATACAGTTATTTTAGTTTGCCTATCTGCGCTTCTAACTTTTCTTGAACTCCGAGCACTAGCATATGAATTCAGCACATTTCTGTCGTATCCTTTGAAACTTCGCGCATAATTTTTAGGGAATCGCACATGTTCTACACTCTCCCCTTGGGCTTTGCCCCTATAGTATAAGTTGTTCACTCTATGCCCTCCCTAATAAGCCCCAATTGAAATAAATGCAAGCATTAATTTAGAAAATACCAAAGAACTTATCTTTTGTTATGTTACCGCACTTACTGGGGGATCAAGATTGAACGTGTAAACTTTCAAAACTCACAAGCTGTCTTGCTTCATTTATCATTCCTGAATGATTTTTTCTCAACTGGGGTCGATCCAGATGCAATGTCATCTATCGTGCAGAAATGAGGCTTCTACTTGTATGTCAAAATCGCCTTTGTTTGCTTTATTACGAATCTAAAAAGACATTCACCACATCCCCCTGCCCCCAAAATAAAAAACCCCAGAAGCCTTACGGCTCTAGGGTTTAAATGAATTAGTATAATGTCATGTATTGATCGCGTTCCCATTGGTGAACTTGCGTTCTGTACATATCCCATTCAATTTCTTTCAATTCCAAGAAGTGCTGCAATGCATGATCACCCAGTGCATCGCAAATCGTCTCGTCGCGCAGAAGCTCTTCCAATGCTTCCTTCAAGCTGGATGGCAAGCTTGGGATGCCTTCAGCCAGACGTTCTTCTTCTGTCATAACGTAAATGTTACGATCCGTAGGAGCTGGAAGGTCTGACTTCTTCTTGATGCCTTCCAATCCTGCTTTTAAAATTACCGCTAGAGCCAAGTACGGGTTCGCCGCTGGATCCGGGTTGCGAACTTCAACACGCGTGCTCAAACCACGGGACGCTGGGATACGAACCATTGGACTGCGGTTGCTTGCAGACCATGCCACATAACATGGTGCTTCATAGCCAGGAACTAAGCGCTTATAGGAGTTGACCGTTGGATTCGTGATTGCCGCAAATCCGCGAGCATGCTTCAATACCCCCGCCATAAATTGACGTGCTGCCGGACTCAAGCCAAGCTTATCGCTTTCATCGTAGAACGCATTCTCCTTACCGTTGAACAAGGAGATGTTACAGTGCATACCTGAACCGTTCACACCGAACAGCGGCTTCGCCATGAATGTAGCGTGCAAGCCATGCTGACGAGCAATCGTCTTCACGACGAGCTTGAAGGTTTGAATTTGGTCTGCTGCCTTAATTGCATCTGCATATTTGAAATCGATCTCATGCTGGCCAGGGGCCACCTCATGGTGAGAAGCTTCAATTTCGAAGCCCATCTCTTCCAGCTTCAATACGATTTCGCGGCGGCAGTTCTCACCAAGATCCGTCGGTGCCAAGTCGAAGTAACCGCCTTGGTCGTTCAGTTCCATCGTCGGATTGCCCTTGTCGTCCGTCTTGAACAAGAAGAATTCCGGTTCCGGACCTACGTTCATGGACGTGAAGCCAAGTGCTTCTGCTTCCTTCAAGGCTTTCTTCAAAATTCCACGCGGGCATCCTGCAAACGGCGTTCCATCCGTTGTGTATACGTCGCAAATCAATCTAGCGACACGATCTTCCGTTACCCATGGGAAGACAACCCAAGTATCCAAATCTGGGACAAGATACATATCGGATTCTTCAATGCGCACATAACCTTCAATTGAAGAACCGTCAAACATCATTTTGTTATCCAGTGCCTTAGGCAATTGGCTTACCGGAATTTCGACATTCTTAATCGTACCGAGCAAATCCGTAAATTGCAGACGGATAAATCGTACATTTTGTTCCTTCGCAATGCGTTCAATGTCTTCTCTGGTATAACCCACAGGGTAACATCTCCTTCTCCATAAGCGTGATTAGATTCATATCTATTTTGTAAAGAAACGAGACAGTTCGCCTTGGATCAGCGATACTTGCCCCGGTCTATTACCGGCTATAAGCTGCTGCTTCAACATGCGGTGCAATTGGAGATCGGACAATTCCTTGCGTTTGCTCTCCGAAGCTTCACTAAGCACAGTTGCCTCTTCCGATTCCTTCGTTACCGGATTCAGTACCTGCTTAATGCCTGCTATGTTGACTCCCTTTTCAATAAGTGTCTTGATTTCAAGCAATCGCTCTACGTCGTTGAAGGAAAAGAGACGCTGGTTTCCAGAAGTACGAGCAGGCATAATTAATTCATGCTGTTCGTAGTAACGAATTTGACGAGCCGTCAAATCCGTCAGCTTCATCACGATGCCGATTGGAAACAACGCCATATTTCTGCGAATCTCATCTCCCACTGCTTATCAACCTTCCTAGTTTGTCATAAAAGAAAGTTTACGTGCTGTGTGCGCTAACTGACATCCCAGTTTAACAAACGCCTGTTACGCGCGGTCGCTCATCAGTGAATTTACTCCGATCAGAGTACGTGTTATGCCTTTCTTGTTCTCATTTTATCCCCTGGAAGCAAACGTGTCAATGGATGTCAGGAAATCTAACAAAAATAATATTTAAAGCTCTAGCAAGCCTCGATCAACCATGGTTTGCAGTGCTGTCAGCGCTCCAAGTTTCGCATGCGCATACGTAAGCCCACCCTGCATGTAAGCTGTATATGGCTCACGAATCGGCGCATCGGCAGACAACTCCAAGCTCCCTCCTTGAATGAAGGTACCTGCCGCCATAATGACTGGATGCTCATAACCAGGCATATCCCATGGTTCAGGCACGACGTGCGCATCAACGGCCGAGGCTTTCTGAATCCCCTGCACAAACGCGATTAAATGATCGGCTGAATGGAATCGCAAGGCTTGAATCAAATCGGTACGAGGCGCCTTCCAATGCGGTGAGGTCTCAAACCCAAGCTCCTCGAACAAGGCTGCTGCAAACACACTGCCTCGCACTGCTTGTCCAACGATGCTCGGCGCTAAGAAGAGACCTTGATACATCGAACGTGTCATCCCTAACATAGCTCCAACTTCTCCACCAATTCCCGGTGCAGTTAAGCGAGAGGCCGCTGCTTCCACATACATGCGCTTACCTACAATGTAACCGCCTGTTTCCGCAATACCGCCTCCTGGGTTCTTAATAAGCGAGCCGGCCATTACATCAACACCTAGCTCCGTCGGCTCCTGCAGTTCTGTAAATTCCCCGTAGCAATTATCCACGAACACAACAACATCCGGCTTAATCGCTTTTACTTGCCGTACCATCTCACCGATCTGTTCAACCGTGAAGGATGCTCTCCATCCATAACCGCGTGAACGTTGAATGCCTATGACTTTCGTACGCTCGGTTATGCTTTCACGCACTTGCTCCCAATCTACATCTCCAGCCTCAGTCAGCGGCACCTCATTATAGGATACTCCCCAATCACGCAGAGAGCCTGTCCCATCATCCTCTTTGCCAATCACCTTATGCAGCGTGTCGTACGGTGTACCCGTAATGTATAACAATTCATCGCCAGGGCGAAGTACGGCGAACAGAGCCGTCCCAATCGTATGTGTGCCTGATACAAAATGAGGTCGCACCAATCCCGCTTCCGCACCGAACACTTGAGCATATACCTCATCAAGCACCTCGCGTCCACGGTCATTGTAGCCATACCCCGTCGAGCCCGCAAAGTGAAAATCACTCACATGATGCTTCTGAAACGCCTGTATAACCTTCCATTGATTCCGCTCTGCGATTCGCTCGATTCCCCGTACCTGCCCAGCAATCTTCTCTTCGATTTGCTGCTCCAATTGCTCCAGTCTTGCTGTAAATTGCATCTTATCCATTCCCCTTGATCCATTCCCATGAAGGAAAGCTTATTTATTGATGTAATCTTTCAACTTATATCCATGCTGCTCAGCAGCTAGCCGATCCAACCGAACCTTAAGCAGCAGATCATTCTCGTCAATCTCCTGCTCCAGAACCTCTCCCAGTCGATAGATCAAGGCAATTAAATCCCCACGATCCGCGGATATTCGGTAGGTAACCGTTTGGCCGGACAATTGATCTTGCACTGCCTGCCGAATACGCTCCAGATCCCCTTCATCATAAGCGCTTATAATAAAGTGATCTTTATCATGCGGCAGCATCTGTCGTTGTTCTGGAGTGCACAGATCCTTCTTATTATAGAGAACAATTTGCGGCTTGGCTCCCGCTCCTAATTGCTGCAAAATATCCTCTACGACCCGCATATGATCCTCTCGCATCTGCGAAGAAGCGTCCATTACATGCAAAATGAGATCAGCCTCATTCACTTCCTCTAATGTCGCACGAAAAGCCGCTACGAGATCATGAGGCAGATTTTGAATAAAGCCAACCGTATCTGTTAATACCACTACCTTCCCGCTAGGAAGCTCCCACTGGCGAGAAGTCGGATCAAGCGTCGCAAACAATTGGTTCTCCACATACACATCCGCCTGAGTCAGTTGCCGCAGCAGCGTTGACTTCCCCGCATTCGTATAGCCGACAAGCGCAACCTGGTACGCTCCTGTCTTCTTGCGGCGCTCTCGATGCAGATTGCGGTTGCGAACGACTTCATGCAGGTGACGCTTCAAGTCAGTTATACGTCCTCGA